>NZ_JBIBHJ010000011.1:74752-311055 GCF_042956945.1 Streptomyces sp. NPDC008150 | reverse complement strand
AAGCAGGCGTTGGACCTGGGGGCGTTCGGGATCGTGTGGCCGCACATCTCGACCGTGGAGGAGGCCCGCAACGCGGTCGCCGCGTGCCGTTATCCCAGGCTCCCGGAGGCGGGGCTGTTCGAGCCGGCGGGGTTGCGGGGGGACGGTCCGCACGCGGCGACGCGGTACTGGGGCTTGTCGAACATCGAGTACTACGCCCGGGCGGATGTGTGGCCGCTGGCTGCGGACGGGGAGATTCTGGTGGGGCTGATGATCGAGGACCAGCTCGGTATCCGGAACCTGCCGGAGATCCTGGACCGGGTGCCCGGGATCGGGCTGATCCTTGTCGGCGAGGGCGACATGAGCCAGGAGCTGGGTGTGCCCCGCCAGTACGAGCACCCGCGGGTCCTGGAGTGCAAGCGCCGCATCCTCGACATCTGCGGCGAGCGCGGCATCGCGGTCGGGCATCCGCACGTGACCGCCGCGAACGTCAAGCAGGTCCTGGAGGACGGTTACCGGTTCCTGATGTCCGCACCGGTGCGGACCTACCCGGGGCTGGACCGGGCGCGCGAGCTGACCGGCCGCACCTGACCTGGCCACAACCAACCCGGTCCGGGCTCGGGCATACGACCGTGTCCTCCACTGCACGTCACGTCACGGAGCTTTCACATGATCATTGACTGCCATGGTCACTTCACCACGGCGCCTGCGGCGCTGGGCGAGTGGCGCGAGCGGCAGATCCGCGCGTTCGAGGGGTCCGGGGCGCGTGTGTCGCCGGACGAGTTGCGCATCGGCGACGACGAGATCCGCGACGCGATCACGAACGGGCAGCTGAAGCTGCAGACCGAGCGCGGCACGGACGTGACGGTGTTCTCCCCGGGTGCGGGCAAGATGGCCCACCACTACGGTGACGAGCGCACGAGTCTGGACTGGTCGCGGGTGAGCAACGATCTTATCGCCCGGGTGTGTTCGCTGTTTCCCGGCCGGTTCGTCGGCGCGTGCCAGCTCCCGCAGTCCCCCGGGGACGCCCTTCCGGCCTCGGTGCGCAACTCGGTTGCCGAACTGGAGCGGTGTGTCGAGGAGTTGGGGTTCGTCGGGTGTCTGCTCAACCCGGATCCCTCGGACGGTTTCTATCAGGCGCCGCCGTTGACGGACCGGGTGTACTACCCGCTCTACGAGAAGCTGGTGGAGCTGGACGTGCCGGCGATGGTGCATGTGGCGATGTCGCGCAACCCGGCGTTGCAGGGCACGTGTGCGCACTATCTCGCGGGCGACACCGCGGTGTTCATGCAGCTGTGCGAGTCGGACCTGTTCAAGGACTTCCCGACGCTGCGGCTGGTCCTGCCGCACGGCGGGGGTGCCGTCCCGTATCACTGGGGGCGCTACCGGGGCATGATGATCGACCGCGGCCGGCCGCCGCTGGAGGAGTCGATCCTGCCGAACGTGTCCTTCGACACCTGCGTCTACCACCGGCGCGGCATGGAACTCCTCCTGGACGTCCTGCCCGCCTCGAACGTGCTCTTCGCCTCCGAGATGATCGGCGCCGTCCGCAGCATCGACCCCGAAACCGGACGGCGCTTCGACGACACCAAATACACCCTCGACTCCATCGACACCATCAGCGACGAGGACCGCCGGGCGATCTACGGCGGCAACGCCCTGCGGGTCTTCCCCCGCATCGAGAATGCCCTGAAGAAGGAGTTGCAGAAGTGAAGGTCTATGAGGCGTTGGCCGAGGCGTTCGTGCGTGAGGGCACCACGGATGTGTTCGGGATGATGGGTGACGCGAACATGCACTGGATGGCGGCCCTCACGGACCGGGGGGTGCGCCTGTACGAGGTGCGTCACGAGGGGTCCGGTCTGGGGATGGCGGACGGCTGGGCCCGCGGGTCGGGGCAGCCGGGTGTGGTGACCACGACGAGCGGGCCGGGGGTTTCGCAGCTGGCGACGTCGATGCTGTGCGCGAGCCGGGCCCGGACCCCGCTGGTCGCGTTCTGCGGCGAGACCCCGCTCGGGGACGAGGGCGCCACCCAGTACCTGGACCAGCGGCGCTTCGCCGCCGCGATCGAGTGCGAGTTCCTCCAGGTCACCCGCCCCGAGAACGCCAACGAGACGGTACGCCAGGCGTTCTACCTCGCCCGCACCACCTCCCGCCCCGTCATGATCAGCGCCCCCTTCGACGTCCAGGTCGCGGAGCTGGACGACGACGACGAGGAGTACGTTCCCTCCACCGCCCTGATCCGCACCCAGCGGCTGCTGCCCGACCCCGCCGCCGTCCAGGACGCCGCCGCCCTGCTCCAGGACGCCCGGCGTGTGGTCGTCATCGCGGGGCGCGGTGCCCGCAGGGCCGGCGCCGGTGAGGAGATCCTGGCGTTGCAGGAGCAGACGGGCGCGCTGCTGGCGACGACGTTGCAGGCGAAGAACTGGCTGTGCGACCGCACCGACTTCCACGTTGGCCTGTCCGGGCTGTTCGGCGACAAGGCCTCCATGGAACTGCTCCAGGAGGCGGACTGTGTGGTCGCGGTCGGCGCGAGCCTGAACCACTACACCATCGAGAGCGGCTACCTCTACCCCGAGGCCAAGTACATCCAGATCGACACCGCCCCGCACCTCGTGATGGGCAACGGCCGCACCGCCGACTGCTACCTCCAAGCCGACGCGGTGACCGCCCTCACCGCCCTGACCCGCACCCTGAAGGACCGCGACGTCAAACTCACGGGCTACCACACCGATACGGTGCGCGGGCACCTGAGCGCCCGGCTCGCCGAGCCCGAGGAGTACGTCAGCCAACCCGGACTCCTCGACCCCCGCGAGGCGATCCGGATCCTGGACAGTGAACTGCCCGGCGAGATGGGACTGGTGCTCGGCAGCGGCCACCAGACCGACTTCGGGACCATGCTCTTCCAACGCTCACGCGACGTGCTCTCCAACTACGGCATGTTCGGCGCGATCGGCCAGGCCCCCCTCATCGCACTGGGACAGCTCATCGCCCACGGCAGCAAACCCGGCTTCGTCGTCGAGGGCGACGCCAGCTTCCTCATGCACCTGCCCGAGTTCGAAACCGCCGTCCGCTACCAGGTCCCCCTCCTCGTCGTCGTCATGAACGACCAGGGCCTGGGCGCCGAATACCACAAGGCCCGCGCCAAGGGCCTCGACCCCGAACTCGCCACCATCCCCACACCCGAACTCGGCACCGTCGCCCAGGCATTGGGCGGCGCCGGAGCAACCGTACGCACCCCCCAGGAACTCCGCACCGCACTCGCCGAGTACGTCCACACCCCACGCCCCACCGTCATCGACGTCCGCATCACCCGCGAAGTCCTCAGCACCCCCTACCGACGCATCCAGTACGGCGAAGACGTATGAACCGCCCGAACCGACCGGTCCAGGCAAACGTCCAAGAGGAGGAGAGAGACATGAAGTTGGTGCTCGGCCGGGACGATCTCGCGGGGGCTGCTGCGGTGGCGGTCCGGGAGTCGGGAACGGAGGTGGAGCGGGTCGGTGTCGCGCCGGTGCACAAGGCGTCGCGGGGTTTCGTGAACGCGTCGGACGTGGATCTGTGCGAGCTGGCGATTGTGACCGTGTTGCAGGCGGTGGCCCACGGCAAGCCGGTCCTGCTGCTGCCGCTGACCACGCTGGGGCGTCACCAGCACCAGACGCTGGTGACGATGGGCGGGTTGTCGGTGGCCGACGTGGAGGGCCACCGTGTGGGCGTGCGGGCCTGGAGTCAGACCACAGGGGTGTGGGTGCGCGGGTTCCTCACCGAGCAGTGCGGCGTCGACCTGCGCAAGGCCCACTGGACCACGTACGAGGGACACCACGTCGAGGGTGCGGTCGATCCGTCCTGGGTGCGACGGGCGCCGGAGGGCACGAAGCTGCCGGCGGACTTCCTCGCGGGCAACGTCGACTTCGGGATCATGGGCAACGAACTCCCCGCCGACGACCGGATCCGTACCGCGATCGACGACGCGCAGACGGTCGCCCAACAGTGGTCGAAGGACCAGGGGTTCGTCCCCGTCAACCACGTCGTCGGCGTGTCCGAGGCGGCCGCCGCACGGCACGCCCCCGCGATCCTCGCCGCGTACGACGCGATGCGCACCGTCTTGGCCGACCAGGAGGAGGGGAGCGGCCCGTTCCCGCTGCACCCGGTCGGCTTCGAGGCGCTGCGCGGGGCGTTCACCAAGGCCGCCGCCTACGCCCTGGAACAGGACGTCGTCCCCCGCGCCGTCGACTACGACGAACTCGTCGACCGCACCTGCGCCGCCCTGGACGTCACACCGTCCCGCCTCGGCGGCTGACCACCCCCGGCACACACCCCCACGCCGGCAGCCCGCAGCGGACGGCCGGGCGCGTCGACACACGAGGAAGGAAAGAGCACATGGACAAGCTCACAGTGGTTCTCGGAGATTACCCGCACGCGCAGCCGGTGTTGGGGGGCGAGGTCGAGGTCGAGGGGTACGCGGTCGAGCCGGTGGAGGTCAGGCCGGTGATCGGTGCGTACCGGCGGATGATCCGTGATCTGGAGTTCGACGTCTGTGAACTCGCCCCGGTGTCCTACCTGATGGCCCGCCAGGCCGGCGTCGCGCTCACAGCCGTCCCGGTGTTCCTCAACCGGCGTTTCCACCACGGTGATGTCCAGTGCGCGGCGGGCTCCGGGATCCGTTTCCCGAAGGACCTGGAGGGACGCCGGGTGGGTGTGCGGGCGTACTCGGTGAGCACGGGGGTGTGGGTGCGTGGTGTGCTGCGCGAGGAGTACGGCGTCGACACCGACAGCATCACCTGGGTCGTGGACGACGACGACCACGTCGGCGGGCGTGTCCCCGCCAACGTCGAACGGGTCACCGACCAACGCTCGCTGGGCGATCTCCTGCGCACGGGCGAGATCGACGCCGCGCTGACCGGCAACGCCGGGACCGGCCGCGCCGGCGCCCCCCGCGCCGGCTGGACGGCCACCACCGAAGCCGAGCCGGGTGCCGACGACAGCCCCTACCCCCTGTTCCCCGAGGCCGCCACCCTCGCAGCCGACCACTGCCTGCGCACCGGCATCTACCCCCTGCACTCCCTGGTCGCGATCCGCTCCGAACTCCTCGACCACGACCCCGACCTGCCCACCCGCCTCTACGCGGCGTTCGCCCGGTCCAAGCGCCGCCACCTCGCCGCGCACCCCGACTGGTCCGCGACACCCCGCCTGGCCCGCCAGGCACAGCAGACCGGCACCGACCCCGTCCCTTACGGCATCGCAGCCAACGAGCGCAGCCTCACCGCGATGGTCCGCTTCGCCAAGGACCAGCACCTTCTCGACCCCGGCTTCCCCGACGACCTGCCCGCACTGTTCGCCCCCGGCGACTACCCCGACGCCTGAACCGGCCCGGACCACCCCCTCAGACAAGGGAGCACACCACGTGGACATCGTCGACGCGCACTGCCACATCATCTCCGCGGACACCGCCCGCTACCCCCAGGCACCCATCGGGGGCAAGCAGTCCGCCTGGGCCGCCACCCGCCCCGTCACCGCCGAGGGCATGATCGCCCGCATGGACCAGACCGGCATCAGCCAGGCCGTCCTCGTCCAGGCCACCACCCACTACGGCTACGACAACTCCTACGTCCTGGACACCACCCGCGCCCACCCCGACCGCTTCGCCGCCGTCGGCACCGTCGACCCCCTGCGCGACGACGCCGCCACCCTCCTCAAGACCGCCACCGGCCAAGGCCGACTCGCCGGAGTCCGCCTCTTCACCAGCGGCAGCACCGTCCCCACCCAGGGCGAATGGTTCGCCGCACCCGAGACCTTCCCCTTCTGGGAACAGGCCGGCGAACTCCGCATCCCCGTCTGCCTCCAGATGCGCCTGGGCCCCGCCACCCACCATCTCGTCGAACTCCTCGAACGCTTCCCCCACGTCACCGTCCTCCTCGACCACATCGGCTACCCCGACATCACCACCTCCCCCGCGACAGCGGGCCAGGACGTCGCCGCGCTTGGCGTCCACCCCGGCCTCCACCTCAAACTCACCCACCGCAACCTCGAACAACTCCACAACGCCGGCGACCAGGCAACCGACTTCCTCACCCCGGTCATCAAGGCCTTCGGCGCCGACCGCATCGCCTGGGGATCCAACCTCCCCGCAGCCGAACAATCCCTGCCCCAACTCCGCACCCTCGCCGAAGAAACACTCGCCGAGTTGCCGGAGCGGGACCGCGAACAGATCTTCGCCGGCACCGCACGCCGCCTCTACCCGGCCCTCGCGGCATCCGCCGCCTGACCGCCCGCCGGTAACCGCTCGCCGATTCGGCGGCCCTGGGCCGACGACGGCAGCGGGGCCGCGAGGTGCAACTGGCCCGGCTCCGCTGTTCGTTGCCGGCCGCCACTGGCGAGCGCTCGGGGTCCCGGTAATTCGATGGCGCGTGCTGGACGCGGCCCCCACGCTGGTCGGCGTGGCAGTACCCAAGTATCAGATCCGCGCCCGCCAGACCCCTTCCACGGTCACCGTCTACCAGGCATACGCACCGCAGATCGGCCTGCCCGCAGCCCGAGACGGCCGCTTCCCGGCGCTCTGGCGGCGGGACCGGATGACGTGGATCAAGCCGTCCTTCCTGTGGATGATGTATCGCTGCGGCTGGGGCCTCAAGGAAGGCCAGGAAACCGTCCTCGCCATCGAGATCACCCGCGAGGGCTTCGAGTGGGCGCTGGAGCACGCCTGCCTTGCCCACTACGAGCACGGACTTCACCCCGACCGAGCCACCTGGAAGCGGCAGTTGAAGCGAGCGCCGGCCCGGGTCCAATGGGATCCCGAGCGCGATCTGCACGTGCGGCCGCTCCCACACCGGTCGTTGCAACTCGGGCTCACCGGCGAAGCGGCGCACCGTTACGTGGACGAGTGGGTGGTCGCCATCACCGACGTCACCGCGCTCGCGCACGACCTCCACGCTCGTGTGCGGGACGGGGACGCGGAGGGTGCCCGGCGACTGCTGCCCGAGGAACGTCCCTGCCCTCTGCCCGACGGATTCCTGGATCATCTGCGCCGTTGAGGACGGCCACCGGGCGAGACGACCTCTACGCGAACGTGAGGACGGGCTTGATCACGCTGCCGTCCCGCATGGCGGCCACCGCGGTGTTGATGTCCTCGAAGGGGAACGTGGTGACCAGCCGCTCCACCGGGAAGTGGCCGTGCCGGTGCAGGTCGAGGAGTTCGGGGAGGAAGCGGGCGGGGTCGGAATCGCCCTCGGTCACCCCGTGGATGCGAACTCCCTTCGCGAGCAGACTCATTGGGTCGAACGTCACCTCCCCGCCGAGCCCGACGAGCGCGAGTTCGCCCCGCGGGCGCAGCGCCTCGACGGCCCGGCGGATCATCGCCGGGCGTCCCGTGGTGTCGACGACGTGGTGGGCCCCGCCGTCGGTGAGGTCACGCAGGGCCGCCACCAGCTTGTCGTCGGGGGCCAGCGCCGCCTTGGCGCCGAGGTCGACGGCCAGGGCGCGGCGGGTGGCGACCGGGTCGACGGCCACCACGGGGTCGCAGCCCAGGCTCAGTGCCGCCATCAGCGCGCTCAGTCCGACACCGCCGGAGCCGAGGACGACGAGCGAGGTGCCCGGCTCGGGGCGAAGCCGGTTCAGTACGGTTCCCGCGCCCGTCTGGGCACCGCAGCCCAGCGGTGCGACGACTTCGGGCGGAAGCCCGGCGGGGACCTTGACCACTCCCCGTTGCTGGACGACGGCGTGGGTCGCGAAGCTGGACTGTCCGAAGAAGCCGCCGTGCAGGGGGCGGTCGTCCAGGCGGAGTGTGGTGGTGCCGTCGCCGCGCCCGCCGGAGAGGTTGAGGGCCCGTGCCGCGCGGCAGTACGCGGGCTGGTCGGCCGCGCACTGCCGGCAGGCGCCGCAGCTGGCGTACGTGAGGCAGACGTGATCCCCCGGGGCGAGGCCCGTCACCTCGGAGCCCACGGCCTCGACCCGCCCCGCGCCCTCGTGACCGAAGACCATGGGAGTGCGCTGCGACGGCCAGGTGTCCCGCATGGCCAGGTCCGTGTGGCACACCCCGGTGGCGGTCATCCTGACCAGCACCTCGCCCGGCCGGGGGTCGTCGAGCCGCACGTCGCGGACGACGAAGGGCGCGCCGGGTGCCGGGACGACCGCGGCGCGGGCGTGCGTCACGCGCGGTCTCCGGGCTCCCGCGGTCCGGCGGCCTCGGCCCCTGTCCCGGACGTGGTCCCGGGCGCCGTCCCGGTCTCGGGCTCGGCCTCGGGGGCGCGTTCCAGGAGGAAGTAGTAGAAGGGGCCGTCCGGCGGGACTTCCTTGCCGTTCATGATCCCCATCAAGGTGGTGTCGTCGACCCGCTTGAAGTGGTCGAGCACAGGTCGTCCGTCGTAGATCATCGTGGCGGTCGGTTCACCGCGGAACTCGACGGTCCACAAGCTGGCCTCGCCCCTGCCGAGTTCGAGGTTGGAGTACAACTTGCCGGTGGCGTCGCGGCAGATCAGCGGCTGGGCGTCCTGGAGGGAGTGGAACGTCTTCCCGTACCAACCCGCCTTCGGGAGCATGCCGTTGAGGGGATGGCCGGTGTCGAACTCGGCGCCTTTCCACCGGCCGAGCATCTCCTCGGGCCGGACTGTGTCCAACTCTGCCCAGACGGCGTCGAGTTCGGCGGACTCGACGGGGCCCTCCGCGTCGCGGAGGGAACGGAAGCGGGCGCGGGCTTCGCGCGGGTCCATACGGGGTCCTTTCGGCGGTGCCGAGACCGCGGATGCGGTTCGGAAAGGTGGCGGGCACGTGGGCCTCGTGCCGCCGGCCGGTCCTGCGAGGTCCCTGCTCCGTGTCCGGCGGGACCGGCCGGGTGCGGGTCAGGAGATCGGCGTCCTGACGTCGTCGGGGTGGACCTCCTCGCCGGCGGGGTCGGTGCGGGTGGGCCGGCGGGACTGCCGGACGGCGAGGGCGGCGAGGAGCAGGGCGACGACGAGGAGGCCCAGTGGGACGCCGTCCCGGAGGATCCAGAGCAGCCGGGCGGTGTCGGCGGCGGTGTCGGCCTGGTCCCTGACCGTGGCGTCCGTCGCGCGCACGTTGACGTCGGTCACGGGGAACAGGGTCAGCGGGCCGTCGGCCCCCGTGGTCCGGGCGGTCACGGTCTGGTGCAGCGTGCCGTCCACGGTCGACCCGGTGGCGGTGTCGATCCAGGCGCGCTGTTCGGTGGCCGAGTCGTAGGTGAGCGGTACGGTCACGGGCAGTGCGGCCAACTCCGCTGCGGAAGGCCGCTGTTGGACCGGCAGCGCGTTGGTGAGCTGGACGACGGCCGCCCGGGGCAGGGCCTTCGGCAGGCTTTTGGCGACGGCGGGGTCGGCGAGCTGCCCGGTGGCCGAGACGTCGTACACGTAGGTGTTCCTGCCCCCGATGGTCTTGTCCCCGGTGTAGTGGGCGGGCACCGCCTTCTCGGTGCCGGTGTCCCAGAACGGGTAGTCCCGTCTCGCCGGTTCGAGGGGCCAGCCGACGGTCAGGCCCGTGTGGTTCTGGGCCTTGGAGCCGGCGGGGGCGGGGCGAGCCGTGAGGTCGCGGCGGTCGAGCGCCCAGATGTACCGGGAGACGGCGAGTTCCTTGCCGCCCGGACCGCGCAGCGCCGCGTCGTCGTGCACGACAGCGGTCCGTCCGTCGGTGTCGGTGACCGCGACGTGCCGGTTCATGGTCACCGGCACGTCGCGCAGGAACAGCTCGCCACCCCCACCGCTCAGTGCGCTCGCGTTGAGCAGGGTGGCCGTGCCGTGCAGCCGGAACGTGGTCTCGCTGCCGTCCGGTACCTGGTGCAGGGCCGGGTAGACCGTGAACCGGGTCACGGCCGACGCCGCCACCAGGACCACGGCCGTGCCGCTCAGGATCCAACTGGCTTTGCGCATGGCCTCTCCTTCCTGCGGGCGCGTGCGCGGCACGCGTTCCGCTCTTCGTCGATCGGGCCGGGTGAGCCGGGGCGAGGGCGTCGGTGTGGCTCGGACGGGTGGGGCCCAGCGAGGTCCGGAGCCGGCTGTCCGCGGTTCGGAGCCACGCGTGTCGGGTGGGGAGCGTGTGCGCAACTCCGATCGGGCGTCGGGATGTTCGCAGGACGGTGGAGGTTCGGGGTGGTCCGGAATCCTGCGGGGACGTGTGATTGACTGGCCCGTATGGCCCCGTCTCCACATTCGCCTGCTCGGTCGTGACAGCCGATCCGGGCGCGGCCACTCGGCCCCGCAATCGCAGGCAGTTGATCGTCGGGGCCGCCGGCCGGGTCTTCAGCGAACTCGGCTATCACACCGCTTCCATGGAGAAGATCGCCGCGAGCGTGGGGATCAGCGCCGCGGCCCTGTACCGGCATTTCCCCAACAAGTACGCGTTGTTCGCCGAGTGCGCCGACGTCATGGTGGACCGTCTCGTCGTCGCGCTCGACGAGGTGCCGGCCTCGGCGGGCCTCGCGGACGTGCTCGCCGCTGTCACCGG
The DNA here is from genome assembly GCF_042956945.1 of Streptomyces sp. NPDC008150. Classification (NCBI taxonomy): domain Bacteria; kingdom Bacillati; phylum Actinomycetota; class Actinomycetes; order Kitasatosporales; family Streptomycetaceae; genus Streptomyces; species Streptomyces sp. NPDC008150. The sequence continues at coordinate 300,630 of NZ_JBIBHJ010000011.1, read as the reverse complement.
GGTCAGCGTCGCGCACCGGGCGTCGGGCGGTGTGTACCGCTGGGAGGCCCGTTACCTCAACCACGAGGACCGCCGCCGTCTCCGGTCGAAGTTCGCGCACGTCGTCGGGCGGGTCGACGCGGCCGTGCAGCACGAGCGCCTCCTCCGTGACGACAGGCTGCGGGCCGTGGCGGCTCTGGGTGTGATCGGGTCCGTCGCGATGCACCGCACCTCGATAGCTCAACGCCGGGCGGAGGAGCTGCTGTTGGCGTCCGCGCTGCGCGTGTGCGAGACCGACCCGACGGTGCGCGGAGGCGCGCCGCACGTCGAGCTGCCGGCCCTTCCGGTGCCCCGTACGCGCCGCGCCGAGATTCTCGCGGCCGCCGTCCCGTTGTTCGCGAGGGACGGGTTCGCGAGCGTCACCAACGGACAGATCGCGGAGGCGGTGGGACTGGCACCGTCCGCGCTCTACCGCCACTACCCCGGCAAGGTCGACATCCTGGCGGCGGCGTGCCTCCAGGCCGCGGGGCTGCTGGCCCAGGGCACGGACCGGAGCCTGCACGACGTGGCCGGCCCGCGCGAGGCCGTCGTCGCGCTGGCGGCAACGTACGTGGCGTACAGCTTCGAGCACACCGAGCTGAACAGTGTCGCCGAGGCCGAACTGGCCGGGCTGCCCGACGGTCTGCGCCGGCCGCTGGTCCTCGCGCAGCGTGAGCACATCGCCGTCTGGGAGCAGCAGTTGCGGCTGGTGCGGCCGGAGCTGGACCCTCGCCAGGCCCGTCTTCTGGTGCACGCGGGGTTCGGTGTTGTCGTCGAGGCCGGACGTGTCCTGCGCTGGCGGGACAGTCCGGCGCACCGTGACGCCGTGACCACTCTGGTCGTGAGCGCCCTGGGTCTGTGAGGGGCGCGGGGGACGAGCGGCGCGGGGGGAGTCCGGCAGCCGGCCGAACGGTCGGGGGCCGAAATCCGCACGTGGCGCGGGAAGTTGCCCCGGGTGCCGCCCCGCGGCCCGGTGGCCGGGGGGCGCGCAGCCGAAGCAGGGTCGGCGGTTCAAGCAGTCGCCCTGTTTCCCGTGGGAATGATGATGGGCGTCGTGGTGGTCGACGCGCCCTTGTTGAGGAACAGCATGGCCAGGGCGCGCAGGAACTGGTCGAACATGTAGAAGGCGCCGGGCAGTACGGGTGACAGGCCCTCGCGGAACAGGATGAAGGCCGGCCATCCGGTACGGACGAGGGCCGCGGCCGCGTAGTCGCGCTTCAGCCCGAGCCAGTCGCCCACCTGGTCGCTGAGGACGTAGCGCACGAACTCGTTGAGGAACCCGCGCGTGACCCCCAGGTCGATCTGGGCGGTCAGGCCGAGCAGGTCCTGGGCCAGTTCGATGCCCTCGGGGGTGGGCGTGAGGATCGGGGTGAGCACCTGGGCCGACTGCGCCTCCGCGGCCGCCCAGGTCTGCGGGATGTACTCGTCCGGTACGCCGAGGAGGTGGATGGCGACCTGCCACGAGTGCAGGAACGCGTCCTGGTCGGCCGCCGACATCGGGATGTGCCAGTCGAGCATCTTGCGGTGCACGTAGGTGCCCAGGCTGTGGAAGGTGACCAGGATGTCGGCGGCGCTGATCGGCACGGCCTCGTCGGAGACCGCCGTCCAGTGCGGCGACTGGGGCAGCAGGTGTCGCACCGCGGCGTGCACCATGCGCGTCTTGTTGGCGGTGACGACGAACTGGCCCGTCGGCTTGAAGGCGCCCAGTTGGGACAGGTCGTAGCCGAAGGTGAACGTCTTCGCCGCCCGGTCCTGCATGTTGGCGCCGCCCGCGGACCAGTAGACGCTCCGTGCCTCGCGCGGGATGACGGTGCTCATGATGCCGCTGCCGAGGCCGTACAGCATGAACAGGTAGGTGTCCTTGCGGCGGTTGAAGTCGGCGGCCAGGTCCAGCTTGGCCTGGTCGGCCCAGGAGGGCAGCTTGTTGACGGTCTGGAGGTACGCGGTGACGCTGCCCGGCAGGCCGGCGGGCAGTGCGTCGCCGTTGTTCACCCAGGAGGCCCACGCCGAATTGACCGCCGGTGCCTGGCCGTTGTCGAGCACCGAGGCCATCAGCGGGTCCGCCGCGCCGTCCCAGACGTAGGCCGGGTCCGTGCCCGCGCCGGTACCGGCCACCGAGCTCGACGCCGGCCAGGCCCATGCCTGGCCGGTGCCGGCGGCGCCCGCGAGACCGAGTGCCGCACCGAGTGTCAGCATGCGTCGTCTGCTGAGATTTTCCATTGACTTACTCGCTTCCGTGAAGGATCAGTCGGCGTGAACTGCCGTACTGGCTGGCGAGTTGCGAAATCAGCCGCGCTCCGATTCTTGTCGGAGCATGTGATTTCTCATTAACATAGCGAGCACCGCCACCCTCGGCAATGGTGGTGACGACGCTCAGTTCCCGACCGTTCCGCCCGCGCACCGTTCCGCCCCGTCTGCAGGGGAGAGGGAGGCATCGGCACCGCGGACCGCCGCCCCGGACCGGTCGCTCCGTCAGATCCCCGTCACGTCGGCATCCACCGTCCGAAGGGTCAAGGAGGCACCGTCCATGGGGCGTTACCGACGGCTCCACCAGATCGAACGTCTCGATCCCGAACGGGACCACGAGCGGATCTTCTGGCTGCTCACCCAGTACGAGTTTCCCTGGGACTACCTGCAGGGCGTGTCCGTCGCCTTCCTGCGCGACTTCGCGGTGCCCCGCGTCTCCCGACTGCTCGACCGCACCCAGGAGTTCGAGAGGGCGGGACGCAAGCGCTACGACGACACGGTGCTGATCGCATACGAAATGGTCCGGGAGGGGATGGACTCCGAGCACGGCCGGTCGGCCGTCCGCCACCTCAACCGGATCCACCACCGCTACCGCATCGCCAACGAGGACTACCTGTACGTATTGGCCACGACCGTGGTCGGCCCGAGGCGGTGGATCGCACGCTACGGCTGGCGGCCGCTGGTGCCGGCCGAGGTGGAGAGCCTGGCCCGGGTCGGCCGGCGCATGGGCGAACTGATGGGCATCGACGGCCTCCCCGCCGACTACGCGGGCTTCGAACGGCTCCATGACGACTACGAGCGGCGGATGTTCGCCTACGCCCCGGCCAACCGCCGTGTCGCGGCAGCGACGTTACGGGTCGCCGCCTCCGCGTACCCCCGTCCGCTGCGCCCGTTGGCGACCCGGCTCAGCCTGGCGGTGCTCGACGAACCACTGCTCACCGCACTGGGCCTGCCCCGCCAGCCCCGGCTGCTGCGAGCCGTCGCCCACCACGGCCTGCGGGCACGGGCCCTGTTGGTGCGCCGCATGCCGGCCCGGCCCGACCGGTGGCCGCATCGCCAGAAGCCCCGCAGCTACCCCTTCGGCTGGACCCTCGACGACCTCGGCCCGCGGTGGGCGCACGACAGGCCCCTGCGGCCCCTGCCCGACGAGGACCCGCCACCGCACGTGCGCGACGAACCCGACGACACCCCCGGCGACGCACCGGCCACCGACAACACACCTCAGGAGCAGTGATGACGCACACCCCCGCCACCTCACGGGAGGCCGGACCGGCGACCTTCTCCTCCCTCGACCCCGCCACCGGGAAGGTGCTCGCCGACCACCCCGTGCACGGGCCCGCCGACGTCGCGGACGCCGTGGGCCGGACCCGCCGCGCCGCGGAACGCTGGGCGGCGCTGCCGGCCGCGGGCAGGCGCTCCCGTCTGCTCGCCTGGAAACGGGAACTCGCCGGCCGGCTGGACTCCGTCGCTTCGACGGTGGCCGCCGAGACGGGCAAGCCCCGCACCGACGCCGAGCTCGAACTCCTGCTGACCATCGGCCACTTGGACTGGGCCGCACGCCACGCGGGACGGCTGCTGCGCCGCCGCCGGGTCGGCTCCGGCTGGCTCGCGGCCAACCAGGCCGCCACCGTGGTGCACCGACCGCTCGGGGTGATCGGCGTGATCGGGCCGTGGAACTACCCCGTGTACACGCCCATGGGATCGATCGGGTACGCCCTGGCGGCGGGCAACGGCGTGGTGTTCAAGCCGTCGGAGTACACACCCGCCACCGGAGTGGCGCTCGCCGAGGCATTCGACGCGGCCGTGCCGGAGTTCACCGGCCTGCTCACGGTGGTCACCGGAGCCGGCCCCACCGGGGAGGCACTCGCCCGCGCCGGCGTCGACAAGGTGGCGTTCACCGGGTCGCCGGGAACCGCGCGCAAGGTGATGGCGGTGTGCGCCGAGTCCCTGACCCCGATGCTCGCAGAGTGCGGCGGCAAGGACGCGGTGATCGTCACCGCCGACGCCGACCTGGACACCGCGGCGGACGCGATCGTGTGGGGCGCGATGGGCAACGCCGGCCAGACCTGCGCGGGCGTCGAACGCGTCTACGCGGTACGGGAGATCCACGACGAGTTGTGCCGCCGGGTGGTGGAGCGGGCCGGTGAACTGCGCCCGGGTACCGGGACGGACGCGTCCTACGGCCCGATGACCATGCCGTCCCAGACACAGGTGGTGGCGCGGCACGTCGCCGAGGCGGTGGCGGCGGGCGCGGTGACGGCGCTCGGCGGAGGCGACTCCGTCGCCGACCCGTTCGTGGCGCCGGTGGTGCTGACCGGCGTCCCCGAGGACTCGCCCGCGATGACCGAGGAGACCTTCGGCCCGGTGGTCGTGGTGAACGCGGTGGCGGACGCCCAGCAGGCAGTGGACCTGGCCAACGCCTCCCGCTACGCCCTCGGAGCCGCGGTCTTCTGCGGCAGCCGCCGTACCGGAGCCCGGCTTGCCGCACGGCTGCGCGCCGGCGCGGTGTCGGTCAATTCCGTACTGGGTTTCGCCGCCGTGCCGGCGCTGCCGTTCGGGGGGTCGGGCGACTCCGGCTTCGGCCGGGTGCACGGCGCGGCGGGCCTGCTCGCCTTCACCGCGCCCCAGTCGGTCACCGTGCGCAGGTTCGCGCCGCCGGTGGACCTGACGTCGTTCGCCACGCCCGCCGCCAGGAAGGCACGTGCGGCGGCCCTGGTACGGGGGCTGCACCGCCGCCGCTGAACCCACGCTCGGGCCCGCCCCGTCCGGGCGCCCGCAGCGCGGGGGCACGTGCGTGCCGCGACAACCGATGCCCAGCCAGCACCCTTTGCCACAGCGGTGGCGGGGGTCACGAAGTGCGATGGAGGTCCCCATGGGAAGCCGACTGACCGAGGCCCAGGCCGATTTCGCCGCCGCAGTCCGCGACTTCGCGAAACGCGAGTGCGCGAGCACGGATCACCCGGCCGGCGCCGGGCGCCCGCCGCACGACCCGGAGATCTACCGGCGGCTCGCCGACCTCGGCTGGCTCGGCGTCTGCCTGCCGGAGGAGTACGGAGGCGCCGGGGGCGGTCTCGGCGACGCCTGCGTCTTCCTGGAGGAGACCACCTACGGGCTCGTCCCGGCGGGCGGGTTCATCACCACCGTCATCACGGCCCGCGCCTACGAACGGTTCGGGTCCGAGGAACAGCGCCGGACGGTCCTCGAAGGCGTCGCACGCGGCACGGTGCTGGCGGTCGCCATGTCGGAACCGGCCGCGGGTTCCGACGTCGGCGCCCTGCGCACCCGCGCCGAACGGCTTCCCGGGGGCGGGTGGCTGGTCGAGGGACAGAAGACCTGGATCTCCAACGCCCATCTCGCCGAGAGCATGCTGCTGGTGGCCCGCACCGGCCCGGACAAGCACCGCGGGCTCACCATGTTCCACGTGCCCATGGACACACCGGGGGTGGAGGTCCGCGGCATCGAGACCATGGGCGGCCGAGAGGTCAACGACGTGTTCCTGACCGGGGTGAGGCTGCCCGACGACGCGGTGGTGGGGGAGGAGGGGCACGGATGGCCGCAGCTCATGGCGGGGCTGAACGACGAGCGGCTCTTCCTCGCCGCGAACATGCTGGGGCTGGCCCGCCGCGCCTTCGACGACGCCGTCTCGTTCGTCCGCGAGCGGGAGCAGTTCGGGCGCCCGATCGGGACCTTCCAGGCACTGCGGCACCGGGTCGCCGACCTGGCCACCGAGATCGAGTGCGCCCGGCTGCTGGTGCGGGAGGTCGCCGCCGACTGCGACGCCGAGCCGTCCCGGCTGTTCCCGCGGGAGGCGTCCATGGCCAAGCTCAAGGCCACGGAGACCGCCAAGCGTGTCGCCCTGGAGTGCATGCAGATGATGGGCGGCTACGGCTACGCCACCGAGTACGGCATGGAACGCCACCTGCGGTCCGCCGTCGTCTCCACCGTCTACGGCGGCACCAGCGAGATCCAGCGGGACATCATCGGCAAGAGCTACGGCCTCTGAGGCCGCCGCGGCGACACCGAGGGGCCGGTGCCCACCCGTCACGGGTGGGCACCGGCCCCTCGGTGTCCCGGCCCCCGGGACACCCGGCGCTGCTCAGTCCTCGTAGAGCGCGGCGAGTTCGGCCTCGTAGCGCTCGTGGACGACCCGCCGGCGCAGCTTGAGCGACGGGGTGAGTTCGCCCGTCGCGGGGCCCCACTCGTTTGCCAGCAGACGGTACTTCTTCACCTGCTCGGTACGGTTCAGGCGGCCGTTCGCCGTGGTGACCGCCCGCTCGATCTCCTCGCGCACCGCGGGGTGCGCGGCCAGCGAGGCGGGGTCGTGCTCGCCGGCGACGCCGTGGGCGGCGGCCCAGGCCGGGGCGGCCTCGGCGTCCAGTACGAGGAGGGCGACCACGTAGGAACGCCGGTCGCCGTGCACGAGGGCCTGCCCGATCAGCGGATGCTCCTTGAGAGTGTTCTCCACCAGGGCGGGCGAGACGTTCTTCCCCGTCGAGGTGATGATCATCTCCTTCTTGCGGTCGGTGATCCAGACGAAGCCTTCGTCGTCGATCCTGCCGATGTCCCCGGTGGCCAGCCAGCCCTCCGCGTCGAGCGGCGAGTCCACCGACCCGTCCGGCCGCAGGTAACCGGCGAAGACGGACGCGCCGCGCACCTCCAACTCCCCGTCCGCGGCGGCCCGCACCTCCACGGAGGCGACGGGCCGCCCCACCGAGCCGAGCCGGAAGCCCGCCCTGGGGCTGTTGGAGGTCGCCACCCCGGTCGTCTCGGTCAGGCCCCAGGCGTCCATCACCACGATGCCGAGGCCCGCCCAGAAGCGGACCACGTCCGGCGGCATCGGGGCGGACGCGCTGGCCGCCCAGGTCACCCGGTCCAGCCCGCCGAGCTTCAGCAGCGGCTCCAGTACCTCCCGGCGGGCCGCACGGTACGCCGACTCCACGGCGGGCGAGGGGACTTCACCCCGCTCGCGGCAGGCGACGTGCTCGCGGGCCACCTGCCCCGCCTCCTCCACGGCCCGCCGCCGCGCCTCGGGCAGCAGCGTCAGACCCGCACGGACCGACGCGGCGAGCTTCTCCCAGATCCTCGGCACACCGAAGAACTGCCGCGGCCGTATCTCGCGCACCGCGGCCGCGACGGCGGCCGGATCGGCGCACAGGTACACGTGCGAGGCGCGGTGGCAGGGCAGGTAGATCCCGAGCATGCGCTCGGCGATGTGGGCGAAGGGCAGGTAGCAGATGTGCTCCACGTGTTCCGGCAGCTCGACCACCGCGTCCAACGAGCGCGCGTTGGCCAGCACTTGGCTGTGCAGCAGGACAACGCCCTTGGGCTCGCCGGTCGTTCCGGAGGTGTAGACGACGGTGAGCGGGTCGTCCGGGCGGGCGTTGTCGAGCTCCTTGTCGAAGCCCGCCGGTGCGGGGTGGGCGAGCAGGGACGCGTAGGGCAGGTAGATCCCCTCCTGGTGGGGCTCCGCCACGATCAGGAGTTCCAGCGGGGTCTCCGGGTCGTCCAGCAGCGGGGCCCAGGACCTCACGTGGGAGGCGCCGTCGACAACGGCCAGCCGGGCACGGCAGTTGCGCGCGATGTGCCGGACCTGCGGGGGCGAGGACGTGCCGTAGACGCTGACGGGGACGGCGCCGAGACGGGTCAACGCCAGGTCGGAGAGCCAGTGTTCGGGACGGTTCGTCATCATGAGCAGGACGTGGTCGCCGCGTTGGACACCGAGTGCGGCGTATCCGGCGGCGAGACGGGTGGTGTGGTCCCTGACCTCGGACCAGGTCAGGGTGGTCCAGCCGTCGGGGCCGTCGGGGCGGTCCGTGGCGGCGGCCCGCCACGACAGGGCCGGGAGACGCGGATGGAGCCGGGCGTTGCGTTCCACGAGCAGCGGCACGGTGGTCGGCGACGGGATGTCGGCCGTGGCTGGTGGCTCCTCGACCGGTGGTGGTTCTGTTGCCATGGCGGCCTCCTGGCGGGCGGGAAGAAGGAGTGGGGCGGACGGGTGCGGCCCGGTCCGCGCGGTCGCGGTCAGCGGTCCGCGAAGACCTCACCGTGCGTGGCCTTGTGGACGAGCAGTTCGGGCGCGGCGAAGCGCTCTCCGTGGCGGTCGCGCAGCTCCCTGGAGCGGGCGAGGAAACCCGGAAGGCCGCCGGGGTAGCCGTTGACGTAGTTGAGGACGCCTCCGGTCCAGGCGGGGAAGCCGATGCCCAGCAGCGATCCGACGTTGGCGTCCGCGACCGAGACGAGGACGCCCTCCTCCAGACAGCGCACCGCGTCCAGGGCCTCGACGAAGAGCATCCGCTCCTTGAGGTCGGTCAGACCGGCACCGTTGAGCGCGGGATCGGTGAAGTGCTCGCGCAGCCCCGGCCACAGACCGTCACGGCGACCGTCGGTGTAGTCGTAGAAACCGGCGCCGCCGCTGCGGCCGGTCCGTCCGAACTCGTCGATCATGCGGTCCACGACCGCGTCCGCCGGGTGCGGGTGCCAGGTGCCGCCCGCCGTCTCGACGGCGGCACGGTTCTCCTCGCGGATCCGGCGGGGCAGGGTGAGGGTGAGCTCGTCCATCAGGGCGAGCACCCTGGCCGGATAGCCGGCCTGCGCGGCGGCCTGCTCGACGCTGGCCGGGTCGTGCCCCTCGCCGACCATGGCGACCCCTTCGTCGAGGAAGCGGCCGATGACGCGCGAGGTGAAGAAGCCCCGGCTGTCGTTGACCACGATCGGGGTCTTGCCGATCTGCCGGACCAGGTCGAAGGCACGCGCCAGGGTCTCCTCGCCGGTCCGCGGTCCCCGGACGATCTCGACCAGCCGCATCCTGTCCACCGGGGAGAAGAAGTGCAGGCCGACGAAGTCGTCCGGGCGCTGCACGGCCTCGGCGAGGGTGCCGATCGGCAGGGTCGAAGTGTTGGAGCAGAGCAGTGCGTCGGCGGTGACCCGTTTCTCGGCCTCGCGGAACACGTCCGCCTTCAGCACGGGATCCTCGTGGACCGCCTCGATGACGGCGTCACAGCCCGTCAGGTCCTCGGGGTCGGCGGTCGGCGTGATCCGGGCGAGCAGGGCGTCACGCTCGCTCTCGGTCGAACGGCCCCTGCGCACGGCGTCGTCCAGCAGACGGGCCGAGTGGTCCCTGCCGCGGGCGGCGGCCTCGGCGTTCACGTCCTTCAAGATCACCTCGATGCCCGCCCGCGCGCAAGAGTGGGCGATGCCGGCGCCCATCATGCCCGCGCCGAGGACGGCGACGCGGCGCACGCTGCGGGACGGCACCGCGCGCGGCCGTCCGGCTCCCGACTCGACGGCCCTGCGGTCGAAGAAGGTGCCCTGGATCATGTTCTTGACGGTCTGGCCGCAGAGCAGCTGGGTGAGATGGCGCGCCTCGACCACGAACGCGGTGTCGATGTCGACCTGGGCGCCCTCGACGGCGGCCGCCAGGATCGCGCGCGGAGCCGGATACGGGGCGCCGCCCAGACGCGCGCGGAGCTGCGCGGGCAACGCGGGCAGGAGCGCGGCGAGGTCCGGATCCGCGGGGGTGCCGCCGGGGATCCGGTACCCCACGGTGTCCCAGGGCTGCGCGGTCGCGGGATGCCGGTCGATGAACGCCCGCGCCCGTGCGATGAGTTGGTGCTCGTCGGCGGCGATCTCGTCCACCAGGCCGGCCGCCAGCGCCTCGGCGGGCCCGTACTGGCGCCCCTCCAGAAGGACGTCGCGCAGCGCGACGGTGACGCCGAACATCCTGACCGTGCGGGTCACCCCGCCACCCCCGGGCAGCAGGCCGAAGGTCACCTCCGGCAGACCGACCCGGGCGTCCGGCCGGTCGAGCACCACCCGGTGGTGGCAGGCCAGCGCGATCTCGTAACCGCCGCCGAGCGCCGCCCCGTTGATGGCGGCGACCACCGGCACGCCCAGCGTCTCCAGGCGGCGCAGGGCACGCTTGACGCGCATCCCGGCCTCGAAGGCCCGGTCGGCTGTGGACGGGGTGACGGCGATCAGGTCGCGCAGGTCGCCGCCGGCGAAGAAGGTCTTCTTGGCCGAGGCGACGACGACGCCGCGGAGGGTGTCCCGGCGCGCTTCGAGGTGTTCGACGGCTGCGTCCAGGGAGTCGATGAACGCGGCGTTCATGGTGTTGGCGGACTGACCGGGGTCGTCCAGGACGAGGGTGACGACGTGGTCCTCGTCGTCGTCCCAGCGGATGGTGCGGGTTTCGGCGGAGCTGTCCACGGGCTGGCTGCCTCTCTCGTCGCGCGGGCGGACGGGGGCCGTACGGCGGGGTCCGGCGCCGCAGCGCCGGAGGGGGAAGGGGCGTTCGGGGATCAGAGGCGTTCGACGACGGTGGCGATGCCCATGCCGCCGCCGACGCAGAGCGTGGCGAGTCCGTACCGCTTGCCGCGGCGTTCCAGCTCGTCCACGAGCGTGCCCAGGATCATGGCGCCGGTGGCCCCGAGCGGGTGGCCCATGGCGATGGCGCCGCCGTTGACGTTGACGAGGGACGGATCGAGGTCGAGGTCGCGTACGAAGCGCAGGACGACGGCCGCGAAGGCCTCGTTGATCTCCACCAGATCCATGTCGGAGGCGCGCAGTCCGGCCTTGTCGAGGGCCTTGCGGGAGGCCGGTGCGGGCCCGGTGAGCATGATCGTCGGGTCGGCTCCCGAGACGGCGGCGGACACGATCCGGGCCCGCGGCCGCAGCCCGTACCGTTCGCCCGCGGCCGCGGATCCGACGAGGACGAGCGCGGCTCCGTCCACGATGCCGGACGAGTTGCCCGCGTGATGCACGTGGTCGATCCGCTCGACCCAGTGGTACTTCTGCAGGGCGACGGCGTCGAAGCCGCCCCGGAGCCCCGGCCCGGCGAACGACGGCTTCAGTGCGGCCAGCGAGTCGACGGTGGTGCCGGGCCGCAGGTGTTCGTCCCGGTCCAGGACCGTCAGTCCGCTGCGGTCGAGCACGGGGACCACGGACCTGTCGAACCGCCCCTCCTTCCACGCCTCGGTGGCCCTCGCCTGCGACTGGGCGGCGTAGGCGTCCACGTCCGCGCGGCCGAACCCTTCCAGGGTGGCGATGAGGTCGGCGCCGACGCCCTGCGGGACGAAGCCGGTGTCGTAGTTGGTCGCCGGGTCCATCGACCAGGCTCCGCCGTCGCTGCCCATCGGCACCCGCGACATGGATTCCACGCCACCGGCAAGGACCAGATCCTCCCAGCCCGAACGCACCTTCGCCGCAGCCATGTTGACCGCTTCGAGGCCGGAGGCACAGAAGCGGTTCGCCTGCACGCCGGCGACCGTGTGGGGGAGACCGGCCGCCATCGCGGCGGTGCGGGCGATGTCGCTGCCCTGGTCGCCGACGGGGCTGACGACGCCGAGGACCACGTCGTCGACGCCGGCCGGGTCGAGGCCCGGCATGCGGTGCCGGACCTCGTTCAGCAGCCCGACGACGAGGTCGACGGGCTTGATGCCGTGCAGGGCGCCGTTGGCCCTGCCGCGACCGCGCGGGGTGCGGATCGCCTCGTACACGTACGCCTCGGTGCTCACGGGAACCTTCCTGTCGGCGGGTCGGGCGGTGACGGTCGAGGAGGCGGGCATCGGTGCTCAGCCCAGCAGGGAGCGGCCGATGATCTCCTTCATGATCTCGGTGGTGCCGCCGTAGATCGTCTGGACACGGCCGTCCAGGAAGGCGCGGGCCACCGGGTACTCGGTCATGTAGCCGTATCCGCCGTGGAGTTGGAGGCAGCGGTCGGCAACGCGCTTCTGGAGTTCGGTCGCCCACCACTTGGCCATCGCGGCACGGACCGGGTCGAGCCGCCCCTCGCAGTGCTCCGCGACGCAGCGGTCGACGAACTCGCGGGTCACGGCGCACTCGGTCGCCATCTCGGCCGCCTCGAACCGGACGTGCTGAAGCCGGGCGAGCGGACGTCCGAACGCCTCACGTTCCCTGACGTGCGCGAACGTCAGGTCCAGGACGTGTTCCGCGGCGGCCGCCGCGCCGACCGCGATGGCGAGGCGTTCCTGCGCGAGATGGGACATGAGGGCGGGGAAGGCACCGTTCTCCTCGCCCAGCAGGTTCTCCTTCGGCACACGGACGTCGTGGAAGAACAACTCGGCGGTGTCCTGGGCCTTCTGGCCGATCTTGTCGAGGTTGCGCCCGCGTTCGAAGCCGGGCATGCCGCGCTCCACGACCAGCAGGCTCTGTCCCGTACTGCCTCCCGCGGGAGTTGTCCGGGCGACCACGACGACCAGGTCGGCCAGGATGCCGTTGGAGATGAAGGTCTTCGAACCGTTGAGCAGGTAGTGGTCGCCCTGGTCGGTGGCCGTGGTGCGGATGCCCTGGAGGTCGGAGCCGGCGCCGGGCTCGGTCATGGCGACGGCGGTGATGATCTCGCCGGAGGTGTGGCCGGGCAGCCACCGGCGCTTCTGCTCCTCGGTGCCGAGGGAGGTGAGGTAGGGACCGACGATGTCGTTGTGGAGGCTGATCGCGAGCCCCGAGGCTCCGGCGCGGGCGAACTCCTCGATCAGGACGGCGCTGTAACGGAAGTCGCCGTCGCCTCCGCCGCCGAACTCCTCGGGCACCGCGAGACCGAGCAGCCCCTGACGCCCCGCGGCCCGCCACACGTCCCTGCTCACCACGCCGTCCTGTTCCCAGCGCGCGTGGTGCGGCAGCACCTCCTTGGCGAGGAAGGTCCGCACGGTGTCGCGGAACGCCTCGTGCTCCGGCGTGTAGTGATCCCTGCTCACAGCCACTCCTTGATCCGCGCGACGAGCCGGGCCGGATCGGGGCCGACGGGCGTGACGTTGAGCGTGGTCACGCCCGACTCCCTGAAGGCCTCGACGCGTTCGCGCACGTATCCCTCGGGCCCCGCGAGACAGGTGAGTTCGCACAGTTCGGCGGGGACGGCCGCCGCCGCCTCCCGCTTGCGTCCCGCGAGGTAGTGCTCCTGGACGGCGTGCGCCTCGGCCTCGTAGCCGTACGAGCACACCAGGTCGTGGTAGAAGTTCCGGCCGGGGGCGCCCATGCCGCCCACGTACAGCGCGATCAGGGGGCGCATCCGGTCGCGTACGGCCTCGGCACCCTCGCCGATCGCGAGCGGTCCGCCGGCGACGATCCCCAGTGGCCCGAGGGCGGGGTCGCGCAGGGCGGCTCCCTCGGCGAGCGGGGCGCCCCACACCTTGCCCGCGTGTTCCGGCACGTACAGGAACGGCAGCCATCCGTCGGCGAGTTCGGCGGTCATCCGGACGTTGGCCGGGCCGAGCGCGGCCACGTAGACGGGGATGGAGTCGCGCACCGGGCGGGTGAGGAGCTTCAGCGGTTTGCCGAGGGTGCCGCCCTTCTCCGGCGGCAGCGGCATGTCGGTGATGCCGTGGTGCTCGACGACCTCGCGCCGCCAGACCCGGCGTGCGACGGTGATCGTCTCGCGCGTGCGGCCGAGCGGTCTGTCGTAGCGGCGGCCGTGCCAGCCCTCCACGACCTGCGGCCCGGAGGCGCCGATGCCGAGGACCGCACGGCCGCCGGTGAGGGCGTCGAGACCGGCCGCCGTCTGCGCGATGAGCGCGGGGGTGCGGGAGTAGACGTTGAGCACGGCCGAACCGATCCGCATCCGCTCGGTGCGGGCGGCCAAGTAACCCATGATCGTGGGGGAGTCGAAGCCGTACGCCTCGGCCACCCACACCGCGTCGAGCCCGGCGCGCTCCAGGTCGGCGGCCCGGTCGGCGGCGGCGCGCGGGTCGGTGTCGTACTGGAGCGTGGTGGAGAGGTCCATCAGCGGTCTCCCTCCCGGGCACCGGAGCCGGGTTCGGCCGGGGCAGTCGGCTGACGCAGGGCGTCCACCTGCCAGTCGCGGGCCACCTCGGCGTTGTGCGCGCCGGGCCGCGCGGGCGGTCGGCGCAGGGCGCCGGGGGTGGCCGAGAAGCGCGGGGCCGGTGCGGGCTGCGTGATGCCGTGTGCCTCGGTGTAGGTGCCGCGGTGCGCGAGGTGCGGGTGGCGTGCGGCCTCGGACAAGGAGAGCACGGGGGCCACGCAGGCGTCGGTCCCCTCGAAGACGGCGGCCCACTCGTCGCGCCCCGCGGTCTTGAAGCGCCGCGCGAACAGGCTGCGCAGCACCGGCCAGTTGCGTTCCGCCGTGCGGTCGGGCAGCTCCGCCGGGGTGAGCCCGAGCAGCGTGACGAAGGTGTCGTAGAACTTGGGCTCCAGCGCGCCGACCGCCATCCAGCCGCCGTCCCCGGTCTCGTAGACGCCGTAGTACGGGCAGGCGCCGTCAAGGAGGTTGCTGCCCCGTCCGTCGCGCCAGGTCCCGGCCGCGAGCATGCCCCGGACCACGGAGGTCAAGTGGGCGGCGCCGTCCACGATCGCCGCGTCGACGACTTGGCCGGCGCCCGCGACCCGTGCCTTCAGCAACGCGGCGAGGACGCCGACCACGAGGTAGAGCGAGCCGCCCGCGTAGTCGCCCAGCAGGTTGGCGGGGACGACCGGGGGTCCGTCGGGGGCGCCGATCATGCCGAGGAGTCCGGCGGCGGCGATGTAGCCGATGTCGTGGCCCGCCGTGCCGGCGAGCGGCCCGTCCTGCCCCCAGCCGGTCATCCGCCCGTACACGAGCGCCGGGTTCACCGCACGGCAGTGGTCCGGCCCGACGCCCAGACGTTCGGCGACCCCGGGCCGGTACCCCTCGATCACGATGTCCGCGCGGGCGGCCAGGCCCAGGACGGCGGCCGGTCCGCCCGGCGCCTTGAGGTCGACGACCACGGACCGCTTGTTGCGGTTGGCGAGGTCGAAGCGCGGTTCGATGCTCAACTCGGGCGCGGCGGGCCGGTCGACGCGTACGACGTCGGCGCCGAGGTCGCCGAGCAGCATGGCGGCGAACGGCGCGGGACCGATCCCCGCGAGTTCCACCACCCGTGTCCCGACCAGCGGCCCGGCCTGCTGCCCGACGGCCCGGCCCGCCGGGGGCCGCTTCGTGAGGGCTGCCGGCGCGGCGGACGGTGGCGAGGAGTGGTGCGCGGGTTCATCGGTCGGGCTCATCGATCCCCTTCCCGGGACGGGGAGATTGCCGTCCGGACGACTCCGGACGGGAACCTACCTAGCGCTCGCTAAGAAGGTAGAGGCGCGCGACGAGAGGGTCAACGCCCGTGCGGACACTGGTTACTTGTGGGCGATCGGCGTCATCGGGTAATTTGCCGAGCGATCGCTAGACACCTCGACCCGGGTGCGGCGACGGACCTCAAGGAGCCCGGATGAAGACGCACAACGGCGAGGAGACCGCCGCCGGGCACTGGCGCGCGTACGAGCGACTCGAACTGGACCCGATCCTGCTCCACGCGATGGAGGCCTTCAACGAGCACGGCTACCACGGCACTTCGGTACGTGACATAGCCGGCCGGGTGGGCGTCACCGTGCCGACGCTCTACTACCACTACGCCAACAAGCAGGCGCTGCTCGCCACTTTGCTGGAGACGTCGATGAAGGACGTCCTCGACCGGTGCCGGGCGGCGGCCGAGGAGGCCGGGGACGATCCGCTGCGGCGCTTCAGCGCGATGGTCGAGTCGATCGTGCTGTACATGGCCCACCGCAAGGGGCTGGCCTTCCTGGACACGGAGATCCGCAGCCTCGAACCGGACAACCGCGCCCGCTACGTCGCACTGCGCGACTACCTGGAGCACATGCTGCTGGACACCGTCCAACGGGGCGTGGAACAGGGCGTGTTCACGACCCCGATCCCGGCGGACGCGGTACGAGCGATCCTCATCATGTGCCAGGGAGTGGCGAACTGGTACCGCGCGGACGGCCCCCTCTCCGCGGAGGAGGTGGCCCGCCGGCATGTTCTTCTCGGCCTGGGCACGGTGGGACGGACCGGCCCGTCGGCGGGGGCTTGAGGCTGCGGCCGTCGTGTCGTCGGCACCCGTTCCGGGGGCCGGCTCGGGCGGTCGGTCGGGCGGTCGTCTCATCCGCGCCGCGCCGCGCCGACCGCCGAGGCGCCTCGGCGCGGCCGGAAGTCCTTGACGGCGCGTACGGCCGGTCCGCGCGGCGGCCGGTCATGCGGGCGGCAACTTCAACAACCGCGCGGCACAGCGGTTTTGGCTCCGATCCGGGTCCGCCGGAGGTCCCGCGTCCCGTGCGCGAACGGCGCTGGATCCGGGGACGCGTCCCGGCTTACGGTGGCGCCATGAGTGATCAGCCGGAAGCACCTGGCACGCCCGTCGCTCCCGTGAAGGCCTTCGAACCCCCTTACTACGTCGCCGTGTTCACCACCGTGCGGAGCCAGGACCAGAGCGGCTACGGCGAGACCAGCGCGCGCATGGAGCAACTGGTGCGGGACGTCCCCGGGTTCCTCGGGATGGACCACGCGCAGACGCCCGGCGGCCTGGGCATCACCGTCGGATACTTCCGCGACGCGGACGCCCTCACCGAGTGGAGAACCAACGCCGAGCACCGTGCCGCACAGAGGCGCGGGCAGGCCGAGTGGTACCAGAGCTACACGCTGCACGTGGCCAGGGTGGAGCGCAGCCAGGGGTTCACGCGAACGTAGCCGACCCCCCGGCCCCTTCCCGCCGGACGCCCGGCGTCACCAGGTGCTGCCGTCGCCGCGCTCGTCCTCGGGGGTGCTCCGGATGCGCCAAACGCCGAAGCCGGCCCCGAGGGCTCCGCCCGCGACAGCCGCCACGACTCCCCACATGTCGCTGCCCGAGAGCCCCGCGACCAGGAGGGCTGCCGCCAGGGCGCCGATCATGAGGTACATGAGGATGATGAAGCCGGCGGCGAGATACCGGTTCCGCAGGGGCGACATGCCGCCGTCGCTCACCGCCCCGCTCCCGCGGCGACGTCCGCGCGGAGCGCCAGCGGGAGGCTCCGGCCGCGCGAGCCGGGGCGACTCCCCGGAACGCCCCTGTGTGTCAACTGCGCGCTGCGACAGTGCCGTTGCACGAGACCCTCGATTCGCTCGGCCGATGCGGCGATTCGTTCGCCCTCCTGCCGTGTGCCCCCGAACGGAGGGGACAGCCGGGGGCGAAGGTGCGAGCCCGGGTGACGACACCGCCACGTGCCACCGCAAGAACCCGGCCGGTGGGCGGGGCGACCCGACGGCGCCGTCGACGAGTGGTCGGCTCCCGTCACGCGGTCTCCCGACGCGTTGGGGGCGGCGTTCGTGGGCGCCGGGGACCCGCACGCGCCGGTGACGGGGCGGCGGCCGTCAGTGTCGTGCCGCTGCGGCGTAGGTCCGGAGGAACTCCGCCTCCACGTGGGCCATGTGCTGCATCTCGGTGGGGTCGACGCTCTCGTTCGGCGCGTGGATGAGGCAGCGGGGCTCCTCGACCCCCATGAGGATGATCTCCGCGTCCGGGTAGGTGTCGGCGAGGACGTTGCACAGCGGGATCGAGCCGCCCTGCCCGAGGTAGGCCAGGGGTTTGCCGTACACGTGGCGCACCGCCGTGTCGAGGGTGCGGTAGGCCGGGCCGTCGGTCGCCGCGCGGAAGGGGGCACCGCTGCTCTCCGGCTCGACGGTGAGCCGGGTACCCCAGGGGATCGCGTCGGTGAGATGACGGGTCAGGGCGTCCAGCGCGGCGTCCGGTTCCGTGCCGGGCGGGATGCGGAGGCTGACGCGGGCCCGTGCGGTGGGGGGTACGGCGGCGGCCGACCCGACGACCGGCGGGCAGTCGATGCCGAGGACGGTGACGGCTGGGCGGGCCCAGAGCCGGTCCGCGACGCTTCCGGTGCCGGTGAGGCGGACGCCGTCGAGGACGCCGGCGTCCGCGCGGAACTGCTGCTCGTCGTAGCCGACACCGTCCCAGGTGCCCTCGCAGTCCAGGCCGTTGACGCGGGTGGCGCCCGTCGCGGGGTCGCGCAGCGTGGACAGCGCCTGGATCAGTGCGGCGAGGGCGTCCGGCGCCGCGCCGCCGAACATGCCGGAGTGGATCTCCCCGTCGAGGGTGTGCGCGGTGACCACGACGTTGACCATGCCGCGCAGGGTGGTGGTGGCGGTGCCCTGCCCGACGGTCGCGTTGCCGGTGTCGCACACCAGCAGGACGTCCGCCACGAACTCCTCGGGGTGCGCGGCGACGTAGCTCTCCAGGCCGCCCGTGCCCTGCTCCTCGGAGCCCTCGGCGACGAACCGGATGCCGACCGGCAGGTCCTCGCCGAGGGCCCGCAGGGCGGTGAGGTGCATGACGATGTTGCCCTTGCAGTCGGCGGCGCCGCGCCCGTACCACCGGCCGTCGCGCTCGGTGAGGGTGAACGGCGGTGTCCGCCAGGCGTCGTCGTCCAGCGGGGGCTGAACGTCGTAGTGGCAGTAGAGCAGGACCGTGGGGGCACCGGGCGGTGGCGGCCGGTGGCCGACGACGGCGTCGCTGCCGTCCGGCGTCCGGACCAGCCGGACGTCGGAGAGGCCGGCGTCGGTGAACGCTGAGGCGACCCACAGGGCGGCCCGCCGGCAGTCCTCCGGCGGGTACTGGCGGGGATCGGCCACCGAGGGGATGGCGACGAGTTCAGCCAGGTCGGTCCGCGCGCGGGGCATCAGGGCGGCCACCCGGGCCGCGAGACCGGCGCCGGTGTCGCGGTCGTTCACGTCGTTCACGTCGTTCACGTCGTTCACGTCGTTCACGTCGTTCACGTCGTTCTCGTCGTCCACGTTGTTCTCGTCGTTCACGGTCTAGCGCCTCACCGTCGCGTCGGTCTTCAGGTCGTCGATCTTGTCCTGGACCTTGTGGAGCTTGTCCGGACAGTAGATGTCGAGGATCTTGGCCTCGGCCCGCAGCGCCCGCCCGTCGCCGATGACGGGACGCTGGCCGACGAACGCGGCTCCGTTGGAGACGTTGATCTTCCAGAGGGCGGACTTCAGCGCGCCGGCGGGGTCGTCGCAGACGATGCCCCCGTCGTTGCCCAGGGCGCGGGTGATCGTCCCGGTGTCGGGGCGCGGGTAGCCGGCGGCGACGGCCGCGTCGGCGAGCCGGTCGGCCTTCTCCGTGGCCTCGTTGCCGGTGGTGACGTTCTCGTAGCGGACGACCCCGACGACCGCCAGCGCGACCAGCAGGGCGAGCGCGCCGGCGTACAGCCACCGGTGTTCGGACGCGAAGCGGGTGGGGCTCATGCGGCACCGCCTCCCTGACCGGCCCCGGCGGGGGCGTCTGCGTTCTGGGTGCGCCAGGACGGCTTGCGCAGCTTGAGGAAGGCGTACGGGACGAGGAGGCCGAGAATGATCAGGCCGCCGGCGATGACGCCGACGTAGGCCCAGACGCTGCCGTTGCCGAACTGCGAAGGCGGCACGAACCCGATGACGAGGGCCGCCATGGACGCCAGCAGTCCGACGGTGCACAGCAGGGGGAGGGCCGGTACCCGGTAGCCGCGGGGGTGGTCCGGCTGCAGTTTCCGCAGGCGCATCGCGGCGACGAACATCAGCAGGTACACGATCAGGTACACCTGCGTGGTGATGGTGGAGAAGATCCAGTACACGTTGGACACGTTCGGGATCAGCGCGTACATCAGGGCGATGACGGTGGTGACGACGCCCTGGGTCACCAGGATGTTCTGCTGGATGCCGTTCTTGTTGAGCTTCTGCAGGTAGGGAGGCAGGTAGCCCTCGCTGCGAGAGATCTCCAGGAGGCCCTTGGAGGGGCCGGCGAGCCAGGTGAGCATTCCGCCGAGGGCCGCGGCGACCAGCATCACGGCGGCGATCGGGGTGAGCCAGCCCACGTGGAAGTGGCCGAAGAACGCGTCGAACGCCTGCATGACGCCCGCGGTGAGGCTGAGCTGGTCCGCGGGGACGACCCAGCTGATCGCGAGCGCCGGAAGGATGAAGATGAGGAGGACCAGGCCCATGGCCAGGAACATCGACTTCGGGTATTCCTTGGCCGGGTTCTTCAGCGAGGAGACGTGGACGGCGTTCATCTCCATGCCCGAGTAGGACAGGAAGTTGTTGACGATCAGCACCAGGCTCGCGAGCCCCGTCCATGCCGGCATCAGGTGACTGGCCGACATGGGAGCGGCGGAGGCGTTGCCCTGTCCGAGGAACACCATGCCCAGCACGACCAGGACCACCCCGGGTACCAGCGTGCCGATGATCAGCCCCCAGGACGACAGGCCGGCCAGGGCCTTGGTCCCGCGCGAGGAGACCCAGACGCCGGTCCAGTAGAGCACCATGATCACGATCGCGGTGTAGACGCCGTTGGAGGCCAGCGCCGGGTCGATGACGTACGAGATCGTGCTCGCGACGAAGGCCAGCAGACTCGGGTAGTAGAAGATCGTCATCGCGAACTGGCACCAGACAGCGAGGAATCCCAGCGGCTTGGACAGGCCCTCGCTCACCCAGCGGTACACGCCCCCGGGCCAGCCCGAGGCGAGTTCCGCGGACACCAGCGCGGTCGGCAGCAGGAAGACGACCGCGGGGACCAGGTAGAGGAAGACGCATGCCAGGCCGTAGACGGCCATGGTCGGTGCCGCGCGAAGGCTCGCCACCGACGACGTCGTCATCAGCGCGAGCGTGACCCAGGTGATCAGCGGAGTGGCGGGCCGGGCCTTCGCCGTCTCCCGCGCCGTACGGCTCCGCGGTCGCGGAGTGTCGGCCGGCAGGTCCATCGAACTCACAGCGCCCTCCCTCTTTTCGGGGATCGGCGCGGCCGACGACCGGCGACGCCAATCCACCGTCAGCTTCGGGCGCGGGTGGCGCGGCGGCACGCTCGCACGGCTGAACGGGTGAGAGCCTCCGTCGACCGGGGCCGGTCGTCCGCGGCAGGCGTTGGGGGAGCGGCAGGCGTCGGGGGAGCGGCAGGCGTCGGGGGACCGGCGGGATGCGCGCGGCGCCGTATCGTCCGGGAAGAGGTCATGATCGGGCGAGGTCGGCCCGGCGGGCGGTCAGGGTGGCGCCGGTCATCAGCCCCAGGGCGATGGCGGTGACGATCGTGACGAGTTTCAGCAGATCGGTGAATCCGGCGACGACGTGACCGCCCGCCAGGGTGGTCAGCCCGCGCATACCCAGCGAGCCGACGGTCAGGGTGAAGAAACCGGGCAGCAGCAGCACCAGGCGCGGCGGGCCGGCGGGGCGCCGCGCCAGCACATTGGCCACCCCCGCGAGGACCACGGCGGCGACGAACGTCCCCGCTGTCTCGCCCGCGGCCTTCGTCGCTAGGGACTGCACGCCCACGGTGAGATACACGAGCAGCAACAGCGCCGGCAGCAGCCGCGCCGGGACGGCGAAGGCAAGCACGGTCCCCACCGTGAAGACCACCCAGCCGCAGAAGAGCGCCCACCGCGGCAGGTCGGACACCGCCGCCACGTCGAACAGCCGCCGCGTCGAGGAACCCGTCACCGCCAGGCCCAGCAGGACTCCCACGTACAACTGGACCAGCAGGAACACCGCGTACACCAGACGGATCGCCCCGGTGGTCATCAGCCCGGCGCCCAGTTCGGCGGCAGCCGCGCTCAGATAGTCGCCGGGCACGAAGAAGAACAGGGCCGGCAGCATCAGCAGGACCGGCCCGCCGTGCGTGGCGTCCCGCGCGAAGACCTCCATCGTCACGACGGAGACGAGCGTGGCGGCCACCAGGGGGAGCAGTTTGGCCAGGCGCGGCAGCCGGTCCGCGGCAACGGCCAGGACGGCGGAGAGGGCGGCGAGTACGGCCGTGGAACCGATCTCGTACCACGTGGGCTGCATCAGCGGAGCGAACCCCAGGGCGAACAGAGCGATGCCGACCGTCTTCGCCCACCAGGGGTAGGGCGCGCGTCCGTGCAGGATCTGCCGCAGCCGCCGGCCGGCACGGGCAGCCGGGAGTCCGCCCGCGCACATCTCCTCGACCAACGGCTTGAGAGCCACCATCCGGTCGAGGCGGAACACCTCCGGCACCGCCCGTACGGCGACCGTCACCGTTTCCGTCACCGTCAGCGTCATCGCGCCGTCCGTACCGGCACCGGCACCGACGGCCACGACCGCCCCGTCCGGAACCAGCACGAGCGAGACCTGGTGCCCGTACGCCTCGGCAACTCTCCGCGCCCACGGCTCGATCAGGTGGGCCCCTTCGCCGGAGGAGGCAAGGAGGGTCCGCACGAGGCCGGCGACAAGGTCCACCACCTCTGCGTCCGGACCGCGTGCGTCCCCGGCCGTCGTCATCACTTCGTTCACACCCACGGTGCATCCTCGCAACGACCGCCCGGAACAGGAGTACCGCCACGCACGCCGGACGCGATCCGGCGCCGGAACACCTCCCGGCCGCCTGCGCACGAGGCCGCCGACTCGCCCGCCCGCGACCCCCGCGCCCGCGTCGTCCGTACCTGACGTGAGGAGGGCCGATGGCTGATCGGGGCGGTCGGCAGGACGGTGCCCGGGAGCGTCCGACACCATGGGGCATGCTCTCCGACGACTGGCAACTCACCGACGACGTCGACGACTTCCTCGCTCGGGCGGGGGGATTCCTGCGCTCGCGGCCCGCCTTGCACAACACGCCGTTGACCGACATCGAGGAACTGCGCACACGTGCGGCGGCCCTGAACGGCCCGGATGCCGCCGCCTTCGGTTGGCTGGAGGCGGGGGGCGAGGTGCGGGCGGCCTGCTACCGAACTCCGCGCGGCCGCTTGGGTCTTACGTATCTCGATGCCTCTCGTGCCGACTCCCTCGCCGCCCGGCTGGCCGATCTCGGCCAGACCCCCGGCCACGTCATCGCGGACCGTGACACCGCTCGTGCCTTCGCCGGGGCATGGCGGCAACGTACGGGAGCGGCGGCGGAGCGGTCCTGGTGGACACATCTCTACCGCCTCGGCACGCTCACCCCGCCGCAGCCGGCCCCGCAGGGCCGGGGCCGCGTCGCGGGGCCCGAGGACCGTGACCAAGTCGTGGGCTGGTGCCGCGAGTTCTGTGTCGAGGTCGGGGAGCAGCGGTCGCTCGACCTGATCGACGCCGGCTCCTGGGACGACTCGCGTTTCGGCGACAGGCACTTCACGTTCTGGGAGACGGCGGAGGGCGCCCCGGGGTCGATGGCCGCCAGGACGTCGGTGATCGGCGGCATGGTCCGGGTGGACCCGGTCTACACCCCCGCCCGCCTCCGCGGTCACGGCTACGCGGCCGGGGTCACGGTCGAGATCAGCAGGGCCGCGCTGAACGCCGGGGCGACGGACGTCGTCCTGTTCACGGATCCCGGCAACCCCACCAGCAACGCCCTGTACCAGCGCGTCGGTTACGTCCACGTCGCCGACTTCGAGGGGTACAGGTTCACCTACGACGCGCCGCGCGCCGAGGGGGTCTGACGCCGCGGACGGCGCCAGACTCCTTGGCGGAGAGCGACCGGCGCAGGCCGGCGTGTCGACTGGAGGGCATGGACCGTCCTTCTGCGAGGGGGGAACTGCTGCCCACCCTGTGATCCCCCGCGGGCCCGGCATCAGGGTGCGGTCCGACCGGGTGACGAGAAGCGGCGCGCGGCGATCGCCTGTGGCGGTCGGTCCTCTCGGCACGGGACCCGCGAGGGTCGACCGCGGAGTGGCGGGTGCGGGTTCCCGCATCCGCTTCCGCCCGTCCGCCTGTCCGCCTGTCCGTCCGTCCGTTCTCAGTCGTCGTCGTGCCCGGTGATGAACGCCGTCAGCGCGGCGGCGACCGCGTCGGGCTGTTCGTCGGGGATGAAGTGTCCTGCGTCCGGCACGACGGTCCCGGTGGCGTGCTCGGCCCACGGCCGCAGGGAAGCTCCCATGTCCGGCACGGAGCCGTGGCTGCTGGAGATCCCCAGGACCGGGATGTCCAGGCGCTGTTGTGCGAGCGCCTCGTGGTTCAGCCGTGCCGACTTCGCGGCGTCCCGGTAGTAGGCCAGCGATGCGCGCAGGCCCCCGGGGGCCGCGACGGACGCGGCGTACTGCTCCAGCTCGGCGTCGTCGAAGGTGCCGGGGGAGAGGGACTTGGCCTTGAGGAACCAGTCGACGTACTCGCGTTCGCGGCCGGTGAGCAGTGTCTCGGGCAGGTCGGGCACGAGGTGGAAGGCGAAGTGCCAGGTTTTCCAAGCCTGTTCGGGGTCGGTCGGAATGGCGTCGGGGAGCGTGATGCCCGGGATGCCGGCGTCGAGCAGCGCCAGGCCGTGCAGTCGGCTCGGGTACTTCAGGGCGAGGGAGAAGGCGACCCATGCGCCGATGTCGTGGGCGGCCAGCCAGTACTTCGGGACTCCCAGCGCCGTGACCGCGGCGTGGACGTGCGCGGCGGCCGTGTGCGTGTCGTAGCTGATGTCCGGGCGCGCGGAGTGGCCCTGGCCGGGCAGGTCGACCGCGATGACGTGGAACTGGTCGGCCAGGGCCGGCATCACCTTGCGCCAGGCCCACCAGGTCTGCGGGAACCCGGCGAGCAGCACGACGGCCGGGCGGTCCGGCCGGCCGCCCTCGACCGCGTGCAGCCGGACACCGTCCGCGTCGACCCAGTGGTGGGTGAACCCGGCCGGCTCCGGCGCGGGCAGCGGCAGGTCGCGGACCGGGTTGCCGGAGATGGGGGAGGGGTGTGCGGGGTCGCTCATGGTGGCCGTCCACGGGTGTGAGGTGTGGTGCCGGTGCGCCGAAGGTGCCGGGCGGACCGGTGATCGGTTTTCACCTTAACCCATCTTGAACTGAATGGTTCAAGATGGGATGCTGGTCCCACCGAGGTCTCGCCGGGGCCTCGTCGAAATGACGGACGCGAGGGAAGTGCGGCATGGCGGGCAAGAAGCGGTTCGACGTCGCCACGGCGCTCGATGCCGCGATGATCCAGTTCTGGCGGGCCGGCTACGCGGACACGTCGGTGGACGACCTCTCCCGGGCGACCGGACTCAACCGCAGCTCCATCTACTCCTCCCTCGGGGACAAGGACACGCTCTTCACGGCCTGCCTGGAGCGCTACAGCACGCGCTACGGAGCGAAGTACGACGCCGCGCTGTCCTGTGCCGCCGACCGGCCCCTGGCGGCCGTGCGGGCGTTCTTCGACGTCACCCTGGAGCGCATCGCGGATCCCGGCCTGCCCGACGGATGCCTCGTCGCCCAGACCGTCATGGCGACGCCCGTGCTGAGCGTGGGCGTGGCGGCGCGCGCCCGGGAGGCGATCGGCTTCCAGCACACCCGGCTGTGCGGCGCGTTGAAGGCCGGACGGCTGAGCGACGAGGCGGCCGCTTCCTACGCGATCCACCTCGCGGCGGTGAACCAGTCCCTCGCCGTCATGAGCAGGGCCGGAGCGGGCGCGGAGCAGTTGCGCGGCATCGTCGACGTGACCCTCGACGCCCTCGCGGGGCCCCTCGGCGCGAGGGGCTGAGACCTCCGGCGCGCTCGACCTCCCTTCTGGCCGGGGGGAACGCGCGGGCGGGACGTCCTTGGCCGGGTCTCCGCCCGGGGGTCCGGCGTCTCGCGGGGAGCCGGGGTCCTCGCTGCCGAGTACCCGCCCGCACGCGCTGCACTAGCATGGGCAAATGTCGCATTGTGCGACAAAGGACTCTCGGGATCGACTGTCGTCGGCGGTCGTCGGCGGACCGGGGAGGAGCCTTGTGAGCACCTCGCGCCCCGTCGTCGGGCTGCCGGGCGGCGACACCACGGCCCGAACCGGTGAGGACTGGCTGGACCAGCCCCTGACCGGCCTGGTCCGCCGCACCGGTGCCTCGGTCGGGATGATCTTCCTGCTGCCGCCCGGACAGCGGATGCTGCGCCTGGCCGCGGTCTCCGGTGCCTCCCCGGAGATCGCCATGCCGTGGAGCGGGATCCCGCTCGACGCCGAGCTGCCGATTCTGGACGCGATGCGGCACCGCCGGCTGTTCTGGGTGGAGAGCCAGGAGGACATGGCGCGCCGCTATCCCCGGCTGGGGCTCCTGCTGCCGTACGAGTTCATGCTGGCGGCGGCGCCGGTGGCGTCCGGTCGTGTGGTGTGGGGCGGGGTGGTGCTGCTCTTCCCGGTCTGGCACCCGTCGCGGCCGAGCCGGCGTGAACGGCGGATCCTGGCCGCCGCCTGCCGCGAGATCGCCTCCCTCGCCGACGGGGCCGTCGGTAGCGCCGCGCTGGAGTGCCGTACGCCCCGCTTCCTGCCGCCGCCCGCCCTGCGGCACGACGATCCGGAACGGGCGCTCGCCGCGCTCGCGTTCACCGAACGCCTCCCGATCGGATGCTGCGCCCTCGATCTGCACGGCCGGGTCACCTTCCTCAACGCCGCTGCCGCCCGCATGCTCGACGTCGGCGCGGCCCCCGTCGAGGGGCGGCGGCTGTGGGACGTGCTGCTCTGGTTGCACGACCAGGGGCTCCAGGCCCGGTACCAGGAGGCGGTGATCACCCGTATGCCGTCCTCCTTCACCGTCCTGCGGCCGCCGGACCTGCGCTTCGTCCTCCACCTCCACCCGGACGCCGGCGGCATCAGCATCAGGATCCGCCCCGAAGAACTGGACGCCGAGCCGCTCGCCGCGCCCGCGGCCCTGGCGGGACCCGACAACGCACCCGTCTTCAACCACGTGACCCACCTCGCCGCCGCTCTCGCGGAGGCGGCGAGCGTCGAGCAGGTGGCGGCCCTGGTCGCCGACCACATCGTCCCCAGCCTCGGACCGGAGGCCCTCGCGATGCTCACCAGCGTCGACGGACGGCTGCGCATCACCGGTCACCGGGGTTTCAGCGCCGACGCGACGGGCCTCTTCGACGCGGCCCCGCTCGACTCGTCCACGCCCGCGGCCCGTGTGCTGGAGACCGGGCGTCCCTCCTTCTACCCCACCTTCGGCGAACTGCGGCGCGAGTACCCGCACGCCCTGCCCGTGGACGGCATGGCCGCGTGGGCGTTCCTGCCCATGACGGCGTCCGGCCGCAAGGTCGGCACCCTCGTTCTCGCCTACCGCGGCGTCCACGGCTTCTCGCCCGCCGAACGCTCCCTGCTCACCGCGCTCGCCGGACTCGTCGCCCAGCCCCTGGACCGTGCCATGGCCGCCGAGACCGAGCGGGCCCTCGCGCACACCCTGCAAACCCACCTCCTTCCCCACTCGCTGCCCCGGCTGCCCGCTCTGGAGGTCGCCGCCCGCTACATGCCCGCACGCCACGGCATGGACGTCGGCGGCGACTTCTACGACCTGCTCACCCCCACGTCGACGACCGCGGTCGCGGCGATCGGCGACGTCCAGGGCCACAACACCACCGCCGCCGCGCTCATGGGCCAGGTCCGCACCGCCGTCCACGCCCACGCCACCATCGGCACCCCGCCCGGCGGCATCCTCGCCCGCACCAACCAGCTCCTCGCGGACCTCGACCCCGGGCTGTTCACCACCTGCCTGGTCACCCACCTCGACCTCGAACGTCACCAGGCCCGCTTCGCCAGCGCCGGCCACCCGCCGCCCCTGCTGCGCCACCCCGACGGCCGGACCGAAATCCTCGACGTCCCGCCGGGGGTCCCGCTCGGCATCCTGCCCGACGCCCGCTACGCCACCACGCGCATCCGCTTCCCGCCGGGGAGCATCCTCGTCCTCTACACCGACGGCCTCGTCGAGGTGCCCGGCCAGGACCTCGGAGAGAGCCTGCGCGACCTCGCCGGGCGGCTCTCCGGCGCCGATCCCTCCGACCTTTCCGTTCTCGCCGAAGCCCTCCTGCGGCACCCCGGGCCCCACAACGACGACACGGCC
Organism: Streptomyces sp. NPDC008150; assembly: GCF_042956945.1. Classification (NCBI taxonomy): domain Bacteria; kingdom Bacillati; phylum Actinomycetota; class Actinomycetes; order Kitasatosporales; family Streptomycetaceae; genus Streptomyces; species Streptomyces sp. NPDC008150. Next base: position 272,845 of record NZ_JBIBHJ010000011.1, on the reverse strand, counting down.
CTGCTCCTGATGCGGCTGCACGCGTCGGGGAACGCGGCACCGGCAGACCCGCGACCCTGACCGCACCGGCCGGGAGCGCCGGCGCGGCCACCGGTCGGCAGCCCTGCCGCGGCCGGCCGCGCGCGGTCGCGCCGACGCGGGAACGGCACCGACGGACGCGCGGCACGGCACGGCGCAGGGCACGAGGCACCGCGCCGTACCGCCGCCAGGTGTCACCGCCGGACGGTCACTCCGTGCGGAGTGCCGAGGCCGTGCGGATCCGCGCCGCCCAGCCGGCCGGGCCCAGCGCCCCGAGCGCGGCGACGAGCACACCGGCCGTGCCCAGCAGGAGCAGCTCCGGGGTGCTGTACACGTCGAGGACCGACGGGGGCAGGTGGGTGCTCGCGGCCGCCCCCATGACCGGCAGGACGTAGTCGTGCAGTGCCGACCCGGCGGGAACACCGATGAGTCCACCGACCACTCCGATACCCGCCACGGAGGCGAGCACGAGGCCGGTCGTCTGCCGCGGGGACATCCCCAGCGCCTTGCACACGCCCAGGTCGTGGACGCGTTCGCGGGTGTCCAGGACAACGGAGTTGAGGATTCCGAGAGCCGCCACACCGACGAGCATCAACGTCAGCAGCCCGGCCATCGCCTCGATGACGAGGAGCGTGCTCTCTCCCTGCTGCGCGGATTCGGCGAAGGCGTCACCACCGAGCGGCCCGATCACGTCGCTCAGCTTCTTCGCGAAGGCGGCGGGGGCGACCCCCGGCCCGACCTCGACGTGGAACACCCCCGGTGCCACCCCCGCGAAGCTGTCGAGATCGGCGTGCACGGACGTGCCGTCGTTCGACGTGTCGAACGCCTCGCCGACGATGCGCAGGCGCACGGTCTCCTTCTCGAAGGTCATCCGCACGCTGTCGCCGATCTCGGTGCCCGTCCGGTCCAGGAAGGCGGTGGGGACCACGATCTGGCCCCGGCCGGAGAGCCAGTGACCGGCGATCATCTCGTAGGCCCCGGGCCGGGAGTCACCCTGGTAGAGGGTGGCGCGGACTGTGCCGGAGAGGCCGGACACCGTCGCGTCCCCTTCCGCGGTGCCGTAGAAGGAGGCGGTACCGGGCTGGGCGGCGATCGCGGCACGTACCGCCGCCGGGTCGGCGGGCGGCCGGTCCGCACCGGGGGCGGGAGCCTGCCGGGAGCCCGACGGACCCTGCTGCGCAGCCGGAGCGGCGCCCGGTGCCGGGCCGGAACGGCCGGTGATGGCGGTGACGTCGGCGCGGTTCTCCGGATCCTGCGCGGCGGCCACCGCGTTGAGGGACTGGGTCAGCCCCACCGCGAACGTCGCGGCCACCGTCCCGAAGGTCACCGCGAGCACCATCGCGACGGCACGGACGGGATGGGCGAAGGGGCTCGCGAGACCGTACGTCAGCGGCCGGGGCAGCGGAAGGCGGCCGGCGGCGCGGTGCGCCCACCGCCCGCGCGCGGTGCGTGGCGCGCGGCCGACGGCGATCGCCTCGATGGTGTGCAGCCGCCCGGCACGCAGTGCGGGCACGAGCGCCGCGATCCCCACGACGAGCAGCGCGCACGCCGGCACCGCGACGTCCACCCACCAGGCGACCGACAGCGAGGCCGTGCCGTACACGGACTCGGTGTCGTGGAGCAGCGGCAGGGCCAGCAGGTTGCCGAGGACGACCCCGAGCACGATGCCCGCGCTCGCGGGGATCAACGCCTGGGCGACGTAGGCCCGTACGACCTCGCGCGGGGTGAACCCGATGGCCTTGAGGATGCCGATCCTGCGCAGGCTGGTGCCGACGGCACCGCTGACCACACTGCCGACGATGATCACGGACATGCTGATGCCGAGCACACCGAAGGCGAACAGGAAGGGAATCGTCACCGCCGCGCCCCGGTCGGCGCGGTGCTTGGTGTCCAGCCACGACGTGGCCCCGAGCAACGCCTTGGCGGGCAGCGCGGCGGCGATCGTCCTGCGGTCCTCCGCGACGCGGGACTTCGTCCCGGCCGAGTCGAATCGGTAGAGCATCTGGTTCGTGAGGACCGCCCCGTCGGCGGCCAGGGCCCTGACCCCACCCGGGGTCGTCCACACGTCGGCGCTGCGGCCGGCCGACGAGGCGAAGCCGACGACGGTCAGCGTGCGGGCGGTCGCCTCCTCGGAGCTCAGCATGGTCGAGCCGATCCGGATGTCGGGGCCGGAGAACGAGGTGGACAGCACGATCTCGCCCTGCCCGCGCGCCCAGCGGCCGGACTTGAGGTCCAGGCGGTCGACGGCGGATCCCCGGTCGGGGCGTCCCACCAGGGTCAGGGCGGGAAGGTGTCCGCCCCTGCCGTCGACGGGACTGATCGTCGTGGCCGGGAACGGTCCCGCGGTCGCGGTGACCCCCTTCAGGCGCCGGGTTGCGGCGAGTTGGGCCGTGCTCGCCCGGTCCGGGTCGAACGAGGCGACGAGGTGCGGGCCGTGCCCGCTTGCGAAGGCGTGGTCGAAGGGGGCGTTCGTGGCGACGAGGAGGGACCCGGCGACCACGGCCGACGCCACGGCCATCATCGTGGCCACGGCGATCACCAGCGTCTGGACCCGGCGCCTGCCGACCCCGGAGCGCACCACCCGCCCGAGGGCACCGCTGCCGAAACGGATCATCGGACGGCCTCCGCCCGGGTGTCGAGGGCGACCCGGCCGTCGACGAGGTGGATGGTGCGCTGCGCGCACGCGCGGGCCAGCTCCAGGTCGTGGGTGACCAGGACGACGGTCTGACCGCCGCGGTGCAGGTCCACGAGCAGCTCACGGACGTCCTGCCCCGACGCGGTGTCCAGCGCGCCGGTCGGTTCGTCGGCGAGCAGGAGGGCGGGACGGTTCACCAACGCCCGTGCCACCGCCACCCGTTGACGCTCGCCGCCGGAAAGCCTCCCGGGGTAGGCACGGGCGTGCTTCTGAAGGCCCAGCACGTCCATCAACTCCCCGGCGCGGGAGGCCGCGGCCCGCCGGGAGGTACCGGTCAACTGGGCGGGAAGCCGGATGTTGTCGAGGACGGTGAGATCGTCGAGCAGGTTGAAGAACTGGAAGACCATGCCCACCTGGGTGCGGCGGTACCGGGCCAGTGCGTGTTCGCTCAACCTGTCGATGCGCCGCCCGGCCACGGTCACGGTGCCGTCGGTCGGCCGGTCCAGGCCGGCCACGAGGTTGAGCAGCGTGGACTTGCCGCTGCCCGACGGGCCCGTCACCGCGACGGCCTCGCCCTCGGCCACCGTGAGGTCCACCGGGCCCAGCGCCGGGACGTCGGTGCCTCCGTACCGCTTGGCCACGCCCACGAGTTCGATCACCTGAGTCATAAGTGTTCGTCCATTCCTCGGAGTTGTCGTGCGTGTGCCGGTAAGTGGCTTGCGAAGTACGTGAATTGCGGTGCGGGCGTCGGCGAGCGAGCGGCGGCGCGCGCCGGTCGAGAGGTGTCCGTCGAGCGGTGCCGGGCCGGTGGCCGGGCGCCGTCCGGTGCGACTGCGGTGACCGTACGGGCGGGCGCGGCGCCTGCGCGTCGGCCGCGGCACCGACATGCGGCCCGCCCCGAGGAGGACCGGGTCCGGGTGTCCTCCTGGAGGCGTACGCCCGGCGGACAGCGGGCTGGTCACCCAGGGGGACGCCCGTCCGGGCAACCGGACCGCACAATGTGCGGATGCAGACGGAGGATCCGTACGCGAGGCCGCGCACGGCGGGGTCGACGGGCCGGTGGGGGGAGCGGGTCCGCGACGTCCCGCGGCCGGGCCACTGGTGGCGGAGCCTGCGTGGGGCGATGCGGCCGGAGGCGGAGGAGTGGGCGCCGCTCTCCGGGCGGGCGTCGGCTGTGGACGTGGCGCTGGCGGTCGTGCTGACCGTCATCGCGCTGATCGTCGCCGCCCGCTACCCAGGCGACGGGCCAGTACAGGTCAGCCCAACCCCCGGGGGCGCGGGCACGATTCCGTCCCCGCCGGGCCTTCCCCGCCCCGGACCCCTGTACGAGCCCGAACGTTCCGTGGCGCCCTGGATCCTGGTCGTGCTGTCCGCGCTGCCGCTCGCGGCCAGGCGCCGGTGGCCGCTGCTCGCGTTCGGCGTGGTCGCGGCCGCTTCGCTGGCCATAGGGGACCGCGTCTCCTGGATCAACGTGCTCACGTGCAGTGTCGGCGCGTACGGGGCGGTCGCCCACAGCCGTTACCGGAGGCGGGCCATGGCCGCGCTGATCGTCGCCGCCGTCCTGGCGGGAGTCGCCTTCCGCGACTCGGACCCGATACTGCCCGGCTGGTCGAGTCCCGCCGTGGTGCTCCTGGTCGTGGGGGTGCTGGCCAACCTCGTCCGGCTCGGACGGCGGCGGCTCCTCGCCAGCAGGAAGCGGTTCACGGATCTTCAGCGGGCCCAGGAGGCGGCCACGCGCCGGGCGGTGGAGGAGGAGAGGGCGCGCATCGCCGCCGAACTCCACGACGTCGTCACCCACAATGTGAGCGTGATGGTCATTCAGGCGGGTGCGGCACGCAAGGTCATGGACGCGGCCCCGGAGCGGTCCAAGGCGGCGCTCCTGGCGGTGGAGGCCGGCGGGCGCGCGGCCATGGCCGAACTCCGGCACGTGATGGGTCTGCTCGCGGGACCCGGCGCGGGGACGGGTGCGCGACCGGACACGGCCGCGGGCGGCGGCACTCCCGCCGACGGCCTCGAACCGCAGCCCGGCGTCGGACAGCTCGACGCCCTCGTCGAGCGGGTGCGCGCGGCGGGGACGCCGGTCGCCCTCACCGTGACCCTCCCGCCCCTGCCGCTGCCGCCCGGTGTGGAACTCACGGTGTACCGCGTCGTGCAGGAGGCGCTCACCAACACGATCAAGCACGCCGCGGGTGCCGCCGCGACCGTGACCCTCGGGTTCGCCGGTGCATGGCTGGAGATCGAGGTCACCGACACCGGAGCGGTCGCGGATTCCGGCGGGGGTCCGGACGCCCCGCCGGTGGACGGCAACGGCCGCGGGTTGATCGGGCTGCGCGAGCGGCTCGCGCTCTACGGCGGCGAACTCACCGCCGGTCCCGCCCCCGACGGCGGCTACCGGGTCTCGGCCCGCGTCCCGTGGGAGGCGCCGTGAGGGAGCCCGCGCCCCTGCGGGCCGTCATCGCCGACGACCAGGCGCTGGTGCGCACGGGGTTCGGGATGATCCTGGCCGCCGACGGCATCGAAGTGACGGCGGAGGCGGCGGACGGCCACGAGGCGGTCGACGCCGTCCGGCGCACCCGGCCCGACGTCGTCCTCATGGACGTCCGCATGCCGAACATGGACGGCATCGAGGCCACCCGGCGCATCCTCGCGGACGGTCCCGACGCGACCGGCGGCCGCGACGGCACCCGCGTCATCATCCTCACCACGTACGACCTCGACCACTACGTGTACGCGGCGCTCACCGTCGGGGCGAGCGGCTTCCTGCTGAAGGACGTCACTCCCGAACACCTCGTGGCCGCCGTGCGTCTCGTGCGCTCGGGCGACGCCCTGCTCGCGCCCACGATCACCCGGAGGCTGATCGAGCGCTTCGCTCGGCGCCGGGATTCCCCGCCGGCCGGTCCGCACGCCGACCTGTCCGAGCTGACCGCCCGTGAACTGGAAGTGCTGGGGCTGCTGGCGACGGGTCTGAGCAACGCTGAACTCGCCGACCGCCTCTTCCTCAGTCCGACCACCGTCAAGACGCACGTCGGCCGCATCCTGTCGAAGCTCGGCCTGAGGGACCGGGTCCAGGCCGTGGTACTCGCCTACGAGAGCGGCCTGGTCTCCCCGCGCAGCCGACCCGACTGAGAGGTCTCGCGAACGCGCCGAGGCCGCGCGGTCCCGCCCGGCGGTACGGGCGGCGATGCTCCGCGGTGCGTCCGCCGGCCGCGCCGGGCTACGGTTCCGGGTGCCGCTCCGGCTCCGCCGCCTCCGGCAGCACGGGGCGCATGAAGGTGCGTTCGTAGCGCAGTACGCAGTTGCTCTCGTCCCTGATGCGGTCCGCCTCGACGAACTCGGGGTCCTGGCCGAACCGTTCGCGGTACCGCTCGTACGCGGCGAGGCTCGGGAAGCTGAACAGCGCGAGCGCGATGTCGCTGGCGCCCTCCGCCGGGAGGAAATAGCCGTGGTGCGTGCCGCCGTGCTGGTTGACGAGCTGCATCCAGCGGCGGCCGAACCGTTCGAACTCCTCGGTCTTCGCCGGATCGATCACGTAGTTCACCACACAGGTAATCACCCGACGCATCGTAGGCACCCGGCGGCCGCCCGGCCCGGAGTTCGTCGGGAGAAGGGGGTGCCGTGCGGGGCCGGCGTGAGTGGTCCGTGCGGGGTGCGACCCCACACGTCGTCCGAAACGTTTGCGGCGAAGGACGGAGCAAGTGCGGCCCACCGTGATCGGCGACGGTCACCGGAACTCACACTTCCGGTCATCCGGGCTCCCCGGTTGTCCCTCCCCGGAGTCGCGGGGAGGATGTGCCGCATGGCTCCAGAGGTTTTCAAGTTGCTTGCCGAGGCACACGAGTACCTGCTCACCGTCGTACGGGGCGTGCCGGACGACGCCTGGGAACGGCGGACTCCGTGCACCGAGTGGACGGTGCGCCAGGTGTTCAACCACGCGCTTCTCGACCAGCAGGCGCTGGTCATGCAGATCACCGGTACACCTCCCGCCGAGGACCCCTTCGCACCCAGTGACACCGTGGCGGACGACCCGGCGGCGCAGCTGGTGCCCGTGCTGGAGGCTGCGGCACGGGCGTGGGAGTCGGGAGCGGACGCCGACACCGTGCCGACGCCGATGGGGCCGATGCCGGCCCGGTCGGGTGCCGCCGCGGCCGCCCTGGACGCGGCGCTCCACGCGTGGGACATCGCGGTGGCGACCGGGCAGGACGACCTGCCGTTGCCGGAGGACGTGGCCGAGGGACTGGAAGGCATCGCGGCGCAACTGGTCGACTTCGTCCGCGACTCCTTCGGGAAGTACGCACCCCCGGTGACCCCGCCGCCCGGCGCCGGTCACGCGGACAGGCTCCTCGCCTTCAGCGGCCGCGACCCCCGCTGGACCCCCTGACCGCCTGACCCCCTGACCCCGGCCGGGCTTCCGGAGAGCGGAAGCCCGGCGAACGGGCCGTGTCCGGTGGAGCGGGGGCGGGTCAGGTCAGGTCGGCGGCGAGCAGGTCCATGAGCAGGCCGTCCTGCCACAGGCCCGTCCTGTGGTCGAGCGCGTACTGCCGCATGATCCCCACGGGCCTGAACCCGACCTTGCGGTAACTGCGGATGGCAACGGTGTTCGCGGCGGCGGGGTCGATCACCAGGCGGTGGTGCCCGCGCTCGTGCACCAGCCATCGCGCCAGCGTGCGCACGGCATCCGTACCGAGCCCCTTGCCCTGGTACCGCGCCGACATGAACACGTCGATGCCGGCGTGGCGGAAACCCGGGTCGGACTCCTCGGCGAACTGGATCGCTCCCGCGACCCGGCCGTCGACCACCACGGCGAGCATGCGGTCGAAGTCCTCCGGGGGAGGCGCCCACCACGCGGCGACCTCCGGCTCGCGGACGATGCGCGCGAGCGTCCCGCCGTCCTCCTCGACGGTCGGGCGCAGCAGGACCCTGTCCCCTCGTAATTCCATGCCTCATTGTCCCCACGCCGACGGTGGGGCGGTCGTCGTCGCCGGATGTCGTGCCCGGGGCAGGTCCGTCGGTCCGGTGGGGGCTGCTTCCGGCGCCGTCCGCCATTGAGTGTCGAGCAGATGTTCGGTGATCTTCCCGCAGGGGCAACACGGTTATAAGCGGATGAAAGGTGAAATAACGGCGAGTGCGCGTGGGAGCGCGATGCGCGGCGCCTCGCACAGTGATCGTTCGAGGGGCCTCACCAGGAACCACCTGGGCGGACGGCCAGTAGGTGGGCGAGCAATGGATCCGTGGCTGATCTGGCTGATCGTCGCGGCGGTACTGGCCGCGGCGGAGATCCTCACGCTCACCGCCGCGCTCGGCATGCTGAGCGCGGCCGCGTTCCTCACGGCGGGAGCCGCGGCGATCGGCCTGCCCCTGCCGTTGCAGTTCGTGGTGTTCACCGTGGTCGCCGTGGTCGCCCTGCTGTTCGTGCGGCCCCTCGCGCTGCGCCAGGTGCGTCGGCCTCCGGCGCGGAGATTCGGGGTGGACGCCCTGATCGGCTCGGACGCGTTCGTCGTCTCGGAGGTGACCGGCCGGGGCGGCAGGGTCCGCATCGGCGGCGAGGAATGGACCGCGCGGGCGTACGACGAGACGCTCGTGATCGCCCCGGGCAGGACCGTCGACGTCATGGAGATCAGCGGTGCGACCGCGATCGTCTACCCCAGGGACTAGGACATGGAGACCACGGCTTTCTTGATCGCCGGCCTGATAGTCGCGCTGATCGCGGTGTTCACCGTGGTGAGGGCGGTACGCATCGTGCCGCAGGCCCGCGCTCGCAACGTCGAGAGACTCGGCCGCTACCACCGGACCCTGAATCCCGGTCTCAGCCTCGTCATTCCCTACGTCGACCGCGTCCGTCCGGTGATCGATCTGCGCGAGCAGGTGGTTTCCTTCAAACCCCAGCCGGTCATCACCGAGGACAACCTGGTCGTCGAGATCGACACGGTGCTCTACTTCCAGGTCACGGACCCCAGAGCGGCCTTCTACGAGATCGCGAGCTTCCTCCAGGCGGTCGAACAGCTCACCGTCACCACGCTCCGCAACGTCGTGGGCTCCATGGACCTGGAGAAGACACTCACCTCCCGGGACACCATCAACAGCCAGTTGCGCGGCGTACTAGACGAGGCCACCGGCAAATGGGGGCTGAGGGTCAACCGGGTGGAGATCAAGGCCATCGACCCTCCGCAGTCCATCAAGGACGCGATGCAGAAGCAGATGCGCGCCGAGCGGGACAAGAGGGCCGCCGTTCTCGGCGCGGAGGGCCAGCGCCAGTCGCAGATCCTCACCGCGGAGGGCGACAAGCAGGCCGCCGTCCTGCGCGCCGAGGGAAACCGTACCGCCGCGGTGCTGGAGGCCGAGGGCCAGTCGCGGGCCATCGACGAGGTGTTCCAGGCCGTGCACCGCAACGATCCCGACCCGAAGCTGCTGGCCTACCAGTACCTCCAGACGCTGCCCCAACTGGCCCAGGGGCAGGGGAACAACTTCTGGGTCGTGCCCAGTGAGATCACCGCCGCGCTCCAGGGCATGTCCCGCGCCTTCACGGAGGTGCTGCCCAAGTCTCCGGCCACGAAGGAGAAGCCTTCGGACGACATGGCCGCCCAGGCCGCCCACGACAAGGCGCGGGCGGAGGAGGCGGCGGCCACCGCTCTCGCCGACGCGGCCGAGGCGGAGGCGGAGGGTTCCGGCCACCGGCCATCTCCACCCCCGCCGCCGCTCTGACGGCCGGGCGCCCGCCCGACAAGCCTCCGGCGCACTCCGCGCGGGGCGCTCGTCGCCTCGGGTGCCCTCCGCCTCGGACGGCTCGGCGCTCAGCTTTCCGGGTCGTGCATGATCTCGCGTACCTCTTGGGCACACCGGCACGCCTCGGCGATCTTCGCGGCCCACAGCAGCGCGTCCTCGCGCGAGGGCACCTCGATGACCGAGAATCCGCCGACCACCGCCTTGGCCTCGGGGAACGGCCCGTCCGTGACCGTGCCGTCGGGTGCCACGATGCTTGCCCGCTGCCGTTCCAGTCCGGCGCCGAAGATCCAGACACCCGCTTCCTCGGCCTCCCGCACGACCCGGTGGGATGCCTCGCCGACCGCCGTGAGGTCCTCCCCGAGGAAGTCCATCGCGCCGTCGTCGAATGAGATCAGGTATCGCGTCATCGTGCCGCTCCGTTTCCGGCGACCGCTCCGGCCGCCTCGCCGCTGCCCATGCTGCTGCCTACGGTCGGACGGATCCTGCGCCTCCTTCTCATCGCCCGTGGAAGTGCCGGCGGCGTGGCGACGAGACCGATCAGCGGGGCGGCTCCCGGTCCGTCCCCCGGGTGGTGGCCTTCACGCGGTGCCCCGCCAGCGGAGGACCTCCAGTGCCGTGCCGATGCCCACCACGTCCTCCGAGAGCGGCCGGGGCAGCAGTTCGTCGGCCCGGGTGAGGCGGCGCAGCAGGGTGTTGCGGTGGACGTAGAGGCGGTCGGCGGCCAGCGAGGCGTTGCACTGCGCGGCGATGAAGGCCCGTACCGCCTCGCGGACGGAGGGAGCGGCGTGCGCGAGGTCGCCGAGGACGCGCTGGACGAAGCCGTCGGCCGCTTCCACGTCGGAGGTGACCAGGGCGACCAGCTCCACCTCGTCGTGGGTGGCCAGTTGCTGCGGCGAGTCGAGCCGGGACAGCATCCGCTGGACCTTGAGCGCGTCGAGGTGGCTGCGCCGGAAGCCCTCGAGGTCCGCGCCGGTGGACCCGACGGCGGCCCGGACGCTCGACTCGGCGGCCATGCCCTCGCGCACGACGGCCGGGTCGGGGCTCGCGTGCAGCCAGATCCAGCGGGTGGCGGTGCCAGCGAGGACGACCAACGGCTGCGGGTCGGCGGCACCGGTGGCGATCAGATCCGTGACCCGTCCCAGGGCGGCGGGGTCCGCGTGGGCCTCCTCGGTCCAGACGATCGCGGCCGTGTGGGGCCCCGCCAAGCGGTAGCCGAGACGTTGTTCGGCCCGCGCCCGCGGGATCGGCTCCCCGTAGAGGAGCAGGCCGACGGTCTCACGCCGCTCGGCGTGGGTTCCCCGGGCGAGCTCGTCCCGCTGCTCGGCGATGAGGTCGCTGAGCGCCGCGATGGTGTCGTCGATGAACGCGGCGATCGACCGGCTGGAGGTGTCGAGGAGTTCCCGCAGTTCGCCGACGTCGGAGGTGAGGCCGAAGCAGATCTCGGTCCACAGCCGCACGGCCACGCCCTGGCCGGCCCGGTAGGCGTCCAGGGCGCTCTCGTTGAGTCCGCGGCGCACGAGGTCGCGGGCGACGGACACGGGGACGTCGCCGATGTTCGGCGCGACGCGTTCGCCGGGGCGGTCGATGTTGGCCGCCGCCCAGACCAGCAGGTTGGAGCGGTTGGCGCGGCGGGTGGCCGCGGCGAGGACCGGGTCGTCGTTGAGCTGTGCGCGGTGCGGGCCGGAGAGCGTGGCGCTGTCGAGCTCGCGCAGCCACTCCGCGGGCGGGTCCAGTGCCCTGCGCGCACCTTCGCGCAGCAGTTCGCGCACACGAGGTGAGGGCGTTTCCCAGGACACCCCGGCAGCGTAGGCGAAGAAGGGCATGTTGCACCACGTTCGCCGGAATCCGGAGCACTTCACACCTGGGAAGGGGGCCTCGCCCGGTCGCACAATGCCAGGGACGCATCGTTGCCACCGCCTGGCATCTCCGCCCCGAAGCACGGGAGTTGTACCCCATGTCCTCCACCACCGAAGCCGCCCCGGACACGTACGACGTGCTCATCGTGGGCGCCGGGATCTCCGGGATCGGTGCCGCGTACTACCTCCGGCGCGACCACCCGCAACGCAGCTACGCGATCCTGGAGTCCCGTGAGGCATCCGGCGGCACCTGGGACCTCTTCCGCTACCCGGGCATCCGGTCGGACTCCGATCTGCACACCTTCGGCTACGAGTTCGAGCCCTGGCGGGAGCAGGACGCGATCGCCGGCGGCGACAAGATCCTCGCCTACCTGCGCCGGACGGCGGCGAAGTACGGCATCGACCGGGCCATTCGCAGCCGCACGCGGGTCGTCGGCGCGAACTGGTCGTCCGAGCAGGCCCGTTGGTCGGTCCTGGTGGAGGACACCGGTACCGGTGAACGGTCCACGCTCACGTGCTCCTGGCTGTTCTGCGCGGCCGGGTACTACCGCTACGACGAGGGATTCACCCCGGACCTCCCCGGACGTGCGCGGTTCGGTGGCCGTGTCGTCCACCCCCAGCACTGGCCCGAGGACCTGGACTGCGCCGGGAAGCGGGTGGTCGTCATCGGCAGCGGAGCCACCGCGGTCACGCTCGTTCCCGCCCTCGCCCGGACCGCCGGCCACGTCGTCATGCTTCAGCGCACCCCCACGTACATCCTGCCCGTCCCCGCCCGGGACCGGCTCGCCGAGCGGTTGAGGGCGGTCCTCGGCGACAGGCGCGGGCACGCCCTGGCCCGCCGCAAGAACATCGCCAGGCAGGCGGCGGTGTGGGGGTTCTGCCGACGCTTCCCGAAGACGGCACGCCGGATCATCCGCCGGTACAACGTCCGTATGCTGCCCGAGGGTTATCCGGTCGACGAGCACTTCAACCCGCCCTACGACCCGTGGGACCAGCGTCTTTGTGTCGTGCCGGACGGCGACCTGTTCCGGGCGATCCGAAGCGGCGCCGCGTCGGTGGTGACGGAGGCCGTCGACACGTTCACCGAGGCCGGTGTCCGGCTGGCCTCCGGCCGGGAACTGGACGCCGACGTCGTGGTCACCGCCACCGGGCTCAACGTCCAGGCCATGGGAGGCATCGCCCTGCGCGTCGACGACGTCCCGGTCGACCTCGCCGACACCGTCGCCTACAAGGGCATGATGCTCTCCGGAGTGCCCAACTTCGCCTACGCGATCGGTTACACCAACTCCTCCTGGACCCTCAAGGTCGGGCTGCTCTGCGAGCACTTCTGCCGGCTCCTCAGGCAGATGGACGAGGGCGGCCACGACACCGCGCGCCCCGAAGTCGCCGACAGCGCCATGCCGTTGCGCCCCCTGCTCGACTTCCAGGCGGGCTACGTCCGCCGGGCCGTCGACACCCTGCCCCGCCAGGGCGAACGCGCCCCCTGGCTCACCTCGTTCCAGTACACGAAGGACGTGCGCCTGCTGCGCAGGCTGCCCGTCGAAGATCCGGAGCTGCGGCTGACCAGCAGTTCCGCGCACCGGCGGCAGGCCGTCACCGCCCAGACCGAGACCGGGGCGTGAGGGGCATGGCACTGGAGCGGTTCGAGTTCGCGCCGGGTACCGCGATCGTCACCGGCGCGGCGAGCGGCATGGGTGAACAGCTCGCCTACTCCCTTGCCGACAGGGGCAGTTCACTGGCCCTGGTCGACCGTGACGCCGTACGTCTCGACAAGGTCGCCGCGACCGTGCGTGCCCGCACCACCAAGCCGGTGGCGACCTATGTGGTCGACCTCGCCGACGACGAGGCAACGCGGAACCTCGGTGGCCGGCTCGCCGCCGGGCACCCGGACACCCGTCTGCTGATCAACAACGCGGGCGTGGCGCTGGCCGGTTCCTTCGACCAGGTGAGCGCGGAGGAGTTCGACTGGCTGCTGGCGGTGAACCTGCGGGCCGTCGTCACGCTGACACGGGCGCTGCTGCCCACGCTCCGCGCGCGGCCGGGCGCCCATCTGGTCAACGTGTCCAGCGTGTTCGGCCTGATCGCCCCCGCCGGGCAGGTGGCCTACAGCACGAGCAAGTACGCGGTGCGCGGGTTCACGGAGGCCCTGCGTGCCGAGTTGTACGGTCACGTCGGTGTGACGGTGGTGCACCCCGGCGGCGTCCGGACCAGGATCGCCGAGAACGCCCGGATCAGCGCGGCGCTGACCGCACGTGCGGCGAAGGCTGACGCGGAGCCCGACGCGGGACCCGATGCGGGACCCGATGCGAAGAGCGGCACGACGCGTGACTCGGAGCGCGGCGCGAAAGGTGATTCCAGCAGTGTTGCCCACCTGCTGAACTACCCCGCCGACCGCGCCGCGGAGAGAATCCTGGACGCGGTGTCGCGTCGCAGGCCCAGGCTCCTGATCGGTTCGAGCGCACGGCTGCCCGACCTGCTCACCCGCGCCAGCCCGTCCCTGACCCCCGTCCTCCTCGACGTGTTCCGCAAGCGCACGGCCCGAGGCAACTGACTGACCCGTCCCCTTTCCTGGAGCGCCCCTTGACCGCAATCGACTGGAAGCCCGACATCGTTGAGGGCTGTCAGCAGCACACCTTCGACCTCGGAGCCGACCCCGACGGCGAAGGCACGGTGACCGCCGTTCTCGTCCGCCGCGGCACCGACGCGCAGACACCCGCTCCGGCTCCGGCCTGCGGCGCCGTTCTCTACGTCCACGGGTTCGCCGACTACTTCTTCCAGACCGCCCTGGCCGACTTCTTCGCCGCACGCGGGCTCTCCTTCTACGCCCTCGACCTGCGTAAATGCGGCCGGGCCCGCCAACCGGGACAGACCCCGCACCACATCAGCGACCTCGCCCTGTACGACCAGGAACTCGACCTGGCACTCGACGCGGTCACCCAGGAGCACCCCGGCCTGCCCGTCCACCTCGTCGCGCACTCCACGGGAGGTCTGATCCTCCCGCTCTGGTTGCACCGGCGACGGGAAGCGGGACGCACCGCTCCCGTGGCCGGTCTCGTCCTCAACAGCCCCTGGTTCGACCTCCAGGGCAGCTCCGTGCAGCGCGGTCCGGTCACCCAGCTCCTGCGCCTCCTCGCGAAGGCCACACCCCTGCGCACGGTCCCGATCCCGCCGAGCGCCGTCTACGGCGACACCTTGCACAGCAGCCGCGGCGGCGAATGGGACTTCGACCTCGACCTCAAGCCCCTGGCGGGGTTCCCCGTCACCGTCGGCTGGCTCAACGCCGTGCGGCGCGGCCACGCCCGGCTGCACCGCGGCCTCGACGTCGGAGTCCCGTCACTCGTGCTGCGCTCGGACCGTACGCATTTCTCGCGCCGCCGCACGGAGTTGAGCGACCGGGCCGACCTGATTCTGGACGTCGCGCAGATCGCGCGCTGGGCCGGCTGCCTCGGGGGCGAGACCACCGTCGTTCCCGTCACCGGCGCCCGCCACGACGTCTTCCTCTCCCTGCCGGAGGCCAGGGCACGCGCCTACGACGCGCTGGACGCCTGGCTGCGGAGGGACACCGAACGGGCATGACCGCCCGGTGCGCGCACGGCCGTCGGACGCATGCCGCCTGCCGCCGCCCGTCTGAACGGGCGGCGGCAGGCCCGCGGCCCGTCCGCTCAGTCGGTCAGTCGGTCAGAAGGGACAGCACGTCAAGGAAGGACATGGTCGTGCCGGGCTGGAGGCGTGTGGTCTCGCCCCGGAAGGACCGCACCTCCAGCCAGCTCCGCGGTGACGCCGTCGGCAGGATCTCCATGAGCTTCCGGAGGTCGGCCGTCCGCTGGGCCTTGAACTTCGGTGACGGCCGGTAGAACGACGGCTGGATGTCGAAGCGCAGGTCGACGGCGGGATACGGCGACCGGCCCCAGTCGCTGTAGGGCAGCGGGGCGCGACCGTGGATGCGGGCGTCGACCAGTACCTCCGGGTCCTCGTCCCCGATCTCGCAGTCGAACACGGGAAAGGCCGTCGCCACCCGCGCTGCAAGAGCCGGGTAGGCGGCGCAGCCCCGGCCCAGTGCCGGGGAGCAGAACAGCGCGTGGTCGAAGGGCCCCACGGGACGCGGCAGGGGCACCTTGTGGTGGGACCGCCCGTCGAAGGCGAGGTCCCGTCGGGAGCAGAGGAATTCCAGGAACTCCGCGACCACCGCGTCCTGGTGGCCGGCCGCTCGTACCGCGAAGCGGACCGCGCCGAGACCCTGCTCACGCAGCACGTAGTACTCGAAGAAGCCGTTCGGGTGATCGGGCGTTCGCGCGCACCGGAAGACCTGGTCGAACCCGTCGACCGGCAGGAACTCCGGTACGGGCGCGTAGGGGCCGACGGCCCGGGTGAGGAACTCCAGCACGGGCGTGCCGGCCTCGGCGTCCGCCGGATCGCACGGCGGTTCCACCTCGGTGTAGCCCTTGCGCAGCCGGTCGTTGATCTTTCGTGCCGCGTGGCGCCCCGCCTGTTGCTCGTCGTC
This sequence comes from Streptomyces sp. NPDC008150, assembly GCF_042956945.1. NCBI lineage: Bacteria > Bacillati > Actinomycetota > Actinomycetes > Kitasatosporales > Streptomycetaceae > Streptomyces > Streptomyces sp. NPDC008150. The sequence continues at coordinate 257,115 of NZ_JBIBHJ010000011.1, read as the reverse complement.
GAGGATCGTCGTGCTCGCCCTGCCCGGGGTCCGGTCGGAGCCCCAGCGCAGGAAGCAGCGGATGCCCTCCTGGCGGATCTCCCAGTATCCGGGCGCGGCGTCCTGTGTCTCCTGCCGCTCGAACCGCCGCCAGCCGGTCATCCGAACCCCCTGCCTCCCGCGGCAGGCCCGCGCCGCAACTGCACGCGGTGACCCTACCGTTCGCCTGCCGGCGTGCCTTCGGTGATGTCGCTGTCGGCGGTGATCGATAAGGTCTGCGGACCTGATCAGACGAGGAGCGCGGACCATGAGATCTCCGGCCGAGCTGGACCGAGTCCAGTGGCACGCCCTGACCCACGCCTACGGCCCGGCCGAGGACGTGCCCGAGCTGATCTCAGCGCTCTACCAGGACGACGAGGAGGCGGTCGACGAGGCGATCTACGAGCTCTACGGCAACATCCACCACCAGGGCAGCGTCTATCCCGCGTCGGCGCCCGCCGTCCCCTTCCTCGCGCACGCGGTGCGCCACGCGCGGTTCAAGCGGGCGGAGTTGCTGATGCTGCTCGCCATCCTCGCCGACCACGATCCGGAGGCCGTCGACCCGCCGCACTGGCAGGACACCTCCGTCGGCGCCGTCTGCACCGCGCTCTGCCAGGAGCTGCCGGAGCTGCTGTGCTGCCTCGACGACACCGAGCGAGGGGTACGCCGAGCCGCCCTGCGGGTGGTCGCGGCCGTGGCAGAGCTGCTCCCGGAGGACCGGCGGGCCGAGGTCGTGGCCCGGCTCGACGAGATCTACGCCAACGACCCCGTTCCGGCGGTGCGGGCGGACGCGGTGGTCGTCCTGGCCCGGTTCGGACGCGGGACGGCGGCGGCCGACAGCCCGCTGCCCGAGGTCAGGCTGGCTGCGGCCCTGCTCGCCGTGGCACGGTCCGGGCCGCCGTACCCGGCCGACCTGGTGGACGTGATCGCCGAGGACGGCGCCGAACCCGACCCCGGGGACGACGAGTTCCCCTGGTCGGGCGCCACCACCCAGGAGGACCGACTGAGGCACGTGCTCACGGAGGACCCGGACGCCGGGCTCCGCGTGGCCGCCCGCTGGATCAGGCGCGGGGACATCGGCTCGCGCGGCTCCTGGCTCGCCGAGGCAATCGCCGAGAGCTGGCGCGACCGTGAACCGGCGGTGCTGGACCTGCTGTTGGAAGCGCTGCCGCACCAGACGAGCTCCCGGACCCGGGCCGCCCGCCTGCGTACCGTCGGCCACTGGATCGAGCGCCTGCCCGAACTCGGGCTCGCCCCGGGCCACGGCCTCCGCGACACACTGCACCGGTACGCGACGGATGCCGACGAGGTGACCGCCGGGCCGGCGCTCCTCGCCCTGGTGAACTCCCGTGACCCGCGCGCCCTGGAACTGGTGCTGCGCCGGCCCGGCCCCCGGCTGCTCGAAGCGGCCGCGCGGCACTGCCCGGAAGGCACCGACCGGCTGATACCCGAGATCCGCCGGGCACTGGCGGCGGGTGCTACCGGCAACGACGCCATCGCCCTCGTCCGCGCTCTCGAACCGCTCGGCGCCGGCGCCCGTGTGGCCCTGCCGGAGCTCGTCGAATGCCTCCGCACCCGCCGTGCGGCCGTGGTCGCCGCCCGGTGGCTCGGAGCGGGCGGCGTCGCGACGCAGGAGACCGTCGACCTGGTGGCCGACGCCACACGGAGCAGTGACCCGGCGCTGCGCGCGGCGGCGGCCGTGGCGCACCACCGGCTGACCGGGGACGTCGGGCTGTGCCTCCGCACGTTCGAGGAGGTGCTGTCCGGCTCGGGGCAAACACACTGGTACCTGGGCGCCTTGGAACCGCTCGGCAGCGCAGCCGCCCCGCTGCTGCCGCTCGTCGAGCCCCGGCTGGAGGCGCGGCACGAGTGGACCCGGCTGGCGGCAGCCGAGGCTCTGTACTGGATCACCCAGTCCCCGGACCGCGTCGTCCCGGTCCTCGCCGAGCTGGTCGGCCCCACGCCGGTCGGCCTCCGCGCACTCGGAGCACTCGCCGCAACCGGCCGTGTTCCGGAGGGACTTCGCCCCACTCTCCGTGCCTACGCCTTCTCCCCGCGGCGCCTGATCCACGACGGGCCGGTCTCGGGCCAGGGCCACCCGGACGACGAACTCCGCACTCTGGCACGTACGTTGCTCGGTGTGGGCGCCGGTGCCGAATAGCCGCCCTCCCCAACTGTCGCTCTCGTGCACGGAATCGGGGAACGGCACTGCCTGAACGCGGTCACCGCCCCGCGCGGGTGAGGAGTCCGTCCGTGAGGACGGTGACCATGAGCCGGGAACGGTAGGCGGGCTGTCCGTCCGGAACGGGCATGCAGAGGTTGGCGACGGCGTAGAGCACGTCGTGGGCGCTGACGTCGGAGCGGGCGACACCGGCGGCGACGGCGGACTCCAGCAGTGCGTCGAGGGCGGGTCCGACCCTGTCGAGGAAGTAGCCCGGCAGTTCGCGGTAGGCGGGGTCGCCGGAGTGCAGGGCAGGGGCGAGTCCCCGTTTGCTGCCCAGGAACGTCGCGTACTGGCGAAGCCATTCGGTCAGGGCGTCCGCGGGGTCGCGCTCGGCGGAGAGTCGCGGCCCGAGGTCGGCGATGGCGTCGATGTTGCTCTCGACGACGGCCTTGACCAGGTCCGAGCGCAGCGGGAAGTGCCGGTAGAGGGTGCCGACGCCCACGCCCGCGAGGTCCGCGATCTGTTTCGCGGGCGTGTCGACGCCCGTGGTGTCGAAGACCGACCTCGCGGCGTCGAGGAGGGCGTCGAGGTTGCGCTGCGCGTCGGCACGCCGACGGCGGCCCTCACCCTCGCGGGTCGTGGACGGATCATGCACGGTCACTCCGGTTGCGTATCCGGAAAGCTGTTCCGTATCCTGTTTCCGGAACGCTTTTCCATTTCTCTCAGTCTACGGTGCCGACCGGTCAAGGCCGCCACCCGGAGGAGCCCTCATGAGGTACCGGTCTCTCGGCCGCACGGGAATCATGGTCAGCCCGTACGCGCTCGGCACGCTGATGTACGCCACCCGCATGGGCAACGACCCCGACGAGTCGGCGCGGATCATCCACAGGGCCCTGGACGCCGGGATCAACTTCCTGGACACCGCCGACGTCTACGGCGACTCCGAGGAGGTCGTCGGCAAGGCGCTCAAGGGCCGTCGCGACAACGTCGTCCTGGCCACGAAGTTCGGCCGGCCCGTCGGGGAGGATCCCAACCAGCGCGGCACATCGCGCCGTTGGATCGTGCGGGCCGTGGAGAACTCGCTGCGTCGACTGCGGACGGACTACATCGACGTCTACCAGGTCCACCGCCTCGACCCCGCCACGGACATCGAGGAAACCCTCTCCGCGCTCACCGACCTGATCCGCAGCGGCAAGGTCCGTGCCGTCGGCTCGTCCAACACGCCCGCCTCCGAGATCGTCGAGGCGCAGTGGGTGGCGGAACGTCGCGGGCTTGAGCGCATGCACACCGAGCAGCCGCCCTACTCCCTGCTGAACCGTGGGGTGGAACGCGAGGTCCTGCCGGTCGCCCAGAGGCACGGTCTGGGAGTCATGGTCTGGGGGCCGCTCGCCCAGGGGCTGCTCACAGGCCGGGTGCGCAAGAACCAGGAGAACACCCTGACCCGCGCGGGCATGTTCACCCACCTCAGCAACGAGCACCGCATCGACGTCGTCGAGCGGCTGATCCCCCTAGCCGAGGGGGCGGGCATGCCGCTCACCCACCTCGCGATGGCGTTCACGCTGGCCCATCCCGGCGTGACCAGCGCGCTGGCCGGGGCGCGCACGATGGCGCATCTCGACGACCTGATCGCGGGCTTCGACGTCCGCCTCGACGACGACCTGCTCGACCGCATCGACGAGATCGTGCCGCCCGGCGTGGAGGTCGGCACCCTCGACCAGGAGTACCTGCCGCCCGCCATCCTCGACCCCGACCTGCGCCGCCGGCCCGCGGCCGACCGCTCCGCCGCCTGACGGGCCGCTGCGGCCGGGGCCGGGACCGAGCGGCCCCGGCCGGAGGCACCGGCTCAGCGCCTGCGCCGCCGGCTGCGGAGGCTCAGCACGAGCCGGGTGATCACCAGACCGATCACCACCACACCGACCACGATGCGTACCCACGGCGGCAGGGATCCGGAGTCGGGAAGGTAGACGGCCATCGGCATGGTCGCCAACGTACTGGCTGCCGGTACCGGCGCACCGAGGGCGCGCCAGTACGCGCCGGGCGGCGTGCGACGGGACCGTCGGGCAGTACCTGCTCGGCGCGCCGGTCCACGAGGGGAACGCCGCCGGCCCCGGGGCGCCGCGTCCGGGGTGCGGCTCGGCAACACCTCCCCGCGAGGCTTCAGTTGACGTCCCCGGCATTGGTCTCGGCCGTGGCGGACTCGCGTTCGACCGTGGTGGTGACCTGAACCAGGGACGGCCTGCGCGGGGTGGAGCCGAATCCGAACCGCACCGGTGGCTCGACGGCAGCGAGACCGCCGAGGTGCTCACCGTCCAGGGTGGCTGTGGCCGTCGTGATCGGACGAAGGTCGTGCGCGCCGTACCACTCGTGACGTCCGGGACGTGCGCTGCCGTGTGTGCGTACACCCCTCAGTAGACGGGCGGGTGGCCCGATCGCCGTGACCCAGAGCGGGTGGGCGGCCACCGGGCGGGGCACGGCCCGCAGCAGAAGCCCCAGCGCGCCGCGGCGGCCCGTGGTGAAACGCAGATGGAGAGGCCCGGCGTCGACGGTCCAGACGGTGTCGGTGACGGACACCTCGACCGGCACGACCAGGATCTCGTCGAACACGTAGGTGCCGGCGACGAACTCCGCCGCGTCGGGGGTGGGAGCGAGCAACACCCGTTGCCCGTCGGCTTGTTCGAGCATGACGTCACTGAACGTCCCGAGCGGCGACCGCAGCCAGTGCCCGAGCACGATCCGGGCTCCGGAGGAGGTCCCGATGCCGGCGATGCATCCCTCGAACCGGAGGCGTTCACGCATGAGTTGCTCCGTCTCCGGTTGCCGTGACACGAGGGGTGCGCAGGCTGGCGGTCCCTCTCCGCCGCAGGGGTAGGAGTGCTCGGCCGGGAGACGGCGGTGGGTTCATGGGGGTTCCTCCGGTGGGGCACCGGCCCGGTGGACCGGCAGGGAAACGCCGGGCGGGGGCAGGGCGCGGTGGCGACGCCCGGGCGTCGATGCCCGCAGGGTAACCGCGGCACCCGGCGGTCGTCCGGCTGCCACGGCCGCGTCGTTCCGGTTGGGCGAGGCGCCTCGGGGCGGCGACTTCGGCGTCCCGCACCTCGACCCGGTGGGCCAATCGTGCGGCTTTGCGGGGTGGCCCGCCGATTCACCTGCGCACGAGGGCCGTCGAGGTGCTCGCTGAGAGCCGGACACCGGCCGACCGCACCCTGGTCTGGGCGGTCCCCAGTGGGGGCCGCCGCTGCGAAAGAGTTCCGGTTGTGTGGCGTCGCGGGGCCGGGCGGGCGCCGAAGCCGCACGGAGCAGCATCGCCGACGGGCGCGGATGCTCGACCGCGTCGGTGCAGAGGGCCTTGGGGAGTGAACGCGAACTGGTCCTGGATGCCGGGCAGTCGACGGGAGGCCCGGTTAGCCGAGGACGGCTTCTCGGTGCTCTCCTCGCGTCGCACGCGACGCCTACTGGGTGCCCCCGCCGAACCGCCGCCGGGCAAGGAGACACGCGTGGTTGCCGTACGCACGGACGACGGCAGGTACGCCGGGAGTGTCAGCGTCCTGGCCGACACGGGGGAGATGGGCGGATGGCTCGCCTCCCCACGCCCGCGGAGTGGGCCTGGGCACGGAACTGTTCTCGGGCGGGCGGGCGCGGAGCTCGGCCACTTCCACCTGGGGCTGCCGACCGTTCGTGCGGGCTTCGAGCCGGCGAACCTCGCGTCAGCGGGAGCGTTGGCCGCCGTGGGCTTCGTCCCGGCGGACGCCCCGCCCCGGCACACCCTCGGTGACGGCCGCGAGGTCGGCGCCCGCTGGTCGCAGCACACGGCACCGTGGCGGCCGCCCTGCCGCTGCGCCGGACCGGGATCGGCGGCGTCCACCGGCGAGTCGGCGAGCAGTCCGGCCGCGGCGGGAGTGTGAGCACCGCCGACCGCCGACCGCCGACCGCCGACCGCCGACCGCTGCCCGGCAGGGCGGTAGCCGACAACGTGGTCCCACGCTCCTGGAGCGAGCGGTTACGTGGCTGATCGGCGCAGGGTTTCGTGCCACTCGGCCATAAGGTCGTGGTACTCGTCCATGGCGGGATCGCGACGTCCGCCGGGCGCGTAGGCCGGCGACCGGTCCGCGTCGAGCGGCACGTGGGCGCAGTACCAGGCCCGCTCCGCGCCCGCCTGCTCCGCGGCCGTGCCCGTCCGTAGGTAGTCGAGCAGTGAGGCCGTGACCCGGCGGCGCCCGAACGCGTAGACCGCTGGTTCGACGAACCAGCGGCAGAAGCTGGGATCCGGGTCGTGGACGGCCGCGGCCATCAGCGGAGCGAAGAACTCCTCGCTGAGAAAGGGGCGTTCGAGCAGTGGCCCGCGCACGGCGTGGGCAAGTCGCCGAGCGCGGGCGGCCTCCGGCACATCGGGAGCGTCCCCGAGACCGAGTAGCCGCGCCACTTCGGTGGCGCAGGTCAGGAACGTCCGTGGCTCTGTGCTGTCGCGATCTTCTTCGGCCATGGCGGCATTCTCGTCCAGCACGGTCGAGACCGAACGGGCGCCGGCCGACCCCAACTTGGTCTGTTCCTGCCCTGCTCGGCAACCATGCCCGTGACGGCGGGCACACCTGGGCTCGCTGTCAGGGGATGGGGGAGGGCGCGGGGATCGTGGTGGGCGAGAGCGAGGTTCGGGTGAGGGCGCGGGCCGTGGCGAGTTCGTCGCGGGATGCTTGCTCGACGAGTTCCAGGTAGCCGTACGCGTCGTCACCGACGGGGATGCGCAGGGGAGTTGGGACGTCGGCATTGACGATGTCGAGAACCCGCGCCGCGAAGTCCTCGGGACGGCCGGTCTCGGGGTTGGCGGCGAGGCCGCGGGTGCCTTCGAGCATCGGGCGGTTCGTCGCGTCGTAGGCGTCGATCCGATGGGCGGCCTCTGCCAGGGAACTGCCGTAACGCGTGGCGAACATGCCCGGTTCGAGCACGGTCACGCGGATGTTGTGCGGGGCGGCCTCCATCGCCAGGGCCTGGCTCATGCCTTCGAGGGCGTGCTTTCCGGCGGTGTAGGCGCCCAGCCCGGGGAAGGTCGTCCGGCCGACCACGGAGGAGACGTTGAGGATGTGGCCGTGCCCCTGCGCCCGCATCAACGGCAGGACGAGGCGGGTGAGTCGCCACGGTCCGACCACCAACGTCTCCAACTGGTCCCGCAGTTCGCCGTCCGAGACCTCCTCCACCGCTCCGAACAGGCCGACGCCCGCGTTGTTGACGAGCACGTCGATCCCGCCGAGGCGGTCGGTCGCTTCACGGACGGCCGCTTCGCACGAGGTGGCGTCCCGCAGTTCCAGCGGGAGGGGAGTGATGAGACCGGGCCAGGCGGTGACCAGGTCCTGGAGGTCGGCCGTCCTGCGCGCGGTCACCGCGAGCTGCGCCCCTGTCCTGGCGGCGGCGGTCGCCAGGGCGTGCCCGAGGCCGGACGAGCATCCCGTGATCAGCCAGCGTTGTCCCATTGATCCCCACGTTGTCCATGAGTTGCACCCGGCTTTCCACGTGTCCGACGCCGGGCTGCCGCGTTGCTCGCGGCGGCCGCGAGTGCCGTCCGCGTGCCCGGCTGCGACGTGTGTTCGCAGCGGTTGGACGACGGCGGCCGGTGGCGGCAGTTCATGGTCGGGTGCATTCGGTTCCCGGTCATCCCCACGTCGGGGGCGCGCGGAGGCACCGCGGAGCACGTCGTGCCCCTCTTGCGCCGGAGGCATCCCCCTCTCGTCCGCGAATGCGCCGTCCCCAGCGCCCTGGTGTTCACGCGGAGGAGCGTGGGCGCGGCGGGCGACCTCCCGGTGACAGAGCCTCGCGCTGTGCGGGAGCGAGTCTGCTTGGATCGGCGTATGAGCGATGAAGACGTGCGGCACATCGGGATCCTGCTGTTCTCCGACGTGGAGGAACTGGACGCGGTCGGCCCCTGGGAAGTCCTGTCGTACTGGACGCGGGTCTTCCCCGAGGACCGGTGGGCGGCGTTCTGCTTCTCGTCCGACGGAAACCCCGTGACCTGTGCGAAGGGGCTCACGATCGGATCGCACTTCTCGACGGCCGACATGCCCGCGCCGGACGTCCTGGTCCACCCCGGCGGTCGGGGGACCCGGCCACTGCTCACCGACGACAGGCACCTGGACTGGGTGCGGGGCATGCGCCGGTCGGTTCCGCTCATGACGAGCGTGTGCACCGGCTCGCTGGTCTTCGCCGCGGCCGGCCTCCTGGCCGGGCGCCCGGCCACCACCCACTGGGGTGCGCTGGAGCAGCTCGGGGAGCTCGACCCGACCATCGACGTGCGGCCCGACGAGCGGTTCGTCGACGACGGAGACACGATCACGTCCGCGGGCGTCTCCGCCGGCATCGACATGGCTCTCCACCTCGTCGCCCGGCTGTCGTCCCCGGAACGCGCGCGTGAGGTGCGCCGGGGCATTCAGTACGACCCGCGGCCTCCCGTGTGACCGAGGGCGTGCCGACGGCCCCGCCGCGGTCGGGGGGTGCTGCCGGTTCCGGTACGGAGCCGGGGCTCTCGTCCGGGGGCGCCGATCCGGGATCGGCGCCCCCGGACGGCTGGAGTGGCAGTCCGGCGCCGAGCCGGGGCGGGCCGAGGGCGCGCCCCTCCGCGTCTACTCGGCCCAGGCGCGCGCCAGTTGGGTGCGGAAGTCGGCGGGCTCGCGGCCGATCAGCTCGGCCAGCGTCGAGTCGACGGCGGTGAACTCGCCCTTCCGCGCCGCGGCGAAGATGCTCACCATCAGGTCGGCGATCGCGGCAGGAGCGCCGTGCTCCAGGACCTGCTCCCGGAAGACGTCGTCGGGCACGACGGTGCGGGTGACCGGGCGGCCGGTGGTCTCGGACGCGATGGCGGCGACGGCCGCGAAGTCGAGTGCCGCCGGGCCGGTGAGCGGCGGGGTGGGTCCCTCGAAGCGGGCCTCTCCGGCGAGGATCACCGCGGTCGCCTCGGCGAGGTCGTCGTGGCCGGTCCAGGTGACAGGGCCGTCGGCGGGGAGGGCGATGTCGGCGGTGTGCCGGGCGGGCTCCAGGAACTGCAGGGCGCTGGAGGCGTAGAAGCCGTTGCGCAGGGCGGTCCAGGGCGTGCCGGTGGCGCGCAGCAGGTCCTCGGTCCGGGCGTGGTCCCGGCACGCCTGGAAGCGGGAGTCGTGGGCGGCACCCATCTGGCTGGTGTAGAGAATGCGGCCCACGCCGGCCTGGACGGCGGCGTCGATGGCGGTGCGGTGGCCGCTGACGCACTCCTCGCCCGTGCGGTCGAGGGAGACGAGCAGCAGTTGCTCGGCGCCCTCGAAGGAGTGCGCGAGCGACGTGGGGTCGTCGAAGCTGCCGCGCCGGACGCGGACGCCGCGGTCGGCCAGGTCCTGGGCCTTGCGGGGGTCGCGGACGCTGATGCCGACGCGGTCGGCGGGGACACGCTCCAGGAGGCGCTCGACGGTGCGGCGGCCGAGCTTCCCGGTGGCTCCGGTAACGATGATCACTGAATGCTCCGCAGGTTGTTTCCGATGGAATCAATTCAACGGTAACACTGGAATTTCCAGTGGAATCACTTCCCCGGTATCATCGATTCATGGTTACGCGCGACTCAACCGGCGGCCCTCGGCGCCGCATCGTCGAAGCCGCCGTCGAGCTGCTGGAGAACGGCGGCCCGGACGCGGTGAGCACCCGCGCGGTCGCGGCCGCGGCCGGAATGCAACCCCCGGCGATCTACCGCCTCTTCGGCGACAAGGACGGGCTTCTCGAGGCCGTCGCCGAACACGGCTACGCGCAGTTCCTGGAGCGGAAGCGCGCGCAACTCGACCCCGACCCGCAGGACCCGGTGGAGGAGCTGCGCCGCGGCTGGGACATGGTGGTGGAGTTCGGGATCTCGCGCCCCGAACTGTTCGCGGTGATGAACCGGGCCGGTGGCCGAGGAACCGACGCGGCCCACCGCGCGGGCCTGGAGATCCTTCACGGCCGGGTGCGCCGGCTGGCGGCCGAGGGATGGCTGCGGGGCGACGAGGAGCTGGCCGCCCAGATCATCCAGGCAACCGGACAGGGCGCGGTCATCACCTGGCACTCCACCCCTGCGGACCGCCGCGATCCGGAGCTGCTGACCGTCCTGCGCGAGTCGATGATCGCGGCTGTCACCCGCGCCGAGCCGGTGGTCACGGCCTCCGAGTCCGGTCCCTCCGCGGCCGCCCGGGCGCTGCGTGCCGCCCTGCCCGACGAGGCCGGTGTCCTGAGCGACGCCGAGCAGCGACTGCTGCGTGAGTGGCTCACGCGCCTGGCGGCGGACGGCGGCGCTCCCGGCGCCTGATCACGCGTCGGCGCCCCGGACGGTGGGTTGCCGGCCGGTCCCGCACGCGGTCCCGCGCCTACCGAGGGTGTTGGTCGAGCCTGATTTCGGGTCGGTACAGCCATTCCGTGCCGATCTGCCGATGGACGTCCGTAATGTGACGCCGATACTGGAGAGAACCCGTGGACCACGGAGGCGGGCATGGCGTTCGAACGGATCGAACTGGCTGAGGTACTGGCCGCGGCGGAGGCCGTCGCGCCGGTGGATTCTCTCGACGTGGCGGGGCGCAACCTGCGCGACCGGTTCGGCGCACGGTACGTGTCGTTCCTGTTCGTCGACGTGGTGGGCCGTCGCCTGCTGCGGGTCAACGACACGGCTTCCACGGACGCGGCTTCCACGGACACGGCATCCCCGGGGCGGGAGGACCGCGCCGAGCAGGTACCCCTGGTCGGCAGCGGCGTCTACGACGAGGTCCTGCGCTCGCAGAAGCTGGTGCGTGCTCCGCACAACGGGCAGGGACAGCGGGTGCTCGCCCCGGTGACCAACCGCGGTGACACGATCGGGGTCCTGGAGCTGTACCTCTCCGAGGCCGAGGTCACGCGGGACGTTCTGGAACAGGTCGAGGAGGCCGTGCACGCGCTCGCCGACGTCATCGTCACCGACCGCCGCTTCACCGATCTCTATCACTGGGGCAACCGCACCACCGTCGTCAGTCTGGCCGCGGAGATCCAGCGGCAGCTCCTGCCTTCGGCGTCCGCCTGCGAGGCGACCGAGTTCACCCTCGCGGGCGCCCTCGTACCCGCCTCCGACATCGCCGGTGACACGTACGACTACAGCCTCGACTCCGGCGTCCTGCACGTGTCCGTCACCGACGCCATGGGCCACGACGTCGACGCGTCACTGACGGCGACCCTCGCCGTGAACGCCTCCCGCGGTGGCCGCCGTGCGGGAGCGGACCTCGGCGAGCAGGCCCGGCAGATCCACCAGGCGCTGCTCGACCACGGCCGCCGGACCTTCGCCACCGGCCAGCTCCTGCGGGTCGCCCTGGACGGGAGCGGCGCCCGTGTCGTCAACGCCGGCCACCCCCTGCCGTTGCGGCTCCGCTGCGGCGAGGTCGAGGACGTCGACCTCGCGGTGAACCTTCCGTTCGGCGTCACGGGGACGGCCCCGTACCGCGTGCAGGACGTCGACGTCCGGCCGGGGGACCGGCTGCTCTTCTTCACCGACGGCATGCAGGACCGCGACGCCGAGGTGGTCGACCTGCGGGCCCTCCTGCTCGACACGGCCGCGGAGCACCCTCGCGAGGTGGTGCGCACCATGGTCGGCGCGGTCTCGGACGCCTACGGCGGCCGTCCGCCGAGGGACGACGCCACCGTCCTGTGCCTGGACTGGCACGGACCGGGCTCCCCTGCCCACGCCTGACGCGGCGGCGCGCGCGGCGGCCGTGCCGCGAACCGTGTCTGCCGGAGGGCGACACGGGTACTCGGAGGCCTCACGGTGCGAAGAGCCGCCGTCGGTTGTCCGGCCCGCCGGGCGAGGACGTCGCCGGCCCGCGCGGCGCCGCACCTGTCTGGAGGTATTCCGTGACTGTCCCCGCCGCGCCCGCTCCCGCCGACGCCGACCCGCTCGGCACCCTGTCCGCCGCCGGAGTGTCCGTATGGCTCGACGACCTCTCCCGTGAACTCCTGGCCGGTGGGGAGCTGGAGAAGCTGATCGCGGACCGGCACGTCGTGGGGGTGACGACGAACCCGACGATCTTCGCCTCCGCGCTGTCCAAGGGCGACCGCTACGCGGAACAACTCGCCGAACTGGGCGCGGCCGGCGAGAGCGTCGACGACGCGGTCTTCGCGCTCACCACCGACGACGTCCGCGACGGATGCGACGTCCTCGCCCCGGTCTACCGGCGCACCGGCGGTGTCGACGGGCGGGTCTCCATCGAGGTGGACCCACGGCTGGCGCGGGACACCGACGCCACGATCACCCAGGCGAGCAGGCTGTGGGAGACGGTCGACCGGCCGAACGTCCTCGTCAAGATCCCGGCCACCCGCGAGGGACTGGCCGCGATCACCGCCGCCGTTGCCCGGGGAATCAGCGTCAACGTCACGCTGATCTTCTCGCTGGAGCGCTACCGCGAGGTCATGGACGCCTACCAGGACGGCCTGGAGCAGGCATCGGCCGCCGGGCTCGACCTCTCGGGCATCCACTCCGTCGCCTCCTTCTTCGTCTCCCGGGTCGACACCGAGGTGGACCGCCGCCTCGACGCCGTGGGCACCCCCCAGGCCAGGGAACTCAGGGGCAAGGCGGCCGTCGCCAACGCCCGCCTCGCGTACCGGGCGTTCGAGGAGATGACGGCCGCCCCGCGCTGGCAGGCGCTCGAAGCCGCCGGTGCGCGGGCGCAACGGCCCCTGTGGGCGTCCACCGGCGTCAAGGACCCCGCCTACCCCGACACGAAGTACGTCTCGGAACTGGTCGTCCCGGGCACCGTCAACACGATGCCCGGCGCCACACTTGCCGCGTTCGCGGACCACGGAACCCTTCCCGGCCGTCCGCCGGCCGCGGCCGATTACGCCGGCGCCGACGCCCATTTCGCGGCTCTGGAGAACATCGGCGTCGACTTCGCGGACGTCACCGACGCCCTGGAGCGCGAAGGACTGGCCAAGTTCGAACAGAGCTGGGAGGAACTCGGCGCCTCGGTGGATCGCGAGATGCGCTCCACCGACACGGAGGCCGACACGGGCGCTGCGGCCGGGCACGGGGCGGACGGCGCGCCGGTCGACTCCGGCCACGACGCCGCCCGCCTCCTGGCGATCTACCTGAACGACCATTTCGCGGGAGCCACCGCGGGCATGGAACTGTTCCGCCGGGCCGCGAAGGCACGGGAGGACGACGAGGCCGGGCCGGTCCTGGCCGACCTGACCCGACAGGTCGAGGAGGACCGCGGATCGCTGGAGCGGATCATGCGCGATCTCGACGTCTCCGTCGCGCAGGGCAAGGCGGCTCTCGGGAGGCTCACGGAGAAGGCCGCCCGCCTCAAGCCCAACGGTCACGTTCTGTCCCGCTCCCCGCTGAGTGACGTGGTGGAGTCGGAGGCGATGCTGCTCGGCGTCCGGGGCAAGGCTGCCTGCTGGCGCACCCTGCGGTCCCTGTCCGAGACCGACGGGCGTCTGGACACCGCCGCCCTGGGCACCCTCGCGGAGCGGGCCGAACAGCAGATCGCGATCCTGGAGGGCCTGCGGGACGCGGCGGCGGCCCGGACATTCGGCGGCGTGTGACCGAGTGGTCCAAGGGATGTCGACCGGCCGCCCGCGAGGGCGGCTCGGCTCGGTGGAAGACCGGAAGGGGGCCGGGGCCGCATGCGGCCCCGGCCCCCTTCCGCCCAGCGCTCAGGCGTTCCCGGCCGGATCCTCGGCGTCGCCGCCGTAGGACTCGTGTGCGACGGGACTTCTGTACGTCATCGACCCCGTGGCCGGTCTCCGCGTCGCGCCCGCGCCCCGTGCCCGGTGCGGTCCCGTACGGCGTCCTGCGTCGTCAGTCGCCGCGCTGTCCCGGGCCGCGGACCTCGTCGGCGCCGTCGCGGGCCGTGGAGCGCAGGTCCGCTGCGGTCTCCTTGCCCGTCTGCCGGGCGTGGTCACCGGTGGTGCGGGCGGTCTCCGCCGCGCTGTCCTTCACCTTCCGCACGGCCTCGGTGGCCGGCTCGCGCAGCTCGTCCCGTATGTCGTGGGCCGCCTGCACTGCGCCCTGCCTGGCTGGTTCCACGAGTTCGTCGGCGTGCTCGCGCAGCCGGCCGCCGACCCGCTCCTCCGCGTCCGTGGTCGGCAGGAACGCGGCCGCCAGCATGCCCGCGCCGAAGGCGACGACCCCCGCGGCGAGCGGGCTGCCCTGGGTCTGGCGCCTTATGCGCTCCGGGGTGTGCTGCGCCGCCTCGCCGACGGCGGACGCGGTGTCGGAGAGGGCGTCCCCGGCCCGTCCGGCCGCCTGTCCCGCTTGCTCGGACACGCTGTGCGCGGTGTCGGTCACCGTGCTGCCCCCGCTGTGCCCATGACGCGCTCCTTGATTCCGCTCAGCCGGCTGTGCGTGGCGTCGATCTTGCGGCGGGCCACCCGTCCGGGCACCACTCGGTCCGCCAACAGGTCGACGTTGCGGGCCAGATGCGCCCGCGTGTCGTCCACGTCGCGCTTCAGCCCGTCGGTTTCCGTGCCCATGCGGCATCCTCCTTCAGCGTTTCCACGGTCTGGTCGGGCTTCATGCTCACCGCGCGCAGTCGCTTGCGGCCGTTGACGTAGAGGACCGCGGCGGCGATCGCCCAGACCGCGGTGACGATCAGTGCGGCCCAGGCGAGGTCCATGCCGGCGTCGAGTGCGAACAGTGCCGTCAGGCTGACGAAGAGGACCACGATGTGCCCGGCGTAACCGGCGCCGGCGAGCATGCCGCCCGCCTTGCCGGCCTTCACGGACTCCTGCTTCAACTCGGCCTTCGCCAGGGCGATCTCGTTGCGCACCAACTGGGACAGGTCGTCGCTGATGTCGCTGATCAGGTCGCCCAGCGACGGGTCCCCGGGGACCGGCCCGGGGCCGGTGCCGTCGGGATGCGTGGGGAGCGGGTTCTGCTCCGAGGAGGGCAAAGCCATGGCTCAGTACTCCTCGGGCCGGCGAACGGTGCCCGGTGCGCGCGTCTCGCCGTACGAGGGGGCCGGGGCGGGGTCGGGCAGGGGGCGGGGCGTGCTCGGCGGTACCTCGGAGGCCCGCGCGCCGCCCGTCGTTGCGGGAACCGCGCCCGAACCGCCGCCGGTGGGGGAGGGGCCGGCGTTGGGATGCGCCCCGGCACCGGACGGTGACCCGGCGGCCGACACCGCCTTGCCCACGCGCGCCGCCGCGAATCCGGCGACGGCCGCGCCCACGAGGAACAGGCCGGGCTTGCGCCGTGCGAAGCCCCGAAGGTCCTCGACGATGCCCTCGGGGCCGCGGTTCTCCAGGTGCGCGGCGGCCTGACGGCCGCCGTCGGCCAACTGGCGCACGACCGTGGTGGTGGTCGAGTCCGGCTTGCCGTTCTCGCTCATGTCGTGGAGTTCGTCGGCCAGTCGGCGGACGTTGGCTGCCAACTGCTGGGCCCGCGCGCGGGATTGGTTCTGCAACTGCTCCCGCAGTTGTCCTGCCATGTCGCGCGCCTGTGTGGTGGCCTCGTGCGCGGTGCTCGCGGCCTGGTCCTTGGCGGTGCGGGCGACGTCCGACGTCCTCTCGCCGACCAGTGCGGCGCCCTCGGACGTCTTGTCCCGCGCGGTGTGTGCCACGTTCCGGGAACGGTCCGTGTCGTGCGTGGGTGAGCTGTCGAAGTCGTTCAAGACTCCTCCGATTTTCGTCCGATGCGGCAGATGCGCGCACGACGCAGCGCCCGGCCAACGGCGTTGAGAGCGCAAGGCCGGGCGCTGCGTCGAGGACGTGCCTCTACTGGGTGTCGTAGGGCTCGCGGCTGCCTTCCTCGGCGAGGCCGCGGCTGATCCGGCTGCCGGCGGTCGCGCGATCACCCGTGTGTCCGGTTCCGGACACGCTCTCGGGATGCGCGGCAGCCGCCTTGGGCACCGGTGTTGGGGAACCGTCGGGGAGCCACAGTGCCAGTCGTCCTCGGACGGTGGAATCCGCGGCACGCTGTTGTTCCCGTCTCCGCAGGCGGGTCTCCCGGCGCGCCCGACTCAAACACGAACGGGCCAACTCACCGCGAAACGAAGGTACTTGAAGGCAGGACCGGACCCTCTCGTGGCGGCGGAGGGGATCCCCGACTTCCCTCAAGAACCCGAGCGACCGGGCTCCCCGGGGCGGAGGATTCGAGGGAACACCGGCGACGCGAGGCCGGCGGTGCGCGGGCGTCCCCGCGGTGGCGGTATCCAGGAGGCGGCTCCCGTACTGCGCGAGAGCGCTACCGATGTTCACCGCGGTAAATATACTTTTCCCATGTCCAAGCCTGACGAGTTGCTCGTTGACGTCGCCACCCTGGTGGAATCCGGGAAGAGCAACCAGATGTCCCTGACCGTGGTCGTCGCCGGTGCTGTCATCACCGGCCGCCTGGCCCCCGAAGCTGTGTGGATGCAAAGGGTGTCGGACGTGCTGACGGACTCCGCCCATCTGGGCGAGTTCTCCGCCGTCTTCGACACCCCCGCGAAGAAGGACGGGCCTCCCGCACATCTGCACTTCCATGTCGCCCGCATCCTCCAGGGCACCGTGGGCATCCCCGAGACGGGCGGGATGTACCGCGTCGCCATCGAGGACGTCAGCGCCTGGACCATGGGCGGCTTCAGCTACTCCGACCACTGAGCTCCACCTCCCGGGGCAGGACGCCCCGCAAAACGGTGTGGGCCCCGCGGATGCGGGGCCCACACTGCTGTTCTGTCGGCGGTTCGCGCGGGCTCTCCCCGGTCAGGCGGAGACGGGGGCGCCGAGCAGCGCGGAGGCGTGCTGGACCGGGCTGAGGGCCTTCGCCGGTGCGGTCCTCGGACCGGTGCGGCACGTGAAACCGAGCTGCGTCATGGCCCGGAGAACCTCGGCCCCGCTGAAGTCACGGCGGTCCTGTCGGGTGATGACCTGGCCGACCTGCTTCACGGGGTAGTGGCGACGGCCGATGATCACTGAATCACCGGTTCCCGGCTCGGGCTTGATGCCCTTCATCGAGTCCAGCACGCTGCTCCTGGTGAGCTCGAAGGGGAAGCGGGCGATGACAAAGCGCATGTGACCTCACGAAGTTGCAGGGGAGCGGCTCGGACGGCGTGAGACAACTCAGTGGCAGAGGGCGGGGGCGCACGGAGTGCCGCTCTGCCCCTCGGTCACCGTCGGGGCGCCCCGGCGGCGGGACCGCGGAAGGCGCTCGGACCAGGCGGTCGGGACGGCGCCCGAGCCGGACAGGTCATGGCCGCCGTGGTCACCGAGGACGTCGCGCAGGCGGACGCGGTCGGTGTACGCGGAACTGTCGCGGACGGCGGCGAGTTCGGCCCGGGTGACCGAACCGGTGCGCTGATCGTCCTGGTCGCAGACGATCAGCAGCCCCGTGCGGGCAGCGGCCATGACGGACAGCGCCACCTCTACGCTCATGTCGTCGCAGACTCGCGGACGGGCCGCGTCCGCGCCTTCGGGTACCGCCTCGCGCGCGGGGCCGTTCCGCGTCGGACGGGGGTGCGTCTGGACCGGCGTCAAAAGGTGCCTCCTGCGTAGGTGGGTCGACTTCCTGAGCGGAGGTTCTACGCCGCGGTGGCGAGACCGGTCCGGCGTGCGGGCGAGCGCCGGTTCGCCGAGGAGGAGCTGCGCCTGCCCCGCGAGGTGGAACTGCGCCGGGGGCGTTCGCTCACCGGCGCGGTGATCACGACCGGGATGCCGGACGGGGCCTGGGCGCCGGTGATCCGGTGCAGGGCCTCGTCGCCCGAGCGGACCTGGGTGGTCTGCGGCCGGATCCCCGCGTCCGCCATGAGACGGACCATCCCGCGGCGCTGACTCGGTGTGACCAGGGTGACCACGCTGCCGGACTCGCCGGCCCGCGCGGTACGGCCGCCGCGGTGGAGGTAGTCCTTGTGGTCGGTGGGCGGGTCCACGTTGACGACGAGGTCGAGGTTGTCGACGTGGATGCCGCGCGCCGCGACGTTGGTGGCGACCAGGACGGTGACGTGCCCCGTCTTGAACTGCGCGAGGGTGCGGTTGCGCTGCGGCTGCGACTTGCCGCCGTGCAGGGCCGCGGCGCGTACCCCGCTGTTGAGGAGATCCTGGGTCAGCCGGTCGACGGCGTGCTTGGTGTCCAGGAACATGATCACGCGACCCTCGCGGGCGGCGATCTCCGTCGTGGCGGCCTGCTTGTCCGCGCCGTGGACGTGCAGGACGTGGTGCTCCATGGTCGTGACCGCACCGGCCGAGGGGTCGACCGAGTGCACGACGGGGTCGGTCAGGTACCGGCGCACCAGCAGGTCGACGTTCCGGTCCAGGGTGGCGGAGAACAGCATCCGCTGCCCCTCCGGACGCACCTGGTCGAGCAGCGCGGTGACCTGCGGCATGAAGCCCATGTCGGCCATCTGGTCGGCCTCGTCCAGGACGGTGATCCCCACCTGGTTCAGCCGGCAGTCGCCGCGGTCGATGAGGTCCTTGAGCCGGCCCGGGGTCGCGACGACCACTTCGACGCCGCCGCGCAGTGCGCTGGACTGCCTACCGATCGACATCCCGCCCACCACCGTGGCCAACCGCAGCCTGACGGAACGGGCGTACGGGGTGAGCGCGTCGGTCACCTGCTGTGCCAGTTCACGCGTCGGCACGAGGATCAGCCCGAGGGGCTGGCGAGGCTCCGCGCGCTGCCCCTCGGTGCGGGCGAGCAGGGCGAGGCCGAAGGCGAGCGTCTTGCCGGAACCGGTGCGGCCGCGGCCCAGGACGTCGCGACCGGCCAGGGAGTTGGGCAGCGTCGCGCCCTGGATCGGGAACGGCGTGCTCATCCCCTGCCTGCCCAGTTCGGCCAGGAGCTGCGCCGGCATGGCGAGATCGGCGAAACTCTCGACGGGAGCCAGAGCGGGAGTGATCGTCTCGGGGAGCGCGAACTCGCCCTGCATCGGGGCGGATCGGCGGCCGTAACCGCCGGACCGGGCGGGGCTGTTGGAACGGCGCGGTGCCGGCGAGCCGAACCGGTTACCGCTCCTGCCGGCGTCGGCTCCGCTCTTGCGGGTGCGGGACGAGCGGTCGTTCGTACGTGCGCGGTTCATGGGGAACCTTCCTCGATGCGGTTCATATCAAGGAATTCGCGCAGGTGACGAACAGCGCGGAATCACAGGTATGGACCGGTGCAAAGCACAACCGGCCGACGGGAAATACGCGGCGGGCGGCAATGCTGGAATGGGGGCGCCGTCGGAAAGGGAAAATCCGGGCGTCGAAATGCGTTGCAGTTTTCATCACGCGCTGCGGCGGCAGGCGGGCGTCGTGCGAATCAGCGGGCTGCTTCGCTTCGCTCCGGGCCGGGGCGCAGGTGGGAAAACTGCGGAAATGCGCGAGCAGTGGGGGCCCGCATCCCCGAAGGATGCGGGCCCCCACCACGGGTGTGCGTCAGGCCGGAACGATGTTCTCGGCCGTCGGGCCCTTCTGGCCCTGCGCGATGTCGAAGGTGACCTTCTGGCCTTCGAGCAGTTCGCGGAAGCCCTGGGCGGCGATGTTCGAGTAGTGGGCGAACACGTCGGCGCCGCCACCGTCCTGCTCGATGAAGCCGAAGCCCTTTTCCGCGTTGAACCACTTCACGGTACCGGCAGCCATGTGTACTCCTCTGGGGCAGTGCGTCGGTGTCCGCGCTGCGCGGACACGGTGTCGCCGCGATGATTGCCCCGCCGGAGATGACCGGAAATGCAAAAAGGCTCTCCCCCGACAGAAGCCGAGCGGGAGCACTTGAAGTTCGGGAACCACAACTGCAACTGTTATGGACAGTAGCACGCCGCAACGGACCGTGTCGGACAGGTAATTTCACTCCGGTCGTCGCCGCTGAAACCCTCACCTCGCAGTCCGGCAAACTCTGTCTTCACCGACGCAGGTATTCGCTGATTTTCGCGGCGGACATTCCCGTCCGCCGCGGCGACCGGATCGTTTTTCAGGGCCATCGAGATCGTCCGCGGGCGGACCGGTGGACCGGCGGCCGGCAGCGGGAGTGGGGGAGCTCCGTCGCTTGGGCCTGGTGCAGCGTTGGGCCCCACGGTGAGTTGCCCCCTGGAACGGACCGAAGGAACTGGCGGCGAGGGCGCGTTGGGTCGTCGGTCGCGCCCAAGTGCGGGTCCGGTGACGCACCCGTGGAGGTCAGCCCCTACCGACGGCAACCCCCTCAGGCCCGGCGCCGAGCTGAAGAACCACGGCTGGAGCGGTCCTTGCGCACTGTCCGGCGACCGGGGCACTCCGACCGCTACCGGCCGACCGGGGCGGACATTCAGCCCCTACGAGCTCGTAACGCGATCTTGCTGCGACGTCCTGGTTGGCGGTGACCGGTGTGAGGTTTTGGCTGTTCGCGATGGTGTGAGTACTCGGCCGTGGATCGTGGACGACGACTTGTGGGCGCTGATCGAGCCCTTGCTGCCGCCCTGGCCCGAGAAGGCTCCCGGTCCGCAGCCAGTTCCGGACTGGTTGTGCCTGTAGGGCATTCTGTTCGTGCTGCACAACGACATAGCCTGGCAACTGTTGCCGTTGGAGCTGGGGTTCGGCTTGAGCCAGACCTGCTGACGGCTTCTGGACCGGTGGCAGAGGGCCGGGGTCTTCCATCAGCTCCACCGGACTTATTTGCACCACGCTCCTTTGATCAAGGCGGTGTCAGTGGGGGTGGGTAGGGTCTGGAGGCACGGTGCGGTCGGCATCCGGGGAATCCAGCTCCAGAGAGCAGCTGCCTCCCTGGCTCTGTCCGGGGGTGGTCCTCGTGGATCGAGTACCTATCCGACGGCCAGGCATCGTTGAGGGCCAAGAGTGGATCCCGTCAGCGCCGGCCGCACCGTGCCACCCGTGATCCCTCGTCGGTCCGGAGCGATGATGTGCTCCGGGACTCAACGAGGAGATGACGTGGCTGAGCCGAGTTGGCAGCTTATGCAAGGAGGCCGCCTGGTCGGGACGCTGGTCGAGGAAGAAGTCGACATGTTCTGGACAGACTGTCACTTCGCGCCAGCGCCCGGTTGGGAGGATCTCCATCCCCTCTTCGAGGCATCTAGCGACGCCTGGCGAAGCGGCGACGAAGAGGCTGCGGTCGAAGCCGACGAAGCGATCTATGCGCGAGGACTCGTTCTCGCGCCGGTTGACGGCGGGGCACCGCTCACAGAGTTTCTCCTGAGCATCAATGGTGACAAGGCTCGCTTCCGCTACTGAGATCACGTCATGCCTCAGGACTCCTGGCCTGTCCGGGGGGTGCTGTCGGCAGTGGCCCGCGGTCTCGGGATGCCGAGGTCAACGGCGGGGCGGCGGCTCCAGCGTTTCGTCTCCTCCTTCTTGGCCCGCAGGAAGGGCAGCTGGGGCCCCGCACACGCGTAGTCGATCATCAGGCTCCGGTATGTGGGGTCGGTGAGCTCTGGTGCCAGGACGATGAGCGCTCTCAGCTCTTCGGACGAGCCGGCCAGGCGTGTTCGGTAGGCGGCGCCCACCGCGCGCAGAGTGACCTCGTGGGGTCTGCGCCGGGCCCTGCTCGGCGCGGCGGTACCGCTGCCCCACGGGCAACCCGAAGTCGCCCGACCTCACATGGACACGGCTCGGCCACCGACGACGCCGTTCCCCGGCCCGCCTGTCAGGTCGCCCGTCCTGGCAACCCGGACGGATGGCTGGGCGTCCTCCCGGGCATGCCTCGTGTTCTCGTTCTCGGAATCGACCCCCGCACGGTGCCCGGTGTGGACGGAGACGCCCTCCGCGCGGCCCTCGACCAGGAACTCATTCGATTCCATGAGCACGGCATCGACGCGTGCATGACGTTGATCGAGCTGGACGGGGCGGCCGAGGCGACGATCGCTGCGGCACTGTCCGAGCACGATTGGGACGTCGTCGTCATCGGGGGCGGGATCCGCAAGCCGGAACCGCTCCTGCTGTTCTTCGAGCAGGTCGTGAACCTGGTCCGGCGTCACGCTGCGAAGGCCGCGATCGCGTTCAACACGAGTGGCGGCGACAGCTTCGAGTCGGCCCGACGGTGGCTGTGAGCCGGTGCCTGCCGATTGTCGGCAGGCACCGGCAGGAGGCCGGCCGGGGCGTCACGCGCTCAGGGACGCCGCGTCACCCATCACGATCACCGGGTGGCGGGCCGGGTCGAGGGTGCGCAGGAGGTCCTTCATGTGGGCCTCCGACAGGCTCACGCACGCGTGGGTCGGGCCGCCGTGGTCGACGTGGAGCCAGATGCCGCCGCCCTTGGCCGCGCCGAGCGGGCGGGCCGGGTTCAGCGGGGACGTGCCCCGATCGCGGTTGTAGTCGATGGCGATGACGTAGTCGAAGGAGCCCGCGAGCGGTTCGTCCTCGAATCCGGTGCCGCCGACCGCGAATCCCGACGACCGGTGGTACGGCAGCTTGCTGCCCGGGTCGGCGAGGAGTCCGCCCGCATCGCTGAGGGTGAAGACGCCGATGGGCGAGTGCAGGTCGCCCACGTGGTGGTCGTCGGTCCAGCCCTTCAGCGCGTTGTGCGCCTTCCAGGTGGCGCCCGCCTGCCAGCCGGACGCGGTGCGCCGGTAGAGCACGACCTGAGAACTGGACGACGTCTTCGACCGACCGGTGGCGACGACGACCTGGTCGGCGTCGTCGGGCACCTTGGCGAGCGTTTTCGGTCCGAGGCCCGGCAGTCGGGCGGGCGCGGTTGCGGAAGGGGAGGCCGCCGGGGAGGCGGCCGCTCCGCCGACTCCCTTGGCCTGGGCGGTGGTTGCCGTGGGAACGGCCGGCGAGGCATCCGGGCCCGAGGACGCGCATCCGCTGACGGCGGCCACCGCGACGACCAACGCGGCGGCGGACAGCGGCAGTCGACGGCCCGCCAGGGCCTCGGCCAGGGGCGAGCGGAGTCGCCGCCCGGACGCGGGGAGCCCGGGGCGCGACTGCGGACGGAGATGCCTGTTCAGTGAAACCACTTGCCCATCTTGTCCTGTCGTCCGAGTGCCGCCGTTGCCGGGGTGCGGCCATTGCCGAGGCGCGGTCCGGTCGGACCGGGCGGAGCCGGGACAGCACAGAAGACCGTGACGCACGGTGCCCCGGCGCGAGGTGGTGGTGACTGGCCGCTGCGTGTACCCGAGCGGCGCGGCCGCCGTGCGCCTGCCCGGCATCGGGCAGGTCGGTGCGCAGTGGCTCGCCGCCCAGGACCTGGGACTCGTGCTGTGGGACTTCCACGACGCCCGCGGCAACCCCCGGGGGCGGCTGAGGGCCACGGCCAACTGTCTTCTCGGGCCCGCCGTTTCCACACTGAAGGACGCGGGTAGCTCTACCGGTCGGTTCGTGGCGCCCCCGCCCGCGATTCACCGTTCGACGGGTGTACTCGTCAACCCGCTCCTGCTCTACTGATCAAACCTCCGAGTCACGTCTGATGCCGGCCGGGACAACTCGGCCGGCATCAAGGCATGCCGTGTTCCACCCCCGCTCACAGCGGGCCACGTTCCGAAGGAGTTACTCGCATGATTGTCGGAGTGCCCCGCGAGCCCGCCGGGGAGACCCGGGTGGCCGCCACACCCGCGACCGTACGTCAGCTCATCGCCCTCGGCTACGACGTGGTGATCGAGGCAGGGGCCGGCGCGCTCTCCTCGTTCTCCGACGCCGCCTTCACGGAGGCGGGCGCCACCGTCGGCGCCGCCGACGACGCCTGGGGCGCGGACCTGGTCCTGCGGGTGAGCGGACCCGCCCCCGGGGACATCGACCGTCCCAAGGACGGTGCGTACCTGATCAGCATCCTGGCACCGGCGGTCAACCCGAAACTCGTCGACGCCCTGGCCGAGCGGGACATCACGGTCCTGGCCATGGACGCCGTTCCGCGGATCAGCCGCGCGCAGTCGCTCGACGTGCTGTCGAGCATGGCGAACATCGCCGGGTACCGGGCGGTCGTGGAGGCCGCCCACGAGTTCGGCCGCTTCTTCACCGGCCAGGTCACCGCGGCCGGCAAGGTCCCCCCGGCCAAGGTGCTGGTCGCCGGGGCGGGAGTGGCGGGTCTGGCCGCGATCGGTGCCGCCTCCAGCCTCGGCGCCGTCGTACGGGCCACGGACCCCCGGCCGGAGGTGGCCGACCAGGTGAAGTCCCTCGGCGGGGAGTACCTCCCGGTGGTCGTGGACGAGCAGGCCCAGCAGTCGTCGGACGGCTACGCCAGGGCGACCTCCGAGACCTACAACGAGGCCGCGGCCAGGCTCTACACCGACCAGGCCGCCGACGTCGACATCGTCATCACCACCGCCCTCGTCCCGGGCCGGGCGGCACCCCGGCTCCTCACGGCCGCGGACGTCGCCGCGATGAAGCCCGGCTCGGTCATCGTGGACATGGCCGCGGGCCAGGGCGGCAACGTCGAGAACAGCGTGGCCGGCAAGCGGATCGTCACCGGGAACGGGGTGACCGTCCTCGGGTACACCGACCTCGCGGGCCGGCTGCCCACCCAGGCCAGCCAGCTCTACGGCACCAACCTCGTCAACCTGCTCAAGCTCCTCACCCCCGGCAAGGACGGCGTCGCCGTCCTCGACCTGGAGGACCCCGTCCAGCGCGGCATCACCGTCGTCCGCTCCACCGGCGACGGACGCGGCGAGAAGCTGTGGCCCCCGCCGCCGGTCAGCACCAGCGCGGCCCCGGTGCGCACCCCGGCCCCCGAGGGCCGGCCCGAGCCGGAACCGCGCAATGCGATGTCGGCGGCCGCGAAGACCGCACTCGTGCTCATCGGTGTCGCACTGCTCTGGCTGGTGATCGCGTTCGCGCCGGCGCCCCTTCCGGCGGACTTCACCGTCCTCACCCTGGCCGTGGTCGTCGGTTACTACGTCATCGGCAAGGTCCACCACGCCCTGCACACGCCCCTGATGAGCGTCACCAACGCCATCTCCGGTGTCATCGTCGTCGGCGCGCTGCTCCAGGCAGGCCTGGATCTGCCGCTGGTCCAGGTCCTGGCGGGCGCGGCCACCCTGCTCGCCGCGATCAACATCTTCGGCGGCTTCGCGGTGACCCGTCGCATGCTCGCCATGTTCAGCAAGGGGAACTGACGTGTCCGTAGCCTCGATCGCCACCGCGGCCTACCTCGCCGCCGCCCTCCTGTTCATCCTGTCGCTCGCCGGACTGAGCAAGCACGAGACCGCCCGACAGGGCTGGACCTACGGCGTCGCCGGCATGACGGTCGCCCTGGCGGCCACCATCGCCCTGACCGTGCACGACAGCACTGTCCGCGGCACCACCCTGCTGGTGGTGGTCCCCGCACTCGTCGTCGGCGGCGCGGTCGGCCTCTGGCGTGCACGCATCGTGCAGATGACCGGGATGCCCGAACTGATCGCCCTGCTGCACTCGTTCGTCGGTCTGGCCGCCGTCCTGGTCGGCTGGGCCTCGTACGTCGAGGTCGAGCGCCACGGCCTCGCCGGGTTCGAGGGGTCGCTGCTGCGCATCCACCACGCCGAGGTGTTCACCGGCATCTTCATCGGCGCCGTCACCTTCACCGGCTCGATCGTCGCCAACCTCAAGCTGAGCGCGCGCATCAAGTCCGCCCCTCTGGTGCTGCCGGGCAAGAACGCCCTCAACCTGGCCGCGCTGGTGCTCTTCGCCGCACTCACCGTCGTCTTCGTGGTCCACCCCGCCCTGTGGTCGATCACGGCCGTGACGGTCGTCGCGCTGCTCTTCGGCTGGCACCTGGTGGCCTCGATCGGCGGCGGCGACATGCCCGTCGTCGTCTCGATGCTGAACAGCTACTCGGGCTGGGCCGCGGCCGCGAGCGGGTTCCTGCTCAACAACGACCTGCTCATCGTCACCGGTGCGCTCGTCGGATCCTCCGGCGCCTACCTGTCGTACATCATGTGCAAGGCCATGAACCGGTCGTTCTTCTCGGTCATCGGCGGCGGCTTCGGCATCGAGGCGCCGCGGGGCGACGACGACGCCCAGGGCGAGCACCGGGAGACGTCCGCCGCGGAGACGGCGGAGCTGCTGGCCCGCGCCTCCCGCGTGGTGATCACCCCCGGCTACGGCATGGCGGTGGCCCAGGCGCAGTATCCGGTGGCCGAGTTGACCCGGCTGCTGCGCGAGCGGGGCGTGGAGGTGCGCTTCGGCATCCACCCGGTGGCGGGCCGGCTGCCGGGACACATGAACGTCCTGCTGGCCGAGGCCAAGGTGCCCTACGACATCGTGCTGGAGATGGACGAGATCAACGACGACTTCGCCGACACCGACGTCGTCCTGGTCATCGGCGCCAACGACACCGTCAACCCGGCCGCCAACGACGACCCGGGCAGCCCCATCGCCGGGATGCCGGTGCTGCGGGTGTGGGAGGCCGCGAACGTCGTCGTCTTCAAGCGGTCCATGGCCAGCGGCTACGCAGGTGTGCAGAACCCGCTGTTCTTCCGTGAGAACACGGCGATGCTGTTCGGCGACGCCAAGGCCGGTGTCGACGAGATCGTCGGCGCGCTGGCCGCCGTGCGCCCCGAACTCGCCGCCGTCTAGCACCTCTTCGGCGGGGAGTTCCTGTCCCGCTCAGCGGACTCCGCCGCCTGTGTGCCCGTGGCGTAGGCGGCACGACGGCCTGGCCGCCGAGCGGGGCGGGACCGTCCGTGCACGCGGCGGTCAGAGGGCCGGGAGCCGGACGGGCCGCCGGGCGCATGCCCGGCGGCCGCACGCGTCGCGACCGCACGCCCGCGACCAGTTGGTACCGGCGCCACGCCGCGCCCGTGTCTCTGTCCGGCACGGTCTTCGCTCAGTGGGATCCGGGCCGCCGATCGGTACTTCCCCGTGTACATCTTTTCCGTGTCGGTCTTCGGGCCGGGACACGGTCGTCCGCCGTTCCCGACCGGGCCGCCCGTCGGCGCGAGCGAGCTGGATTGCCGCGGTTCACCGGTCCGGCACCCTCCGGTCCTCGGATGCCGAACACGGCGGGAAGCCGGGCCCGTTGGGGCACCGGCGTCCCGCCGTGTTCCGCGTGCTCCCCGCCCGCAGCCTCGGAGCGGGGAGCTCCGGCGGAGCCGGCTCGGGGCGAGGAGAACGCGTCGCCGTCGTCCTACCGCTCGGTGGTGTCGCCCGCGCCGGACTCGGTGGCCGTGCCGGTGCGCACCGGAGAGCCGTCGGTGTCACCGGCACCCTCGGAAGGGACCGCGGTGGCGGCCGGCTGCGCCGGGACGACGGAGGCCGCGTTGGCGGTGGTGTTCGGGACGGCCGCGGCCGCCTCGCTGCGGGCCTGGTTGCCCGACATCAGCCGCAGCGGGACCTCTTTCAAGCGGGTGGCGAGCACGACCGCCGCCAGCAGCAGGACGGCCACGATGGTGAACACCACGTCCCCGGCCTCGGAGAAGCCGGCGAAGAAGGGGTGGCTCAGCGGCTTGGCGAGGCCGTTCAGGAACGAGGTGTCGTCCAGTCCGCCGGCCAGGTGCTGGTGCAGTGCGGCGACCTGGTCGGGGTGGGCCGCCGCCGACGCGGTGAAGGACGGGTCGTTCGCGGCCGCCGTGTACTTGTCGGCGATCTTGGTGCCCGCCAGCGAGAACAGGATGGACAGGAACACCGCCGTACCCAGGGTGCCGCCGATGGAGCGGAAGAACGCCGAGGCGGCGGAGGCGACACCCATGTCCTTGGCCGGCACGGAGTTCTGCATCGCCAGGACGAGGCTCTGCATGTTCAGGCCGAGGCCGATGCCGAAGATCGCCATGAAGACGTCGGTCTGCCACAGGGGGGTGTCGGCACTGATCATCGTCATCAGGCCCGCCCCGATGACCATCAGGACGGATCCGATCACGGGGAAGATCTTGTAGCGGCCGGTACGGGCGGTGAGGCGGCCCGAGGTGAGGGACGCGAGCATCAGCCCGCCGACGAGCGGAAGCATCAGCAGGCCGGACCTGGTCGGCGACGCCCCCTTGACGATCTGCAGGTAGAGCGGGATGACGGACAGGCCGCCGAACATCGCCATACCGATGATGGTGACCTGGGCCGAGGCGACGGAGAACGTGCTGCTGCGGAACAGCCGCAGGGGCAGCAGGGCGTCGTCGCCCATGCGCGCCTGCACCCGGACGAACAGGGCCAGGCCCACGACGCCCACGATGTAGCAGATGAACGAGCGGAGCGAGGCCCAGCCCCAGCTCTGTCCCTGCTCCGCGACGACCAGCAGCGGGACGAGGCCGACCGTGAGCAGGACCGAGCCCCACCAGTCGATGCGCCGCTCGCGGCGGACGTGGTCGAGGTGGAGCACCTTGGCGATGACGACCAGGGCGATGGCGGCGACGGGGACGTTGATGTAGAAGATCCACCGCCAGCCGTCGACGCCGAGGAAGCTGTTCGTACCCGAGAACAGACCGCCCAGGACCGGGCCGAGGACCGAGGCACTGGCGAAGACGGCCATCATGTAGCCCTGGTAGCGGGCGCGTTCGCGGGGCGGGATGATGTCGCCGATCACCGCGAGGGCGAGCGGCATGATGCCGCCGGCGCCTATGCCCTGGAACGCGCGGAACGCGGCCAGTTCGTACATCGACTGGGCCAGACCGCACAGCGCCGAGCCGACCACGAAGGTCATGATCGACAGCATGAACAGCCGCTTGCGCCCGTAGATGTCCGAGAGCTTGCCGAACAGCGGGGCGGCGATCGTCGAGGTGATCAGGAACGCGGTGGTGACCCAGGCCTGCGCGGACAGGTCGTGGAGGTCGTTGCCTATGGTCTTGATCGCCGTCGAGACGATCGTCTGGTCGAGTGCGGCCAGGAACATGCCCAGGACGAGGCCCGAGAGGATCGTCAGGATCTGACGGTGGGACAACGCGTCGCCCGGCGGCGCGTCGGTGGGGCGGGTGGTGCCGGCGGTCATGTGGTGCTGCCTTCTCTTGGCTTCTTCGCGAGGGCGCCGCGTCGGATCGCCGCGTCGCTCATCCATCGGGTGTGTGTCGTGTCGTAGGCCTCGGTGAACTGCTCCAGCAAGTGGACGAACCGGTCCCGCTCCTCGGGCGGCCAGTCGCGCACCACGTCGTCGAAGAAGGCCGTCCGGGCCTGGTCGGACTCGGCGATCACGGCCTGGGCGGCGGGGGTCACTTGCAGCAGGCTGGCTCTGCCGTCGTCGGGGTCGGCGTGCCGCTCCAGCAGCCCCCGGGCCACCAGCAGGGCGACCTGACGGCTGACCGTCGACAGGTCGGACTGGACGGCGGTGGCCAGCGCGCTCGCGCGCAGCGGGCCCTCGGCCGACACGGTGCGCAGCAGGATCCGGGCCGCGGAGTCGACGTCGTCGCCGGTCGCGGCCAGTGCCCTGGCCTTCGAACGCCGCACGGTGCGCACCAGTCCGATCACCGCGTCGGCGAGCGTGGACGCGCCGTCAGTGTCGTGAGTGCCCTGCTTCTCCGTGTCGGCGAGGACGGTGGAGTCCTCCTGGACACCGGACTTCGCGGTCTGGCCCGCCATGGCCCGCCCCCCGGTTCGTGGCATTACTTGTGTACCTCAAGCAGTTGTGTCGTGCAAGTAATTACCCGATGCGCTCCGCTCCGCGCAACTTCGCGGGGAGGCCCGACGCGGACAGTGCGTCGAAGGGGCGGAGGGAAGCCAGTGCAAGCCTTTGGCGGGAGGGAGCCGTGGTGAACTGTGGTACTGGCCCAGGAGATTCCCGTCCGGCGGGCGCGCGGGGTGGACCACGGCGCCAAGCGGCTACGCGCTACCGGCTGCAACTGCCGGTCCACCCGCGGAAGATGAGGCGCTGGGGCGTTGCCGTCCGTCGTCCTGCGGGGGCGACCCGGCTCGGCCCCGGAGGTACGGGGGACGCGCACTGCGTCGGGCCGGCGGTGAGGACGCGGCGAGGCGAGCCCGTCCGCAGGGTCCCCGGAGTGCGGTCCACATCACATGCGCCGACCGGTACGTGCTGAGGCCGGCGAGCGGTGGTGGCCGGAGACCTCATGACGAAGACGCGAAGATCCCACGAGAAGTGCGGAACCGCGCAGCGCTACCGGCGTGGCACGAACGGGACGGCGTCTCCGGCGCGCTCGGTGCCGGAGAGCTGCCCGTACCGGTCGGTGCGGAGGTACACGCGATGCAGCCAGCGGTCCTTGCCGTCCCATCGTGGGCTGAAGGGTGTACGAGCGTGCGCGGTACGGAAGTTGTCGAGGATCAGGATGTCACCGGGGGTGAGCCCGATCCCCACCGCCGCAGCGTCCAGGGCGCGCCCCAGGGCCCGGACGGCTTCCTTGTCCCGGGGTGCTTCGGGTGCCAGCAACTCGCGGTCGTACCCGAGGAAGGGGTCGCTCTCGTCGCCGTACAGCGGCTTGACGCGTGCGATGGCACCCGGGTCCCGGAGACCGCCGCGGAACGCCAGATCCACGGAACACGGCATCCCCCGGTCGAACAGGCGCGCCCGAGTGCTCGCGTCCAGCAGCGGCAGCGCCCTACGGACCGACCCGATCAAGGTCTCGGCCCGGCGCTCGTGGTCCGCGCGGGAGCACGCCAGCATCACGTAGTCGGGTTGGAGGAGGTGGTAGGCCATCTCGGTGTGGAAGTCGAGCAGCGTCTCGGAGGTCTCCGAGGACAGGTAGTTGGGGTTGGGCGACGGGTAGACGTCGTGGTAGATGGATCCGGCGCGCAGCTCCGCGTATCCCGTGTGCAGTCCGAGCCGGCGGCCGATGACAGCCAGCATCGCCTCCATGCTCAGCAGTTGGCGGTCGTTCGGTGCGGGTGTCGAGGTCGGGGTGGCGGGCAGTCGGTCCTCGTCGAGCGGCAGGCCGCTGAGCAGCAGGTAGCCGTGGTCGCCGCTGGAAGCTTTGAACTGGTCCAGCACGCTGCCGAGTTGTTCGGGCAGATGCTCGGACAGTTCCCCCGCCCTGTCCAGGAACGCGTACAGGTCGGCGCGAGGTATTTGAGGCAGTTCCGCGGCGAGGGCGAGCAGCCGGGCGCGGTAGGGGGCGCAGTCGAAGACCGGGTCGGTCACGGTGCTGTCCTCCGTCTTGGGTGCGACGAGCGGGGACGTGCGGCAGAGCAGTTCCGAGGCGGTCTCCGTGGCGAGGGCTGAGGTGACCGCCCCTGGAAGGGCGGAGACCTCGACCGGCCAAGCCAGGAGCCCGACCGGGGTGAACTCGACGGGCTTTCCGGCTCGTGCCCTACAGCGCCGACCGGATCACCGGCACCGGCACGACTGTCGTCGTGGTCTCGTCGTGGTCTCCTTCACCAACGCCTCGGCGTGGGGCCGGAAAGGGCTCATTCGGCGGGCTCGTCGTCCCAGGCCATGGAGCAGATCCTCCAGCCGACCGGAGTGCGCAGGAACTGGGTGGACTTGTGTCCGCGCGCTTCGAACCGATTCCCGTTCAGGACACCGGACTTGGCGTAGGTGCTGAACCGGTGAGCCACCGAACCGAAGAGCTCTGTGCGCTCGGAGACCTCCCATTCGGAGAACTCCGTCAGGGTGCCGTCGGTGAGCATTCTGCGCCGTGGCTCGATGAACGCGTCCAGATCCATGATCGTCGGGGGCTGCCCCACCGTGGAGATGATCCTGCCCTCCGGGATGAAGAGCCGCCGGATTCCTTCCAGTTCGGGGGTTCTGCCACCGGTGTTGGTGAAGGACGCCATGAACGCCCCGATCAGGCGGTCGAGTTCGGCCCGGACCTGGGCCTCGTGGCTCTCGTCGGCCATCCCCTGTGGTTCCGACGAGTGGTGCAGGACTTTGCTCCCGGGCTCGGACGCGGACACCGGCAACCCCCTCCGACTACTGGCGCGGCCTCCCGTGCCACATGCGCCAGATGATATGCGCGTGCTCGGCAGCAGGGGCCGGGCGGTCGAACTTCGCCGGTCGGGAGGCCGCCCGTTGCCCTGCCCGCACCCGCGCGGTGGTTCAACGGCCCGTGGCTGCGCGTGCGTTCCCGGATCTGTCCGCTCGACGACGAGGGGCAGCAGCCCACCGCGACGGCCGCGGGTTCCGCAACTGTGCCCGGACGACGCCAGGTTAGGGGCCGACGCGTTCAGTACAGTCCGCCATGACGTGTCGTACGCAACGTGCCCGAGTCGTCGCGGCGGCACAAGCCCGGTCGCGGTGTCAGTGGGCGTCCGTAGAGTGCGAGGCGTGACTTTCTCTCTTGAGGTGCAGCCTGTTGTCGGTCATAGGGTTGAGCAGCCGTACGTCGGGATCAGGACGTCGGCCACGCTCGAATCCTTCGCCGCCTTCGAGCGGCGACTGGCCGAACTCCTGGCGTGGATGCGTGCGGAGGGCGTCGAGCCGGCCGGTCCGCCGTTCTGCCGGTATCACGTGATCGACATGTTCCGGGAACTCCAGGTAGAGGCTGGAGTTCCGGTGGCGGCGCGGGTCGATACGGCGGGTGACGTCCGGGTCGATGTTCTGCCCGCGGGCCGCTACGTGACGTACACCCATGTCGGGCCGCCGGACACGCACATCGACGTCATCGCCGCCATCTTCGACTGGGCCTCCGCGAAGGACCTGAAGTGGGACATGACCCCGTCCCCGGAGGGAGAGGTGTGGGGCTGTCGGCTGGCGAGCACGCTGTCACAGCCGTCGAAGCAACTGCCCGACGCCGGCCTGACGACGGAGTTCGCCTTCCGCCTGGCCGACTGACCGCCGGGCCCGTCCCCTTCGTTGTCGGCCTTGCCGTCCGATGCGGGGTCCGGTCCCTGCCGCCGGTCGGCGCGGACCCGGGCCCCAGCTCGAACCGGGCTCCGGAAAAGGGTCGGGCAGGCGCGCCTTCCGCACGCCCTTGACCGGGGAGGACGGAGCGGGAGAATGCTCCCCATGGATCATGAAAAAGCGCGGGCGTTCGTCGATTCCTGGGTGGCGGCGTGGAACGCGCACGACCTCGATTCCCTGCTGGCGCACTTCGCGGACGACGTGACGTTCCGTTCGCCCGTGGCGGCGCAACTGCTGGGCGGTGACGGGGTCATGCGCGGCAAGGACGCTCTGCGCTCCTACTGGGAAGAGGGACTGCGGCGCATCCCGGACCTGCGGTTCGAAGTGGTCGACCACTACGTCGGCGTGGACTGCCTGGTCATCAACTACCGCAACCAGAAAGGCGGCCTGGTCAACGAGGTGCTGATCTTCGACGGCAACCTGGTGGCCGACGGATACGGCGCCTACCTCGGCCAGGACGCCAATCCCGCCGGAGCACGCTGAACCCCGCGGAGCCGAACAGAGCCGGCAGCGCCGCCGTGCCGATGGCGAAGCCGGCCCCGACATGGCGGCGCGGTTCGGGCCGTGGACGCCCCGGGCGGGTGCCGTCGCACGACGGCGGAACGCCCGTCCGACAGCACCCACGACGCCGCCGTAGCCGGTGGGCGGTGTGCTTCGTGCGGGCCGCGGATCAGCCCGGCGAATCCTCGCGCGCGGTCGACGCGTCGTATGTCGGCGACGGCCACGACGTCGGGGGCGGGCCGAACGCGCGTCGCGTGGCCCGCACGTGCAGAGCGGCGAGGGCGGCGTTGGCGCTACCGCCGATCGCGGCACCGAAACCGACTGGTGCTACCCGACCGAGCACGACGATTCCCTGCTTGGTCCCGTACTTCGTGACGAAGTTGTCCCCCAGCACGCCGTTGATCTGATCCAGCCGCGCCCCCGGTACCCGGGCGACCACCCGGCGCCCCCAATGCGGTCCGGTGCGCCCGGCGATCTTGGGAATGGCGGCGGAACCGATCCCGGTCAGCACGGCTGCTCCCACGATCAGTCGCAGGCTCTCCTCCTCGTCGTCGAGGACTCCGTGGATCTCGGCGACGGAGAGCGCGAAACGGGTCCTGAGCTGAAGGGACGAGAGGGCCTCGCCCGCCGTCGCGGATCCCGTGCCGAAGCCGGGCGCGGCCGCAACGGCTCCGACCAGGGCGCTCTCCCGGCGAACTCCCTGATGTACTTCCGCTCCAGGGCGCGGATGACCTGTGCCGGTGTCGCCTCCGGGTTCCGCCGACGGGCTCGGGCGACGCTCCTGCGCGCGGGCAGACGCTGGGTGTCGACCACCTGATCGAGGTGGTCGAGGGCCTGTTGCCCACGTACGGCTACTGCCGGAACCAGTCCGTCGGGGGCGTCTGCCGTCATGCGGCACTCCTTGGATCGTGACATTCCGAATCAGTCTCCCATCTCGGCTCTGTCCATGTGAGGTGGTTGTGGCTCGGGTTGCGTGGTGCCGCGAGTCTGCGTCGGGACAACGCAACGTGCGCGCGCAGGAGTTGGGAATCCGCTCCTGATGATCCCGCTGCCGACCGTCAACTCGCTTCCCGATAGGGTCAGTTGTCCGGACCTGAAATGATCGGGTCCGCTGAGCGGGGGAGTGGAGCGCCATGAGCGGGACACGCGTGGACGACGTCAGTGGCAGGGGATGGAGCAGGCGGCAGCTTCTGCGGGCCGGTGGTGGCTTCGCGGCGCTCGCGGCGGGTGTCGGGGCCCCGCTGATGGCGGCGTCCCCCGCGGCGGCCGGGGACCCTCTCGTCTCCCCGCACTTCGTTCTCGGGGGCAACGGCGGGAACCCGGTCCTCAAGGCCACCCTCCACCAGCCGTACTGGGCGATGCAGTCCTTCGCCTACGACCACGTCAACGCGCAGATGTACTTCGCCCAGCACCGGGTGGGTACCAGCGCCGGTCACAACGGTGACCTGTGGATCTCCCGGACGGACCTCGCGGGCAACGTCCTGGGCGCCTCGACGATCCAGGGGTTCGGCCACGGCTCCTCCATGGGCGTGGAACCGGCCGGCGTCGGTGCCCTGCCCTACCTGTGGATCGAGGGCGGCGACTCCGACGACAACGGCGCGGGCGAGACGCTCGCGCGTTTCCGTTACGCGGACGGGATGGTGCTGAAGTACACGGATCCGGTCACGCCGATCTGGAACCGGACCCCGACGATCAACAGTTTCGCCAAGCTCCCGCGGCCCGCGATCGACCCGTACGCCAACCGCCTCCTGATCCGCTACGCGACGCAGGAACCGGCCGACCGCGTCTGGCGTCTCGCGGTGTTCTCGATGGCGGACGCCGTCGCCGGACGGCTGGGGCAGGACAACCGGGTCACCGAGCGCGCGATCCCGAACAACGACGAACTCGGCCTGACCGACGCCGACCTCTTCCAGGGCATCGCCCTGTGCGGCCGGTTCGCGTACCTGCTGTACGGAGGTCCGAATCGGACCTCGTACCTCGTGACCCTCGACCTGAACGACACCGGCGGCTCGTACTACGCCAAGTTCGCGACGGCGGCCGGTGCTTCCCTGAACGGCCGCGAGCCCCAGGGTGCGGCGATCTGGATGGTCTCGGGTGCCCCGCGACTCGCCTTCGGCTACTCGTCCAGGCAGACCGCCGACACCGACCACTTCGAGGCCAGCGTCTTCTACAAGAGCGACTTCGTCGACTGACCAGGACCAAGCTCGTCAACCGACCGACGGGCGAGGGGTGTTACCCGTGTTCGGGTGTTCCGGAAGCCCGGCGGGCGGAGTAAAGCGCCAACGGGGCCCCCGTGCCGGCGAGTCGAGAGGTCGAGCACCTCTCCACGGCACGGGGGCCCCGGTTGGAGCGGGGTGGGGCGGGACTCAGCCGATCGTCCACCGCTGGAGGGCGGAGCCGGTGTCGGTCTGCTGGGTGAGCAGGGCTCCCGGGGACGCGGACGCCGAGGTCAGGGCCAGGTTGCTCTTGACGGAGGTGACGCTGTAGGTGCCGTCGGAAAGACGGGTGAACGTCCAGTGCTGGTTGGTGCCGCCGGTGCAGGTCCACTGGATGACCTTGGCACCGGGGGCGGTGGAGCCGTCGGACACGTCGGCGCACAGCCCGGACTCGGCGTTGCGCAGTTCGTAGGATCCGTCGCTCTGCTGGGCGAAGGCCCAGGTCTGGTTGGTGCCGCCGTTGGCGGTGTAGGTGATGAGCTGGGTACCGGCGGTGGTGCTGTGCCCGGGGTCGTCCAGTGCCTGTCCGCCGGTGGCGACGGTGTGGTTGCCGGTCAGGCCGGCGGGGGCGGTGCCGACGGCCGTGACGGTCAGCGTCTGCTCCGCGGCGCTGCGTCCGCCGCCGACCGCACTGGCCGAGGTGTCGGTCCAGGCGCGCACCGGGGTGGTCTCGGCGAGCCTGCCGCTGACGCCGGAGAGGCCGATGACCAGGCCGCTGTAGCGGTTCACCAGTCGGTACGTGCCTGTGGCGGTGCCGTTGGCCGACGACGTGGTGGCCACGACGAACCACTGCTGGCCGACGGTGGCGCCGCCGCTGCCGGGCGTGGCGACCGTGGGCGCGCTGCCCCAGGCGCGGCCCGTCGAGGCGGTGGTGGGTACGCCGAGGAGCTGTCCGGTGGCGGCGTTGGCGATGCGGTAGGAGCCGTCGCCGGTGCCGGTGAAGGTCCAGGCGTCCAGTCCCGTCCCGGTCGCGGTGGCCGTCGAGGTGGTGGCGGAGGAAGTGGCGGACACCTGGGTCAGGACGCGGCCGCCGCCGCCCGCGATGCGATAGGTCCTGGTCGGATCGAAGGCGGCGGGGGCCGGGGCGGAGGAGTTGACCGTCAGGTTGACGTACTCGCCGGAGGCGCCGCCCGAGCAGCCGAAGGAGCAGTAGGACCGGAAGTCCTTGCCGACTATCGCCGAACCGGTCTTGCTGGTGCTGTCGAGGAACCACCGGTACCAGGAGGCGGTGTGGTAGCCGCCGGTGTCGCCGAGCAGGTGCCACTTCTGGGTGGCCAGGTTGTCGGTGGCGTACAGCTGCTGCGGCGCGTTGCCTGACTGGTCGGCGGCCTGGGGTTCGCCGATGTAGAGGCCCAGGTAGGCGTTGTAGGTGATGTCCATGACGAACAGCGGTGAGGTGGGCGGGGCCGTGCCCGCGGCGACCTGCTGGTCCACGCTCCCGGTGTTGGCCGGGTCGTACTCCTTGGCGGCGGGTGTGTAACCGGTGGTGGCGGTCGCGGTCACCGGGACCATGTTGCTCTCCCGGCCACCGACGCCCGGCTGGGACCAGGAGCCGTTGTACCACTTCTGCCAGGTGCCGGAGGCCATCTTGCCGGACAGCGGAGCGCGGGCCACGTGGGAGTAGAACGCCTTCCAGCCGCCGTTCTTGTCGATGAGGCGGGAGCCGTAGAAGACGTAGAAGTAGCCCGAGGCGGTGTCGACGTAGAGGCGCTGGTCGCCGTCGCCGTAGGAGTACGTCTGCTGCGGGAAGGCCGTGGTGTCGCCGCGTGCGGTGCTGTAGGGCGAGGTGAGGGCGTGGCCCTCGATGGTCCAGTGCCGCCCCTGGTCGGTGGAGACGGCGTAGTCGATGGCGTCGAAGTGGCTGCTGTCACCGAAGGGCTGCGGGGTGAACTCGTTGTGCACCAGGCCGTACCAGTCCCCGCTGTCGGGGTCGACCCACACCCCCGCAAGATCGCAGAAGTTGCGCTGCGCGTAGCTGGAGCCGCTGGGCGGGAAGGTCGCCGCCGTACCGGTGGGGCTGTTGTTGCACAGGGCGGTGGTGTCCGCGTTGGTTCCGGCGTCGCTGATCGCCGAGGAGCGGGTGGCGGTGTCGAGGTCGGCGCCCGTGTAGAAGGTCCACGCCCTGCTGTCGCTCGCGCCGTACAGCGAGTGCGCCTGCTGGTAGTAGAACGTCCCGTCCTTGTCGATGTACGGGTAGGCGGGGGTGTCGTCGGGGTGGGTCCAACTGCCCTTGGCGCCGACGGTCACCGTGTAGGTGGGGTCGGCGGCGGAGGCGGTCGGGACGTTCAGGAAGGTGCCGGCCACGGCGAGTGCCGCGGCGGTCAGGGCTCCGGCGATTCTGGTGCGGCGTGCGGTGTGTCCGGGACTTCTGCGAGAGGCCGCCACGGTGTGCTCCTTCGGTGTCGGGGCGTGACGGTGCGGGGGAATGGGGAGGCGTCGGGTTCCGCAGGTCGGTCAGTCGAAGGTCTCGATGTAGACCTGCGGCTCACCGAGGTCCGGCCGGTCGCACAGGGCGATGTGCT
The DNA here is from genome assembly GCF_042956945.1 of Streptomyces sp. NPDC008150. Taxonomy (NCBI): domain Bacteria; kingdom Bacillati; phylum Actinomycetota; class Actinomycetes; order Kitasatosporales; family Streptomycetaceae; genus Streptomyces; species Streptomyces sp. NPDC008150. The sequence goes on along the minus strand of NZ_JBIBHJ010000011.1, from coordinate 219,213 downwards.
CGCCCAGGTGCTCCAGCTCCAGCACGGTGAGGGTGTTGTCCCCCGCGTGCAGGAAGGGGCGGGGGAGGTAGAGGGTGTGCTGCGGCCCGATGTGCCAGTAGCGGCCCAGCAGTTGACCGTTGACCCAGCAGAACCCCTTGCCGAAGCCGGGCAGGCGCAGGAAGGAGTCGGCCGGCTCGTCGACGGTGAGGCAGGCGGTGGCGAACCCGGTCCCGCCGCCGGGCGGGGCGAGGGAGACGGCACTGGACAGCTCGCCGGGGCTCCATTCGTCCAGGGGGAGGCGGTACATGCTCCACCCGTGCACCAGCCGCCGGCCGACGCTCACGCCGCCGAGGATGCCCTTGCCCTGGCCGAGCAGCGGCCCGTAGTTGACGCGCCCCTGGTTCTCCACCAGCAGTTCCAGCCGGACGCGTGCCCCGGCACCGTGCACGCGGAACGAGGAGGTCTCGCGGTCCAGCACGGCCAGGGGGGCGCCGTCCACGAAGGCATGGGCGCGGTCGTGGAGTCCGGTGACGGTCAGGTCGTGTTCCCCCGCGGGCAACAGTGGTTCGGCCGCGTAGAGGACCAGGCCGGAAGCCTGCCCCAGTTCCTCGAAGCTCAACGGCGCGGGCGCGCGCACCGGTTCGGCGACCGTGCGCAGCGCGTCCAGCAGGGCCGCCCCGCGGGTCACCGGCAGCAGGGCGGGCGGCAGCAGAGGCGGGTCGGCCGGGAGAGGGCGGTCGGGTGCCGGCCGTCCGGCGGCGGTGGTCAGCTTCTCGCGCAGTGCGAAGAACTTGTCCGTGAGGGCGCCGTGTTCGGCGATGGGGGCGTCGGAGTCGTAGCTGGTGACGGTGGGCTGCAACCGGTCGCCGTCGTGGTTCGCGCCCGCCCAGAGGCCGAAGTTGGTGCCGCCGTGGGCCATGTAGAGGCTCACCGAGCCGTGCGCGTCCAGGATGCGGCCCACGTCGTCGGCGGCGCCGGCGGCCGGGCGCACGTGGTGCGGCTCGCCCCAGTGGTCGAACCAGCCGTTCCAGAACTCCGCGCAGAAGAAGGGCTCTTCGGGCCGGCGGGAGCGCAGGAGGCGGGCGGCCCGTTCGGGGTGGGAGCCGAAGGTCGCGGCGGCGAGTTCGCCGTCGAGGGCGCCCGCGTCCTGCATCAGTTCGGTGGGGCCGTCGGCCGTGTAGAGGAGTTCGGTGATGCCGCCTGCCGTCAGCGCGTCGCGTACCCAGCGGACGTAGTCACCGTCGTCGCCGTAGGAGCCGTACTCGTTCTCGATCTGCACGGCGACCACGGGACCGCCCTGGCAGGCCTGGAGGGCGGCGACGCGGGGGATCAGCGCGTCGAACCAGCGTCCCGCGGCCGTGATGAACGGCGGATGCGAGGTGCGCGGCCGCATGCCGGGCCGTCCGGTCAGCCAGGCGGGCAGTCCGCCGTTGTCCCACTCGGCGCAGATGTACGGCCCCGGGCGCACGATCAGGTCGAGACCCGCCTCCTGGGCGAGCCGCGCGAACCGGTCCAGGTCGCGCCAGCCGTCGAAGCGGACGTCGCCCGGCGCGCGTTCGTGGAAGTTCCACGGGACGTACGTGTCGACGGTGTTCAGCCCGAGGGCGGCCAGCCGGGTCATGCGGTCGGCCCACTGGTCGGGGTGGACACGGAAGTAGTGCAGCGAGCCGGAGAGGATGCGGTGCGGGCGGCCGGCGCGCAGCAGTGTGCCGCCGGCGTGGGTGATGGCGGCCGCGGGGCGCTGGACGCGGGCGGTGCCCGGGGCGGTCCGCGCGCTCACTTGACGGCTCCGGCGGTCATGCCCGCACGCCAGAAGCGCTGGAGGGCGAGGAAGGCGATCAGCAGAGGCAGGACGGAGACCAGCGAGCCGATGACGACCAGCGGCGGAGGCACGGCGACATGACTGGCGTTCCAGCCCACCAGGCCGACGGTCACCGGCTGGAGCCGGTCGTCGCCGAGCACCATCGCGGGCAGCAGGTAGTTGTTCCAGATCTCCACGAACTGGAACAGGAAGATGGTGACCAGGGCGGGCAGCATCATGCGCACACCGAGGGAGCGGAAGATGCGCAACTCGCCCGCGCCGTCGATACGGCCCGCCTCCAGTACCTCGTCGGGAATGGTCTGCGCCGCGAACACCCGCGCCAGGTAGACGCCGAAGGGGCTGACCACGCTCGGCAGCAGCACGGCCAGCGGGTTGTCGATGAGGTGCACACCGGAGAACATCAGGTACAGCGGGAGGGTGAACAGCACCTTCGGTACCAGGACGGCGGCGAGCACCAGGCCGAACAGCGCGCCGCGGCCGGGGAAGTCGAACTTGGCCAGCGCGTACCCGGCGAGCGCCGAGAACAGGGTGCCGAGCAGGGCGCCCGCGCCGCAGTACAGCAGGCTGTTGAGCATCCAGCGCCAGAAGATGCCGCCGTCCTGCTCCCCGAGGCGGGCGATGTTGCCGAAGAGGCCGAAGCCGTCGAACCACAGGCCGTTCCCGCTGAACTGCCTTCCGAACGGCTTGGTCGCCGATACCAGCAGCCACCACAGTGGAAAGAGGAAGTAGACCGCGGACAGGGCCAGCAGGGTGGTGACCGTGGCTCTGCTCGCGGGGCTGCTGTCGCGGCGTGGTGTGTGCCGCGTCCGGGGCGTCGTGGTGGTGCTCATGCTGATTCCCCCCGGTGGGTCACCCTGAAGAAGCAGAAGGAGACGACTCCCACCAGCAGGGCGAGGATCACCGACTGGGCAGCCGCGTAGGGGTAGTTGCCGGCCGCGACCGCGCTCTGGGCGGACATGAGCGGCGTGAAGGAGGACGAGACGGCCCCCGCGGAGACGGGTTGCAGGACGGCCGGTTCGTTGTACAGCTGCGCCGAGCCGATGATCGAGAACACCGCGGTCAGCACCAGGGCACCGCGCACCGCCGGGATCTTGACGCTCCAGGTGATCCGCAAGGCGGAGGCGCCGTCCATGCGCGCCGCTTCGAGCACCTCGGCGGGTATCGACTGGAGAGCGGCGTAGATGATGATCATGTTGTAGCCGACCCAGCTCCAGGTCACGATGTTGGCCACCGACCACAGCACCAGCTTCTGCCCGAAGAACGGGACGGTGAAGCCGAGCGGTTCGAGGAGCCGGTTGACCGGGCTGGACTGCGTCGAGTACATGAACGACCAGATCAGCGAGGCGCTCACCCCGGGGATCGCGTACGGCATGAAGCTGGACAGCCGGAAGAAGCTCCTGCCGCGCGCGGACTTGCTGTCGATGAGCAGGGCGAGAGCCAGCGCGAGGCCGAGCATGACGGGCACCTGCACCAGACCGAAGACGGCGATGCGGCCGAGCGAGGAGGTGAACGCGCCGTCGCGCAGGGCCCGGGTGTAGTTGCCCAGCGGGTCGAACACCTCGGTGGGCGCGGTGAGTCCGAGTCCCGAACGGTGCACGGTGTAGAGGCTCTTGAGGGCGGCGTAGACGATCGGCGCGACGTACATGCCGGCGAACAGGATCAGGAACGGGGCGCAGAACGCCAGCGGTCGGACCGACCGTCCGCGAGGCCGACGGGGCCGTGGGGCGGCGGGCCGCGGCGGGCCGAACTCGGCCGGGGACCGGCCGGTGGGGTGCGCCGGGGCGGCGACTTGGGACACGGGTGCTCTTCCTTCGCTTTGCTCGGACGCCGGAGGCGGGTACGGCTCGGCCGGGCCGGGCGGGCGGTCCGCCCGGCCCGGAGGCGTCATTTCGCGGTGTTCAGGCCCTGCTTCTCCATCTCCGTCAGCGTCAGGTCCTGCGTGGTGCGCAGTGCGTCGGAGATCGTGGACCTGCCCGCCCACGCCTTGCCCAGGCCGTCGTCCAGGTCGGCGGAGGTCTTCGTCATCAGCGGCCCCCACGTCCAGCCGGTGCCGACGTGGCCGGAGGCGTCGGCGAAGACGCCGTAGATGTTCTGTCCGCCGAAGTAGGGGTCCTTGCCGCCCAGTTGGGGCAGACCGAGGAGCTTGGTCGCGGCCGGGTAGAGCGCGGCCTTGTCGACGAGGGTGCCGAACGTCGTGGGGTCGGTGCTCAGCCAGTGCGCGAAGTCCCAGGCGGCCTCGGGGTCGGCGCAGCCCTTGAGGACCGCGGTGGCCGACCCGCCGGCGTTTCCGACCTGCTGCTCGCCGGCCTTCCACTGGGGCATCGGCGCCACCGCCCACTTGCCCGAACCGTCCTTCGCGCCGCCCTTGATGACGCCGGCCTGCCAGACCGCGCCGACGACGGTGGCGATGTCACCGTTGCCCAGGCCCGTGTACCAGGCCTGGTCGTACATCGGGGCGCTGCTGATCAGGTGGTCGTCGGCCAGCTTCTGCCAGTAGTCGGCGACCTTGTTGTTGGCGGAGGAGTCCAGGGTGACCTGCCAGGCGTCGCCCTTCACTCCGAACCAGTCGGCGCCCGCCTGCCACGCCAGGCCCGCGTAGTCGTAGTCGAGGTAGGGCGAGGAGATGTAACGGTGGGGGTCGGCGGCGTGGATCTTCAGCGCGTCGCTGCGGTACTCGGCCCAGGTGGTGGGGGGCTTGAGGCCCAGGGAGTCGAAGACCTCCTTGTTGTAGAACAGGGCCATGGGGCCGGTGTCCAGGGGAGCGCCGTAGACCTGGCCGCCCAGTGTCACCGACTTCCAGGCCGCCTCCTGGTAGTCGCCCTTGTCCGCCGTGGCGTACTTGGTCACGTCCTGCAAGGCACCCTGCGCGGCGAAACTCGGCAACGTCTCGTAGCCGACCTGGGCCAGGCACGGCGCGTTGCCCGCCTTCACCGCGTTCAGCATCTTCTGGTAGCCGCCCTTGGCGCCGGGCTGCACCGCCTGATAGACGACCTTGCTGTCCGGGTGAGAGGCGTTGTACGCCTTGACCGCATCGGCGTAGCCGGGCGCCCAGCCCCAGAACGTGAGCGACGACGCCCCCGAAGCGCCGGTGTTCTTCGTGTCCTGTCCACCGCACCCGGCGACGGTGAACGCCATGGCGGCGGCACACCCCACACCCAGAACGCGTACGACGGAACTCCTCATGGCTCCTCCAAAGTGCTGCGGCAGACCGGGAGATGGACGCTCCGAAGGGGCCGCGCGAACGTGGGACGCTCCCGGTCCGCAGGGGCCGGTACGTCTCGATGGCCGGAACTATGGCAGAGAATGTTATCGATGCCAACAGCGTCCTCCCCGGTAATTACTGGGGACTTGGCCCCGTGGGTGCACGCGGCTGAGGGAGCGATATCATTGCCGCGTCGGTCCGCGAGGGAAGGGAAGCCATGGCGAAGCCGCAGGGCAAGAGCGACGATCGCCCACCGGGAATGGTCGACGTGGCACGGGTCGCCGGGGTGTCCGCGCAGACCGTGTCACGGGCCCTCTCGGGGCACCCCAACGTGCAACCGCACACCCGGGAGCGGGTGTTGGCGGCGGTGGAGAAGCTCGGCTACCGGCGCAACAACGCGGCCCGCGTGCTCTCCTCCGGGCGCAGCCGCACTCTCGGCGTGGTGACCCTGCAGAGCACGTTCTACTCGCGGGCGGCCCTCACCACCGGCATCGAGAACGCCGCGCGGGCCGCCGGGTACGAGGTCAGCACGGCGGACACGTCCTCCCTGGACACCTCCAGCATCGAGGTCGCCCTCTCGCGGCTGGCCGACCAGGACGTCGAGGGCGTCATCCTCGCGGTGCCGCTGATCCACACCAGCGCGCGCATCGAGCAGTTCATGCGGAACACGCCGACGATCGCGGTCGACGGACCCAGCACCGACACCACCGAAGTCGTCGCGATCGACCAGGCGCTCGCGGCCCGCAAGGCCACCCAGCACCTGCTGGACCTCGGCCACAAGACCGTCTGGCACATCGCCGGACCCGGACACTGGCTGGAGGCCGCCCGCCGGCGCGACGGCTGGCGCGCCACGCTCGAAGAAGCCGGCCGGCCGGTGCCGCCGCAGCTGGAGGGGGACTGGTCGCCGGCCTCCGGCTACCGCAACGGGCTCCTGCTCGGCCGGATTCCGGAGGCGAGCGCGGTCTTCGTCGCCAGCGACGAGATGGCCTTCGGCGTGATCCGCGCCCTGACCGAACTCGGACGGCGCGTGCCGGAGGACGTCTCCCTGGTCAGTGTCGACGACATCGACCTGGCCGCGTACTGCACCCCGCCGCTGACCACGGTCGCCCAGCCGTTCGCCCAGACCGGCGAACTCGCCGTGGCCCACCTGCTGCGGCACATCACCGACCCTGCGGGCACGGTCGTCCCGGCGTCGGTCGAACCGCAACTCGTCGTCCGCGCCAGCACGGCCCCGTACGCAGGGACGTGACACCCCGGGGGGCTTCTCCCGGCACCGCTTGCCTGGCGCGCCTCGCTGAGCGTGCCTTCCGAGCGCGCCTCCCCGCTTCACCGGTGGACATGCCGGTGGACATGACGTCCCCCGGAAGGGTGAGCGCAGGACGACCCGGTCGGCGCGCCGGGGCGCGGCTCGGTCCGCCGAGGCCCCGCCCGGTCGATGCGGTCGGCCCGTCCCTCACCTGCACCTTTCGCGATACCCCTCCGACTTGGCGGAGCCCCCGCTCCGGTGTTCTCCTGAGGTGTGACCACGACCCAACATCGCAAGGGCCTCGTACTCGACTTCGGTGGTGTGCTGACGACCCCTCTGCTGCCCGCCGTGCTGGCCTTCGAGAAGCGTGCCGGACTGCCCGAGGGCGCCCTGCTCACGGGGATCTACCTGAACCCCGAGGGCATCCGGCTCACCGAGGAACTCGAACGCGGCGCACTCACCCAGGCGCAGTGGAACGAGGCCGCCGGACGGCTCCTCGGCATCGAGGCGGACAACCTGTTGGGCCGTGTCTTCGGCGACCTGCGCCCCGAGCCCGCGATGATCGCCGCGGCCGCCGCCGCGCGCCGGGCCGGCATCAGGGTCGGCATCCTCTCGAACACCGTCGGGCTCAGCCCGTGGAACCTGTACGAGGGCTACGAGATCGACACCCGGTACGACGCCGTTGTGCTGTCGGAGGTCCACGGCCTGCGCAAGCCCGAGCCGGAGATCTTCCACGTCGTGCTGCGGGAACTCGGCCTGACCGCCGCGGAGTGCGTGTTCGTGGACGACACCGCGCAGCACCTCGCACCGGCGGCGGAGCTGGGATTCGCCACGGTGCAGGCGGTGGACCCGGCCCGCACGGTCGCCGCTCTGGAGGACCTGCTGGGCATGTCCCTCGCCGGGGCCGACACCGGCCTCGGCGTGGACACCTCCACCGAGGGAGCGCGCCAGAGCGGCTGACGGTGCCTCTGACGGGCCCGAGAAGAATTCCCACCAAGTCGCAAAAAAGCCCCGCCATGCGGAATGCCGCGGTCCCGCCGGAGGTTCTCCCTCTCACCCGACTGCCCGTGCCCGGGGCAGCAGGTGCTCCGGGCACGGTGTTCCGTACGCATCGACGGGAGATGCCTTGAAGCGTCCCGACTCGAACGAGCCGTCCAGAATCCGCCGTGTCCGTATCCCCGGCACCGTGCCGCTGCTCCCGCCCGCGGTGGGGCAGCGGCCACACGGCCCGGAGGAGACACCGGAGGTCTCCGCCGCCGAACCACCGCAGGACGCGGTGGAATTGGCGGCGGAATGACGTGACGGGCTCGGCCGCGCCGGGCGGAGCCCCGGTAGCCGACTGCCCGTCCGAACGGCCCTGGGGAACACCCCCGTACACGGGTGTTCCCCAGGGCCGTTCGCCGTCTCGGGACGGCGGCTTCGAGAGCAACGACTGTGGTTCGGCGGCGCGTTGAGCCCACTTCCCGCCGGGCTCCCCGCTCTCCGCTCACCGCGAGGGTCTCCCGTTGCCGTCAGGCCTGCACGGTGGGGCGCACGACGATCTCGCTGACGTCGACACCCTCGGGCTGTTCGACGGCGTAACCGATCGCGGAGGCGATGGCGGAGGGCGGCATGGCGATCTCGTCGCGCTGTCGTGCCAGCGCCTCCGCCGCCTCGGGACTGCCTCCCTTGCCGACGCCCTCGGTGTTGGTGAAGCCGGGGGAGACGAGCGTGACGCGCAGGTCGGGGCCGGATTCCTGCCGCAGGCCCTCGGTGATCACCTTCACCGCGGTCTTGGTCGCCGCGTAGACGGCCTGCGGGGACTTGACGACGTACGCCGCGGTGGAGCCGACGTTGACGAAGTGACCGGCGCGCTGGCGGCGGAAGACGGGCAGGGCGGCCCCGATGCCGTTGAGCAGGCCGGTGATGTGGGTGGCGACCATGGCGTCCCAGTCGTCCTGACGCAGGTCGTCGAACGGTGAGACGGCCATGGTGCCGGCGTTGGAGACGAGGACGTCGAGACGCCCGTACCTGTCCACCGCGGTGTCCGTCAGGCGCCGGAGGTCCTCGCGGCGCGTGACGTCGACGACCACACCGGTGGCGGTGCCGCCCTGCGCGGCAATGGCGGCGACGACGGCGTTCAGGCGCTCCTCTCGCCGGGCTCCGAGCACGAGCCGGGCACCTCTCGCCGCGAGATGGATCGCCGTGGCCTCCCCGATGCCGCTGCTGGCACCCGTGATGGCGATGACCTTGCCCTCAATACCTGACGTACCCGACATGGATCGGTCACTTCCTTTCGCGGGGGCGCGCAGGCCAGAGCTCTGACCTGCGTCTGTGGCCTAGAGTGAAAACGGAGGCGTCCCCGGTAGTTCAACCTAAGTGGGGGTGCCCCCGTTTAGCAAGCGGGCAAGTCCGCGAGGGGACGGCAGTTACCGATGACCAGCAAGGAGCCGCGGCCGCTGAGGGCCGACGCCCGGCGCAACAGGGAGAAGATCCTCGACGCCGCGATGCGTGCCTTCACGGCGCAGGGGCTCGACGCCCACCTGGAACACATCGCCAAGGACGCGGGCGTGGGCAGCGCGACCCTGTACCGCAACTTTCCCACCCGGGAGGCGCTGATCGAGGCGGTCTACCGCAACGAGGTGGCCCGCCTGTGCGACGCCGCGCCCGACCTGCTGGAGCGGCAGTTTCCCCTGGACGCCCTGCGCGCATGGACACGCCTCTACCTGGACTACGTCACCGCCAAGCACGGCATGATCGACGCCCTGCGTGCCATCGCCGCGACCGGTGGCAACCCCTACGGCCACAGCCGGCAGAGGATCCGGTCCGCCATCGCGACGCTCATGGACGCGTGCGTGGCCGCCGGGGCGATCCGCACCGACATTCCGTCGGGCGATGTCGCCGCCGCGCTGGAGGGCATCGCCCTCACCTCGGCCGGTGACGGGCACCGGCAACAGGCGGAGCGCCTGCTCGACCTCACCCTGGACGGCCTCACGATCGGCCGATGAGCGGCCCCGGCCGCCCGTGCCGGGCGGCAGGCCCGAGCCTCGGCCGGCCGCGGCAACCGGCGTCGCCGACGGCGGCCCGCCTGTCCGTCTGCCTGCCTCGGCCCCGAGGGAACGCCCGTGCGCCCGGCGGCAGTTCCGTCCCGCGCGGCCATGACCACGCACTCGCGCAGGGCTGGTCTGCTCGCGGCCTCGGTGTCGAGGGCCGGTGGTCCGATCCCGCGTGTGTGGATGGGACTGTTGAACCGGACGACGATGCACGGCAGTTGACGGCAGGGGAGCCACCGCGGGCCGTGCGACCGAACGGCACGTCCGTAGGTGACGCAGTTCCACCGCGAGGGCCGCGTCCGGCGGTTCGATCGGCACTGCCGATGATCGTCATCGGCAGCCCCCGCTTCCGCAACTGGCCACGCACTGCCAGGATTTCGGGCATCTCCCCCCGCCGGTGACCGGCCCCCGGTGACACCCGTCGTATCGCCACGTTCGCCCAATTCCCAACGCTCTTACGCCCTCACGCCCTCACGCCCTTGTTGTCCGCACGACTGCCGCAGTGGCCGCTGCTCGTCGGGCGGGCGCCGTGCCGCGCCGCGTTCGTCGAGCGGATCCCGAGATCCCGTACTTCCCGAAAGGCACCGCCATGTCCAGCCGGCCCCCGCGCCCGGTGAATGTCAGCCGGCCGCTTCCCGATCTTCCGTCCGACGGTCCGGGCGTGCCCGCAATCCGCCCGAGTCGGCTCCTGCTTCTGGGGCTGTCGCTCGGCTACTTCATGGTGCTGCTGGACACCACGGTGGTCACCGTGGCCCTGCCCGCCATCGGCAGGGATCTCTCGGGTTCGCTCAGCGGACTTCAGTGGGTGTCCGACGCCTACACGCTCACCTTCGCCGCCCTGCTGCTCACGGCCGGGGCGCTCGCCGACCGCTACGGCGGTCGACGGACCTTCCTGACCGGTCTGTGGCTGTTCGCCGGCCTGTCCGGCGCCTGCGCGGCGGCCGGTTCGATGGGCATGCTGATCGCACTGCGGGCCCTCCTCGGTGTGGCGGGCGCCCTGCTCCTGCCCTCGTCCCTCGCGATCGTCGCGCAGACCTACGGCGAACCGGCGGCCCGTGCGCGGGCGATGGGGATCTGGGCAGCGATCAGTGGCAGTGCACTGGCGGCGGGTCCCCTGGTCGGCGGGATCCTGACCGACACCGTCGGCTGGCGGACCATCTTCCTGGTGAACGTCCCCGTGGCGGCGGTCTGCATTCTCATCACGGCGAGGCACACGCCCGCCGGCGCACCCCGCAGGTCCGCCAAGGGGGTTGATCCGGCAGGGCAGTTCAGTGCCGTGGCGGCTCTCGCCGGCCTGACGTACGCACTCGTCGAGAGTGGTCCCGAGGGGTGGGCTTCCCTTCAAGTCCTGGGCGGATTCGTGGTGTTCGCGGCAGCGGGAGCGCTGTTCGTTGTCACCGGGCGGAGGCCGGAGACGGAGAGGCGCGCCCCCATGCTGCCGCCGGTCATGTTGCGCAACCGAACGTTCTCCGCCGGGCTGTTGGCCGGTCTGCTGGTCAACTTCGGCCTCTCGGGCGTCCTGTTCGTCCTCTCGCTCCTCTTCCAGGAGGCATACGGCTGGTCGGCCCTCACCGTGGGGCTCGCCTTTCTGCCGCTCACCCTTCCGACCGCCTTCAACCCGGTCTTCACCGGCCGCCTCGTCGGCAGGATCGGCGCCCGCGGGCCTGCCATCGCCGGCTTCCTGATGATGGGCACCGGCGTCCTGGTGCAGGCCGCCTCCGTCTCGGACTCGGCCGCGGCGCACGCCGTGATGTGTGCCGGTCTGCTGATCCTGGGCTTCGGTGTCTCCTTCACGATTCCCCCGCTGATGACAGCGGTCGTGGGCTCCGTGACCAGGGAACAAGCCGGCATCGCCTCGGGCGCGCTGAACGCCGCGCGCCAGACAGGAGCCGTGGTGGGCGTGGCGGTGCTGGGAGCGGTTGCCGGTGGCGGCTCGTCGGGCACCGGGGGAGCGCGGCTCGCGCTGGCGGTTGCCGGCGTCGTACTGCTGCTGGGGGCGGGGGTCGTCGCCGCGTACATCGGGCGCCGGGGAGTCGGCGGAGTCTAGGCGAGGGGTGTGGCGGGACCGCAGGGGCGCGAGGCACCTCTCCTCGTTCGCCCCCCGGGCAAGTGAGTGTCGACGGTGTCCAGGACTCCGTCCGCATGCCCGACGGAAGGTGTGTCAGAGCACGGCGAGACGGTCCACCAGGAGTTCCGTCCTCCGGTCGGCCTCCGTCGCCGGCAGTCGTCCCGCCCGCGTCAGCGTCGCCAGCCCGTGCAGCGCCGCCCAGAACAACTCGGTGAACAGCCCCGGTTGGACGCCTTCCCCGGCGACCTCGCCCAGGCTCTCCAGCAGGGCGGCGAACGCGTCCTTCAGCGGCTCGGGGGTGTCCTTGTCCGCGAAGGGCAGGCCGCCGTCGAGCTGGAAGATGGCGTCGTAGACCGCCGGGTTGCGTTCGGCGAAGTCGAGATAGGTGCGGGCGAGGGCGGTGACCCGGGCACGCGGGCCGCCCTCGGAGGGAGTCGCGGCCCGCACCGCGGCAGCCAGCTCGGTGGCGCCCTGGAGGGCGACGGCACCGATGATTTCCCGCTTGCCACGGAAATGGCTGTACAGAACGGGCTGGCTGTACTCGATGCGATCGGCGAGCCGGCGCGTGGTGACCGCATCCCAGCCCTGCTGCTCGGCGAGTTCGCGGGCCGTCGCCACGATGAGGCGTTCGCGTTCCGCCCGTTCGCGTTCCTTGCGTTCCTGGACCGACATGCGGCGATCCTAGCACTGCTAGACAAGAGAGCGGCAGTAGGTCTAGCGTTGCCTCATCGGCTAGCGATGCTAGATCCTGACCCGGGAGAGGTCGTCATGCTCAACGCACTCGAGGTCTTCACCACCGTGGTCGTCGGCGTGATGGTGGGGGTGGAGTTCTCCGTTCTCTTCGTCGTCAACCCGATCCTCGACGCACTGCCCGAGGACAGCGGCCAACTCGGCCACGCCCACGGGGGTCGGATGCTCGGCGCCGTGATGCCGTTCTGGTACATCGGCTCGGTGGTTCTCGTCGCGGTGTGGGCCGCTGCCGGGTGGCACCACCACGGCACCGGGCTCGTCGTCACCGCCGGAGCGCTGCTGATCGTCAGCGTCGTCATGTCGGTCCTGCTGCTCGTGCCGATCAACAACCGGAGCAAGACGTGGACGCCCGAGACGCGGCCCGAGGACTGGAAGGAGCAGCTGAACCGCTGGCTCCGCTTCCACTACGTGCGCGTCGCCGTCATCATCGCCGCGTTCGCCGTACTGGTCGCCGCCCGCTCCTGAGCCCATGGTGCGGAGACACGGAGACCTCCGCGCGACGACCCGGACGGGTCTGTCGTGCGGAGGTCTCGGCGTGCCCAGACGGGCGTCTTCGTCTCCGGTACGGGCAGACTCCGGTACTCGCTGAACCCGGTACTCGGTACTCGTTGCCGGGGTCTTGGCGTACTCGGTGGCCTCAGTGGTGCCGGCCGGCCGCTTCGGTCGCGGTGACGTCGTCCGCGTAAACGAGTCCCACGCGGTGGTTGTACTGGATGGTGTACATCTTCTTCGCGCCGATGACGACGGCCCCGTTGGACGAGAAGAAGTCGTCGGTGGCGGCGGGTTCCGCGGTGGCGACGTAGGCCTGGCCGGCCGGTACCGAGTACATGCTCAGGGGCGCCTGTGTGGAGGCGCCGAGCCCCGCCGGGTACTCCGCCTTGTCCGGGTAGCTCGATCCGTACAACGGAACCGCGGTGGCGCCGGCGGCCCGGATCACCTTCACGCCGTCGCTGATCCTCGTGTTCGTGCCGCCGGGGTTGTGGAACCACACTTCGGAGCCGCTGTACCAGATCGCGGTCCAGTCACCCTGCGCGTCGGCGACGACGAACTGCTGTCCGGCCTGGGCCGTGCTGCCCCAGTCGTTGACCCGGTCGGTGCCGGGAGCGGTTCCGTGGACGGCCTGGTCACCGAAGAGCGGCGCCGTGTCGCTCGGAGCGGTACGCAGGTAGACGAAGTTCGTGCGCCGCCGGCTCTCCGTGCAGGCGGTCGTCTGCCCGGTCGGGTCGTCGGAGGGGCACACCTGGACCGTCTGCTTGTTCTTCGCGAACCGCGGGTCGATCGTCACGACCGACCCGGCCCGGGGGACCCCGCGCCGACCCTGCGCCGGTGCGCCGAGCAGGTCCATGAAGTGGTTCCAGTCCCAGAAGGGGCCCGGGTCCCAGTGCATGCCGGAGACGAGAGCCGACGTCGGCCCGGCAACGTTGTCGTGACCGATGACGTGCTGCCTGTCCAGGGGGATGTCGAACCGCGCGGCGAGGTACTTGACCAGGGCGGCCGTGGCCTCGTACTGGGCCTCGGTGTACCAGGACGCGCCCTGCACCGCGTAGCCCTCGTGCTCGATGCCCACCGAGTGCAGGTTGGTCGAGTAGTTGCCGGCGTGGAAGGCGATGTCCTTGGTGGGCACCATCTGGGTGACCGAACCGTCGGAGGACATCACGTAGTTGGTCGCCGCGGGGTTCGAGGGGTCGGCCAGGCCTGTGACACCGGCGTCGTAAGTGCTCTCCAGGTCGTGGATGACGATGGTGTCGATCCTGATGCCGTTGGCGGGCCGGTCCGAGACCTGGCGCCCGGCGGGGGAGCCGGCGACGAAGGTGCAGGGGACGGTGGGCGGGCACTCGGTGTCCGTGGACGCCGTCGCCTTCAGGTCCAGCGCGGCTGCCTGCGACTGTACGGGGGTGGCCGACGGGTCGGCGGCGAGGCGTACGCGCTGGCCGTCCTCGGTCGTCGTCGCGGCGCCGCCGCGGAGGGTGCCGAAGACGCGGTCGGCGAAGCCCAGCGCGCCCTGCCGCTGCTTCGACTGGCTGTAGCGGGCCACGGCGCCGTACCAGCGGGAGGGGTCGGTGGGCGTGCCGCCGGTGAGCTGCTTCTCGTACGAGGCGAGCAGCGCCGCGCCGCCGCGGATGTTCGCGGTGTCGTCCTCGCGCAGTTCGCGCACGGACAGTCCGGTCAGCTTGGCCGCCGTGCGGAGGGTGTGCAGTGCGGGGGAGGCGGCCAGGCTCGTCAGGTCGGCGCGGCCCGCGGCACCGGCGTCGCCCCCGGCCACCATGGCGGTGGTGACGTCCGTGAGGTGCATGACCCCGTAGCCGCCGTCCGTGCTGACCTGGGCGCCGTGCGCGTCCCAGCCCGACTCCTGGTAGGCGAGGGCCAGGAGGACGCCCGCCGGGACGTGGTACTCCGCGGCGGCGGACCGGAGCGCCTGCTGCCGGGAGGTGGAAGTCGCGTTCGCGGAGGCCGTGTTGGCGGGGTCGGTCGTGGTGTCGGCCTGTGCGGTGGCCGACGGCATCAGCAGGCCGCCGACGGCCAGCACACTCGCGGCGATCGCGGTGGGGGCGCCGACCGTCCTCTTTCTGTTGGGCAAGGCAACGTTCCTTAGCAGGGGGTGGATCAGCTGGATGTGCGGCCGACTATAGAGGGCCGACGTCTGTGCTGAGGGAGCTCAAGAGCGTTGTGCCGGGCGGAAGTTGGAGAGGTGCATGCAGGATCTGTGAAGGAACGGGGTGTTCCGTGCGGGTGTTGCCGCGCAGAGCAACCGAGTTGGGGCACGGTCGCGGGCGCTGGCCCGGAGGTGGGGCCCCGTGCGAGTGTCAGCGCAGCGCCGCCACGGTCGTCGCCGTCGCCTCGGCGATCAACGTGTCGTCGGACGTGGAATTCTCGGCGGAGCGGCGGGACAGGACGGCGAGAACGACGGGGGAGTGGCCGGGCGGTCGTACGACGGCGATGTCGTTGCGCGTCCCGTACCGGCCGTTGCCGGTCTTGTCCTGAACCGTCCAGCCGGAGGGAACTCCCGCCCGGATGTAGGGATCCCCGGTGGTGTTCCGTGCCATCCAGTCGGCGAGCGTCCCGCGCCGCTGCGGGGTGAGCCAGTCGCCGAGCAGGAGGTGGCGCAGGTCGTCGGCGAGCGCGCGGGGCGTGCTGGTGTCGCGGACGTCGCCGGGGAGGGCCGTGTTCAAGGTGGGCTCGGTCCGGTCGACATGGGTGGTGCCGTCGCCCAACGTCCGCAGCGCCGACCGGACTTGAGCCGGGCCGCCGAGCCGCTCCATGATCAGGTTCGCGGCGGTGTTGTCGCTGTACCGCAGTGCCGCGTCGAGGAGGTCGCGCACGCGCATCCCGGTGTCGACGTGCTGTGAGGTGATCGGCGCCCACTCCAGCACGTCGGAACGGTCGTACCGCACGACGCGGGACAACTGCTCGTCCGTACTGCTCCGCAGTACCAGGCCGGCGGTGAGGGCCTTCAACGTCGAGCAGTACGGGAACCGTTGGTCCGCGCGGTACGTCACGCTGCGCCCCGTCCCGGTGTCCAGGGCGTAGACCCCGAGCCGGGCACCGAACCGCTGCTCCAACTCCGCGAAGGAAACGGCAGGTTCGCGACGTGGCACTGAGGACGCCCGGCCGGAGGGCGGGACGGACGCCCCCGGCGCGGCGGACGAGTGCGACCCGGGCGACGATGACCCGCTCCGCTCGCCGACGGCGGCAGCCCTGTTGCCGCCGTCGCTCCCCGCGCCACCGTCTGCGCATCCGCCGAGCAGACCGAACAGACCGAGCAGGCCCAGTAGACCGAGGACGCCACCGCATGCCCGCGGTGCCTGCCTGAACCACCTGAACTTTCGATAGGACATGACGGCAGCCTGCCGTCCCTGACGGGATGTCACCAAACGCGTCGCGCCGTCCGGTCCGGAAGGGATCTCCGCATGTTCGTCCCGGGGCCCCCGTGCGCCGCGCTACGGTGGCGGCAGGCCCCATTGGGAGGATCCGGATGAGCGCGCAGCCCGAGGAAGCTTCACCTGCAACTCCCGCTCCGGCTCCCACTCCCGCTCCGCCGGAACCGGCCGCGGCGGCCCGGCTCCTCGCTCTGCTCCGCGCCGATCACCGTGCCGCCGCCTGGGTACCTGCGTTCGAACGTGACTGGGCGCGTGCTCTGGACGACGCCGCCCACAGTTTCAGTCTCGCCCCCGCCCACGAGGTCGTCCGAACCTGGCGGGCCCGGCTCGCGACGGCCCCGGCCGTCGACGCGTTCCTCGCCGGAGGCTGCGACGACTCCGACGGCATCGACCTGGACCAGGTCCTCGGGGCCCGCGCCTGACGAGACTCCGACCCGCTGCGGTGCGGGGCCGGGCGCCGGGGCGGGGTTGTCCATCAGCCCGGCTCCTGCCCGTCGGCCCTCGCTCCGCGACGCCGCGACTGCCCGCCGAGCAGAACCGCGCAGGCCGCGACGGCCAGCAGCCCACCGGCCAGGAAGGTGCTCCGCACACCGGCCGACCGCAGGACCAGCCCCCCGAGTGCGGCGCCTGCCGCGATACCGGCGTTGTACACACCGGAGTTGGCCGCGAGCGCCATGTCCGTGCGGCCGGGGGCGCAGAGCAGCATCGCGTTCTGCGTGGTCATGAACACCGGTCCGAGGGCACCGCCCATCAGCGTCAGGAACACCACCGCGGCCACCGGATCGCCACCGGCCGCGTACAGGCCCAGCATGCCCACCGCCTGGACGGTCACGGCCGCGATCAGCGCCGAGCGCGGACAGCGGTCGAGCACCGCCCCGGTGATGGCCACCCCGGCCAGACACGCACCGCCGAACGCCACGAGCAGCGCGCTGATCGTGCCGGGGGAGAACCGGCTCACGTCGCCCAGGAACGTCACGATGTACGTGTACCCGGTGAACGCCCCGGTTGCCGACAGCGCCCCGGCCACCAGTACCGTTGCGAACCGGCGTGGGTCCGGGCCGGTTCCGTGCGCGGCGGGCTCCTCCTCCGGACGCGAGGTCGGCAGCAGGACGGCGATGGTCACCAGAGAGACCAGCCCCAGGGCGGCCGGCACCGCGACGGGCACCTGCCAGTCGGTCCGCCGGCCCAGCCAGGTGCCGGCGGGAAGGCCGAGCACCAGGGCCAGCGAACCCGCGACGGACAGTGCCCCGACCACCCGCCCCCGCACTCCGGGCGCGAACAGGCCCACCGCGACCGGGCCCATCACCGCCCAGAACAGCGCCTGGGCGAGCGCCGTGAGCAGCCGTGCCGCGAGCAGCAGCCAGTAGGAGGTGGAAAGCGCCGCGGCCAGACTCGACACGACGAGCGCGGCCAGCAGTCCCGTGAGCACGTGACGGCGAGGCACGCCGCGCACGACGTGGGCGAGGGGCACGGACGCGACGGCCACCGTCGCGCCGTAACCGGTGACCAGAAGCCCGACGCGCGGCAGGGACACCCCGAGGCTCGCGGAGATGAGTTCCAGGAGGCCGACCGGCAGGTTCTCCGCGGTGTTGAACGTGAAGGCCGCCAGCATCAGCGCCGCGAGCACCGCCGCCGCACGCCGGGGAGCCGACCGCCCCGAGGCCGTGTGTTCCCTGCCCGCGCCGTCCGCGCCGCGCGTCCTGCCCCCGCAGTCCGACCCGCGTCCTCTCCCCGTACTGCCGGCCCTCGCGCGTCGCACCGGTCCCGTGGCATCGCTGACCCCGTCCATGCGAGCACCCCATCGGGCCCACCGGTCGTGCCGCAACCGGAATTCGTCCCGTCCACCGCTGCACGGGCACGTGGTCACCGCGTAGGGCGTAAACCGTCCTCGCGGGGCGCGTGAGCCCGTGAGCCGCACGGGCTGGTCCACCTGGACGCGACGGATTGTCAGCGGCCGGGCAGCGGCACGAGGTCAACGATCGCCAGAACCCCCTCGACCCCGAAGTCGGCACCGTCCTCGCCCCCGGCATCGAGCCTGTTCACGTCATCGCGCCCCTGCCCCTGTTGCTGCCCCAGGTGCCGGTGCGCGTCCTCGGCCGGCAGCAGGATCCCGTCGAGGCGCCCGAGGTGGACGGAGCCCTGTCGGAGCACGGCCGTCCCGTCCAGCACGACGGCCAGAACACGGGTTCCGGGATCCGGCCGCACGAAGGTGTCCGTACGCACCACGCGGACCCGCGCCGACATCGCGGACCGCCGCACCATCACGTTGAAGTCGACGACCGGCCCGCCGAGCAGCCGGCACTCCGTGGCCGCGTCACCGGAGAAGGCGAACGGTTCGTACGGGGCGTCCACCCGGTGCGCGACCTCGTCGACGGTGAGCTCCATGCCAGGACCGTCGACGACGGTGATGATCCGGTCGACTCCCGGGAACGTCGAGAAGGGGCCGCCGCGTTCGACGTCGGCGACGCTGATCCGCCACAGGAAGTCGTCCGTTCCCGCGCCCGCCGGGTAGGCGGCGACCTCGGACGTGACGCCTCCACCGTTCTTCCACGGGGCGGGCTTCCTGTCGTCGGCGCGCAGCACTCGGGGTGTCATGGGACTTCCTTCCAGGTCGAACTGTCTTGCGGGCACCGCCTGGCGCACGAGACCTCGAACAGGCCGGGCAACAGCCTTGCCCGGTGCCCGGCGCCGGTGTTCACATCGGTGCCACACGCGCTGAACCCGAAGAGCATGTCAGCCGCGTCACGGCACAGGCTCCGCGGGTGCCGCCCGGCAACGGCGGCGGTCGAGCCGCCGGGGCTCACGGACTGCCAGGTAGGAGGGGATGTCGAGTTGGCCGTATCCTCCGTGGTGTGGTGGCGACGAGCGTGCTGGAGACCGACCGGGTGAGGAGAGCCGCCTCTCCCGTGGCTGGTCCGGACGCCGTAGCGCCGTGAGCGGCACCCCGACAGCGAGTGAACTGACAGCGGCGGTCGCCCGGTTCGGCCCTTTCTTCGCCCTGGAGACCCATCCCCGGGGCACGGGACCCGACGAGGTCTGGCAGCCGTTGTCCGTGCCTCTGCTCGCGGCACGGGTCGCGGCCGTCGGGGACAGGCTTGCCATGGCGGGCGGCCTCCCTCCCGGCGCGGTGGAGCCGAGGGTCGCCGCATCGGTGACGCACCTGGGGCTGGCCGCCCGGCTCCTCTCTCCCGCCCTTGCGGTCGCCGTTCTGTACGGCAGGGTTCTCGCTCCCCGGCTCACGGATCTGCGGTGGCAGCAGGTGATCGGCGCGCCGGTGCCGCTGTCGATGCCCGACGACGTGGTCCTGGACACCCCTGTGGACGTGCGCGCCGACGAGCTGAGCCGCCGGCTGCTGGACGGTCCCCTGCGTGAACTCGCCGCTCTGATGGGCGAGTTCTCGCTCTCCCGGCACATCCTCTGGGGCAACACCGCTTCGGCCGTCAACGGCGCGGCGACCATGATCGCAGCCTCCCGACCGGACCTCGCGCAGCGCACTCGTGCCCTGACCGCACGCCTCTTCGACCAGCCCCCGTTGCTTGGTGCGGGCGCGACGCGCGACGGTGTGTTCAGACGCCGCAGTTGCTGCCTCATCTACCGCGCGGCACCCGGGGGCAGGGGACCCGTGTGCGGGGACTGTGTGCTGGCCCGGTGAGTCGGCACAGCGACACGGCAAGTGCGGTGGTCCGGCTCCCCCGATCCCGCCGCCTGCGGCTCCGGTTGAGTTGAGACTACGGCTACGGCTTCGACGCGGCGGGCGGGACTGACGGGCCACGGGTCTCCAGGACGACCGCCGTTCCAGCGACGCTTCGGTCCTCGTGCATGGTGATCACTTGACCGGGCTGAAGGTGCTGCCACTTCGCCGGGGAGAGCGGGGCGAGACGCACCGTGGCCTGCCCTCCGGGCGCCATGAGGGGCGTGAACTCCGCCCACAGGGCGGCTATGCAGAGGTCGGGTTCACCTGCCGAGGTCCGTCCACCGATGTTCCACATCGGTCGTAGGACGCCGGCGCCGGAGAAGGGTGTCCGGCGCCGGGCCCGGTGGGCCGGTTCGAGGGTGAGATCGGCTCGAATGACGCCGTTGCGGGTTTCGAAGCAGCGCCAGTGGCACCATGCCGCGCTCCTGTCGAGTCGAGCCTGCTCGGCGGCGGAGGCGAGGTTCTGCCAGAAGGCGAGTGGAAGCGAGTGGACATAACCAAGCTCTTCCAACAGGCCGAGTGCGACTTCCCACTCGTCGTGGACGAGGTAGTCCCAGACGTCGTTCAGGGTGATGTCGTTCTCGGTGGCAATGGCTTCAGGGACCAACAGCGAGGCAGCTTCCAGCAGTTCGGGAGCGTCCATGTCTCCATTCTGGATGCTGCTTCTGCGCCGAGTGCGCCCAGTTCAGAGCCGCACGGCCCCGCGGCAGGGCGACAGGACCCGGCTGCCGACCACCCGGCTGGACGGCAGGCCGTGAGCCAGGCGGCGGCAGATGCCAGCCGGCCTGCGCCGTGCCGGTTCCTCGGCTCTGGTTGTGGGGATCCCGGCACGGCGCCCCGTTTCGCCCGCCGTCTCCGGTGGTGCGAAGCCGCCATGTGCCGTCCATGCTCCGGGAGGCACACAGCCGAAGATCGTGCCGAAAATGACAGGAACGCCCCGGCCCGCAGTCGTGAACGTCCACCGACAGGGGACTTGCGTCCAGGTCCGGCACATGGTCTTCCCCTCAGCGGGGGGCCTTCACTACTCTCGCCGCAGAGGGACGTCGGGCTTCACGGCCCGCCCCTCGCGGCTCCCGGTCCCCGAGCTGTGACAGTCCAGCCCGACCCGGCTGGAGCCGCATCGCCGACAACGCGGCTCCAGCCTTCGGCCCTCGGCGGGTGTGCCTGCGGGACAACTCCCGCGGTCCCGCAGTCCCCAAGAGGGCGAGCGCGAGGCCGCCGGACAGCGCCGGTGCCTCGGGCTCCCGGTCGCCGTCGCATTCCGGCGGCGACCGGCTCCCCAAGCCTCCCACCGCCGCCGGGCCCTGTCTGCGCCGTGGCTCATCTTCTCCCCGGGCACGGCTCCTTGAGATGCCGCGCCGCCGCATCCCTCGGCCCCGGGACGCCGGCCCGTGGAACGCCGCATCAGCCGCTGTCCAGCGGTTTCCCGGCCTTGAACTCACGTGCAACGCCGCGTCGTTCCAGCCTCCGCATCGAAAACCCCGGACTGCAAGGCCGACGTCCCGGCGCCGGCCCACGCCCGTAACCAGGCCACGCCCGTAACCGGCCCAAGCCTGGGTCCGGGCAGAGCGGACGGTCCTCGCTGTCCGCGAGCGGAAGCCAGGGCGGCGGGGCGAGAGCCGGTGGCGAGGGCCGCGGGGCCCCTCCACGGTCCGGACCCAAGGAGCGTTCGGCGCCGTACCGCTGCCGTGGTGTGGTCCCACCCACCGCGGGCCACACGCGTCCACGCGTCGTTGAGCAGCGGCTGTGTCGTGGGCGGAGCTCAGGAGGTTCCGCGGGCGTGCACGAGTGGCAGGAACAGCTCGTCGACGATCGATCTCACCCGTGCGGGCGCGGGCGGTTCCAGGTCCATGAGCAGGTCGTGCCGCAGCAGGTCGAACGGCATGGCCAGCACGGTCGCCGGGATGCTGCCTAGGTCGATCTCCCCGCGGTCGTGGGCGCGTTGGTAGAGGGGGCGGAGAGCGGGGAGAGGCTGCGCCTCCAGGATCTTGTCGCGGGCCTGCGCGGGAGTGAGGCCGGTGTCGGTCAGCAGTCCGGAGAAGGACGCCGCGGCGACGATGGCGAAGTAACCGGCGAGGGCGGTTCCCAGGGATGTCAACTGTGCGATCAGGTCGCTGCGCAGGGCGCCGGTGTCGGGGACCGCGACCGGGTGGGCGTTGCGGTGGTGCTCGATCGCGGCGAGGACGAGCTGCTCCTTGTTCGCCCAGCGCCGGTAGAGCACGGCTTCGCTTGTGCGGGCCCGGATCGCGACGGATTCCATTGTCATGCGTGCGTAGCCGGCCTCGACGAGTTCGTCCCAGCCCGCGACGAGGAGCGCCGACTCCAGCTCCTTGCCGTGTCGGCGCCGGCGGACGGGTTCGGAAGCATCTGTGACCACTCAGCCACGATAGAAAGGTTTGCCTTTCTTAGCAAGCCCTTCTACCGTGGATAGAAAGCTATTCCTATCTTGGATCGGAGTGGGTCCGATGCCCGACAAGACCGCGACCAACCCGGCACCTGCCGCGGATTCGCCGGACGTGCTGATTGTCGGCGCGGGACCGACCGGCCTCACCCTGGCCTGCGAACTCGCGCGCCGGGGTGTCTCCTTCCGGTTGATCGAGGCCTCGCCCGGCCCGCAGTCCGGCTCACGCGGCAAGGGGCTGCAGCCGCGCACCCTGGAGGTGTTCGACAACCTCGGAATCGTCGACCGCGTGCTCGCCCACGGTCGGACGGCGATGCCGATCAGGTCCACCGGCCTGGACGGGGAGGTGACCGTGAGCAACGCGGAAGCGGGACCGGACCGTCCGGACCGCCCCTACCCCGCGAGTCTGATCACGCCGGAGTGGCGAACCGAGGAGGCCTTGCGACTGCGGCTGGCGGAACTCGGCGGGGCCGTCGAGTTCGGCACCACTCTCGTCGCCTTCCAGCAATCGGACGCGGGGGTCTCGGCGGAGCTGGCTGCACAGGACTCGCCGGGTGCCGGCAGCACCGTCGTCGCCCGCTGGCTGGTCGGCTGCGACGGTGGCCACAGCACGGTCCGCAAGCAGGCGGGCATCGCCTTCGAGGGGGAGACCCGCGCCGAAGTGCGCATGATCGTCGCGGACGTCGAGGTCGACGGACTGGACCGGGACGCGTGGCACATGTGGCGCCACGAGGAAGGCATGGTCAACCTCTGCCCGCTGCCCTCGACCGATGCCTTCCAGTACCAGGCCGGCATCGCACCGGGACAGGAACCGGACCTCGGTCTGGCGAACATGCAGACGATCCTGGAACGCCGCAGTGGCCGCGCCGACGTCCGCCTGCTGGGGACGCGGTGGTCGTCCCTGTGGCGCGCCAACGTCCGCCTCGCCGACCGCTACCGTGCGGGGTGCGTACTGCTGGCGGGCGACGCCGCGCACATCCACTCACCGGCCGGAGGCCAGGGAATGAACACCGGCATCCAGGACGCCCACAACCTCGGCTGGAAGCTCGCACGGGTCGCAGCCGGCGCTTCGTCGGCCCTGCTCGACACCTACGAGGCCGAACGCCGGCCGGTCGCCGCCGGTGTCCTCGCGCTCTCGGACGCACGGCTGAAGCAGACCCTCGAAGAGAAGGGCATTCCCACCCGGAGCGATGCCACGACGATGCAGTTCGACGTGGCCTACCGGGATTCCTCGCTGTCTCGCGACGACCGCCACGACGGCGACAGCCCTTCCGGCCCCGCGCCCCTCCGGGCCGGCGACCGCGCTCCGGACGCGACCGGCCTCAGGACGGTCGAGGGCGAACGCCGACTCTACGACCTGACACGCGGAGGACGCTTCACCCTGCTGGACTTCGGTTCGGCGACGGAGTCCGACCCCGACACCGCGTCCGTGCGCGAGACCTCTTCGTCCGCGCCGCTTACGACTCTCCGCGTCGTCGAGCACCCGAGCGCCCCCGGTGAACTGGCTGACAGCGAGCACCACTTGGCCGACGCGTACCACGCGGGTGACCGTACCCTCGTGCTGATCCGTCCCGACGGCCAGGTGGGCCTGCTCTCCGACGCCGGGGACCTCACGGCGGTGAAGGACTACCTCGCCGCGATCGGCTGAGTTCCCCGTGCACGCCGCCGAGAGGCCCCTCGCCGCCGAGGCCGGCCGTACCCGAAGCGCAGGGCGGTGAGGGTTCGTGGCCGGCGCCCGCCGTCACACCCGGAACGGTGCCACACTGAGAACGTGGCAGAAACGGAAAGACAGCAGGTGGAGCGGCTGGAGCAGGCCGTGCTGAGCCTCCTCGCGCGCCGCGCCGACACCGCGTCCATCTGCCCGTCCGATGCCGCCCGCGAGGTCTACGAGGGCGAGGGCGACGGGTGGCGGGCGCTGATGGAACCGGCTCGGCGAGCGGCCTGGCGGCTGGTCGCGGCCGGCGAGGTCGAGGTGACCCAGTCCGGGCGCCCTGTCAGCGAGTCCGAGGTGAAGGGGCCCATCCGTATCCGCCGCAGACGCCAGTAGCCGACACACCACCACACCGTTCGGGCGGTCTTCCCTACCGATTCCAGGTTCGAGAAGCACTTTTAAGTGCGTCGCCGGTCAACTGGGCGCCCAACGCGACGACTTGGAAGGGTGCCACGAAGCAGCCGCGCGTGAGGACTCCAGAACGGAACGTTGCCGTGCGCCGCATGTCCTTTTCACGCGGCCGTAGTTGCCGCGAGCGCCCCGCACTCCGGGACCTCAGCCCTTGCCGAAGTGCACCGCGGGGAAGGCGCCCGCCGCCCTGAGGGTGCCGGAGAAGCCGCCGGCCAGTTCGGTGAGGCGCGCGGTGGCGGCCGGGCCGAGGTGGTCGTACGGGGCGGCGTCGAGGCGGTCGGTGAGCACCTCGGTCTCGCCGCGCAGGGCCGTGCCCGCCTGTGTGAGGTCGCCCGTCTCGTCCAGCAGGCCGCGCTCGCACAACTGGCGCCGGGCGGTGCCCCATTGCTCCGCGGACCACCCGCGGGTCCGCATGAACAGTGCCGAAGTAGGTGCCTTGCCAGTGGCGTTGTGCAGGACCAGCGCCTCGATGCCGGACAGCCCGGCGACCGCCAGAGCGGCGAGGTGCCCGTCACCCCGGTGTTCGCGCAGCAGTGTCGCGGCGTGCCAGAGGGCCAGGTGCGGTTCTTCGGGTACGGGGAGGTCGGCGTGGGCGGCGTACAGCGGCCGGGCCTCCCGGCGGCAGGCCTCGGTGGCGTGCAGCGCGAGTTCGGCCGCCTCCGCCATCTCCGTGGAGACGAGGGCCTCCTTTCCGAGCAGCCGTTGCAGCGTTCGATCCGCGCCGCGCAGACGTGCCGCGATCACCTTCTCCGGTGTGGTGACGACCCATGCGGCGGGGATGTACCGCCGTACGTGCTGGTGGTTGAAGTTGTAGAAGGTGGCTGTGACGGTGCCCGCGTCGACGGCTCCGAGCGCTGCCGCGCGGCCGGCGAGGTAGACCATGGGGCCGCGTTCCAGTCCCAGTGCCGCGAGTTCGTCCTCCGGTTCCGGCGCGAAGTACGTGCATGCGTGCAGGGGGCTGACGGCGTTGTGGCAGTGACGGCTCGCGCTCGCCTCGTAGTTGGTCATGCGGTGGCTCCGGTCTCGGTTGTCAGGTGCGGTGGTGCGGTAGTACGACCCGGCGTGCGACGTACGGCGTGCGTCAGGCTTCGGCCGGGGGCCCGTGGTGGGGACAGTCGGTCAGGCCGGCCGCGGTCTGGGTGAGGTGCTGGGTCAGGACCTCGGCCGCGGTGTCGGCGTCGCGGGCGAGGGCCGCCTCCTCCAGCCGGCGGTGTTCGAGGGCGCCGTCGCGGTCGGGGTTGCGGTGCGCCGACCAGCGGCGGGCCAGTTCGCTCGCGGTCCACATGCGGTCGAAGGTCTCCAGCAGCACGAGGTTGCCGCATCCCTCCAGCAGGGTGCGGTGGAAGACCCGGTGGGCCTCCGCCCACGCGCTGCTGTAGTGCGTGCCCTCCTCCGGTACGTACGCAGGGGTACGGGTCAGGCGGTGGTGGGCGGCTCGTACGCGGGCCTCCCAGTCGACATCGCCGCGTTCGACGGACATGCGCAGCATGACCGGTTCGACGGCCCTGCGGGCCTCCGCGATCTCCTGCCAGCGTCGGTCGGAGAAGGCCGGGACGGCGAAGCCGCGGTTGGGCAGCCGGTCGGCCAGGCCCTCACCGACCACACGCACGAGCGCCTCACGCACGACGGCCAGACTCACCCCCTGTTCCTTCGCGAGGTCCTGCGGTTTGAGGGCGTCACCGGGGGCGTGGTCCCCGCGCATGATCGCCTCGCGTAGGTGTGCGTAGACCTGCTCGGAGAGCATCTGCTTTCCCGCTGGGGCTGCGGGACGCGGCGTCGAGTTCATGCTTACACAATAGACGATCGATTGGATAATCGATTATCAGTGTTATGGTCGATCTCGTTGGTGAGTGGAAGGGCGACGCGGCGCTTCCCGGCACCGCCTCGACGGGACCTCCGTCGACCGCGCCACCACCACCCCACGGCACACCCACCAGCCACCCGAGAGGTGCGACACCATGAGCTCCAACGACCCCTTTGCCCGTCTCCCCGAGGCGGCCGTCTTCACCGTCGTCAGCACCACCGTCGCCGACGGCGCCGCCTGGCCGAGCGAGCAGCTGTCCGGCATCTCCGGCATCGCCGGCGGGAAGGACGTCTCCCCGCACCTTTCCTGGAGCGGCGCCCCGGACGGCACCCGGAGCTACGCGGTCACGGTCTACGACCCCGACGCTCCGACCGGGTCCGGTTTCTGGCACTGGGCTGTCGCCGACATCCCCGCCGTCGTCACCGAGTTGCCCGAAGGCGCCGGCGACGACACCGGCTCGGGCCTGCCCGAGGGCTCCTTCCAACTGCCCAACGACGCCCGCGCTTCCCGCTTCATCGGCGCCGCCCCGCCGGCCGGACACGGCCCGCACCGCTACTTCACCGTGGTGCACGCCCTCGACGTCGACACCATCGGCGTCCCCGCCGACGCCACCCCGGCCGCCCTCGGTTTCACCATGGCCGGCCACATCCTCGGCCGCGCAGTCCTGACCACCACCGCCGAGACGCCCGCCTGACGAACAGCCCGAAAGCCCGTCGGTAGGCAACCGCCCTCACGAGCCGTGCCCGAAGGGGTGCCCGAAGTTGCGGGAGGGGAGCAACTTCGGGCACCCCTTCGGGCACGGCGGCAGGGTGCCGGTGCCGGTGCCGGTGCCGGGTCCGCGAGCCGGCGCAGCGGCGGCTTCGCACCAGCCCAACGTCCCCTGACCGAGCGAGAGTTGTCGACGGAGTGAGTCACCCCGCGAGCAACGCCGATGAGCACCGCGCCGCCGCCTCGGGGGCCCGCCGTCTGTCGCGTCAGGGCTGTTCCGCCGCGGCACGGGATCGAGCCCGGCCATCGCTCGTGCGGGTGAGGCGCCGTGTCAACACCCCCGGCATCGCCGGGTCGGCCGGGAAACTGGCCAGGTCCGTAGGTCACCAAGGTGAGGGATCGTCATGGCGGAAGAGCTGTACGCGACGCTGAAGACCAACAAGGGAGACATTGTGGTGAGGCTGTTGCCCGACCACGCCCCCAAGACGGTGAAGAACTTCGTCGAGTTGGCGAAGGGCGAGCGCGAGTGGGTTCACCCGGAGACCGGGCAGCGGACCACTGAGCCGTTGTACGACGGGACGGTGTTCCACCGGGTGATCGAGGGGTTCATGATCCAGGGCGGTGATCCGCTGGGGAACGGGACGGGCGGCCCCGGGTACAAGTTCGCCGACGAGTTCCACCCGGACCTGGCGTTCACCAAGCCCTACCTGCTGGCCATGGCCAACGCCGGGCCGGGCACCAACGGTTCCCAGTTCTTCATCACCCTGGCGGCCACCACCTGGCTCACCGGCAAGCACACCATCTTCGGCGAGGTGACCGACGACGCCGGCAGGAAGGTCGTGGACGCCATCGGTGCGACGGACACGAACCCCCGCAACGACCGTCCGGTGCAGGATGTCGTCATCGAGAAGGTCCTCGTCGAGACCCGCTGACCTGACCACCCCAACTCGCCGCATTTCACCGCGCGTTGGCCGGGCCGCCGGAGTCCCCGGCGGCCTGCCCGCGCCGCCGTCGTGACGGCCGGGCGCCGCTCGCGGCATCATGGTGCAGCCGCGCCGGACGACAGTCAGCCGCCACCAGCCCGGCACGGCAACACCTGGAACCCGCAGAAGTGGACGTGGTCCGCGCGCATGCGGCGAGGCCCCGGCGTGACACCGATTGCCTCTACATCGACCGTCTCGACGCCGACCGTCTCGACCCGCCGTTTAGCCGCCGGCAGCCTCGCCGCCGTCCTGGAGGGGTTGCCGCTCGTGGCTCCTGTCTCGCTGGAAAAGTCCTGGTCAGCGCGGTTCTGTCTGTGGTAGACCGAGGGGCTCGACACAACCGTTTCCGGAGTTCCTCATGCGCCGTCTCGCCGTTTTCCTCGCCTCGTCCAACGGACTCGACCCGGCGCACGCCGCAGTGGCTGCCAGTGTCGGCACTGAGCTGGCCCGGCGGGGAATCGGTCTCGTCTACGGCGGTGGCCGCCGGGGGTTGATGGGTGTGGTGGCGGACAGTGCGCTGAAGGCGGGTGGCGAGGTCATCGGTGTCATGCCGCGCGGCATGGTCGAACGGGAGTGGGCGCACGAAGGGGTGACCGAACTGGTCATCTGCGACTCGATGCACGAGCGCAAGGCGATCATGGCTGAGCGTGCCGACGCGTTCGTCGCTCTGCCAGGCGGTCTCGGCACCCTGGAGGAGATCTTCGAGGTGTGGTCCTGGCGCCAACTCGGCTTCCACGGCAAGCCCGTTGGCTTCCTCGACGCCGGAGGCTTCTGGACACCACTGCTCGGCGCCCTGCGCGGCATCGCCGACTCCGGCTTCCTCCCCGTGTCCACTCTGGACGACCTCGCCGTTGCCCCCGACCTGCCCGGTTTGCTGGAGGCGCTGGAGGGACGGCTCGCCGGCGTTCCGCGGCCCGCGCACGGCGAGGACCTGCGGTAGGGGATCAGGCCCGCGCAGTGACCCGGCGCGTCGCCTTCGCGCCCGGCGGGTCCCGGACCGGGTCCGTGCTGAACCAAGGCTCCCCTGAAGGCGGTTGAGCCGGCCGCAAGGTGTCTATGGGCGGAAGCCCTCGATCGCGAGGTCGAGGAGGCGCTCGACCTGGGCGGCGCCCTCGGGGCTGTCCGGAGTACGCCACAGGCAGCTCAGCAACATGATGACGTCGACGGGGTCGATGCCGGGCCGTACCTCGCCCGCCTCGACGCAGGCGTCGAGCAGGCGTTGGACGGCGGCGGTGACCGGGGGCCACGAGGCGCTGATGACGTCCTGGGCGGCGGCGGAGTGCAGCGCCTCGCCGAGGCCGTGCTTGATGCGCACGTAGCCGGTGAGGGTGGTGAACCAGGTACGCAGCGCCACCAGCGGGGGGTGAGTGGCGAGAACCTCGGTCACGGCGTCGGTGAGCCGGTCGATGCCCTGCTGGTGCACCTCCAGGAGCAGTGCCTCGCGGGTGGGGAAGTGCCGGTAGAGGGTGCCGGGGCCGATGCCCGCACGCTTGGCGATCGAGTTGAGCGAGGCGTCGGGGGACTCGGTGAGCGCGTCGTGGGCGACCCGGAGGATCAATTCCCGGTTCTTGAGTGCGTCGGCGCGCTGCCGTGCGGCCTCGGGCATGGGTCCTCCTGATGTCGGTACGGCGGTACGGCGGTACGGCGGTGGGGCGTCGGTGGGCGTCGGGAAGCGGACTCTGGTTGCGATGCGGAGAGGTCTCCGTTACTTTCGAAGAGGCAGGCGGAGACTTCTCCGCTTCCCTGTCGTCATTGTAGGAGTTCCCCCGTGCGTTACATCAAGCTGGGCCGCACCGGCCTCGACGTTTCCCCGGTCGCCATCGGCGCCATGACCTACGGCGAGCCCGACCGCGGCCATCCCGTCTGGTCCCTGGACGAGGAGTCCAGCCGCCCGCTGATCAAGCACGCCCTGGACGTGGGCATCAACTTCTTCGACACGGCCAACATGTACTCCTACGGCTCGTCCGAGGAGATCCTCGGCCGGGCTCTGAAAAACTTCGCGGACCGCGACGACGTCGTCATCACCACGAAGGTGCGTCACGACATGCGCCCCGGCCACCCGAACGGCGGCGGCCTGTCCCGCAAGGCGATCATGTCCGAGATCGACGCCAGCCTGCGCCGGCTCGGCACCGACTACGTCGACGTCTACATGATCCACCGCCTCGACAACGAGACGCCCCTGGAGGAGATCCTGGAGGCGCTGAGCGACGTGGTGAAGGCCGGTAAGGCCCGCTACCTGGGCGCGTCCTCGATGTACGCCTGGCAGTTCGCCAAGGCGCTGCACCTCCAGGAGCGCAACGGCTGGGCCCGCTTCGTCACCATGCAGGACCACTACAACCTCCTCGCCCGCGAGGAGGAGCGCGAGATGCTGCCGCTGTGCGCAGACGAGGGTGTCGCGACCATGGTCTGGAGCCCGCTGGCCCGCGGCCGCCTCGCCCGCCCCTTCGACGAGGCGAACGCCGGGACCCGCGCCGCCACGGACGGTGGCTTCGCCGACATGCTCTACAAGGCGAACGCCGACAGCGACCGCCAGATCATCGACGAGGTCGGAGCCGTCGCGGAGACCCGAGGCGTCAGCCGCGCCCAGATCGCCCTCGCCTGGCTGCGCCGCAACCCTGTCGTCGCCGCGCCGCTGGTGGGCGCCCGCACCATCGGGCAGATCGACGACGCGGTGGCCTCCCTCGACCTCGACCTCACCGACGACGAAGCGCGTCGCCTCGAAGCGCCGTACACCCCACGGCACGACTTCCAGGGCGTTTCCGACGCGGCGGAACTGGAGCGGATCAAGGCCGGCATCCCCGGCTACGCCAACGTCTGAGCCCGCGACCGGCACCCGTTTCTTCCCCTCCCCGACTTGAGGAGTCGTCGACATGAGTACACCCGTAGGACGCCTGGGATCCGTGTCCCTGGACTGCTCCGACCCGCGAGCACTCGCGGCCTTCTGGGCAGCGACGCTGGGCGGTGAGATCACCGTCGAGTCCGAGACCGTCTGCGCCGTCGAACTGGGCGCCCTTCTCCTGGTCACGGTCCGCGTCCCCAACCACCGGCCGCCGCAGTGGCCGAACGGCACGCCGAAGCAATTCCACCTCGACGTGGCCGTCGCCGACCTCGACGAGGCCGAACGTCGCACACTCGCCGCCGGCGCGAGCAAGGCCGCCGACCAGCCCAACCCGGACCGCTGGCGGGTACTCCTGGACCCCGCGGGCCACCCGTTCTGCCTCACCACCCTCATCCCGGTTTAGGTCCGCGGCTTTCCGCGAGGGCGGCGTATCGCTGCCCACGGCCGAGTGAGGCCCAATTCGCCCTTCTGGGCGCGGAGTTGGCCAGAGGCTCGGGAGCGCATTGCCGACAGGTGTCGAATTCCTTAAATTCCTCCCGGCGTTGAGGAAACATGTGGGAGGAGTGCGGTTGCAACGGGGACCAACAGGCCCTCTGATCCTTAAGGTTGTGACCTTGATGCCTTTCAACGGTGCGAGAGTCTTGTCCGTTCCCCACTCGGGCCGGACCGCCGTCGCCCGTCCTGGGTGGAATCAGAAACCCGCAACAAGGGGAAGGGGCGCGTGCCTTGAACGCGAGGACGCATGATTTTCGTTGCGAGCTCGATTTCGAGGTCCGTCCGGACGGAACGCACACGGCTCATGTGGAGCGGTGGTTCCTCGGTGCGCTCACCCTCTTTCCGACGGCCATGGAGCAGGTTCTTTCGGGTTCCGGGCTGGATCCGGCCGGGATCCGGGGTGGGGTGTGCGGTGAGCCCGGTTCGATGTGGGGGTTCTTCCGGGCCGAGGTGCCCGGGGCGCGGGGTGTCCGTTCCTTCGCGCGGGTGATCACCGCGAAGAACCAGGACTGGATCGTCGATTCCATCCGGAAGGGCGCGCTCGTCGTCGAGGCGGGGTTCTCCCTCCTCGACCGGTACGGGATGCCGGGGGAGCGGCTGTGCCGCATCACCGCTGAACGGCTGGAGGACACCGACTGGTTCAGCCTCAGTCTGCAGGTCTCCTCGGAGACCTTCCTCTCAGACCAGGATGCCTATCTGGACTTCGTCCGTTCCGTCGCGGAGGTGTGTGATCCGTCGTTCGGCGCGATTTCCTACGCCTACAGCCTCGGCAAGACCGCCCTCGAATCCAGGCTCGGACCGCCCTGGAGGCCGCCCCAGGAGTCTGTCCCTGCAAGTCGCTCCTACCTCCGCGGCTACGACTGGTTGACGATCTGCGCGAGCGAACTGGGCGAGAAGCTGGGTGGCCTCTCCGCGCTCCGGGCCGGTGGTGCGTTCCACAGCGCCGAGCGGCTGGGTGCGGGTGGCTTCTGGCTGCTGGCGACGCCTCGTCACGAGGAGTACGACGAGGACGCGGCGAGGAAGGTGTGGCGGTCCCTGGCGCCGTGCCTCAGGCCGGGTGTGCCCAAGAGGATGGCATCGCTGGGTGAGCCGCCGCTGCCGGTCATCTACGAAGACGCCCGGGAAGCGCTCGGCTCGTGAGGTAGGCAGGGCACCGGGGTCTGGGAACTTGCAGGCCAAGCAGGTTCCTGGGCCGAAAACGAACCGTACGACGTAGAAAGACGTAGAAAGGCGTGCCGCCATGGGGAACTCCGGCGGATCAGTGACGACCAGGTACTCGGGTGACCTGCACCCCCTCCTGCGTGAGGCCGGGTTCTCGGACGTGGACGACAGCAGGGCCGTGGGGGAGGGCTGGCAGGTCGCGGGTTTCGCCCACGCCGGTGGGGACGCGCTGGAGACGCTGGTGAGGGCAACGGGGGCGCCGGCGATAGTGGTGTCGTTCTTCGACAGCGATGTGGGCTTCGTGAGGGCGCTGGCGCCGGACGGTACCGGGTGGAAGGGTCTGCTCAACCGTGAGACGGCGGAGGGTTACGAGATTCCGCTGGAGCGCTTTCCGGTAGAGCCTGCCGTAACGGGCGCGCTGGCGTGGGCTGTTGCGGCAGGCGTGACGCCCGACGAGGAGGCGGTCCGAGAGACGTTCGTGGCCTCCGCCGTGTTCGCGGAGGACCTGGCCGCGGATCTCCTGGCCGCCCTGGGGATACCCGACGCACAGTAGGCGGAGGGCCCAGCGGTTCGCCGGTGGCGTGTGGGGTGTGCTGACCGACGGGCTCTGTGGTGGATGCCGTGAGGGCGGCGTATTCGGCAGGGTCCCGGTCGAGAACGAGCAGTTCGGGCTCGCTCTGAGGGACGCGGCACGAGGGCGGGGCACAACCCGACGAGGTTCTGCCATGGCCGCCGGAGCGGCGGTCGTCAGACTGGTCGGCGGGCTGATGGCCGTCCTCGGGTCGGCGGGCCGAGTCTGACGGGGCTTCCGTACGCACGCCGGGCCACGCGCCGCCGGGCCACGCGCCGCCGGCCCGGCCCGGCGCGGTGGTCGGCGGCGGTGTTCGGCGTCCCGTATCGGATCTTGCACGCGTTGTCGTAGCCGCGTGCGCTGTCCTCCCGTGCGGGCGGCGTGACTGTTCACCGACTGTTTCGCGACGTGCCGTCTCCCTGCGGGCGTGGCGCTCGGCACGCGGGTTGAGATGTGTACCTGATGCTGCTTCAGGACCTGGCAGGCGGACGGCTGTTCGCTCCGGTACCCGCGGGATACGAGAGGACGCCATGACGCACACGAACGGCCGGGCAACCGCGCGAGCGCGGGTGTGGACCAGTACGGCAGTGGCGCTGGCTGTCGTCACCTCGGGCGGGATCTGGGAGACGGCGCAGGCCGCCGAGGCAGCCCCGGTGTCCGCCGTTCCGGGCGCGGCCGGACCGACCTGGACGACGCGGACACCCGCGCCGGGGGTGCGGGTGCGGAGCGCCACCATCGTCGACTCGGCCGCCGAACCCGTGTGGACCGTCACCGTCCAGGCCGCCACCACCGGGCGACTGAGCGGCGCCCCGGCGTGGGCGTCGGTGGCGTCGAAGACCTGGGCCGGCACCACGGTGCGGCGACTGCGGGCGGAGGGCTTCGACCCGAGGGCCGAGACGGTGCGCTGGTCCGACTACAGCGACACCCCGCACGGCGTCATGGGCATGCGGGTGAGGGTCGGCTCCTACGCCACCCAGGCGCAGGCGCAGAGTGCTGCCCAGTCCGTCACGGCCGTCGGCTTCCACACCGCCGTCGAGTGGACGGGCTACGACGCCGACCAGCCGGCCGACAAGGAGAACGTGCACGTCGCGGTCATTGACCCCCGTGTGTTCACGGGCACCGTCGAGGGCACCCACGACGGCAACGTCGCTCAGCGGGAGACCACTTCCTCGGTCGCCACGAAGCTCGGTTCGCTGGTCGGCGTCAACGCCTCCTTCTTCGTCACCGCCGACGCCGACGGCGTCCAGGGCACCCAGTCGGGCGTCAGCGCCGACCACGGCCGGTTGCAGTCGATGGCCGCCGGATCCCGGGCCGCGATGATCATCGCCGACGCCGGCCGACACGTGCGGATCGCGGACCTGACCACGAACGTCACCGTGCGCGCGGGCAGCCACCGCTACCAGGCGCAGGGCATCAACCGCGTGCCCGGCCTCGTTCGGGACTGCGGCCGCCCGGGTGCGACTCCGAGCGAGCGCCCCTGGCAGGACGTCACCTGCAAACTGGCCGACGACATGGTGCAGTTCACCGACGAGTGGGGCGCACAACTGCCGGCCGGCGCCGGTACGCAGGTCGTCCTCGACAGCGGGGGACGCGTGGTGTCGGTGGGCTCCCGCGGAGGCACGGTGCCGGCCGGCGCAACCGTGCTCCAGGGCATCGGAACGGCCGCCGACTGGCTGACCGCCCACGCCCGCACAGGAGAGCGGATCGGCGTCCAGGAAGTCGTCCGCGACACGGACGGCCGACGGGTCCGGCTCGACAGCGACGACAGCATCGTCAGCGCCGCCCCCACCCTGGTCGAAGACGGCCGGATCAGCATCGACGCGGCGACCGAGGGCGTCGTCGACCCGGCCGACCTCTCCTTCGGCTACGCGTGGGCGAACACTCGCCAGCCCCGCACCATGGCCGGCGTGGACGCCGGGGGCCGACTGATCCTGGCCACGGTCGACGGCCGCCAGTCCGGCGGCAGCGAGGGATTCACCCTCCAGGAGGCCGCCACCTTCATGCGCTCCCTCGGCGCCGTCGACGCACTCAACCTGGACGGCGGCGGCTCCACCGCCATGGCCGTGAACGGCGCACTGGTGAACAAGCCCTCGGACGCCACGGGCGAACGAGCGGTGGGCGGCACCATCCAGGTACTGCCCCGCACAACCGGCTGACCCGCGACGCGAGCGCCGGCCCACCGTTCGCCAGGCACTGGACGGCGACTCGGCGCTCCTGCCCTGGCCCGGCCTGGGGTGTACCCGCAGTACAGGGAAAAGCTCACACTGCCGCACCGATCGCCCCGTGGTGCCCAATGGGTGGGAGGTCGCAGGGAGCGGCCACCGAGAGGAACCAACGATGGACACGGCCGGTCTCAGCCCCTACGTGCAGGCTCACTTGGACGCGGTGAAGCGCAACGACATCGGGGCGGTGACGGAAGACTTCGCTCCGGTGCTGCGGCCGTTCCTGTCCGGGATCGTCGGAAGCCTGCCCGCCGTCATCGCGGCGACCGAGAACCTGAGTATCGAGGCGGACGGCGAGCAGGCGATCGTGCTCAACCGACTCGTCGGGGACAACGGAGTCACGATCATGATGCGCTCGGTCTGGCGCCAGGTGGACGGCCGGCCGCGCATCGTCGACGGTGCCCCCGTCTGATCCGGACGCGCCCTCACGCCTATCCTTGGAGACGTGACCCTGCAGACCGACGTCCGTGACTTCCTCACCTCCCGCCGGGCCCGGATCACCCCCGAACAGTTCGCCCTCCCGGCATACGGCCGCAAGCGCCGTGTGCCGGGACTGCGGCGCGAGGAGGTCGCGCTCCTGGCCGGGATGAGCGTCGACTACTACAACCAGTTGGAACGCGGCAACCTGCGCGGCGTCTCCGAGAGCGTGCTCGTGTCGGTAGCCCGGGTCCTGCGGCTCGACGAGGCCGAACACTCCCACCTGTTCGACCTCTGGCGAGCCGCCAACGCGGGGCCTTCCGGTGAGCGCCGCACCCTCACCGGGACGGTCCGCCCCGGTCTGCGGCGCCTGCTCGACGCGATGACCGAGGCCCCGGCCGGAATCCTGAACCACCGCATGGACATCCTCGCCGCCAACAGGCTGGGCCGGGCCCTGTTCTCCGACGTGCTGAGCGGCTCGGGAAACCTCGCGCACTTCGCCTTCCTAGACCCGCGCGGCCGGGACCTGTACGCGGACTGGGACGAAGCGGCCGACGATGCGGTGGCCGTCCTGCGTACCGCCACCGGCAGCAACCCCGAGGACCCTGAGCTGGCGGCACTTGTGGCTGAACTCTCCACCCGCAGCGAGGAGTTCCGCACCCGGTGGGCGGCGTACGACGTCCGGTTCCATCGCACCGGCACCAAGCGGTTGCACCACCCGGTGGCCGGTGTTCTCGACCTGTCCTTCGAAGCCATGGACATCGCCCCGGACCCCGGCCTCGTCCTCCTCGCCTACACCGCCCCGGTCGGCTCGCCCTCCGCGGACGCCCTGCGCACACTCGCCAACTGGGCCGTGACCCAGGAACGAGGTACGGAAGCTGAACGGCCGGAGACGGATGCCCTCTTCGGAAGCTGAAAGCGGCCGGGCAGACAGGGAGTTGACCGGGGCGAGAGGTAGCGAGCCCCTCGGCCTTCTGGACCCCCTCTCTCGCGAGGGCCGCCGACAGGCTCCGCCACAGCGCTGACCAGGGTTTAGCGTAGGAGGCTACGAAACTCGAACGCGCAGCCTGTGCACGGTCATTGACGGTCGCACGGCGGCAGGAGTTAGATCCTGCCGTTGCCGATCACCGAGTTCACCCACTGAACGGGCTGCGGGAGAAGAGCCGCCCGGAGCCAGGCCCGCTCTGTCAGGGGCGCGGGTCGTGTTGAGTTGATTGTCCGGCCCGTCCTTTTGGGGAGCCGGACCGCATCTCGTCACCACCCCGGATCGCCGCTGCCCCCGCCGGGCGGTGCGGCGAGGGCTCCCGCATGCCCTCGTACGGTTCCGGTCGTGAAGGCGGCCGGTGTCGGTGGGGGTGGTCGACCGGTCGGCGGCAAGGAACCAGTCGAGAGGTGAGACATGATCCACCAGAACCAGCCTCGCTCACTCCGTACTCCCGCTTCTCCCCACCGCCGCCGTGGCAGCGCCTACCTGGCGGCGGTCTCCCTGCTCGGCGCGGGAGCGCTGCTGACCGCGGTACCCGCGCAGGCCACCACGCCGGCGAAGAGCGGCACCGGCTCGTCGAAGCAGTCTCAGCAACACGACAGCCGGGGCAAGCAGAGCCCTAAGCCGCAACAGGGTTCGAACCCGCAGCGGTTCTCGCCGGTGGTGAAGCACACGGGCACGGGACCCACCGGGTACACCGTGACCTTCCGCTACGACGATCCGACGGCGACCAGAGTGCAGATCAAGGGGGAGTGGTCCTTCTCCGACGCCGCTCACACGACCACCACCACTTCCCAGGGAGTACAGCCCGAGCAGTGGACCAGGGGCGACTTCCCCATCGCGTACCCGAACGCCGTCGCGGCCAACTGGCCGGTGAGAGACCTGAAGCAGGGCAAGGACGGGGTCTGGAGTCTCACCCTTCCGCTGCCCTCGGGCGTCTTCACGTACGGCTTCTTCGTCAATTGCGCGAGCGACACCGGTTCGGGCTGCACGGAGAGGGCGGACCCGGCGAACCCGCCCTGGAACGTGGTCGACGGTGTCAGCGTCGGAACCGCCGAGCCCGACAGCGAGGTCTACGTCCCGTCCGATCCCAGGTTCGGCACCGCCGACTTCTCCTGGGAGGCTCCCGCACCGGCCGGGAAGCAGGGCCGGCTGGCGGACGTCAGCTATCCGTCGCCGCAGTCCACCGCGCCCGTCGGTACGCACCCCCTGGCGGTCTACACCCCGCCCGGTTACAACCCGAAGCGGTCCGCCGCGTACCCGACCCTGTACCTGAGCCACGGAGCCGGTGGGAACGAGGTCGACTGGAGCACCCAGGGGGCGGCGGGCGCCATCCTCGACAACCTGATCGCCACGGGCAGGGTCCAGCCCATGGTCGTCGTGATGACCAACTTCAACGGCATCCCGGGCGGCGCCGCCGGTTATGCCGACGACCTGCTCGACAACGTCGTCCCGTACGTCCAGAGCCACTACAACGTCTCCGACAAGGTCGCCGACCGGGCGTTCGCGGGTCTGTCGGCCGGCGGGGCGCGGGCGAACACCTTGCTCTTCGACCACACCGCCGAGTTCGGCTACTACAGCGTGATGAGCAACGCCGGAGGTACACCCGCATCCTTGACGGATGCGCAAGTCACCGCGCTCAAGGGTGTGTTGGGACTCCAGGTCGGCAGCGGCATCCAGGACCCGATCCGCGCCAACACCACCAATGAACAAGCCGCGTTGACGGCTGCCGGGATCGCCTTCCAGGACGACTCCGTCAACGGCGGGCACGAGTGGTACGTCTGGCGGACCCTTCTCCACGACTTCGTCGCCCAGCAGGCGTTCAAGACCACCACGACCAAGGCCACCGTCGCCACGGACCGCAAGGGCAAGGAGACGGTCACCGCGAGCGTCACGGCGGCGACCAGCGGAGCGGCCCCGACCGGCACCGTCCAGTTCACCGTGGACGGCGTCACCTACGGGAACCCGGTGCGCCTCAGCCACGGCTCTGCCGCCGCGGAACTCAAGGGCCTGCAAGGCGGCTCCCACACGGTCGTCGCCACCTACTCCGGTGACGCACTGCACCGGGGCAGCCAGACCACCGTCACCGGCTGATCCGAGGAGGACGCAGCGGGGTGCGACCCGACCCGTCCCGGTCGCACCCCGCTGCGGCCGACGTCGCTGCCGGTGGCCTCGTACACGTGCCGCTGTGTTCGCTCGCAGTCAATGCGCCCTACGGGGGCGGCTGTTGACCCGCCCTGGTCTCGTGCCGACCGCGTCGCGCCCTCTCGATGTCCCGCATGTGCTGCGCGTCCCGCTGCTCGGCCCGGCGCCGCGCGAACTGCGTCACCGGCCGGACGACCAGGAAGGACAGTGAGAAGCACAGGCAGCGATACAGCAGCTCCGATCCCCACGACCTGTCCCGCAGCAGGGTAAGGACGCTGCCCGCCACGATGCCCAGGACGACCGAAGCACCCACCCACCTCCACCAACGTCTCATGCGCAGCGCCTACCCCGTAGCGCCGATACGACGGCGGAGACGGGTGCCACCGCGTTCGGAGTGCCGCGTGGTCGTCGTGCCTGCGGGTGTTCTCGGCCTGGCGTCGGGCCCGACGCCAGGCCGAGGTCGGGAAGTGCCACCGCCGCCCTTCCACCCTTCCGGTCAGGAAATCGGGTCTGCGGATGGGGAGTTGACGGACCGCGGGACCAGGGTCACCGATGCTGCCGGTCGTCGGAGTCCGGGCCGACGGTCGACCGGTCGCTCTCGGTGGCGGCCCAGCTGGCGAGGAGCCGCAGGGCATCGTGGTCGGGGGTGCCGGGCGCGGCGGTGTACGCGGTGAGGGTGAGGCCGGGCTGGGCCGGCAGCTCCATGGCGTCGAAGTCGAGAGTGATCTCGCCGACGGCAGGGTGGCGGAACGGTTTGCGACCGGTGTGGTGCAGGCGCACGTCGTGTTTGGCCCAGGCGGTACGGAACTCCTCGCTGCGGGTGACGAGTTCGCCGATGAGACCGGTCAGGTCGCTGTCGTGAGGTGCGCGACCGGCTTCGGTACGCAGCAGGGACACGGTGGTGTTCAAGGACTTCTCCCAGTCGGGGAAGAAGTCGCGGCCCGCGGGGTGCAGGAACTGGTAGCGGGCGATGTTGACCGGGTGCGGGGCGTCGCCCGCGTACAGCGGGGCGTACAGGGCCCGGCCGAGGTGGTTGGCGGCGAGGATGTCGAGTCGGCCGTTGCGGATGAAGGCCGGTGAATCGGTCATGGACTCCAGGACGCGCAGGACGCTGTCGGGGAGCGGTCCGCGGGGGCGTCTGGTGCGGTGGGGGCGCTTGGCGGCGGCACGGGCCAGGTCGTAGAGGTGGGCGCGCTCGGCATCGTCGAGCTGGAGAGCGTTCGCGACGGCGTCGAGGACCTCTTCCGAGGCACCGGCGATGTGGCCGCGCTCCAGGCGGACGTAGTAGTCGATGCTGACGCCGGCGAGCAGGGCGACTTCCTCGCGGCGCAGCCCCGGCACGCGCCGGTTGCCGCCGTAGGCGGGCAGTCCGGCCTGCTGCGGGGTGATCTTGGCACGGCGGGAGGCCAGGAAGGCGCGGATGTCGCTCTCGGTGCTCACGCCTTCCAGGCTAAGCCGGTCTACGCACGGTTGGGGGGCCCTGTCAGTACCTGGCAGGCCAGACCCTCCCCAGCCCACTTGATCTGCGTTTTCCTCGATATCGGCGGCGATCGCGGCCTGCGGCACCGGCCCGGTCCGCGGCGCGGAAGCCGCCCGGAAGGCCGCCGCTGTCGGAGAGTGGCCTGTACGGATTCATCCCGTTTGTTCCAGGAGTCGTCGCATGCCCAAGCAGTCCGCCCCGCAGGAGCTCGCCGCCATCGCGCCGAAGCTCGTCGAGGTCACGAACAACGTCCTGTTCGCCGACGTCTGGGAGCGTCCCGGGTTGTCCCCGCGGGACCGCAGCCTGATCACCGTGAGTGCGCTGGCCGCCCTCTACCGCTCCGAGCAACTCGGCTACCACCTGGGCGTGGCCCTGGACAACGGCCTGAGCCTCGAAGAGCTGTCCGAGGCCATCACCCACCTCGCCTTCTACGCGGGCTGGCCCAACGCCATGACCGCGATCACCCAGCTCAAGAAGATCGCCGACGACCGCAACGCCGGCTGAACCCTTCCCCCCTCAACCCCAC
Organism: Streptomyces sp. NPDC008150; assembly: GCF_042956945.1. Classification (NCBI taxonomy): domain Bacteria; kingdom Bacillati; phylum Actinomycetota; class Actinomycetes; order Kitasatosporales; family Streptomycetaceae; genus Streptomyces; species Streptomyces sp. NPDC008150. The sequence continues at coordinate 178,680 of NZ_JBIBHJ010000011.1, read as the reverse complement.
TCGAACGGAGTTCCCCTTCGTGAGCAAGGTCTTCCTGATCACCGGCGCCGGACGCGGTCTCGGCACGGATCTCGCCCGTCAGGCCCTCGCAGCCGGCCACCACGTGGTGGCCACCGGGCGACGTCCCGAGCACGTCCTCGAAGCCCTCGGCGGCGAGCAGGACAACCTGCTGGCCACCGCCCTGGACATCACCGACCCGGCTGCCGCGCAGAGCGCCGTCCAGACTGCCGTCGAGCGCTTCGGCCGCATCGACGTGCTGATCAACAATGCCGCCAACTTCTACGCCGGCTACTTCGAGGAGATCTCCGACGCGCAGATGCGCGCGCAGATCGAGACGAACCTGTTCGGCCCGATGAACGTCACCCGTGCCGTGCTTCCCGTCATGCGGGCCCAGCGCGACGGCCACGTCATGACCGTCTCCTCCCTCGCCGGAGTCGTCGGCCAGGAGTTCTGCGTCGCCTACGCCGCGGCGAAGTTCGGCGTGGAGGGCTTCATGGAGTCCCTCCGTTACGACGTCGAGCCGTACAACATCCGCACCACTCTCGTCGAGCCGGGCTTCTTCCGCACCGAACTGCTGGTGGACGCCTCCACCACCTGGGCGGAGCTGTCGATCGCCGACTACGCCGAGCGCACCGCCGCCACCAAGAAGCAGTGGCAGGCCATGAACGGGCAGCAGACCGGCGACCCGGCCAAGCTCGCCGCGGCCCTGCTGACCCTGTCCGGCCTGCAACAGCCGCCGACCCGCTTCGTCGCCGGCTCCGACGCCATCGACGCGGTCGCCGCCAAGGCCAGGACTCTGCTCGAACAGGCCGACGCCTCCCGTGAGTTGGGCGCCGACCTCGCCCACGACGACGCCTGACCGCTCAACGTCCCGGCGCGCCACCCCCACACGATCAAGGAACAGAGCCATGGAACACATCACCTCCACCCCCACCGCGAAGGGCCCCACCGAGCGCTTCACCGGCGATGTCTACCTCAACATGATCGAGGCCCCCACCGAGCCGGCCCACCTCGCGGCCGGCCTGGTCCGCTTCACCCCCGGCGCCCGCACCAACTGGCACTCCCACGCGCTCGGCCAGGTCCTCTACGTCACCGACGGCGTCGGCATGGTCGGCACCCGCGACGGCAGCGTCGCGCGCATCAGCGCCGGCGAGACCCTCAAGTGCCCGGCCGGTGAAGAGCATTGGCACGGCGCCACCGACACCACCTTCATGGCGCACATCGCCCTCGTGGTCGGCGACGGCACGGGTGGCGACGGCACGACCTGGCTGGAGCCCGTCACCGACGAGCAGTACAACAACGCGCTCGCCGACATCTGACCAGGGCCGCCCCTTCTTCTTCTGTGCCACCGCACGGTGGCACAGAAGAAGAGGAGTTCCGCGGCGGGACGTCCTTGGCCCTCCGGTCCTGGCGCAGCAGCAGGTGGGCCCTTTCGAGCTGGAATCCGGTTTTGGCGGAGCCGTCGAGTTCGCTGTCGCGGCTGGGGAACAATTCGCTGTTGCCGAGGCTGTCGTCTTCGTAGGGTTCCGGCATGGCGGACGACGGGTGTGTGCGGGCAGGGCAAACAGCGCAGGCGGTGCGGGCGGCTGTCGAGGGAGAGATGCGGTTGCTCGATCCCGAAGTGCGGGCCGACCCGGCCCGTGTTCTGGAACTCCTGCACCCGGAGTTCACCGAGTTCGGGGTTTCTGGGCGCCGATGGGGCGTGGAATCAATCCTTGCGGTGACGAGTGGCGGCGCGGTGTCCGTGGAGTCCCCGGTCGAGGTCAGTGACGTGTGCGGAGTCGTCCTTGCCTCTGGTGTTGTTCACCTTACGTATCTCGCTGACAATCAGGGCCGTCGGGCGTGGCGCAGCTCCTTGTGGCGGCTGGCGGAGACGGGCTGGCAACTGTATTTCCACCAGGGCACTTTGACCGAGCACGGCGGATGACGAGCTGGCCTGCGGAGTGGGCCGGCTTCGACCTCCCGGGCGACGCGAGCAGCTTCCGTCGGCCCTACCTCGGCACGTCCGCGCAGGAATTCGTCCTGGTAGCGGTCGCGGCCGACGACACCCGGCTGACACCCGAGGAGTCTTCCCGCGTCCACATGGAGGCGACGGGATCGAGCTCCGCTGATATCGACCGATCCGACATTGGACGGCGGTGGCTCGATCCCGGTCGGTGCAGCGGTTGGGCGACGAGGCAGGGGCTGTCACTGCTCCGGGGCGGTGCCCTCCCGTTCGGCCAGGAACCTGTCGAGCAGTTCGAAGAGCACCTTGAGAACGTGCGCCTCCTCCTCCGGCGTCAGGTTCCTGTAGCCCTGCTGGGCGGCAGGCAGGGCCACTTGGCGGACCTGAGCTTCCCAGACGAGGTTGGTGCCGACCTGGTGGTTCGCCATGAGCCACTCGCGCCAGCCGGTAAGGCCCGGCCCGCCATAGCGTTGGGCCGCTTCGTCGTAGCCCGTCATGAAGGCGGTCGCGCCGGTGAGGGACGTGCTGCCGATGAACATGCCGGTGCGCTTTGCGAACTGGGCGAAGTACTCGCGTTCGCTCATGTTGATCAGATTGGTCACCGCCGAATTCTTCCGTCCTGACCCGTGGTTGTCGCGATGGGTGTCCGTCACGTCGCCCGCCGGGCAACCTCCGGGAGCGGGGCGGGCCGCACGACCGGGCCCCGGTCCCGGCCCCGCCCCGCGGCGCGCTCAGTGGTTCGCGAGCAGCCGCAGCAGGGTTCGTATGGCGACACCGGTCGCGCCGGCCGGGTGGAGATCGCCGCCCTCGGTTTGGAATCCCGTACCGGCGATGTCGAGGTGGGCCCACGGCAGGCCGCCGGTGAACTCCTCCAGGAACAGTGCCGCGTGGATGGCGTCGGCGTGCTCGCTGCCGCCGTCGTTGCGGACGGTCGCGACGGTCGACTCGATGTTCTTGAAGTAGCCGCGGAACAGCGGCAGTTCCCACATGGGCTCGCCGCATTCCGCGCCGGCCGCCACGACCGAGGCGACAAGGGAAGGGTCGCTGCCCAGGACGCCGGTGATCTCGTCCCCGAGGGCGTACATCACGGCGTACGTCAGCGTCGCGACGTCGATGACCGCTTCCGGGCCGAGTTCCACGACGTGGGCGAGGGCGTCCGCCATCACCACCCGGCCCTCGGCGTCGGTGTCGGTGATCTCGCTGGTCTTGCCGCCCCGGTGTTCCAGGACGTCGCCGGGCTTGTACGCGGTGCCGCTGGGGAGGTTCTCGGCGGCCGGTACGACGGCGACGACCCCGGTGGGCAGGCCCAGGCGGGCCGCGGCGATCGCGGTGGCGAGGACGGTGGCGCCGCCGCACATGTCGTAGCGCATCTCGGCCATGCCGTGACCACTCTTGATGCCGAGGCCGCCGGCGTCGAAGGTGATGCCCTTGCCGACGAGTCCAACGGTCCGGCCGTTGGTGCCCGCGTACCGGACCTCTATCAGCCGGGGCGGGTTGCCGCTGCCGCCGCCGACGCCGAGGATGCCGCCGTACCCGCCGGCCCGCAGTTCCTCCTCGGCCAGGACCCTGACCTCCAGGCCGTGTTCGAGCGCACCGGCGGCGGCCCGTTCGGCGAGGACGGCCGGGGTGAGCCGGCCGGCAGGGGTGTTGCCGAGGTCGCGCGCCCAGTTCACCGCCTCGGCCGTGATCGCCGCCGTGCGCACTGCCTGTTCGGCGGCGGCGGGTCCGGTGACGGTCACCGACGCCACGACGGGCTTCGGCGGGCGGAGTCCGTCGTACCGGTAGTTGCCGAGGACGGCGCCCTCGGCGACGGCAGCGGCGGCGGCCACGCCGTCGGGGTGCCCCGCCGCCAGCCCGAGGGCGACACGCGGGAAGGCGGCCAGGCGGCGCACCGCGCGGGCGGCGGCGCGGCGCAGGGTGTCGGGGGTGCTGTCGGCCACCGGGCCGAGGCCGATGAAGAGGACCGGCCGGTCGGCGAGTCCGGGGACGAGCAGGTCGGTGCCCGCCTCGCCGGTGAAACGGGCCGAGGCGAGCGCCTTGGCCGCCCAGTCGGGGGCCGGCGCGTCCTCGTGAACCGGAACGACGACGGCGTCGGCGTCGATCTCGGTGGCGGGCTGGGAGGAGAGGAAGACGTCCACTGCTTCGTGCCTCGGGTTCTCAGAAGGTGCGGGTGCTGGGGAGTGGTGCGGCTACTGGGGAGTGGTGCGGTTGATGGGGAGGTGAGGTTGGGCCGTCCATGAGCCCGGCGGGGTAAGGGAGTTGAGGCTGCGATGTCGATCGGGTGCTCGGCGGCCGGTGTCCCGGGAGTTCGGTGGGCCGCGCGCGCGGTGCCTCGCACAGGGCGCGGGGCGGGGGAGTTGAGGCTCTCGCGGGTTGCGGGGCCTGCTGGGCACGGGGGTTGAGGCTCGGAGTCGGTTCGCGGACGGGACGGACGTGATGGGACGGGAGGGTCCGGTCTCGACTCTCGGCGTGGTGCTCGTTCCCGGAGTCCGGGAGGCGGCCGGGGCGTGTGCGGCCCGCCTCCCGGTCGACGCCTCGTCGGGCAAACGCCGTACCAGCGTCAGGAGTTCAGGAGTCGAGCCCCCGCTGGAGGGCATCGCGGATGATGTCCACGGTGATGCTGAAGTGTTCGCGGGCCACGGTCCCGGCCCGCTCCGCGTCGCCGGCCTCCACGGCCCGGAGGATGGCCTCGTGCTCGCGCACCGCCCGCGCGGTGGACTCCTCGTCGGCCACCCCCCACGGGTAGTGGGGGAAGCCGATCGCCGCGTGGCCGCCGAGTTCCAGGCAGAGCGCGGCGAGCCGGGGGTTGCCCGCGGCCTGGCGCAACGCGGTGTGGAAGGCGGTGTCCGCGCTCTGCTCCTCGGCCTCGGAGGCGGCCTCCCGGAAGGCGTCCAGGGCCTCGCGCAGTGCCACGAGGTCGGCGTCCGTGCGGCGTTCGGCGGCGGCGCGGGCCACGGTGCCCTCCATCAGGCCGCACAGGTCGAGCAGTTCCTCCAGTTCGCTCCAGCGGGGCAGCAGGGTGCGGCGGACGGCCTCGGCCGTGCCCTGCGTCCAGCTGTCGCGGACGAAGGCACCGCCCGCCCGGCCGCGTCGGATCTCGACGATGCCGAGCGCGTCCAGTCGCCCGAGCGCCTCGCGTACCGCGCCCCGGCTCACGCCGAGCATCACGGCCATGTCGCGTTCGGCGGGGAGTCTGCTGCCGGGCAGGAACTCGCCGATCGCGATGGCGGTGGTCAGGCGGTCGGCGACCTCCTCGGCGACGGTCCGCAGTCGGACGGGGCTCAGGGCGGGTACGGCTTCGCTGGTCAGGGTGGGCTCCTCGGAGACGGGCGAGTCGGATCACCGTACTGAGTCGACGCCGAAAAAGAAAGGTCTTGTGGTCGAACCATTTGGCCATTGAGAATCCCCTCACCGTTCATCGCCCGTCCCACGCGGCGATGCTTCCGAGGGGAGATCCGATTCCGTTGCGCCGACCCTTCGCCGTCGTCGTCGCGCTGCTGACGCTTGCCCTGAGCGGCTGCTCCTCCGGGGGCTACCCCGTGCCGGGGACGACCGCGTCGCAGAGCCCGCCGCCCACCACGTTCCAGCCGCAGCACGCGGGCGGCACCCTCACGATCCTGTCCAAGTCCGCCGCGGGCACCGTCGACCCGCACATCAGCTACGACAACCAGCCCTGGCAGATGCTGCACACCGTCTACGACGGGCTGCTGGCGTTCCGTCAGGTCGGCGGGGAGAAGTCGACGGAGCTGGTGCCGGACCTCGCCGAGGCCATGCCCGAGGTCTCCGACGACGGCCGGACCTACACCTTCACGCTCCGCGAAGGCATCCGCTTCTCCTCCGGAGCCGAGGTGACGGCCAAGGACGTCGTGGCCTCCTTCCGGCGCGTCTTCCGCGCCTCCGGACCCACCGCCGGCACGTTCTACCAGTACATCGTCGGCGCCGACGCGTGCCTGGCCGAGCCCGCCGCGTGCACCCTGCCCGGTGTCACCGCCCACGACCGGAAGATCACCATCCGGCTGACCCGGGCGGACTCCGAGTTCCCGATGAAACTCGCCGTGCCGCACGCGGTGGTGCTGCCCGCCGCCACACCCGCCAAGGACCAGGGCAACAAGCCGATCCCGGGTACCGGCCCGTACGTCATCTCCTCCTACGACCCGAACAAGGAACTGGTCCTGCGGCGCAACCCGCAGTTCGAGGAGTGGTCGCACGCCGCCCAGCCGCAGGGGTACCCCGACAAGATCGTCTACAAGTACGGGACGACCGTCGAGGGCGCGGTGACCGCGGTCGAGAACGGGGCCGCCGACGTCGTGTGGGACCCACCGCCCGCCGACCGCCTCAACGAGCTGGGCACCCGCTTCGTCAACCAGGTCCACGTCAACTCACTGAACGCGTTCTGGTACCTGCCGCTGAACGTGAACATCGCACCGTTCAACAACCTGAAGGCCCGTCAGGCCGTCAACTGGGCCGTCGACCGCTCCGCCGCCACCCGGCTCTTCGGCGGCAACGCCCTCGGCCGCCCCGCCTGCACCGTGCTGCCCGAGGGCTTCCCCGGACACACCGACTTCTGCGACTACACCGTGCCCGCCGCGACCACGTGGAAGGGCAACGACCTTGCCAGGGCGAAGCAGTTGGTGAAGGAGTCCGGCACCGCCGGGCAGAAGGTCTCCGTCGTCGTCGCCGACGACGACACGGCCAAGTCGATGGGCGAGTACGTCCGCAGTGTCCTTCAGCAGATCGGTTACCGGGCCGGCCTGAAGGTGCTCTCGGCGAACATCCAGTTCAGCTACATCCAGAACACCGACAACAACGTCCAGATCAGCGTCACGCAGTGGTACCAGGACTACCCGGCCGCGTCCGACTTCCTCAACGTGCTGCTCTCCTGTGCCTCCTTCCACAAGGGCAGTGACTCCAGCATCAACATCGGCGGCTACTGCGACAAGAAGCTCGACGCCACCATGAAGCGCGCCATGGAGCTCGACCAGAGCGATCCCGAGGCCGCCGCCGCGCTGTGGGGACAGGCGGACCGGCAGGCCATGAGCCAGGCGCCGGTCGTCCCGCTCTTCGCCCCGCGCCAGGTGGACTTCCTGTCCCGGCGCGTCGGCAACTACCAGTTCCACAAGCAGTTCTTCATGCTCATCGACCAGCTCTGGGTGAAATGACCTCCTCCAAGAACGGGCCCTGGCGCACGGCGGGACGCCAGCTGATCCGCAACAGACCCGCGATGATCGCCGCGGCGGCCTTCGTGATCATCGTGCTCGCCTGTCTCGCCGCTCCCCTGTACGCCCACCACGTGGCGCACGTCGACCCGTTCACCTCGAACATCTCCGGCACCACCGAGGTCGACGGCCGCACCACCGACCTGCTGCAGCAGAGCACGGACGGCCTCGGCCTCGGCGTCACCCCGCTGGGCCCGACGTGGGACCTCCGCCACTATTTCCTCGGCGCCGACAACCAGGGCCGCGACGTGATGTCCCGGCTCCTGTACGGCGGGCGCAACAGCCTCGCCATCGGACTGGCCTCCGCGGCCGTGTGCTGCCTGCTCGCCGCCGTCCTCGGCATCGCCGCCGGCTACTTCGGCGGCTGGGCCGACGCGGTGCTCTCCCGGCTCTTCGACGTGGTGTGGGCCTTGCCCGTCTACCTCCTCGCCATCTGCCTCTCCGTCGTCCTGATGACCGGCGGCCTGGACATCGGCCCCCTCCACCTGGACGCGGGCAGCATGTCCATGCCGGTCCTGATCATCGCGGTGATCTACGTGCCCTACGTGGCGCGTCCGCTGCGCGGCCAGGTGATGGCGCTGCGCGAGAGGGAGTTCGTCCACGCGTCCATCGGAACGGGCGCGGGCGACTGGCGGATCATGCGGCGCGAGGTGCTCCCCAACGTGCTGCCCACCCTCATCGTCTTCCTGCCGATGATGACCGCCCTCAACATGCTGACCGAGTCGGCGCTGTCCTTCCTCTCCGTGGGCGTGCAGTCGCCCGACGCGAGCTGGGGAACGATCATCAACGACGGCCTCGGACTCCTCTACACCCGCCCCGCGGTCACCGTCGCCCCGGGCCTGCTCATCGCCGCGACCGCCGTCGCCCTCAACATCCTCGGCGACGGCGTCCGTGACGCCCTCGACCCCAACGCCCGTGTGCGGGGGAGTGTCTGATGCTCGGTTACGCCCTGCGCCGCACCGGCGCCGCCGTCTTCGTCCTGTGGGCGATCAGTGTCCTGGTCTTCCTGATCTTCTTCGCCACCCCGGGCGTCGACCCGGCGGCCCGCATCGCCGGCAAGAACGCCGACCCGGCCACCCTCGAACAGGTCCGCCACTCCTTCGGGTTCGACGCCCCGCTCACCACCCAGTACGTGAAGATGATGGACCACCTCTTCGTGGACCGGGACCTCACCTCGTTCGTCAACCGCGGCAGCCGCGTCGTCCCGCAGATCACCGACGCCCTGCCCGCCACGCTCTCGCTCGTCGTCGGCGCCGCCGTCATCTGGATGGTGGCCGGCATCGCCATGGGCACCGCGGCCGCCGCCTGGCGCGGCAGGGCCGCGGACCCGGTGATCATGCTGCTCGGGGTGCTCGGCGTCTCCATGCCGGTGTACTGGCTCGGCGAGGTCACCAACCTCTTCACCCAGTCCCGGATGCACGAGACCGTCTTCCACTGGGTGCCGCCCCTGGGCTACGTACCGCTGACCGAGAATCCCTGGCAGTGGTTCCTGCACCTGCTCTTCCCCTGGCTGTGCCTGGCCGTGCTGTACGCCGGCATCTACGCCCGGATGCTGCGCGGCGAACTGATCGGCGCGATGCGCGAGGACTACGTGCGCACCGCCCGCGCCAAGGGCATCTCCGAACGCCGCATCCTCCTCCGGCACGCCCTGCGCTGCTCCCTCGTCCCGCTCGTGTCCCTGTTCGGGCTCGACTTCGGGGCACTGGTCGGCGGCGCGGGCCTGCTCACCGAGGTCGTCTTCGGCATCCCCGGCGTCGGCCACCTCACCTACGGGGCGCTGCAGAACCTGGACCTGCCCGTGATCATGGGCACCGTCATGTACGCCGCGTTCTTCGTCGTCCTGGCCAACGCCGTCGTCGACCTGTTCTACGCCCGGCTCGACCCGAGGGTGCGTCATGCCTGAACCCCTGCTCGAAGTGACCGACCTGAAGGTCTCCTTCCACGGCCGCTCCGGTCCCTCGACCGCGGTCGACGGACTGTCGTACAGCGTCCTGCCCGGCCAGGTGCTCGGCGTCGTCGGCGAGTCGGGCTCCGGCAAGAGCGTGTCCTCCATGGGACTGCTCGGCCTGATCCGCGACAAGGGCGCCACCGTCACCGGCAGCGCCCGGTTCCGGGGCCGCGAACTCATCGGCATGCCGGACCGTGAACTGCGCGGCCTGCGGGGCCGGGAGATCGCCATGATCTTCCAGGACCCGATGACCTCGCTGACCCCCGTCTACACCGTCGGCTGGCACATCGCCGAACAGATCCGCGCCCACGAACAGCTCGGCAGGAAGGCCGCCCGCGCCCGCGCGGTCGACCTGCTCGGCGAGGTCGGCATCCCCGACCCGGCCCGCCGGGTCGACGCCTACCCGCACGAGTTCTCCGGCGGCATGCGCCAGCGCGCGGTCATCGCCATGGCGCTGGCCTGCGACCCGGCGCTGCTGATCGCCGACGAGCCCACCACCGCCCTCGACGTCACCACACAGGCGCAGATCCTCGACCTGATGCTCCGTCTGCGCGACACGCACGGCTCGTCGATCGTGATGATCACCCACGACATGGGAGTGGTCTCCGAGATCGCCGACCGCGTGCTCGTCATGTACGGCGGCCGGGCGGTGGAGTCCGGCACCCGCCAGGAGGTCTTCCACACCCCGCGTCACCCGTACACCCGCGGCCTGCTCGGGTCCGTACCGCGGATCGGCGGTGAGCGGCTGCGCCGCCTGCCCGCCATCCCGGGCTCACCCGTCGCCTCCTCCGACCGCTCCCCGGGCTGCGCCTTCGCTCCCCGTTGCGCCGCGCGCCACGACGCCTGCGCCGCACGCCCACCGCTCACCGGCGACGGACACCGCTCCGCCTGCTGGCTCACCACCCCGGAGGTCCCGGCATGACCGCGGACGTACTGCTGAAGGCGACCGACGTCGTCAAGAACTTCCCCGTGCGCGGCGGGCTGACCGGCCGTGGCGGCCCGGTCGTCCACGCGGTCGACGGCGTCTCGCTCGACGTGCGCAGGGGCGAAACCCTCGGCGTGGTCGGTGAGTCGGGGTGCGGCAAGTCGACGCTCGGCCGCTGCCTGGTGCGCCTGACCGACGTCAGTTCCGGCCGCGTGGACTTCGAGGGCGAGGACATCACCACGCTGTCCCGGCGCCGGCTGCGGCCGGTGCGGCCGGGCCTGCAGATGGTGTTCCAGGACCCGTACACGTCCCTCAACCCGCGCCGCACCGTCGGCGAGATCGTCGCCGAACCGCTGCGGGTGCACCGGCGCGGAACACGGGCCGAGATACGCGCGAAGGTGGCCGACCTCCTCGACAAGGTGGGACTGACCGCCGAACAGGCCGAGCGCTACCCGCACGAGTTCTCCGGCGGCATGCGCCAGCGGGTGGGCATCGCCCGCGCCCTGGCCCTGGAACCCCGGTTGGTCGTCGCCGACGAACCGGTCTCCGCGCTCGACGTCTCGATCCAGGCACAGGTGCTCAACCTCTTCGCCGACCTCCAGGAGGAACTGGGCCTGACGTACGTCTTCGTCGCCCACGACCTGGGCGTCGTCCGGCACGTGTCGGACCGCATCGCCGTGATGTACCTGGGCCGCATCGTCGAACTCGGCCCCGCCGAGGAGGTCTACGGCAACCCGGCCCACCCCTACACCCGGGCGCTGCTCTCGGCGGTACCCGAGATCGACGACGGCACCGCCGCGCAGACGCCCGCCCGCGAGCGCATCGTGCTCACCGGCGACGTGCCCAACCCGATCGACCTGCCGAGCGGTTGCACCTTCCACTCGAGGTGCCCGCTGGCCCAGGACAGGTGCCGCACCGAACGCCCGGCGCTGCGCACGGACGCCACGGGTCGGCAGGCGGCGTGCCACTTCGCCCTCGACTGAGCCGCGGGCAGCGGGGCGGCGGGCGGGGCTTCGCGGAGCGAAGGGCGAGCGAGGTCTTGTCGCCTGTGCCGCGTACGGTTCCGGACGTCCCCGGGCCCGGCCGGGCCGTCGGCGAACATGCCGGCGGGGGGATTCGGTGCTTCCGGCCGCGGCCCCACTCGCCCGCCGCCCGCCCCCCGCTGCTCTCGGCGGTGACGGCAGCGGCAGCGGCGTCGGCGCTCGCGGACCGCAGGGGGCATCGGCCGATCCCGGGGCCGGGTCAGCCGACGGGCCGGGCGGCGTGCTGGGCGGCCAGGCGGACCGGGGCGTTGGGGGCGCCGTAGCCCTCGTATCCGTCCCGCTGGAGCAGTTCGAAGAACAGGCCGCCGACGGTCTCGGTGTAGCAGTGCAGGAAGTCGCCGTGAGCGTCACGGTCGTAGAGGATGCCGAGTTCGCGGTAGAGGGCCAGGACGTCGTCCGCGAGGTCGAAGCGGGCGGCGAGGTCGTCGTAGTAGTTCCCCGGGATCGTCAGCAGCCGTCCGCCCCGGGCCAGGTACCTGCGGGCCGCGGCGATCACGTCGTCCGTGGCGACCGCGATGTGCTGGGCGTGCACCGTGTCGTCCACGGGTGCCGCCCCCACCGTCAGCGCGATGCGGACGCGGCCGTCGGGGGCGGACACAGCGCGGCTGCGGAGCAGGCCGTAGGGGTCCGCGACGTCGACGCTCTGTCGCGCGTGCAGCCCGAGAACGGTGCGGTGGAAGAGGACCGCCTCGTCGAACTGGTGCCAGGGCTGGGTGAGCGCGAGGTGGTCGACGGAGGCGCCCGCGCCCTCCGGGTCCGCGGCTTCGCCGGCGGTGCTCGCGTCGGCGCCGCGGGGGACGTCCTGGAAGTCGTCACGCCAGTCCGCGAGTCCGGCCCGTCCGGTGGCGCAGAAGAAGAGCTCCGTGCCGTCCGGCGCGGACACCGCGTCGAGTGCGACGTCGGCGGGGTCCCGGCGGCGGGGGAGGACGGGTGCGAGCAGTGCCTCGGCGCGTCGGGCCGCGCCCGTGGGATCGGGGGACTCAAGTCCGATCGCGGCGAGTCGCGCACCCGAACGGCGTTCCGCGCCCTCGGTGTTGACGAGGACGCGTGCGGCCCCCTGCTCCCAGAGATCGACCGGCTTGCGGTGGTGGCGAGCGGTGCGAGCGAAGCCGAGTGCGCGCAGGGTCCTGGCGACGGGAGCCGCGTCGGGGGTGACGACCTCCGCGAAGGCCACCCCGGTGGGCACCACGGCCGCCGGCAACTCGCCCACGCCCACGGCCTCTTGAAGCACCAGCAGGGAACGGCGCGCGTCGACGGCCGCCGGCACGGCGTCCGCCTGCCGCAGGACGTCGTTGAACACCTCCAGCGACAGTGGCCCGTCGTAGCCGGCGCGCAGCACGTGGCGCAGGAACCGCGGGACGTCGAAGCCGCCCTGGCCGGGGAAGCAGCGGTGGTGGCGGCTCCACTGCAGGACGTCCATCGCGGGGAGCGGGGCGTCGGCGAGCTGGAGGAAGAAGATCTTCTCGCCGGGTACGTCCTCGATGCCCTTGGGGTCGCTGTCGCGGGCGAGGATGTGGAAGCTGTCCAGGCACAGCCCGAGAGCGGGATGGCCGGCCGAGCGGACGATGTCCCACGCGTGGTCGTAGGTGTTGACGTGCCGCCCCCACGCGAGTGCTTCGTAGGCGACACGGACGCCGAAGTCGGCCGCGGCGTCGGCGATCCTGCTGAGCTGCGCGGCGGCGAGGTCGTCGTCGTCCACCGCCGAGGGAGCGGTGCTCGAACACAGCAGGACGGTGTCGGCGCCGAGCCGGCGTGACAGCGCGAACTTGTGCCGCACCCTGCGCAGGGCGTGGCCGAACTCCTCCTCGGGCAGTGCCTCGGTGTCGCGGACCGGCTGGTACAGGTCGACGGACAGCCCCAGGTCGGCGCACCGGTCGCGGACCTCCTCGGGGCTGAGGGCGCTGGTGAGCAGGTCGTTCTCGAAGATCTCGACGCCGTCGAAACCGGCGCGGGCCGCCGCGTCGAGCTTCTCGGTCAGGGAGCCGCTGAGACACACGGTGGCGATGGACGTGCGCAACGTCGTTACCTCTCTTCCGCTTCGGTTCTCTACAGGTCCGGCTGCGGGGCCGCGACCAGGCCGGGCATGTCCGCGAGCATCCGTTCGGCGTCGGGTCGTCGCCCGGTGAACAACGCGAAGGCGTCCACGGCCTGGAACACCGCCATGCCACCCCCGTCGAGCGTTGTGCACCCCAACTTCCGTGCCATACGCAGGAGTTCGGTCTCCAGGGGGCGGTAGACCACCTCGGCGACCCAGAGCCGGGGCGTGAGCAGTTCGGCAGGCAGGGGCAGCCCGGGGTGGGCGGCCATCCCGGTGGGTGTGGCGTGTACCAGTCCGTCGGCGTGCGCGAGCAGGGCGGGCAGGTCGCCGGGGGAGGCGGTGGAGATCCGGTCGTCACCGCGGTACGCGTTCAGCCTGTCCGCGAGAGCTGTCGCCGCTCCGGGAACGGCGTCGACCAGGGTCAACCGGCCGGCGCCGAGCGTGAGCAGCGCGTACGCGACGGCGGCGCCCGCTCCTCCCGCGCCGAGCTGCACGACGTGGTTCGTCGGGACGTGGGGCAACCCGCGGGTGAACGCGGCGGCGAAGCCGGTGATGTCGGTGTTGTGGCCGATCGCCCGCCCGTCCTGGAAGACCACGGTGTTCACCGCCCCGACGGCCTCGGCGTGTTCGTCGAGTGCGTCCATGTGCTCGACGGCGTGCCGCTTGCAGGGGTGGGTGATGTTGAGGCCGTCGTACCCCACGTCCCGTGCCGCGCGCAGCAGTTCGCCGACCGCCTCGGGGCCGACCCCGAGGCGGTCGATGTCGATGAGCCGGTAGAGGCAGCGCAGTCCCTGCCGGTCGGCCTCGCGTTCGTGCAGGGCCGGACTGAGGGACGGGCCGACACCGGCGCCGATCAGTCCCACCAGAAACGAATCCTTGGACACCGGCGCCTCCCGGAAAGCACAATGTACGAACCAGTACGTTACTCATAACACCTGGACGCCCCAGGGGGAAGCAACCGCGTCGACTCCCGGCCCGCGCGGGCACTTCTAGAATCACCGGCACAGGCTCCCGACCCCGGAGGAAAACCCGATGACCAGCGCCGAAGAACCGGACCGGTCGAGCGAGCGCCTGCGTGACGCCTCCCGCACGCGGACCGAGATCCTCGACGTCGCCACCCGGGAGTTCGCGCGCGTCGGGTACGACGGGGCCCGGGTCGACGAGATCGCCGCGCTCACCCGCACCACGAAGCGGATGATCTACTACTACTTCGGCAGCAAGGAACGCCTGTTCACCGCCGTGCTGGAACGTGCGTATGCCGTCATCCGCGAGGCCGAACAGCGGCTCGACGTGGACGGTCTGGACCCGGTGTCCGCTATCCGCCGGCTCGCGGAGCTCACCTTCGACCACCACGAGCGGCACCCGGACTTCATCCGCCTGGTCAGCATCGAGAACATCCACGGCGCGGAGCACATCGCGGCGTCGGGCGAACTCGCCCGGATCGGCTCCCCGGTGCTCGACGTCATCGACCGCATTCTCGCCGCCGGCCGCGCCGAAGGCCTGTTCACGGCGGACATCGACGCGATGGACCTGCACGCCGTGATCAGTTCCTTCTGCTTCTTCCGGGTCGCCAATCGGGACACGTTCGCCGCCCTCTTCAGCCGCGACATGACCGCCCCGGAACGACGCGACCACTACCGGGACATGCTGGGGGACATGGTCATCGCCTATCTGGCGACAACCCCGAAGAGGGTGCCGAGTCGCCTCGCGGAGAAGTGACCGCGCACGCGCCTGGGCATCGCGCCAGCAGCCCCTGCGGGTGAACGTCCGGTCTGACAGGGCCGGTTCGGGACAGGCGGCGTGCCGGCGCGGTGCCGCCGGGAAGTCCGGATGCCCGGATGCCCGGTGGCGCGGCGGGCATCCCGTCGCCGGCCGGCTGCCCCCGGCCCGCCGCACCAGGATGCTGATCTCCTCGGCGTCCCAGCCGTGAACAGACGCTCACGGCACGGACGGCGCCCTCTGCGCGAGCAGGACCGCACGTGAGGCTCCGGGGCGCCGGGCGATGACGGGGAGACCAGGATTCCGGGGGCCCTCGGCCTGTTCGAGGATCTTGTGGTGGTCCGGCGACAGGGCGCAGGCCGGGTCGGTGCGGGCGGCGTCGCCGGTGAGGGCGAAGGCCTGGCAGCGGCATCCTCCGAAGTCGGTGTCGCGCAGGTCGCAGGTGCGGCAGGGCGACGGCATCCATGCCGTGCCGCGGTAGAGGTTGAAGCTGTGGGACTCCTCCCAGATCCACCGCAGCCCGTGCTCGCGCACGTTGTCCGGCGCGAGGCCGGGCAGGTCGGCGGAGGCGGGGCAGGGCAGGACCGTGCCGTCGGGGGTCACCGTCAGGGAGACCGCGCCCCAGCCGCCCATGCACGGCTTGGGCCTCCCGTCGAAGTAGTCGGGCACCACCCAGACGATCTCCATGGCGCCGTCGAGACGGCTGCGCCAGGCGTCGACGGTCTTCGACGCCTCCTCCACCTGGTCGCGGGTGGGCATCAGGGCGTCGCGGTTGAGCAGACCCCAGCCGTAGAACTGGGTGTTGGCCAGTTCGATGCGGTCTGCGCCCCAGTCCAGGGCGAGTTGGACGAGGTCGTTGACCGCGTCGAGGTTGAGCCGGTGCAGGACGACGTTGACCCCCAGGGGCAGCCCTGCGTCACGGACCAGGCCGGCGGCGTTCTCCTTCGCGCGGAAGGAGGCGGTGCGGCCGGCGATCCGGTCGGAGGCGGTGGCGTCGGAGTGCTGCACCGAGAGCTGCACACTGCGCAGTCCCGCGTCCACCAGCCGCGCCAGCCGGGCCTGGTCCAGGCCGACTCCGCTGGTCACCAACTGGGTGTAGACACCTGCCTGTTCGGCTGCCGCGACGATGTCCTCCAGGTCGGTCCGCAACAGCGGTTCGCCACCGGAGAGGTGGGTGTGCAGGATGCCGAGACCGGCTGCCTGCCGGAACACGTCCGCCCACTCCGCGGCGGTCAACTCGGTTGACTTGCGGGCGAGTTCCAGAGGATTGGAGCAGTAGCCGCAGTGCAGCGGGCAGGCGTGGGTGAGCTCGGCGAGCAGGGCCCACGGCGGGGGTGGGGTCACCGTGTCCAGCCTTCCTTGCGGGTGCGTTCGAGGAAGACACCGACGTCGTCGCCCACGGGTGCCCGGGGGAAGCGGGCGGCGAGGACGGCGACGATGTCGGGGACGGTGCGGGTGCCGTCGCAGAGTTCCAGCACGGTGGACGCCTGCCCGTGCAGCACGACGATCCGCTCGGGCATGAGGAGGACGTCGGTCTCGCGGGCCCTGTCGTGCCGCAGGACGAGGCCGGGCGACAGCCGCGGTCGCCAGTCGTCGGCGACGGGCACGGTCATCGCCCCGCGCCCGGTGCGGCGGCGTGCTGCACGCTGTCCAGGAGGGACCACAGCACGTCGCACTTGAAGGAGAGCGCGTCCAGTGCCCGGTCCTGGTCCTCGGGTGTGCGCGCCCAGTCGAGCACCCAGGCGAGCGCCTCCTGTCCGTCCCTGGTGCCCTGGGGAACGCGGCTGCGGAAGTAGGCGAGCCCGCTGTCGTCGATCCAGGGGTAGTACCGAGGGAACGTGTCCAGCCTGGTCACCATGATGTCCGGGGCGCACAGTTCCGTCAGCGAGGAGGCGACCGCCTCCAGCGGGGAGCGGAGCCGGCAGAAGGTGACGTACCCCTCGACGGCGAACCGGACCCCGGGCAACACCCGCTCCCCGGAGTCCAGTTCGGCCCGGCTCAGCCCGACCGCCTCGCCGAGGAGCAGCCAGCGCTCGATGCCTCCCTCCCCGTCGGCGGCGCCGTCGTGGTCCTGGATGCGGCGCACCCACGACCGGCGCTCGGCGGGGCCCGGCAGTTTGGCGAGGATCAGGGCGTCCTTCACGGGGATGTTGCGCTGGTAGTGGTAGCGGTTGGCGACCCACGTGCGCAGCTCGTCGGGCGTCAACTCGCCTTGGTGCATGCGGATGTTGAAGGGGTGGCGGTCGTGGTAGCGGCGCCGGGCGAGGTCGCGCAGCCGCTTCTCGAACTCGTCGCGGTCGCGGGCTGCGGGCCGTTGGACGCAAGGTGCAGTGGCCGGTGCGGTGGCCGGTGCGGTCGATTCGGCGGTCACAGAGAGACCTCCATCCCTTCCTGGGCCACGGCCGGTGCCGGTGCGCCGAGCAGGGCGTGCTGCGGGGCGGCCGGATCGACCAGCGGGTTGGTGTTGTTGAGATGGGTGTAGAAGCAGCGGGTGCCGGTCTTGGCCAGCCGGTCGGCGGTGCCGTCGGGACCGCTGACGGGCAGGTGTCCCATGCCGGTGGCGGTGCGGGTGGAGATCCCGGTGCTGCGGGGCTCCTCGTCGTCCCAGAAGGTGCCGTCGACGAACGCGCAGTCGACACCGGTGACGGCGTTCTCGAAGCTCTCGCTCCACTCGGCCAGGGCGGGCGCGTACAGGGCGGTGCCGCCGGTCGCCGGGTCGCGCAGCCGCACGGCGACGGACCAGCCCGCCTCGGGCGGTTCCCCGGCGGCGTAGCGAGGGCGTTTGGCGGACAGGGGGAGGGCGTCGACCTCGATCCCGGCGAGGTCGACGGTGCCTTCGCCGGCGAGCGGCAGTTCGCGCCAGGTGAGGGTCGTGTACGGACCCAGCACCTCGTCGAGGCGCAGCCGTTCGGTCAGTGCCCGGCGGACCGGCGCGGTCGCGGTGATCTCCAGGTGCCGGGCCTCGCGCAGCCTGAACAGGCCCAGTGTGTGGTCGAGTTCGGCGTCGGTGAGCACGATCCGGACGATGGGTGTGCGGTCCTCGCCGGCGCCGGGGCGCAGTTCGTCCTGGTCCTGGAGCTGGTCGGCGATGTCGGGGGTGGCGTTGACGAGGACCCAGGAGCCGGGAGCGGCCCCCAGGACGGCGAGGCAGTCGTGCCGCCTGCGCCACCCGGGGTGGGCGCGTGCCCCGGTGCAGCCGGGGCACGCGCAGTTCCACTGGGGGACGCCGCCGCCCGCTGCTGTGCCGAGAGTTCGCAGCAGCATGGCGGCCCGGTCAGCGGGTGCGGAGCGAGTAGGCGGTCACTTCGAGCGCCGTGTCGACGACGGTGAAGTCGGGTGCCTGCCATTCCTCGGCGGGGGTGGCGGCCTGGTTGAGGGTGGCGTCCTCGGGGGTGTTCGGCATGGCCGTTCTCCTTCTTCGGGTGTCTGGCGGTGGGGTGTTGGCGGACTGTCGGCCGGACGGGTCTCGGGGCTGAGGGGTTCCGCGGGGCCGGAGTCGGGCGGTGGCGGAGCAGGTGTCGCACTCCAACCGGCAAGTACCACTGTGCGGTTCGCTGGATCCGAGGGGCGGGCGAGGCGTGTCCACCGTAGGCGCGGTCGCGGCCCTCGGCAAGATGCGCGGCACATGTGTCTTCGGCCGTCCCGGGGCCGAAATGCCGTCTCCGGCGCCCCAGTTGTGGAGAGGACTACTCGACGACGATCTTTCCGGTGCTCTGCGGGGCGATCGGGTCGTTGTAGAAGAACTCGCCGGCGGTGGAGAAGGTGTGCGTGAAGGTGTCGCCCGGCATGAGCAGTCCGCTGTCGAACTCGGCGTCGAAGAAGGCGACCGCCCCGTGGGCCGACTTGTTGTCGGCGGGGTTCACGAACGTGACAGTGGTGCCCTTGGCGATCTTCAGGTTCTGCGGTGCCATCGCGTTCTGCGACACCAGGCTCTCCGCGGTGCCCGGGGCGTTCTTCGTGGCGTCCCAGGTGCGGCCCAACGTGACGGTGTTGTTCGCGGTCGCGCCGGTGACGGGCGTGGTGCGGATCTGGTTGCGCTTCGAGGGCGGGGTGGGCGCCGTCGCCTGCGTCGTGATGTGCCCCGACAGTTTGAACGCCCAGAGGTGGTCGCCCTTCGGGATGTCCGGGTAGGGCAGCCCGTTGCCGCCGGCGAGGACCGCGACGTACTGCTCGCCGTCGATCTCGTAGCTCAGCGGCGGGGTGTTGACGCCGGCCCCGCACTGCCAGGTCCACAGCTC
This sequence comes from Streptomyces sp. NPDC008150, assembly GCF_042956945.1. Classification (NCBI taxonomy): domain Bacteria; kingdom Bacillati; phylum Actinomycetota; class Actinomycetes; order Kitasatosporales; family Streptomycetaceae; genus Streptomyces; species Streptomyces sp. NPDC008150. The sequence goes on along the minus strand of NZ_JBIBHJ010000011.1, from coordinate 159,608 downwards.
GCTGCCGTCGGTGTCGTCCATGGCGGTGAGCACGCCGTCCGGGCGCCCCTGGAAGAGCACGCCGCCCGCCGTGGAGAGCACGCCGTTGCCGTGGGCGAGGGACCACTCGCCGTCCTTGCGCCAGGCCACGGTGTTGGTGCGCGGGTCCACCGCGGACAGCCCGCCCGCGAAGTACTCGCCGTACGGGCGGGAGGTGTTGACGCGCCCCTCGTGGGTGTTGGAGTAGGCGGAGTTGATCAGCCCGTAGCCGACGTAGACCAGGCCGGTGCGGTGGCTGAAGGACGGGTACGCCCAGTCGGCACCGCCGCCCGCGCCGGGGTAGATGATGGTGGCGCGGTCCCAGTGGACCTCGAAGAGCCCGCCCGTCTGGTAGAAGGGCACGGGCCGGGTCGCCTTGTCGATCCGCGGCTCGGAGTCCACGAACGGCTCGCCGCCGGGGAAGGGCTGCGTGGGCGATGTCTTCTGGAGGGCGTGCTGGGGGACCGGGCGTTCCTCCATCCCGTGCACGGGCTTGCCGTTGGTGCGGTCGAGGATGTAGTACATGCCGGTCTTGCTGCCGTAGACGACGACCTTGCGCTTCTTCCCCTCGACCAGGATGTCGGCGAGGATCGGCGACATGACGCCGTCGTAGTCCCAGATGTCGTGGTGGACGGACTGGAAGTGCCAGCGCCGCTTGCCCGTCTTGGCGTCGATGGCGACCAGGCAGTTCGCGAACAGGTTGTCACCGGCCCGGGTGGAGCCGTCGGTGCGTGGGTACGGGTTGCCGAACGTCCAGTAGACGAGGCCCAGTTCGGGGTCGACGGCGGGGTGGATCCAGCAGACGGCGCCGCCCGTCTTCCAGGTGTCGCCCTCCCAGGTGTCGTTGCCGTACTCGCCGGGTCCCGGGGTTCCCCAGAAGGTCCAGACGACCTCGCCGGTCGACGCCTTGAGGGCGTAGCCGCGTCCGCGCGCACCGGCGGTGCTGCCCTGGGTGCCGACGTAGATGAGGCCGTCCCAGTAGACGACGGCGCCGGCCAGGCTGCCCTTGCTGCCGCCGCACTGGCCGGTGGCGGGGTCGCAGTCGGGGTCGCCCTGGTCCTCGATCAGCATCTCGCGGGTCCAGCGGACGGCGCCGGTCTTCTGGTCGAGGGCGTAGACGATGTTGGAGCCGGAGATGGTGAAGGCCAGGCCCTCGCCCAGGGCGACCCCGCGCATGTTGGTGGTCTCGCGGCCCACGTTGGTGGTCCACTTGACCGCTCCGGTGCGGCCGTCGACGGCGGAGATGTTCTGCTGCGTGGTGGCGACGTAGAGCACGCCGCTCTGGGCCACGACGGCGCACTGCTGGGGCGAGGTGGTGGAGCCGCCTTCGAGGTTGATGTGCCAGGCGCCCTTGAGCCTGCCGACGTTGCGGGTGGTGATCGCCTTGAGCGACGAGTAGTTGTGGTTCGCCAGGTTGCCGCCGGCCTTGGGGTAGTTCTTGCCCGGCGCGTCCTGCGACTGGACGGGGACCGGCAGGCCCAGGGAGGGCGGTGCGGCGGCCTCGGCTGAGGTCGCGTTGAGGAGCGTGACGGCGCCGGCGGTGCCCGCGGCAGCTCCGGCGATGAAGTTTCTTCTGTCCATGAGGCCCTCCATGGCATGCACCTGCCAGGCGGCAGGTGGAGCCGTTGCGATGGCGTGGAAAGTCAGGTGCCCGAGGGGTGGGGGAGGCGGACGGGCCGGAGGCCCCTATAAGGCGTTGGTCCGCTCTGCGGTTTGGCAAATCCGTTGAATGGTCACCCGGAGGCGGTTCCATACGTTAAGGACGCGGCGGTGACGTGACAAGGGGTGCGACGTGGATTGCTGCATCAGGCGGTGCCGTGCGCACCCGCACCGCGTGCTTCACCGCTCGTGGGACCGGCCTCCAGGCGGGCGGGCAGCACACTGCGGGGGATCGGTCCCTTGTTCCGGCGCCCCTGTCCCGTCTCCTCCCAGGCGTGCGCCAGGATGCCCACCGACCTGCTCAGCACGAACAGGCCGCGGGCCAGGGGCGCGGGGAAGCCGAGTTCTCCGTAGATGACGGCGGTGGCACCGTCGATGTTCATCGGGACGGGACGGGCACCCTCGCGGCGGACCTTCAACGTCCGTTCCACCGCCAGCGCGGCCCGGAGGTGTTCGCCCGGCACCACGCCGTCCTTGACGGCCTGTTCGACCAGCGAGAGCAGCGGGTCCCGGCGCGGGTCCACGGGGTGGAAGCGGTGTCCGAAGCCCGGCAGGTAGCGCGAACGGTTCTGCCACTCGGCCATCACCGTGCGCGCGGCGGCGTCCCAGTCGCCTCCGCCCTCGCGGGCCGCCTCCCGGATGTCGTCGAGCATCTCGACGCACTGCTGGCCCGCACCGCCGTGGCTGTCGCCCAGCATGTTGACGCCGGTGGCGATGGCGTTGTTGAGCCCCACCCCGCAGGTGGCCGCCATCCGGGCCGCGGCGATGGACGGCGCCTGGGGGCCGTGGTCGACGCCGGCCACCAGGGCCGCGTCGAGCAGGGCGGCCTCGCGCGGCCGGGGGAGGTCGCCGCGCAGCAGCAGCCACATCGTGTCGACGATGCCGACCGAGCCGATCAGGCTCTGCACCGGGCGGTCGCGGAGTTCGATGACTCCGGGCTCGATGTGGCTGACGGCCGTGGCCCACCACTGTGCCGCTTCGTCCTGGGGGGAGATGCTCATGGTGTCGGTGCCTCCTCGCTCGTGACGGATGCCGCCCACTCGGCGGTGATCTGCTCGCGTTCACCGTTGTGCTCGCCCAGCAGCGGCGGCGCGGCCTCGGGCCGCAGGGCCTCGTCGTCGTAGAGGACGCCGCTGCCCAGCACCCGCAACGGGTCGCCGGAACCGTCCGGGTGCTCCAGTTCGGTGACGAAGTCGCGGTGGGCGAGCTGCGGGAGTGCCAGTGCCTGCGGGACGGTCAGTACCCGGGCCGCCGGTACGCCGGCCTCGGACAGGACGGCTTCCCAGTGCGTGGCCGAGCGGGCGGACAGCGCCTCGTTGATCGCGTCGTTCAGCTCGGCGCGGTGCCGCTTGCGGTCCTCCCGCAGCCGGAAGCGCGGATCGTCGATCAGCCCGGGGGCCCCGATGAGCCGGCACAGTGTCTCGTACTGGCGCTGCTGGTTCGCGGCGATGTTGATCGGACCGTCCGCCGTGAGGAAGGTCCCGGACGGTGCGGCGGTGGCGTTCTGGTCCCCGAGCGGCTGGGGCGGGACGCCGCTGACGAGGTAGTTGGAGACGGCCCAGCCCATGGCGGACAGCGACGCCTCCAGCATCGACACGTCGAGTCTGGCCCCCACCCCCGTGCGTTCCCGGCGCAGCAGGGCGGCGCAGATCGCCAGCGCGGCGGACAGGCCCCCGGTGGTGTCGCAGACCGGGAACCCCACCCGCTGGGGTGCGGTCTCCGGGGTGCCGGTGATGCTCATCATCCCGGACAGGCCCTGGATGATCTGGTCGTAGGCGGGGTCCTCGCTCATGGGGCCGCTCTGGCCGAAACCGGAGATCGAGCAGCACACCAGCCGGGGGTTGAGCTTCCTCAACTGGTCCGTCCCGTAGCCCATCCTGCTGAGCACGCCCGCGCGGAAGTTCTCCAGGAGGACGTCGGCGCCGGTGAGCAGGGACTCGAAAGCGGACCGGTCGGCGGTGTCCTTGAGGTCGAGGGTCAGGGACTTCTTCCCGGCGTTCTGCGCCAGGAAGGAGGCCCCGATCCCCGCACCGTTGAGTGCGGGATCGGGGCCGAGGACACGGGCCAGGTCGCCCTGTCCGGGGCGCTCGATCTTGACGACCTCCGCTCCGAGAAGCATGAGGTGGTAACTGCAGTACGGTCCGGCCAGCACATTGGTGAGGTCGAGGACCCGGATACCGTCGAGCGGACGTTCTCGCATGGGGCGACTCCTTCCGCGGGGCCGGAGCGGCTCCGCGGCTCTGGGGCGATGGTCGGTCAGTTCCTCGGGCTCAGAGGGTGGTCGAATCCCTGTGAGGTCAGCCGGGCGGACACCTCCCACAGGTCGGCCGTGATCTCCGGGATCGCCGCGGCGGGGATGCGGGAGCTGGGACCGCTGATCGACAGCGAGGCCACGAGGGTGCCGGAGCCGGTGCGGATCGGTACGGCCACGGCGGTCAGGCCGCTGTCGCGCTCCCCCTGGCTCACCGCGTAGCCCGCCTCGGCCGCCTGGTCGCACCAGGTCCGCAACTGTCCGGCGTGGTCAGGACCGTGCGGCGAGGCGGCCGCGATCCGTTCGAGCAACGTGTCGCTGGCGCCGGCGAGGAGCACCTTCGACGAGGCACCGGCCCACAGCGGGAGTTGGTCGCCGACCCGGACCACGTGTCGCAGCGGCTGCGGGCTCTCCTGCTGTGCGACACAGACCCGGTGCAGGTCGCGACGCGTCATCACGTTCACCGTCTCGCCGTGACGGTGGAGGAGTTCGCGCAGCAACTTGACTGTTTCCGGCGGCAGTTCCCAGCTCGACGTCGCCAGATGGGCCCAGCGCCACAGACCGGGGCCGGCCATGTACCCCGACGCGGTGGCCCAGAGCAGTCCGTAGTGCTCAAGGGTCTGCACCAGCCGGACGACCGTGGTCTTCGGCAGTCCGGTGTTCTCGACGATCGAGCGGAGCGGGACGGCAGGCTGATCTTCGGTCAGCAGCGAAAGGATGTCCAGGGCTCTGCGCACACTGCGCACTCCACCTGCGGCTGACTCCTCGGGTTCCATCTGTGTCTCCTCGTGCGGGGGCGGGATTCCGTGGCATGTGCGGAGCCGGTCTCGGTCGCCGACGCGGGGTGCCCACAAGTGCTCGCGTGCGGGGGGCTGTTGGGGCTGCTGAGGCTTCAACTTCTTTTGCGCGGGCTATTGCCAGGGCTCACCGGCGCCCGTACGTTACACGCCAGTCCACACAGCAGTCCATGCAACCCGCTAGATGGTCAATCTGGAGACGTGATGCTGGAAAGTCTTCTCAAGGCCGCCTCCGACTCAGCTGTGATCGAGGCAGCCAACTTCCTCTCCGGCCGCTGGGTCGGCGACGGTCCCCCGGAAGAACGCACCGGCCCCTATCTCCGCCGCACCGTCAGCAGGGCACCCGTCGCCACCGCCACCGAGATCGACGCCGCCGTCAAGGCCGCCCGCGGATACGCCCCCCAGGTCGCGACGCTCTCACCGGCCGCGCGGGCGGACATCCTGGAGAACGCCTCCGCCGCGGCACTGCGCCGTCGCGACGAACTCGCCCGGATCCTCGCCCTCGAACTGGGCAAGCCCCTCAAGGACAGCCGCACCGAGATCGACCGGGTCGCCTCCACCTTCGCCGTGGCCGCGGCGGAAGCACGGCACATCAACGGCGAGAACCTGAACGTGGCCGGCTGGGCGACGGGCGTCGGCAACACCGCCCTGACCTTCCGCGCCCCGGCCGGCGTCGCGCTCGCGATCACCCCGTTCAACGCCCCCGCGAACCTGCTCGCCCACAAGCTCGGCGCCTCGTTCGCCGCGGGAAACACCACCCTGGTCAAGGCACCGCCGCAGGCCCCCGGCATCTCGGCCGCCGTCGTGGCCCTGCTGCTGGAGAGCGGCATGCCCGGACAGGCCGTCCAACTGCTGCACGGCGGCGGCGAGGTGGGCGCCGCACTCAGCGCCGCCCAGGAGGTCGACGTCATCAGCTTCACCGGCAGCGCCGCCACCGGCGCGGCCGTCGCCCGAGCCGCCGGAGCCAAGCGCCTCGCCCTGGAACTGGGCGGCAACGCGGCCACCATCGTCTGCGAGGACGCGGACGTCGAGGCCGCCGCCCTGATGAGCGCCCGCACCGGATACAGCAACTCGGGGCAGAGCTGCATCTCCGTCCAGCGTGTCTACGTGCACCGCAGCCGCTACCAGGAGTTCCTCGACGCCTTCACCGCGGCGGTGGACGCCCTGGTCGTCGGCGACCCGCTGGACCCCGGCACCGACATCGGCTCCATGGTCGACGAGCGGGCGGCCGAACGGGTCGTCGCCTGGTCCGCCGAGGCCGCCGGACTCGGCGCCAGTGTCATCCGGGGCGGCACCCGCGACGGCGCGACCGTCGCACCGACCATCGTCGCCGGACCTCCCGCGCACGCCTCGGTCGTCGTGCACGAGGTGTTCGGCGCGCTCGTCGCCGTCCTGCCCTACGACGACTTCGACACCGTCGTCGACGCCTGCAACACCAGCCGCTACGGGCTCCAGGCCGGCCTGTTCACCCACGACACGAACCGCGTCATCAGCGCCTGGCGGCGCCTGGAGGTGGGCGCCCTCATCGTCAACGGCACCTCCAACTACCGCCTCGACCATGTCCCGTTCGGCGGTGTGAAGGACTCCGGCTTCGGCCGCGAGTCGCCCCGCTGGCTGATCGAGGACTACACCACCGTCAAGACCCTGGTGCTGCGTGGTCAGTCCGTCTGGGGCGACCGGACCACCCTTCCGAAGGAGAACCTGTGAACGAGACCGTCCCCGCCTCGGAGGCACTGGTCGCCCAACTGGAGTCCTACGGCGTCGAGTACGTCTTCGGCACGTGCGGGCACACCAACATCGCCCTGCTCGACGCCCTCGGCCCCAGCAGCATCGAGTTCGTCATCGCCCGCCACGAACAGGCCGCCGCGCACGCCGCCGACGGCTACGCCCGCGCCTCCGGCAAACCGGGCGTGCTGCTCACCCACGTCGGCCCCGGCATGATGAACGCCGTCACCGGCGTGGCCACCGCCGCCATGGACTCCGTGCCGCTCGTCGTCATCTCCGGCGACATCCCCTCCTACTACTACGGGCGTCACCCGCACCAGGAGGTCAACCTCCACGCCGACGCCGACCAGACCGCCATCTACCGCCCCTTCTGCAAGCGCGTCTGGCCCGTCCAGCGCACCGCCGACCTGCACCGGACCCTGGAACGCGCCTTCTGGACCGCCACCAGCGGCCGACCGGGCGCGGTGCTCGTCAACGTGCCGATGGACCTCTTCTCCCGTCCGGTCAGCCCCTACGTCCCGGGATCGCACCCCCTTCCGGACGCCGGACTGCCGGGCCTGACCGAGGACGCCGCCCGGCGGATCGCCGAGGTACTGCTCGCCGCGGAGCGCCCGCTCATCTACTTCGGCGGCGGACTGCGCGGACCCGAGGCCCGCCAGGCGCTCCTGGACCTCGCGGAACACCTCGACATCCCCCTGGCGCACTCCCTCATGGGCAAGGGCACCGTTCCCGACCGGCACCCCCTGCTGCTGGGCATGCCCGGTTTCTGGGGACTGGAGTCGACCCACGCGCACACCAAGGACGCCGACGTCGTGCTCGCGCTCGCCACACGTTTCGCCGAGACCGACGCCAGCTCCTGGGACGCCGCGTACACCTGGAACTTCCCGCCGAGCCGCCTCCTCCAGATCGACATCGACCCCGCGGAGATCGGCCGCAACTACCCGGTCGAGATCGGGGCCGTGGCCGACGTGGCGCACGCGGTCAGGGCCATCGGCACGGCGGTCAGGGCGGCCAGGCCCGAGCCGCTCACCCGCCCCGGACTGCGCGAGGCGATCGCCGAGAACCGCGAGGAGCTGTTCGCGACGGCCACCGAACTCGGCACGAGCGACAACCACCCGCTGCGCCCCCAGCGCATCCTGGCCGACCTGCGCGCCACCCTGCCGGCCGACGCCGTGCTGGTCACCGACGTCGGCTGGAACAAGAACGGCGTCGCGCAGTCCTACGACCTGCCGCCCGAGGGCCGGTTCATCACCCCGGGCGGCGCCTCCACCATGGGCTTCGGACCGGCCGCCGCCGTCGGCGTGCAGATGGCCCAGAAGCAGCGCACGGTGGTGGCGCTCATCGGCGACGGCGGCATGAGCGCGCAGCTTCCCGCCGTACCGATGGCCGTCGAGCAGGGCCTGCCGGTGATCTTCGCGGTCATGAACAACCGCTCCCACGGCACCATTTCGGACCTTCAGCGCTCCAACTTCGGCCGCGGGTACGGCTGTGACTTCAAGGACGCCGACGGCGAGGCGTACAGCCCCGACTTCGCCGCCTACGGACGCTCCTGCGGCGCCGACGGCTACTCCATCGCCTCCGCTGACGAGTTCGCCAAGGTGCTCGCCCTCGCGGTGGAGCGCCGGCGTCCCGCGGTCATCGACATCCCCATGGTCAACGAACCGGTCCCCACACCCGGTCACTGGAACATCAACGACATCTACCAGGGCATTTTCCCGGACGAAGGATGATGGACATGCAGGCCAGAACACGCGCCACCGGAATCACCGCCGCTTCCCTCGGTGTGCTGCTCGCCCTGGCCGCCTGCTCGGCGCCCGGGGACTCGGACTCCGACAAGGGCAGCGGCTCGGGACCGATCAAGATCGCGATCGTGGACGCGCAGAGCGGTCAGCTCGCCTCGCTGGGGGACTGGGAGGCCAAGGGCGCCAAGCTCGCCATCAGCGAGTGGAACAAGAAGGGCGGCATCGACGGCCGCAAGATCAAGGCGACCGTCTTCGACAGCCAGGGCGACCCCACCACCGGCACCAACATCGCGCGCAAGCTCGCCAGCGGCGGCTACGTCGCGATGATCGGTACCTCGGAGAGCGCGGTCACCGTCGCCATGGCACCCACCCTGCGCACGGCGAAGATCCCGAACATCACCTCCGGGCAGGCCACCGCCCTGATCGACGTGAAGAGCCCGTTCCTCTTCCTGAACGGCCCCACCAGCACCACCTACGACTCCACCCTGGCCGACTACATGGTCAAGACCGGGGGCTACAAGAAGATCGCGATGATCTCCAACAACGGGTCCTACGGCAAGGGCGAGCACGACGCCTTCACCGCGGCCCTGAAGAAGGACGGCATCACCCCGGTCACCGACCAGGTCGTCACCACCGACCAGAAGGACTTCAGCGCCGCCCTCTCCCGCATCCGCCAGACCAAGCCCGACGCGGTCTTCGTCGGCTCCGAGGAGGTCGAGGCCGGCCTGATCGTCAAGCAGGCCCGCGACCTCGGCATCAAGGCGCCGTTCGCCGGAGCCGCCCCGCAGGGAACCCCGGTCTTCATCGACACGGTGGGCGCCGCCAACGTCGAGGGCACCATCGTCAGTTCGCCCTACCTGAGCAACGACACGGACGCCGCGAGCAAGAAGTTCGCCGCCGCCTACCAGGCCGCCTACGGCAAGACGGCCGAACTCCACGGCGCCAAGGCGTATGACGGGACCAACATCCTCTTGACGGCGCTCAGGACCAGCAAGCTCGCCACCGGCCAGAAGCTCGCCGACGCCATCCGCGCCACCCAGTACGACGGCCTGCTGGGCGACTTCAAGTACGACGACACCGGCGTCGGCATCTTCAAGACCACGATCGGCATCATCAAGGGCGGCAAGCTCGAAGCCGCTCAGTGACCCAGCCCTCCGAAGCGGACGCCGGCCCCCGCACGGGGGCCGGCGTCAGGGAGTCAACATGCAAGTCACCTTGCAGACCCTCGTCGGGGGTCTGAGCCTGGGTGCGGTCTACGCACTGATCGCCGTCGGATTCTCGGTGGTCTACCGCACGATGGGCCTGGTCAACTTCGCCCACGCCGACGTCGCCATGATCGGCGCCTACACCGCCTCCACCTTCTACCTGACCGCGCACACCCCGTTCTTCATCGCCATCGTCGTCTCCATCGTGATCACCGGAGCCATCGGTCTGGTCATCGAACGCGTGCTGCGCCCGCTGGAGAACAAGGACTTCGACCTGATGCTGATCGGCACGATCGGCTTCGGCACCGTCCTCCAGGCGGCCGCCACCCTGATCTGGGGCACCACCGGCCGGGCCGTCGCCTCCCCGATCAGCTCCGGTCCGCTCGACGTCTGGGGCATCCGCATCCGCACCTACGACCTGGTCGTCATCGCGATCACCGCCCTGTGCGTGGTGCTGCTCACCCTGTTCCTGTCGCGCACCAAGCCCGGCATCGCCATGCAGGCGGTCGCCATGGACCACGAGGCGGCCACCTCCGTCGGCATCCACGTCGGCCGCAGCAACGGCCTCGCCTTCGCCATCGGGGCCGGCGTCGCCGCGCTCGCGGGCGGTCTGGTCGCCCCCATGCTCTACGTCGACTCCTCGCTCGGCGGCGCCCTCGGCGTCAAGGGCTTCGCCGCCGCCATGCTCGGCGGCTTCGGGTCCATCGAGGGCGCGGTCGTCGGCGGACTCGCCATCGGCGTCCTCGACTCCTACACCGCCGACCACTTCCAGGGGTACTCGGTGCTGGTCACCTTCCTGGTCTTCACCGTCGCCATCATGATCCGGCCCACCGGCATCTTCGGGGAACGGACGGTGAGCCGCGCGTGAGCACCCTGAAGGCAAAGGTCCCGCTCGCCGCTCTCGCGGTGGTGGCGCTCTACGCGCTTCCCTACACGCTGAACGGCTACGCGATCCACGTCGTGGACATCGCACTGATCTTCGCGATCCTCGCCATCGGCATGGGCCTGGTGATGGGCGTCTCGGGCCAGATCAACCTCGCCCAGGTCGCCTTCTTCGGCGTCGGCGCCTACACCACCGCGATCCTCACCACCCACTCCGGCTACGGATTCTGGGTCGCGGCCGTGCTGGGGGTGCTGGCCACCGTGGTCATCGGCCTCGTCGTCGGCATACCGGCGCTGCGCATGCAGTCCCACTACCTCGGCATCGTGACCCTCGGACTGGCCCTCGGCTTCGTCAACTGGATCACCAACGCCAAGATCACGGGCGGCGCCGACGGCATCTCCGGCATCCCGGTGCCCCCGCTGTTCGGCGTCGACCTCTCCAGCGAGTACCTCTACTACTACCTGGAGGTCGTCTTCTTCGCGGCCTCCCTGGCCTTCGGGCTCTTCGTGGTGCGCACCAGGCTCGGCCGCCGCCTGCGTGCCATGCGGGACGACTCCCTGGCCGCCGGCGCCATGGGCTCCGAGATCCCGCTGCTGCGCATGACCGCGTTCGTGCTGGCCAGCGTCTACGGCGGCCTGGCCGGTGTGCTCTACGCCGGTCTCATCCGCTTCGTCGCGCCGGAGTCCTTCGGCCAGTCGCAGATGTTCCTCCTGCTCGCCATGGTGGTCATCGGCGGCCGGCGCAGCCTGGTCGGCTGCGTCGTGGGAGCGGTCGGCCTGGTCCTCGTCCGCGAGGCCCTGGTGGACGTCGCCGTGTACGCACAGCTCGGCTACGGACTCGTCGTCGTCCTCATGGTCGTCTTCGCACCAACCGGCCTGGCCGGCGTTCCCGCCCGCGTCCTCGCCGCCGTGAACAAACGCCGCACCCCGGGCGAACGCGAACGGGCCGCCGAACTCGGCCCGTTCAGCCCCGACGAGCGCACCGGCGCGACCGTGGCGCACGAGGGCGACCTGCCGGCCCTGGAGATCCGCCGTCTCACCAAGCGGTTCGGCGCGCTGACCGCCCTCGACGACGTCGAACTCACCGTCCGGCAGGGCGAGATACGCGGCATCGTCGGCCCCAACGGATCGGGCAAGACGACCCTGTTCAACGTCGTCAGCGGTCTGTACCGGCCGACGTCCGGCTCATTGTCCGCGCTGGGCACGGGAATCGGCGGCGTCGCTCCGTACCGGCTCTCCCTGGGCGGGATGTCCCGGACGTTCCAGAACCTTCGCCTCTTCGGGGACATGACCGTCCGGGAGAACGTCATGGTGGCGCTGGACCGTTCCCGGAGCACCTCGTTCTGGCAGTACGTGGTGTGGCCGTTCGGCGTGATCGGCACCGAGCGCACCCTGCGCAGAGAGGCCGACGAGATCCTGCGCCAGTACGGACTGACCGGCTTCGCGGACGCCGCACCGGGCTCCCTGCCGTACGGCATCCAGCGCCGCATCGAGATCGCCCGCGCCATGGCGAGCGGGCCGAGGCTGCTGCTGCTCGACGAGCCCGCGGCCGGACTCAACGGCGAGGAGGTCGGCCAGCTCGCCACCATCGTGCGTTCCATCCGCGACCTCGGAGTGACCGTGGTGCTGATCGAGCACAACATGGGCCTGGTGATGTCCCTCTGCGAACGCATCACCGTGCTCGCCACGGGCAGGGTGATCGCCGAGGGCAGCCCCGCGGAGGTGGCGGCGGCCCCCGAGGTGATCGAGGCGTACCTCGGCGAGTCCCTGTCCGAGACACCGCTCCCCACTCCGACGGAGGTTCCCCGATGACCGTCGTGTCCGCCGAACCCGATGGCCGCAGCCTGGCGGTCGAGGGACTGACCGTGCACTACGGCGGTGTCTGCGCCGTCCGCGACGTCGCGCTGACCGTCGCGCCGGGGGAGTCGATGGGCATCATCGGCTCCAACGGCGCCGGGAAGACCTCGACCCTCAAGGCCCTCATGGGACTCGTGCCGCGCACACACGGGCGGATCTCGCTGGGCGACAAGGACCTCAGCCGGGTCAGGGCCAGGGACATGGTCCGGCACGGCGTGGGCTACGTGCCCGAGGGCCGGCACGTCTTCTCGGGGCTGACGGTCGAGAAGAACCTGCTGCTCGGCGCCTACCACCGGTCCTGGAAGGGGGAGACCCGGCAGACCCTGGAATGGATCTACGAACTCTTCCCCGTCCTGCGGGAGTTCCGCCAGCGCGCGGCCGGGGACCTGTCGGGGGGCCAGCAGCAGATGCTCGCCATCGGCAGGGCGCTGATGTCCCAGCCGAGGCTGCTGCTCCTGGACGAGCCCTCCATGGGGCTGTCGCCGAAGCTCATCGAGGACGTCCTCGCCGTGCTGATCAAACTCCGTGAGGAGAACATCGGGCTGCTCCTGGTGGAGCAGAACGCCAAACTGACCTTCGGCGTCACCAGCCACTGCCTGGTGATGGAGAACGGTTCCGTCGCCATGTCGGGCACCTCGGCCGAGCTGGCCCACGATCCCCGGGTGAGGCAGATCTACCTGGGGCTGTGACCTCCGGGCGGCACACCGCCCGGTCCGCCGCGTACAACGGCTGCGTGGCCTCAAAAGAGGCCGCCGACCGTTGCTTCGCGCTGTCCGGACACCCTCGTCCGGGCCCTCTGGCCTGGCCCGTTGTGTGTTTTTGCTTTCCCGCGAGCGAGCGGCGCACGGTCCCTTGCGGGGGCGCCCGTGACGGTCCTATGTTGGCCGTGCCCTTCAGGCGGATCGCTCGAACCGCCTGGTGGTACACCTCGCGCACGAGCGAGAACGCTTTCAGCACTTCCGGCCGCCGCGCACCCCCCGCCTCCCAGCTCGCGCACCTCTGTCGCCCGCCTGAGAGCCGCCCCGGCCCGCTTGGAGCCGTACACCGACAGCAAAGGTGATCCAGCAATGTCGAACATCGACCGCAGACAGATCATGAAGGGCGTCGCCGCGGCCGCCGCGGCACCCGTGGTGGCCGCCGCGCTTCCCGCCACGGCCGCCTCGGCGAGCAGCATCGCGAGCGGCGGCAAGAGCGCCGGCAAGGGCGACAAGTCGAACCCCTACCCCGACAAGACGAGGACGGTGGGCAAGGAACCCACCGTCAAGACACCGGTGACCAGCAACATTCCCCGGGGCCAGGAGAAGTTCTACGACACCCAGTACAACGTGGTGCGCGGCCGGGTCCCGGCCTCCTACCACCCCTGGGTCGCGGGTCGGCTGGACAAGATCCTGCTCTTCACCCGCACCGCCGGCCCCCGCCACGCCCACCTCGGCCCCGCCCTCGGCCCCGGTCTCAACCCGCCGCTGACCGCGGCCCACGTCCTGCAGAACGCCATGATCAAGTGGATGGGCGAGGTCGGCGTCCAGGTCGACTGGACCGAGGACGTCACCCAACTCCCCGGCATCGGCAGCAAGTACAAGGCGGTCGTCTTCGGCAGCACCAGCCGCGACGTCCTGTGGAAGCACGGCACGGCGGTGGACCCCTCCGCGGCCGTGAACACCACGACCCCCGCCCACCTCGACGCGGGCAAGACCGCGCTGCACCAGTACGTCCGGGCGGGCGGCGGCTTCGCCGGCATCCACAACGCGATCGGCGGAACCGAGTACAACTGGCCCTACTACGAGGGTCTTTGCGGCGGAACCCAGTACTACGACCACGGCGCCCTCCAGGCCGGCACGGTCGTCACGCTCTCCAAGGACTCCTCCACCGAGGGCATGCCGCTCCGATGGGACTTCAAGGACGAGTGGTACAACTGGATGCCCTACCCCGGCGGAGTCAAGTGGCTTCTCGCGGTGGACGAGAAGACCCTCGCGACCAAGTCGACCACGCACCCCGGGCACGGCGACTTCCACCCCATCTCCTGGTGCCAGTACTACGACGGCGGCCGCTCGTGGGTCACCGCCCTCGGGCACGACTCGCTTGCCTGGACGGACGGTTCGGGCTACCCCGGCCAGGCGTTCTTCAAGACGCACATCGTCAACGGTGTGCTCTCGGCCATGGGCAACCTGCCGTTCTGCACCTGAGCCGGCCGCGGGCGTCCCGCGCGACGTCGCGGGAGTCCGGCGCGCACCCTTCGCCCACCGACCTGCCCGGTGGGCGAAGGGTCACTGCCGCCGCTGGACGCCTTCGCACCGCGTCCGGCACCTGCGAAATCCCCGACGAACGAGAGCAGTTGGACCAGTGCCTACGTCAACTCCGCGGCACCAGCGGGTGGTCGAAGCCCTCGGCGGCGATCCGCGCCGACACGTCCAGCAGATCGGCGGTGAAGCACGCGATCAGGTCGTCGGTCATGCGCGAACTCGGACCGCTGAGGGACAGGGACGCGGCAACGCCTCCACCGGCCGCACGGATCGGCACGGCGACCGCGGTCAGCCCGCTCTCCCGCTCGCCGTGACTGACCGCGAAGCCCGCGCGCTCCGCCTCGTCCGACCAGGCACGAAGCTGGGCGGCGTGTCCCTCGCCGTGCGGGGACAGCAGCGCGATCCGCGACAGCAGGGCGTCGTCCGCCCCGGACAGCAGGACCTTGGACGACGCGCCCGCCCACAGGGGCAGTTCGTCGCCGATCCGCACAACGTGCCGCAGCGGCCTGGGGCTCTCCTGCTGGGCGACACACACGCGCTGCACGTCGCGGCGGATCATCAGGTTCACGGTCTCGCCGTGCCGTGCCACCAGGCCGCGCAGCAAGTCGACCGTCTCCGGGGGGAGTTGCCAACTGGAAGCCGCCAGGTAGGCCCATCGCCAGAGTCCCGGGCCGGCCATGTACCCGGCCTCCGTCGCCCACAGCAGTCCGTACTGTTCCAGCGTCTGGACGAGGCGCACCACCGTGGTCTTCGGCAGCCCCGTCGCCTCCACGACCGTACGCAGCGGGACGACCGGCTGCTCCTCGGTCAGCAGCGACAGGATGTCCAGAGCTCTGCGCACACTGCGCACGCCGCTGCCAGAAGCCTGTTCGGGTTCCATGTCATTCCTTGCCGGTTCCGTACGGTTCTTGCCAGTCGGCGGACGCCGTACGTTACACGCCCTTTCCCGGAGCGGTCCATGCAATCGTCACGACGGCCGCGCGGGCACCGCTTACCGCGACGTCGCACGAGTAATTCTCATTCGGCCGGACAATTCCGACCGTCGCCGGTCGAGCCCCGGAACGCCGGAACCGAAAGCGCCGAGGGCCTTCGCCGACATTCACCACCTCCTTTTGTACGAACCGGTACGTATCTCGTGGCTACCGATGCTGGCCGGACGGAAATGCGCGTCAAGTCCCGCCTCGGGCGGACCGCTTCGGCAATTGAGGAGCGACCTCGGCCATGACCGGCAACGACGGCGGACAACGGGACGTCGACCTCCTTGTCGTCGGCTCCGGCGCGGGCGGCCTGGGCGCCGCCGTGGTGGCCGCCCGGGAAGGGCTGTCCGTGCTGGTGCTGGAGAAGACCGAACGGCTCGGTGGGACCACCGCGTACTCCGCGGGCACCTGCTGGATACCCGGACACCGGCGGCAACAGGACCCCGCGGCCGACACTGCGGCCGCGCGGCAATACCTCGACGCACTCGTGGGCGACCGTGCTCCCCACGCACTGCGCACGGCCTACCTCGCCCAGGGCCCCGCCGCGCTCGACTACTTGGAACGCCTGGGCGTCGGGTTCCGGCACTCCAGGACCGCCGTCGACTACCACCCCGAGATCGAGGGGTCGGGCATCGGCAGGGCTCTGGAACCGCACATCTTCGACGGCCGCGAACTGGGCGCGGCCCGCTTCGGCCGGATCCGCCGGCCTCTGCCTGAACTCGCCCTGTTAAAAGGGACGTTGATGGTCCGCCGCTCCGAGGCCGACGAGTTGCTGACCCTGTTCCACGGTTCGCCCCGAGGGATGGCCACCGCCGCCCGCCTCGGCTCCCGCTGGGCGGTGGACCGCCTCCGTTACCCGCGCGGCACTCGGCTGACCATGGGCAACGCGCTCGTCGCCAACCTCTACCACAAGCTGGTGCGAGGCTCGGGCGACGTGTGGTTCGGCGCACGCGCGACCGGCCTCGCCACCGACGGCGCCGGCCGCGTGACCGGCGCCGTCGTCATGCACGAGGGCCGAACGGTGCGAGTGACCGCACGCAGGGGGGTCGTGCTGGCGGCCGGCGGATTCGCCGCGAGCCCGGAGCTGCGCGCCCTCCATCTCCCCGAGCCCACACCGCGGTTCACCCCGGCGAGCGAGGGGGCGACGGGCGACTCCTTCGCCCTCGCCGGCGAGGTCGGTGGAGTACTGGGCGCGTCGCGGGACGAAAACGCCCTCTGGTTCCCCAGTTCCGTGGGCCGGCGTTCCGACGGGTCCACGGCCGTCTTCCCCCATATCTGGGACCGGGGGAAACCGGGGATCGTCGCGGTGAATGCGGCGGGGCGCCGATTCGTCGACGAGTCGGTCTCCTATCACCGTTTCACCAGGGCGATGTACGTCTCGCACAGGACCGTGCCCACGGTCCCGGCCTGGCTGGTCGTCGACGCCGCGGCACTCTTCGCGTACGGGCTCGGGCTGATACGCCCGCACACACCGGCGTTCCGCCTCACCGCGTACACAAGGACCGGATATCTGCACACCGGAGACACCATTCGCCGGCTCGCCCTCTCCATGGGTGTCGATCCCCGTGGACTGGAGTCCACGATTTACGCGAACAACCGGTTCGCCGCGACCGGAGTCGACGAGGAGTTCGGCAAAGGGCAGAGCCCTTACGGCCACCAGTTCGGAGACCCCGCGCACAGGCCCAACGTCAACCTCGGCCCGATCGCCAGGGCACCCTTCTATGCCGTCGCCGTCGTACCCACCCCCTGGCCACCGCGCGCGGCCTGCGCGTCGACACCGACGCCAGGGTTCTCGACGCTCGGGGGGAGCCGATCGAGGGCCTCTACGCCTGCGGGAACGACGCCGAGTCACCCATGGCCTCGGAGTACCCCGGCGCGGGTTGCCAGGTCGGCGCGGCCCTCACCTTCGGCTACCTGGCGGCCCGCCACGCGGCCCGCGTCTGAGGGGTCCCGCCGAGGAGACGGCGAAGGGTTGGTCGTCGCGCCCTCCGCGCCGAGCGCGGCGCGTCCGCCCCGGTCGTGCCTCCGCGATCCCCCACGGCTCGGCCCGGACTCAGGCGGTGTGCGTCTCGTAGAACGCGCGGTTCTTTTCCACGAACGCCTCGACACCGAGGGGCTCTTCGCCGCCGATGGTCCTCACCAGGTCGTTCGATCCGGCGAAGATGCCGTCGCGGTAGTCGACGGCGACGGCGACGAGGTGCTGGACCTTGTGGGGTGACAGGCCGCGCCGCTCCAACGTGTGCCGGAACTCGTCGAGTTGGACGGGCACGTAGGTGACGGGGCGGCCCAGCGTGTGTGCCATCCGCGCGGCGATCTCGGCGCGACGCCCTCTACAGCGCTCTGGCATACGTCGAGTCCTTCGCTCCGCGGCGCTGAGCGGGGGACGGGCGGCGGACGGCCCGGCCGCGCGGCGTCGCGGCGCCTGCCGGTGTTGAGGGCGGGGCGGACGGCCGGACTCAGGAGGCGGCTGGGGCGCCGGTGCGGCTGGAGGCCGGACAGGGTGTCGCCCGGTCCCCTGGCGGGGGGTTGTTACGAGATTCCGCTGGAGCGCTTTCCGGTGGCGCCTGCCGTAACGGGCGGACTGGCGTGGGCTGTTGCGGCCGGCTTGACGCCCGACGAGGAGGCGGACAGGCCCGGGAGCAGAGGGCTGTCGCCGGGTCGGCCGGACCGGTGGGTTCGAGAACGCTGGCCCGACCGCCGCGAGGTGAGGGGCGCGCCACCGGTGACGCTCCGGCGTTCCTCCTGCTCGTTGTGGTCGTGACCGTCCGGGGCCGCACCGCGACGCGGGGTGGACTCTGCCCCGCGGAATCGTCCGCCACTTCAACGCGCCTTGCGCGGGCGCCTTTTCCGCTCCGGGCTGTCGGACGTGAGCCTTCTGCGGCAGAGGTCGTGGCCCAGGATGGCGATGCTCAAAATAACGAGCGGCCAGAGGAGTTGGGGGGTGGCGGGAATCCGACCGCTCACCAGACCGGTGAGCAGCAGCGTGCCGTTCAGGACGCTGCCGCCCAGGAAACCACCGTTCCCGGCCGCGTCGGTGCGGCCGGCCGCACCGGCATCGGCGGGCGAGCGACCGGACGTTCGCCGTCGGCGCGCGGCGCGGGGGCCGGGCCCTGGCCGCGCCTCCGTCGACGGAGTCGGCGAAGGGGTGCGGGCGGGGCGGTTGTTGGCTGGCACGGGCCACTCCTGCTGAGCGCTCGGACGGAAAACGGACCGACTTGCCGTCGGCAGGGACCGATCGTGCTCGACGTGGAGCGTTGCCAGGAAGGCCGCATCAGCAGCCGGTCGTTTCGGCAACGGCGGACTGTTGCCGTAGCTGCTGGAAACAGCGGAAACAGCCCAACGATCTCTCGGACGGCTGTAAATGTTCGGGCGACAGGCACGCACCGAGCAGGGGACGGGACCATGGACGCCAGAGCGACGACTTCGGGACTGGGGGCGCTCAGCCCCGATCTGCCCGCGGCGGTCGAGGCATTCGTAACGGACGTACGCACGTACTTCGCCCGCCTGGAAGTGAGCGTGCGCGCGTACGCCGGTCGTCGGCACATGGATCCGGGGACGGTGAGCCGGTATCTCAACGGCACTCGTCGAGCTCCGTGGTCGTTCGTCAGCAACCTGCTCGTCGACGTGACCGAGCACTGCGGGGTGCAGATCACCCCGGAGGCGATCGCAGGGCTGAAGGCACTGCACGAGGCGGCCGTTGCCTGCCGTCAGACGGGCGACGAACTGCAACGGTTGCAGGACCGCTTCCTCGCGCAGGACGAAGAGGTCCGCCAGATACGGCTGCGGGAACGTGCGCTGCTGGAGGCCATCGAGGAGCGCCAGCAGCAGCTGGCCCACCAGGCCGTCGAGGAGGCGGAGTTGCGGGCCAAACTCGACGAGCAGTGCCGTACGCACTCGACGGCCGTCGAGGTGTGGAAGGAGCGCTACGGCCGGATGATGAGGGCCGGCAGCGCACTGGAGGACGAGGTGGCCGACCTCCGGCGTCAACTGGCACGTACCAGGGCGGAGTTACGTCACGCCGTCGAGCACTGCCACCACCTGGAACAGCAGTTGGAGGCTGCCGAGGAGCTGGTCCGCGGCGGGATCTCGGGAGTGTCCCTGATGGACGTCCTCGAAGCCGCGGACCGGACCGCCTCCGTGCCCGAACTCGTCCGGTTGGTAGGGGGACTTGCCACCAGCCCGCGCAGGGCCATCGCCAGCGAACTCGTCACGTCCGTGAGCCGCTGCCGTCCGGTGACCGATGTCCGGGCCCTGCTCCACGCCCTCTACGGAGCCGGTCTGCACAAGTACGCGGAAGCCGCGCTTCCGGCGATGGTGGCCATGCGCCCCGTGGAGGACACCGCGGGCCTCGTCGGGGAGCTTCTCCGGGCCGGCCTGGAGGAGCCCGTCGCGGGCCTGCTCCAGGCATCTGTGCAGCTTCTCGGCCCCGCCGATCTCGCCGCTCTGGCCGGCGCGCTCCACCGGCACGGCAACCACGACGCGACGACGGCCCTGCTCGGCGCCACGGTGGCGCACCGGAACGTTCCCGAGATCCTGGATCTCTGCGGTCTTCTCGGTTCCGCTGCCCTGCAGAACGCCCTTGCCCAGGCCGTGACGTGTCCGGCGCACGATCGCGTGTGCGCCGAGCTCGTCGAACTGGTGGTGGCCCTCCACGAGAACGGCTTCGGCCGGCTCGCCGACCTGCTGCAGAGCGCCATGGCGGAACAACGCCCGGCCATCGACGTCGCCGAACTGATCGGTGCACTGCGAACGGCGGGGCACCACACGGCCGCTGCGGCCGTCTTCGCGCAGACCCAGATGCGCACCACGGGCCATCTCGTGGCCATGGTGTCCGCCCTCCACACGGCGAACATGCACGACTTCGCCTCGGAGGTGCTCACCGGGGCGCTCCGCTGCAGACCGGTCCTGGAGATCGCGCAGCTCATCGTCGATCTGCACGTGGCGGGCCGCCATCAGGACGCGTCCGACGCGCTGACCACCGGGCTGCGTTCGCACCCGCAGGCCGAGGTCCGGATCCTGCTTCAGCGTCTGGACCAACTGCATCCCGGTATGGACTCCCCTTCCCTGGTGGCCGAGGCCGCCACCCGGTGCAGCCCCGAACACGCCGCGGACCTCCTCGTCGTCCTTCTCGACGGCGACCTGCGCGACCACGCCGACGCCGTCTACACCTGCACCACTCGGGAGCGCCCCACGGGGCACGCCGGTGCGGCGTTGCTCAGGCTGCACCGGATGCGCCCCGGGTACCTGGCCCCCTCCCGTCTGGCCGCACGGGCCCGCGCCGACTCGGCCTCCAACGTGATCGGTCTCAGCCTCGCCCTGCACGCGGCCGGTCTCATGGCTCACCTCAAGGCCGTGCTCAGCGCCGCCGGCCCCCAGCAGGCCGCCTCGCAGACCGCGGTCCTGCTGAAGAACTGCCAGCACCTCGCCGGCCCCAGCAAGGGTCAGTCGACCGAGGTCGCGGACGTGCTGATGGACCTGACGGTCCGGACGCGCTCCCTCGACTACCACCTCGAACTGATCGGGATACTGAAGGGAACGTCGCTGGAGCAGGTCGCCGAGCGCCTGGAGGATGTCATCACCCGCGTCTGGGGAGCCCGGCTCGTCGAACTGAGCCTCTACGCGATGCGAACCACCGGCAGGGCCTCCGCCCTCGGGCCGGCGCAGCAGTTGCGGTGGACGGTCAGGCGAGCGGCCAACAGGTTCCTCACCGAATCCTGACCCGGGCTTCGAGTCCGCTCCTTCTGCTGCCGTTGCGTCCAACAGCCCCTGTGGCAGCAGGAGTTCAACCTCGATGAGCCAACGCCGGGCGGTGCAGCGGGCGAACGCTCGTCTGCCGTTGGTACCTGACAGTCCGGTAACGATCTACAGACAGTCAATGCCTGCATACTGCAAACGAACATACGATCCACCGCATGAACAAGGGTGTGAAGATCGGCGTGACCGGTGCCTCCGCGGTGCTGCTCGTCGTCGGGGGGATCGGTGCCTACAACGTCGTGCAGGCGGCTTCGGGGACGGCGGGGGGCGGCGGGTCGGACGCATCGCATTCCTTCGACCCGCAGACGTTGTCGAGCGAGCCGCCCTCGGGTGCCAAGTCGGTGAAGCTGGCCCGCACGTTCCTGGACAGCTGGTCGCAGCGGAAGTTCGACCGGGCGGCGGGCGACACCGACGCGTCGGCCACGGCCGTGCCGGCCCTGCGGGGGTACGCGGACGGCCTGAACCTCAAGTCGCTGACCTTCGCGCACGTCGTGTCCGCGGGGCCGTCGACGGCGACGCCGGGCGCCACCAAGGTCACCTTCGACGTCACCGCCGAGGTGGCGGGTGGCACGTGGACGTACGCGAGCGCGGTGGCGGTATTCCAGAGCGCCAATGGCCGGACGGCGGTCCACTGGAACAACTCGGTCCTGTATCCCGGCCTGGGCGACGACCAGTCGCTGACCGCGGGCAAGCTGCCGACGGACACGGTGAAGGCCGAGGTCGTCGCGAGTGACGGGAAGACGGACCTTTCCACCTTCGCGTCGCTGCGGGACATCGCCGCGACGATCGGCAAGAACGCCAAGGCCACCGGCGGGACTTCCGGCACGGGCGTCGCCGTGGTCGACGGGACGGGCGCGGGCGTCAAGGCGCTGAAGGTCTTCACCAAGGGGAAACCTCCGGTCGTCAGGACGACCATCGACGCCTCTCTCCAGGCGGTGGCCGAGAACGCGGTGAAGGACAGCCACCTCCAGGTCAAGCCCGCCGGGACCGTGGCACTGGACTGGCGGACCGGTCACATCCTCGCGATCGCGCACACGGGCTCGGACGGCGATATCGCCATCAACGGCATCAAGTCACCGGGCTCGACCATGAAGATCATCACGTCGGCGGCCCTGTTCGACCAGGCGGGACTCAACCCGAGCAGCCCCGCGCCCTGCACGGACTCGCTGACGGCCAACAGCCAGCTGTTCCACAACGACCCCGGTGTGAGCGCCAATCCCGGTGCCAGCATCGCGCAGGGCTTCACCGTGTCGTGCAACACCTCGTTCATCAAGGACGGCTTCCACTACCTCGTGCACGACGGCGACGCCTCCGCCCTGCACGAGGAGGCCGCGAACGTCTTCGGCATGGGCAGCTGGTCCATCGGCGGCGGAGTCGCCACGACCGACCCGAGCATCCCCGCGGACGTGCAGGGCGGCGACCAGGCGGCCCAGTTCATCGGCCAGGGGCAGGTGACGGCCACTCCGTTGTTCATGGCGTCGGTCGCGGCGACCGTGCGGGGCGTCGGCTTCCACCAGCCGGTCATCCTGGCCGGGCAGCAGCAGGCCACCGCTCCCCGGCCCATCTCGGCCGGCACGGCGGGATACCTGCAGTCGATGATGCGCACCGTCGCCACCAGCGGTACGGCGGCCCCGCGCCTGGGCGGACTCACGGGCGTCGGCGCCAAGACGGGCACCGCGGAGGAGGGCGACCACACCAACGGCTGGCTGACCGCCTACAACGGCGACATCGCGGTGGCCGCCCTCGTGGAGGGCGGCAGCTCCGGAGTCGACTCCGCCGGGTACGTCGTGCGGCACCTGCTGACGGGCAGCTGATCACCGGTCAATCGCGGGCAGCCGGGTACGAGGGAGCCGTTGACGACTCCGGCCCGGCCCCGGCCCCGGCGCTGCGCCAAGGCCGTGCGCCGGGGATCGACTCACGTGCGGCCACAGTCTTCGGGACGGGGTCCCGCGCGGTGTCGAGCGGGCGCGGCTCGCCGCTCGCTCGACACCCCCGGTGGGCGGCCCTCCCGGCGCTCAACAGCGCGGCGCGCGAACGGAGTTGAGTGCCGTCACGGCTGGGTGAAGAAGCCCGTGACGGTGCTGACGAACTCCTCGGGCTTGTCGAGGTGGGTGACGTGGCTGGCGTCGACCCGGTTGTACGTCCCGTGGGTCAGGTACGACATCGCCAGGTCGGCGTCGTCCTGGTCCATGGCGCCGTAGAGGATGTCGCCGTCGACCCAGGAGAAGTTGGCGTGCATCAGCATCGTGGGGGCCGAGATCCGCGCCAGGGTGGTGGCGTGGTCGAAGCCCGTGTTCCAGCTGCCGTCGAAGAACGCCGCCCCGAAGCGCGGGTCGTACTGGTGGTCCATGCCGCGCAGGAAGAGGCGGACCGTGTCGTCGGGGACGATGGCCATCTCGACCGGTTGCCCCGGGCGGAGCAGGCGCTTGGCCTTGATCGCCGCGGTGAGCACGGCGCCGGCTCCCTCGCCGATGTTCTCGTTGATGAACTCCTCGTTGTCGGCGATCCAGAACAGCAGGAAGTCGTCGACGCCCTGCGCGACGGCCTTGGCGCTGGAGGCGAAGTCGCGGTAGGCGATGGTCTTCATGATCCGCGGGTACTCCGACGCGAACAGCGGCGGGTCCTCCAGGATCGCGGCCCTGACCAGGTCGGGCCGGTTGGCGGCGAGCCAGGCCGTCAGCAGGCCGCCGGAGGAGTTGCCGGTGACGTACGCGGGCCCGCGGACCACGGACTCGGTGAACGCCGCGAGGTCGGCGCCGATCCGGTTGGCGTTCATCGGGTAGGTCGGCGAGGTCGTCGTGGTGCCGTGGCCCTGGTAGTCGACGTCGAAGACGTGGAACGACGACGCGAGCGCGGGCAGGACGCGGCTGTAGCTGAACCAGTCCATCTGCTGGGCGTGCAGGAGCAGGAGGGCGGGACCGTTCGCCGGTCCCTCGCGGTAACTGAAGTTGACGTCGCCGACGCGCGCGGTCTTCGCGCGATAACCGGCCAGGTCCACTCGCAGGTGCCAGTAGTTGTCGTCGCCGGAGGTGTCGGCCCGGGCGGTGCCGCTTCCCAGCAGGCTGCCCAGCAGGCCGGCGCCCAGGACCCCGGCACCGGCGGCCAGTGCGTGGCGTCGCGAGATCGTGTGCGGTGTGTTCATCTGTGCTCCCTGTCGTTGATACCGAGGTCGAACCGGGGCAGCGTGGCGTGCAGTCGGGTGAGGGACCGGCCGGCGGCGAGCACGGTCCCGTCGGGACGGACGACGGCGGCACGGGCGTGGCCCGCCCGCAGCCAGCGGTGCAGTTCGCCGCCCGGCTCGGCGGGCACGATGACCGCGCCGCGGCCTTCCACCGCCGCCCGTTGCGGGCCGGAGGGCTGCTCCCGCGTGACGACGGCGAAGCGTCCGGCGGTCACGTCGTCCAGTCGTCTGCCGTCCGCCAGAACGGCGTTGGGGCACAGGCGGCCGGCGAGCGATGGCCCCAGGCGCGGTCGCGCCACCAGGGCCGACCGGTGCAACGGCGGGCTCTCGCTGTCGAGGACGCGGCCGGCGAAGCCGGGGACGCGGGCCAGCCGCGGCGCCAGCACCCGGCGGAGCAGTTCCCCCGGCCGGCCCCCCGCGGTCATGGCCCTGCCGATCAGGACCGCCAGCCGGATCATCGAGCGGGCGTGCGGCTTGCGTTCCGTCTGGTAGGTGTCGAGCACCTGCTCCGGCAGGGTTCCGGCGTGCACGCCGGCGAGTTTCCAGGTGAGGTTGGCGGCGTCGCGAATCCCGGCGCCCATGCCCTGTCCGACGAACGGCGGGGTGAGGTGGGCGGCGTCGCCGAGCAGGAAGACCCGCCGGTCGCGCCAGCGGTCCGCCACCTGCGCGCGGAAGGTGTACTCGGCGACGCGCAGGACCTCCAGCTCGCCGTCCGGGACGCTCTTGGTCCACGGCGCGATCAGCGGGCGCAGCCGGTCCATGTCGCGGAAGGTCTCGCCGTCCTCGCCGGGCAGCAGGCGGAACTCCCAGCGGTAGCGCGTCTTCCCGATGCGCATGTAGGTCGCGGCGCGGTGCGGGTCGCAGACCTGGTGCACACCCTCCCATTCGGCGAGGTCCGCCGTGGTCGCGATGTCGACGACGAGCCAGCGCTGGTCGAAGCGGAGGTCCTCCATCGTCGCGCCGACGCTTCTGCGGGTGAGGCTGTTCGCACCGTCGCACCCCAGCAGACGGTCCGCCTCGATCACCTCCCGCTCACCGGTGACCGTGTGCCTCACTTCGACCCGCACGCCGTGCGCGGTCTGGGTCACGCCGACGACCTCGCTCTCACCGCGCAGGGTGACGGGCCCGGTCAGCGCGGTGCGCAGCAGGTGTTCCAGATCGGGCTGGTCGAACATGCTGGCTTCCGGATAGCCGTGGCGGCCGTCGCCCGCGGCGCGCCGGAACTCCGCGAGGGTCCCCAGGCCCGAGTCCAGCAGGCGCAGCCCGCGGCAGGGCCACGAGACGGCGGCGAACGAGGAGCTCAGTCCGATGCGCCCGAGGGTGCGGTAGACCTCGTCGTCGAGGTGCACCGCGCGGGGCTGCGGGAACACCGTGCTCCAGCGGTCCAGCACCAGGCACTCGGTGCCGTACCTGCCGAGCAGCGCCGCCGCGGTCAGCCCGGTCGGGCCGGCACCGACGATCACGACAGGGACCTTCATGGGCGCAGGGACCTTTCCGGGCGTATCTCGACGCGGGCGGGGACGGCGAAGCGGGCGAGGACCGCCCGTACCCGGGGGCTGTCGTGTTCGGAGGTGGTGACGACGGCGACGACGGTGCCGTCCTCGACGACCGCGTCGGCCTCGCCGGCCCCGGCGAGCGCCTCGTGGACGGCGCGGCGGGTGGCGTCGGCGCGCAGGGCGGGCTTGTAGGGCTTGCCGACGTCGGTCGCGGGCAGGGAGTCGAGCACGGTCACGGACTTCGGACCCGCTGCGCGCTCGGGCACGTGGTCGGCCGCCCAGGCCACGAGTTCGTCCTCGTCGACGGTCGCGGCCGGGGCGAGCGTCACGTAGGCGACGGGCACCTCGCCCGCGTGTTCGTCGGGGCGGCCGACCGCGCCCGCGGCGGTCACCGCGGGATGGGCCAGCAGGGCGTCCTCGACCACGGCGGGGTCGATGTTGTGGCCGCCGCGGATGATGAGGTCCTTGGCGCGGCCCCTCAGGTGGACGAAGCCGTCCTCGTCCACGGCGGCCAGGTCGCCGGTGTCCAGCCGGCCACCGGTCAGTTTGCCGCAGCCGTCCAGGACGTGGCCCCGCTCGTCGTGGCCGACGACGTAACCGGGGAAGACGGTCGGCCCGCTGATGGTCAGCACCCCCGTTTCGCCGGGCGCCAGGTCGTGGCCGGTGACCGGGTCGACGGCGGTCAGCCGCTGGTACGGCATGCGCTGGCCCACGGTGCCGGGCCGCGGTGTGCCGGGGAAGCTGCGCGCGCTGGCGCAGGTGGCCTCCGTCAGTCCATAGCCTTCGAGGAGTTCCACGCCGGTGTGCGCTTGGAAGCTCTCGCGGACGGCGGCGGGCAAGGGGGAGGCGCCGACGACGGCGAAGCGCAGGGTGCCGATGTCGGCGTCGAGCGGGCACCGCGCGAGGGTCGCGTACACGGTGGGCACCGCGCTCATCGTGGTGACGCCGTGGTCCTCGACCAACTTCCAGAACCGTGCGTACAGTTCGGGCTCGCGATAGCCGAGCGGGCCGGCCCACACCGTCCGCTGCCCTCGGAACAGGGGCGCGAGGAGGGTGACCACGAGGGCGTTGACGTGGAACAGGGGCAGTCCGGCGAACATGACGGAGTCCTCGTCGAACGAGGAGTTGGCGGCGACGGTCCAGGCGTCGACGATCTCGTTGGCGTGCGTGTGCGCCGCCAGCCTGGGGGCGCCGGTGGTGCCGCCGGTGTGGAACAGGGCGGCCAGGTCGGAGGACCGCGGAGGTTCGCCCGCGAAGGTGTGCGGGTCCGACTCGGCCGCGCGGTAGGCGAGATGGGCCGTACGGACGCCGTCGACGACGGGCAACGGCGGCGGGGGACCGGTCGCTCCGGTCGGCCGCAGCACCAGGACGGTGTCGAGTTCACCGGCCAGCGCCCGCGCCTTCTCCCAGACGGCGGGGGCCAGTTCCGGGCCCGCGGTGATCAGAACGCGGGCGCCCGACCGGCGGAGGAGTTCGGCGAGGTGGTCCTGGGCGAGGCCGCCGTTGAGCGGCGCGGCGATTCCCGCCAGTTGAGCGGCCAGGGTCGCGGGCAGCAGTTCGTCGCAGTTGGGCGACATCAGTGCCACGGCACGGCCGCGCCGCACTCCGTGTTCCCGCAGCAGGTTCGCGTAGCGGTGCACGTCGGCGAGGAGTCCGGCGAAGGTGCGGGTGACCGGGTCACGCCGGCGGGCGGCGTCCGGCAGCACGATGGTCGCGATGCCCTCCGGCCTGCGCTCGGCCGCGCGCACGAGGAGCGCGTAGGTCGACGCGGGCAGTCCGCGGTCCGCGAGCGGCACGGCCTCGATGGCGGCCAGGTCACCGGGTTCCGCGTAGCGCGGCCACAGGAGGTCCTCGGTCATCGCGCCCACCTGACCGTCGTGCGCTGGACACCGAGGTCGATCTTGCCGTCGTCGGTGGCGACGCGGGCTTCGACGACATCGCCGTCGGCCAGGTACTTCGGGTTTTTCTCCTGACCCTTGAAGAACAGCTGCCACTTCAGCGCCGGGGGCAGCAGGCCGGCGATCTTCTCCACCGCCTTGGGCGGCGCGGACAGCGCGGTGCCGACGGGCGTACCGGTCAGCACCAGATCGCCCGGGTCGAGGCGCTGGAACCGGGTCAGCGCGCGCAGCGCCTCCAGCGGCGGGTGGACCATGTCGCCGCCGACGAGGGCGTTCTGGCGGGGCTCGCCGTTGACCGACAGGGTCAGCCGCAGGTCGGGGAAGCGTGCGAACTCCTCGGCGTCGAGCAGCACCAGGGCGGGTCCGACCGGTGTGAAGCCGGGGTAGGACTTCGCCTCGTAGAACTGGGTCCGGGACAGCTGGATGTCCCTTGCGGACACGTCGTCGGTGACCACCAGTCCGGCCACGTGGTCGGGCAGGGAGTCGTCGGTGATCTCGGTGCCGACCGGAACGGCGCGGCCGACGACCAGTCCGATCTCGACCTCGTAGTCGAGCAGCCGTACGTGTGCGGGTCTGACGACGTCGTCCAGCGGGCCGCCGATCGATCCCGACGCCTTGCGGAAGAACGTCAGCGGAACGGTCTTCGGGTCCATCCCCGAATCCGCCGCGTGAGAGGCGTAGTTGGTCATCTGGGCGACCACGCGGCAGGGCGCGGTGACCGGCGAGACCAGGGCGAGGTCCGCGACGCGGTCGGTGGCCGGCGCGGTGGCTGCGCCGGCGATCGCCTTCCGGTCGGCGAGGAGTTCGCCGGTGGTGGTCGCGGCGGTGTCGACCCTGGTCGCTCCGCCGTCGTCGCCCTCGGTGAGGACGTACCAGGCGTCGGCGGTGTGCAGGAGGGAGGTGCTCATGAGCGGGCCACTTTCAGCAGGCCGAGCAGGCGGGGGACGTCGAATTCGTTGTCTTCGCGCAGTGCGGAGAGCATTCCGGCGAGTTCGCGGAGGGACTCCTTGCCCGGCTTGACGCCGAGGAAGTCCGCGGTGGCGGGCGGCCCCCACTGGGCGAGGCCGGAGGCGGTCATCGGTGCCCAGCCGGGTGCGAGGGTGTTGTCGAACAGGTCGCCGTCGCTGAAGTGCTCGACGAGGAACCCTTCCGGGTCGCGCCAGTAGTCGAAGATCTGGCTGCCCTGGACGTGCCTGCCGATTCCCCACGACCGCCGGTAGCCGTGCTCGCGCAGGTACTCCCCGCCGGCGGCCAGCGCGTCGAGGTCGGCGACCTGGTAGGCCGAGTGCACGTAGCGGTCGACCGGGCCGAGCATCATGGCCAGCGTGTGGTGGTCGGCGGGGGTGGCGCCGCGGTCGCAGCGGATGAAGCTCATCACCGGGCCGCGGCCGCGCTGCCCGGGGTAGTAGAGGAAGTCGCTGACGATCAGGCCGAGGTACTGGAGGTACCAGTCCAGCGTCCGGCGGTAGCTCCTGGTCTGGATCACCAGGTGCCCCAGGCGCTGCACGCGGGCGGGTTCCCTCGGCGGCCGCTGCGTGGCGTTGGTGCGCGGGCGGTCGTGCCCCAGGTTGAGCGTGTGCGGGGGCTGCGCGGGCAGGGCGGGCAGGTCGTGCGTGCCGGAGACGACGCGGACGCGCAGCCCGCCGGGGTCGGTGGTGGCGGCGGCGATCCCGCCGAGCGTCTCGGGCAGAGGGGCCACGCGGGTTCCGGCGGCCTCGGCGAATCGTGTGACGTCCTGGGGGTCGGCCGCGCGGAACGCCGGGCCGAGGAAGGCCGATCGGGGTCCCTTGCGGACGATCACGCAGGGGCCGCCGGGGTCCGTCCCGCGCAGGTGCAGTTCGTCCTCGGTGCTCAGGGACGCCGTGAAGCCGAACGCCTCGGCGAACACCGCCGTGCGTGCCAGGTCCGGCTTGGAGAACTCCAGCCAGGCGAGGTCGGGCACCTTGATCACGGGATTCGCGGCCCTGCCGGGGTGTTCGCCGGTGAGCGCACCGCGCTCGCTGTGCAGGTCCGCGTGCTGGTTCTGGTGGGGCACTGCCGCCTCCTCGCAGGTTCTGACGGAATCGTCAGTCCTGACGATTCTCCCGTCAAGAGGTTCTGACGAATTCCTCACCACTGGCTAAGCTGGCTCACCGAACGACAGAGGGAGCACGCATGCCCGAGCAGCCGCCGAACCGGCTGGAGCGCCGCAAGGCCCACACCCGCGCGGCCCTGGTCCGGGCCGCACAGGCGCTCATCGCGGCGGGCCGGACCAACGTCCCGGTCCTGGAGATCACCCGCGCCGCCGACGTCGGAATGGGCTCCTTCTACAACCACTTCACGTCGAAGGAGGACCTCTTCCGCGCGGCTGTCGAAGCCGCCCTGGAGGCCCACGGCACGCTGCTCGACACACTGACCGACGAACTGACCGACCCGGCGCGGGTGTTCGCGCAGAGCTTCCGGCTGACCGGCCGCCTGCACCGCCGGCAGCCCGACCTCAGCAAGGTCCTCCTGCACTACGGGTTCGAACTGACCACGTCGGAGCACGGGCTCGCTCCGCGCGCCCGCCGCGACATCGAGGACGCCGCACGCGAGGGCCGGTTCGAGGTGCGCGACCCCGAACTGGCGCTGGTGACCGTCGCGGGAGCCGCCCTGGGCCTCGGCTGGCTCCTGCACCAGGACCCGGAGCGCGACGACGCCGAGGCCACCGACCGGGTGACCGAGGATCTGCTGCGCATGTTCGGCGTCGGCGCGGCCGAGGCGCACCACATCTGCACCCGGCCGCTGCCCGATCTCGACGCCGCGCTCGACAGCGCCGGCTTCGCCGCCTGAGCCGCGGATCTCCGTACGAGACGCCGGGTCACCCACCCACCCGGATGTGCATCAGGTCGTTGCCCACACGCACCCGGCCGTTGAAGCCCCTGCTCGCCCGGCTCTTCCACCGGCTGTCGGGGATCTCCTTGGTGCCCGGGGCCAGGTGCGACAGCACCAGCGTCTTCACCCCGGCCGGCCGGGCCACCTCGGGGCCGATCCGCGTCACGTCGGAGTGACTGTTCTCGTGGTGCCGCAACTGCTCCGGTGTGAGGCCCGCCGCCTTCACGATCTCCAGGTCGATGGCCTCGTGCACGAGAACGTCGCTGCCCCGGGCGAGGGTGACCATGTTCGGCGTGATCGTGGTGTCCCCGGAGAACGTGACGGAGCCGTACCGCGTGTCGAAGCGGAACGCGAAGGAGGGGAACACCGGGGGATGGGCCACCAGAATGGCGCTGACCCGCACATGCTCGTCGGACATCACGGGGAACGGCTCCATCAGGGGAGCCATCGCGCCGAGCGGACTCGCACCCACGTCGGGAACGGGGATCTCGTGCACCCGGTACAGGTTCCTGATGTCCGGCCAATTCTCGTCGCGCATACGGAGGTTGATGTCGTAGGCGCTCGCGCTGACGGACTTCTCGACGAAGTCCGCCAGCCCGGGTGTCGGGCTGTCCGGCGCCAGGGTCGCCACCGGCTGCCCCGACGACGGCGCGGGCAGAGCCCCCGCGGAACCGGGCCCGTAGAAAGCGACGGGATGCGTGAGCGGGTCGACACCGCCGAAACGCAGCCACAGCAAGGTGAAGAGATCGGCGAGATGGTCGGAGTGCAGGTGCGTGACGAACACCGCGTCGAGAGCCGCCGCGGAGAGGCCGGACCTCTGGAACCGGTCGAAGGCGCCGTGGCCGAGATCGACCAGATAGATCCGGCCGTCGACGACCAGGGCACTCGAGATACCGGTGCGTCCCTGCATCGGAACCGGGCCGGCGGCGGTGCCGAGCAGCACCAGATGGGCGCCCTTGTTCAGCACGGACGCCGGCGGCAGGCCGGCGGAATCGGCCGACGCGGCGGCGGCCGCCGCGGGCGAGGCGGCGACCGCGGCACCCGAGGTCACCGCGGTGGCACGCAGAACGGAGCGACGGGACAACGGCATTGCGGCTCCTTTTTTCGAAATTGCAGGACAGCTGGAGAGCAAAAGATCAATTTCGGAATTCCGTGCTACGGTGACGCGCGATGCCCCCCGAACCCGCTGAACCCACCACCCGTAGCAACGCCGTCTTCGACCAGTTGCGCGCGGATCTGCTGGCCGGGCGCCTCACCCCCGGTTCGAAGCTCAAGCTCGCGGTGCTCGGCAGGCGCTGCACCGCCAGCCTCTCCGTCGTCCGCGAGGCACTGAGCCGCCTCGCCGAACAAGGGCTGGTGGTAGCTCACCCCCAGCGGGGCTTCAGCGTCGTCGCACTCAGCCCCGAGGACCTCGCCGACCTGACCGCCACCCGGATCGACCTGGAGACGCTCGCGGCCCGCCGCTCGGTGGAACGGGGAGACCTCGCGTGGGAGACCGCGCTGGTGGCCGCGCACCACATGCTGGCCGGCACTCCGGCGGCCACCCCCGAGGGCGAGGTCAACGAGGAGTGGATCACCGCCCACAGGGCGTTCCACGAGGCACTGATCGCGGGCTGCGGAAGCCGCCGCCTGCAAGGCATGACCAGCGCGCTCCGGGACAGTGCCGAGTTGTACCGGATCTGGTCGGAGTCGCTCACGCACGACCATGCCCGGGACATCGCCGGCGAGCACAGCACCCTGCTGTCGCTGGCCATCGGCCGTGACGCCGACGGCCTGGCCGACGCCCTCGCCGCCCACATCCAGCAGACCACCGACGTACTGCTGCGCTACGCCGCGCACACCGGAACGGGCGGCGCCTGACCACCGCATCCCGCCCTCAACTCCGGTGCGCGGCACGGGGGAACAGGCGGGCCCCGTTGCGCGTCGCCAACTCCCGCCAGGTTTCCCCGCCCGGCCTGTCGGCCGCGTCGATGGCGGCGAGCTGCGCGTCCACCGCGAACGCCGGGGTCCAGCAGTAGTCGCTCCCGTAGACCAGACGCTCGACGCCGAACGCGCGCTCCAGAGCCGGGACTTGGTGGGGGAACGGCGTACCGGCCATGTCGAACCACAGGTTCCGCACCTGGTCCGCCACGGGGTCGCCGTCGGGCGCCATCACCGCGCGGAACAGTTCGACGCGGTCCGCCAGCAGGGGGAGCGGGCCACCGCCGTGGGAGAGGATCCACTGGATGCCGGCGAACCGCTGGAGTGTCCCGGTGAAGATCAGGTCGCTCACCGCCCGTACCGTCTCGAACGGGAACTCCAGCATCGGCCGGGGCCTGCCGAGCGCGATCGCCTCGGCGTGGGGCGGTGACGTCGGGTGCACCAGCACGGGAGTCCGCCGACGCGCCAACTCCTCCCACAGGGGCGCGAATTCAGCGTCGCCGAGGTAGCGGCCGCCGACGTTGGTCTCGACGATGACGCCGTCGCAGTCCAGTTCGTCGAGGGCATGGGCCAGTTCCGCGAGCGCGCCGTCCACGTCGGGCAGCGGCAGCGACGCGAGGTGTCCGAAGCGGCCGGGATGCGCGCGGCGGATCTCGGCACCGGCGTCGTTCACCTCCCGCGAGAGCAGGCGGGCCGCCGCGTCGTCGCCGAAGTGGGTCCCGGGTGACGACACGGACAGCAGCGACGTCCCGATGCCCCAGCGCTCCATCAGCTCCAGGTGTGCGCCGGGCTCCCAACTGGGCCAGAACGGCATCCCGTCCGGCGCCCGGTGCCCTGCCGCCGTGGCGGCCTCGACGTAGGCCGCCGTGAGGAAGTGCGCGTGCACATCGACCAGTTCACTCACGCCGCACCGTCCCTGGTTCTCCCGGTCATCACCGGCTCCCTCGCTCCCCGTCGGTGGGCAACGCGCACAGTCTTGCGCATAATTTCGAAATCTCAAGAGATTGACCAAATTCTGTGTCATCCATGAGCGTCGACCGGACTGGGCGTCGACCGGGCAGCGGTCGGCCGGCGCGGTCGCCACCTGGCGGTTGCTGGACATGGCCGACGATGACCGCCGTCACCTGCGGGCACCGCCGGGAACAGCCGGCCGACGGCGCCGCGCGGGGTGCGGATGTTGAAGGCGGTGACCGGTCGACCCCGAGAGAGGTCCGGGGGACCGGCGCACACGGCTGTCATCCGGCGGGGCAGAGCGGTCCGGCCTTTGGGGCGGGCGGGGCGACGGCTGCCGGAGAGCCGGGCGCGAGCACCGGCGTGGCGCCCACGCCCACGCCCAGGCCCGCGCCCGCCCCGCAGACGGCGTGGCCGAGTCAGGTCGGCCACGTGCGACGTCGGGGCGGCCGTCAGGCTCAGGTTGGTGTCCCTGTGCCGTCTCTCCCACCGTGGCCGTGCGGGTGAGGGCGCGGCGCGGTACTGGATACCGGTGTCCAGCCACCGTTCGAAGCGCGAGCGATGCCCGCTCCGAGCAGACCGCCGAGCAGACCGTCGGCAGGACGAGGTCCCGCGGCCGGAAGACGCGACGAAGGGGTTTGCCGAAGACGCATCAAAGAGCGCAAGAGAGCATCAGGTTGAGCCGGTGAGGGGGTGCCGGGCTCACTCCGTACATACTCGCTCCCCACTCGGCGTGGTCGGAGCATGAAGCTCGTCGCGGCTGGTGAACACCGGCGGCATGACGGCAGACGTGCCTACTCCTCCGCCCGGTCTGCGCAGGCGGATCGGATCTCCTCCAGCAGCTCCGGGTAGCGCTCGCCGTAGGTGTTCACCGCGTGCCACACGGAGTCCAGTGCCGCCTTCAGCGGGTCGGGCTCGGCGGCCGCGAGGACCGCCGGAAGGGCGAAGTGGGGCTGTGAGATCCGCTCGGCGCCGGTCGCGGTGCCGGAGATGTGCACCACCGCCTCAGCGCGGGCCTCGCTCCGGACCGGTGTCGGCCTGTAGCCGGCGGGTGCCGGCGGAACGAGCGCGTTCAATCCCTTGCCGACGCCCCGCCGCCTGTGCCCGCCGCCTCCCGCCGCGAGTCGCACCGGCCCCGTGGCCGCCGGGGGTGTGGCAGGACGGTAGGGAGGCCGCTGCGGAGGTACCGCCCGGGACACCGACCGACTCGGAACATGTGGATCGGAGCGCAGGGCCTGCCACATCCGGGCCGTGTCGTCGAACGGCGACGGCAGGGGGCGTCTCTGCGTCAACGCGGTGAGCGCCTGGGTGACCCACGAAATGCCGGTCAGGCCCGCCGCCTCGCAGGCCCGCCGGGCGGCCAACAATGCCACCGCGCGCTGGACTTCGGACCCTGCGGCATCGAGCTTATGCACCAGATCGCTGTCGAAGCGGAGCAGACCGCGGACGTTGCCGCCGACGCCGCGCAGTGCCTCGCTCGGCAGCCGGCCGCCCCACTGCCACTGCTCATAGTGCAGTCGTCGCTCCTCGTCGGCCCGCTCGTCCGCCTGGCGGGCCAGGCGCTCGGTCTCGGCGCGCTGCTCCGGTGTGGGCGGCGGTGGAAGCTCGCGCGCGAAGCGGTGCCAGTAGGCGGCGCGCTTCGAGGTCTGGCGGATCACCTGGTCCGCGAGGGGCGGAGCGGGCCAGAACTGCAGGAGGTAGCGGTCCACCTGCGGCTCCTCGGGCAGTCTGGTGTCGCGCTTACCGCCCGCGTCCATCCCCTGGGCGCAGTACCGCACTCGGTAGGCGGTCCGCTCCAGATCCAGGTCCCACGCGGCCTCGCCCGCCCACTGCACCAGACGGGTGCGGTCCGACACCGGGCGGAAGGGCACCTCCACGACGTCCTCCCAGGCGGGGTCCAGCGGAGGTTCTTCGTCGTGGACTTCCACGACGAAGCCGACGTTGCCCGTGTGCAGCCCGGTGATCAGCCAGAGCACCCCTGGGACCGCCGCCCCGCACAGCCCGCCACGCTGGCCTGCGAACGCCTCGTTGAGGCCGGGATTCACGCCGTCCCGATCGCTTTCGACGTAGATCTGGCCGTAGTGAACGTGCACCTCGCCTGTGACTGGCCTGCGCACAGCACCCCTTCCCTTGTCAGGTCGACGCCCCGACCAGCCTTCGCCGGACGGGCCGTCACGTGCGCCGCAGCATGCCGCAGGCCAGTGACAACAGGGCGGACGGCAAGGGGACTTGGCAGTGGTCTCCGCGTCCCGCTGCCGGCAGGGTTCCCGTCGGGCGGAGAGGCGAACAGCTCCGCGAACACCACCTTGAAGACGCCTCCCGACGTCCCGACCGGCACAGCCGTACGACCGGTCACCCTGCCGGACGCCCTCAGTCCCTGCACGCCCATGAGATGGAACCGGCTTTGAGGTGCGCCCCCAAAGTGTTGCGGGTGAACTCGGCTTGCCGGGGGCGCTGTTCGGCGGCGACGCGACGCGACGCGTCCTCGGCCGTCCGTGCCGAGCGGTTCGCGCCGAGCGGTCTCCGTCGAGGGGAGGCCGCACGTGGGGCGTGGGCGCCGCCGTGCACCGAGTCACACGAACCGGAGCAGCACCACCAGGGCGATCGGTGCGAGGGACAGGACGCCGACCCTGTGCCACCGGACGTCCTTGCGCCTGACGAGACCGAGGAAGGCGAGCGCGTATGTGGTCGCCAACGGAATCACCGCTACCAGGCCCACGGTCGGCGACGGATGACGACCGAGGGCCAAGATCGCCCAGAGAGCGATCCACCCGGCGGTCCCCGCTGCGAGCACCCACATCGTGAGCAACCGGCGCCGGGCGTTACCCGTGCCTGCGCGGGACTCGGTGATCACATCGCGGATGATTACAACTCCCGTCCAGGCAAAGAGCGTTGTGACTCCCAGGATGATGAGCAACCCGAATGCCGCAAGACCGCCGTCACCGATGACCGCGTCCGGACTCCGGAAAGCCTCCAGAAGGATCCAGACCGGGACGCTCAACATCATGCCTGCCGCCCAGGTGTAGACGATCTCGCGGCCCAGCCGTTCGGACCACCACGATCGCAACCTCTTTACCCCGAAAGAGGCTTGCCGCAATCCCTCGCCCATACGCCCGTCTTCCCCCCATCCACCTCTGACGGCCCGGCACCCCGGGCCGTCCCTCCGAGGGGGACGCAATCAACTGAATGCACGGTTCTCCAGGCCCACTTGCCGGCACCGGCCGGACCGGGGCGTCGCGATGGAGTTGATGGTCGGCAGCGGCCGTGAGCGAGTGTCAGGTCCATCATGCCTGCTGGGAGGTGGTTTTCGGTAGGACGGAGCACACGTCCGTTCAGGCTTGTTCAGGGTGGCTGCCCGCCCGCAGACTCGTCGTCATCCACTCCCCGACGTTCGTGTCGGCATCCGTTTGCGGCTGCCGACACGTTCGTCGTGCTGTCTCGTCGTGGGACGGGAGCAGACGGAGGTGGGGGAACGGAGGGGGACCGATGGATCAGGACATGGTCATGCGGGCGAGGGTCCAGTTGCTCAGTGCCAACCGGCGGGTGGTGCGCGGCACGGAGGGGCTGCGGATCTACCGCCTGCTGACGCAGGTCGAGCCCGAGGTGTACGGGTCGAAGCTGGCGTACGTTCTTGTGGAGGCAGCCGCGTCCTCGCAGGTAAGGGAGTTGCCCGAGCAACGGCTGGCGTTGCTGGACGAGGCGGTGGCGGTGGCGTCGGCCCTGGAGCCCGTGAATCCGTACAGGGCGAGGGTACTGGCGAAGGCGCTTGCGGCGAGGCGGGAACTTGAGAGCGACAACCACAGCGGATCCGAGAGGGCCGCGGGGGACATGTGAGGGGGCCCGGTCGACCGCGTGGCCGCATGCGGCAAAGCCGGTGACGTGCGCGAAAGCCCCGGGCATCCGGTCGCCCATGGACGGGGCACGAGTCGGCGTCGCGCATTCCAAGCGTGCGACCCCGCGCGTCGGCGGCATGTGTTCTTGAGGGCGGATGCCGGATCAGGCACGCATCGACGCCGAGGTTGAGGCGATGTGGCTCGCGCTCGTTTCGACGCCGGAGTTCCTGTGGCGCAAGCCGCACGGTGTTCGCGATCGCTGCGCTTCCGGGAGCGACGCCGGGGCAGGGCGTCTCGGCGATTCGGCGAGCGAGGCTTCGGCGGGCCCGACGTCCGGAGGTTGTACGACGCGACCTGCCGCTCCGGCCGGGACCGAGCGGCAGCTCGCGCTGACGGTTGCCGGAGGTGGCCGGCACTCGGCACGCAGACCTGGTCCTCCCGGAACTGCCAGGTCGCCGGGCCGCGCTCCTGCCCAGGGCTACTGCGCACGCGCACAGCGCCGGAAGCCTGCCGTGGCCGGAGGCCGACATCGTCGGCGACGCGGTAGATCGGGAGTGCGACGACGCGCGAAGGACGAGATGACAAGAAAATCGAACATGCGATCTAATGCGGGGAATGGAAGAGACCGCGTTTCCCGACGACCCGATGCGGATCCAGCAAGTCTGGAGTGAGACCAACCAGGCACTGTGCGCGCACCGCCCGCAGGAGGCGGCGTTGCTGCGCCGACGTCTGCCCAGGCGTTCCGTGCACCAGTGGTGGCAGCCCTTCTGGTCCGGCACCGTGGCATCGCCGGCTGCCCGGGTCGAACCGTGCCGAGCGGTCCGGTCCTGGGAAGCAGTGGCGGCGTGATGGCGCCGGAGGCCGCGCCGACGCTCGCGAAGGAGCACCTCGGGTGAGTGACGCACCGATCGTTGTGCACAGGGCCCTGCCCGGCGGTGGCCGAAGGGTCACCGTGCACAGGGACGGCAGGGACGAGACCCTCGGTATCGCTCACAACGACCACGACCTGACCGTGTTCCTGGAGCGCGCCGGCATCGCCGAGCCCGAGGATGTGCTGGACGATGCGCGGTGGGTGGAGTGGCGCGGCGGCCACGCCCACGACTTCACTGCGACGTGACAACTCGGCGTCCGAAAAACGGAGTTGCTGGAGGATGAGCTTGTGGTCCACCGGATTCTGGGGTGCGGCTGGATGGCATCTCCAAGCGCCCGCTGTTCCCGAATGCGAACCCGAACCCGCTCCGGAACCGGAGCCGGAACTGGAACCCGAACCTGGGCCTGAGCCGAGGGGACGGGAGCGGACGTGGCCTGTGAAGGCGTTGGGTGCGATGGAGGCGGTCACGACTGTTGCGGGGCTGCCCGACCGGGCAGCCGATGCGGCAAGTCTGCGGGCAGGCCCGGCGCCGCACCCCGTGTGCGCTCCTGGCTCCTTGACCGCTCCGGCATGCCGAATACACGTCGTGTCTGGCGGACCAGCGTGCATGCGGGGCTGCGTCTGCCGTGATCGGGGCGGATGCAGGGAGCCAGGGAGCCAGGGAGCCGGGGAGTCAGGGACCCGGGACAGCAGCGCGGCGTCCGGTTGCACGCGGTGCGTGCGGTCTGGCGACAGGGCCACCCGCGGCAAGGTGCGCGTGCGCGTCCGTGGTGACCGCCGCCCCGGTGCGGCAACCCGAGCCGAGTCGATCCGGCCCAGGCTCGGCCAGGTCGAGAAGTCGGCCGCTGCGGGCGTCCAAGGCCCCGCGTCCAAGGCCCCCTGTCAATGCGTCGCGCAGAAGTCCACCGTCTTAAGTCAAGCCTAAAGAAAAGGCGTTGAAGTTCTTGACCGGTGCATGGCGGGCGGGCATGGTGCCGGTGGGCGCTTTCCCGGCCCTGCTCTCCGGTCGCGGTCCCGGGAGACGAGTTCGTGTGCAGCCGGTGTGACCGTGGCACCTGGTGCGGCCGCGGCCCGTGAGGGGGCCGGGGGAGCACCGGGGCCGCGCGGGCGGCGAACCGGGCGGAGCCGTGCGGCAGTTCGCGCTTCTCGCGGACTCGCGGCAGGACACCGCAGGGCAACCGGGGAGCGCGCACCCGCACCCGCACTGCTCGGCGACCTCAAGGAGACGTTGTGATCGGCAGACCCCCGGCCTTAACCTCCCACAGATCTTTCCGCGTGACGATCCTGGCATGTGTGACGATGCTCGTCGCCGCCCTGGTCCTGACCGTCACGCAGGCCCCCGCCCGTGCCGCCGGAACCCTCCTCTCCCAGGGGAAGTCGGTCACGGCCTCCTCCACCGAGAACGCCGGCACCCCGGCCACCGCCGCCGTCGACGGCAACCTCGGTACGCGCTGGTCCAGTGCCGCCGCCGACCCGCAGTGGATCCAGGTCGACCTCGGTGGCGCATCGACGATCAGCTCCGTCACCCTGAACTGGGAGGCGGCGTACGCCACGGCGTACCAGATCCAGACCTCCACCGACGGCACCACGTGGAAGAGCGCCTACACCACCACGACGGGCCGAGGCGGTACCGAGAACCTCACCGTCAGCGGTTCCGGGCGGTACGTGCGCCTCACCACCACCCAGCGCGCCACTCAGTACGGCGTGTCCCTCTGGGAGTTCCAGGTGTACGGAACGGGCGGCGCCACCAGCGCCTGCTCGACGACCAACGCCGCACTGGGCAGGCCCGCCACCGCCTCCTCCGCCGAGAACGCCGGCACCCCGGCCAGTGCCGCGGTCGACGGCAACTCCGGTACGCGCTGGTCCAGTGCCGCCGCCGACCCGCAGTGGATCCAGGTCGACCTCGGCTCCGTACAGAGCGTCTGCGGCGTCCAGTTGAGCTGGGAGGCGGCCTACGCGAAGGCGTACCAGATCCAGGTCTCCACCGACGGCACCACGTGGAGCAGCGTCTACACCACGAGCACCGGCGCCGGTGCCACCGAACTGGTCTCCCTGTCCGGCAGCGGGCGTTACGTCCGGATGTACGGCACCACCCGAGCCACCCAATACGGTTACTCGCTCTGGGAGTTCCAGGTCTTCACCGGAGGCACGACGACTCCGCCGACCGACGGCGCGACCCTGCTGTCGTACAAGAAGCCGGCCACCGCCTCGACCTACCAGGACGCCAACAGCTGCACCGGCTGCACCCCGGCGAAGGCGTTCGACGAGGACCCGGCCACGCGCTGGGCGACCAGTGACACCAACGGCTGGGTGGACCCGGGCTGGATCGCCGTCGACCTCGGCGCGACCGCGCACATCACCAAGGTCGTCCTCCAGTGGGACCCGGCCTACGCCACCGCGTACCAGATCCAGACCTCGTCCGACGGCGTCAACTGGACCAGCATCTACTCGACGTCCAACGGTAAGGGCTTCAAGGAGACCCTGAACGTCGACGGCACGGGACGCTGGGTGCGGATGTACGGCACGGCGCGCAGCAACGGCTACGGCTACTCGCTGTGGACCTTCGACGTGTACGGCACGGGTGGCAACCCCACCGCGCCGCCCGCGCCCCCGGCCGATCCGGGCAACCCCACGCACCTGGTGTGGAGCGACGAGTTCAACGGCGCGGCCGGCACCAAGCCGGACAGCACGAAGTGGTCCCAGGACCCCGGCAACGGCCAGAACGGCGAGCTGGAGTACTACACCAACGGCGACAACACGTCGATGGACGGCAACGGCGACCTGGTCATCGAGGCGCGCAAGGAAGCGAGCGGGCAGTACACCTCGGGCCGGATCAACACCTCCGACCACTTCAACTTCACCTACGGCCACGTCGAGGCACGCATCAAGGTGTCGGGCACGCAGGGCCTGTGGCCGGCCTTCTGGCTGCTGGGCTCGAACTTCAAGACCGGCACACCGTGGCCCAACTGCGGTGAGATCGACATCATGGAACACGTGGGCAAGGTCGCGGACTCCGTGTACTCCACGCTGCACGCCCCCGCGTACAACGGTGGCAACGGCTACGGCTCGCCCTACACGGTGGCGGGCAGCGACTTCGCCGACGCCTTCCACACCTACGCCCTGGACTGGAACTCCAGCCGCATGACCTTCTCCGTCGACGGCAAGAGCTTCTTCACCGCGGACCGTTCGACGGTGGAACAGACCCGGGGACCGTGGGTGTACGACCACCCGTTCTACATCATCCTCAACAACGCGGTGGGCGGTGACTGGCCCGGCGCTCCGGACGCGACCACCGTGCTGCCGCAGAAGATGCTCATCGACTACGTGCGCGTGTCGCAGTAGTCGACCACCGCACACATCCCGGTTCCACGTCGTGCGGCACCGTGCTGCGGATGCCGCCCGACGACGCCGTGGCCGCCCGGGTTCCCCGTGCGGCCACGGCTGCTTCTCGGTCCGGGGCACCGTGGTCACGGTGCGCCGGGCAGGGCCGGCCGACAGGGCCCTTCGGAGGGGAGTGCGATCACGTGAGGTCTCCGACGCGGCAGCATGCGGCCGGGAACATCCGCCGATGACAGGGCGTCACCGGGACCAGGCTTCGCGCGCTACGGGCACTGGGCCGACGCAGGGAAGACGGCGCCTCGCAACGGCAGGGCTGCGGCCACCCCGGCGACGTGGTTGCCGGCAGCCTGGCGGACGCGTCACCAGCCCGTCAGGAGCAAGTGGTTGACCAGGAGCGCGCCCGCCGCCTGGACCGTCAGCCAGAGGCGCGGGCGCGGCAGTAGCGCGCACGCGGGTGTCAGCCACGCCACGAACGGCAGCCAGATGCGCTCCGTCTCCGCCTTGCTCATCCCGGAGAGGTCGGCGGCCAGCAGTGCGAACAGGGCGCACAGCACGAGCATCGCGAGGCGCGCCTCGGCGGAAGAGTTGTCACGTTCCGCCGTGCGGGCAGCGGCCACGGGCGCGGGCAGGAGGGCGCAGGCACCCGCATCCGGCCGGCCGGCCGTGCCGGGTGGGGTGGCGGCGGCACCCTCGACCGCGGCTGCCGTGTGCCCGACGGGTTCGAGGGCGGGACCCGGGCGAGCAGCCGCCCGTCCGTCGGAGCGGCCCCCGGCGGGGCCCTGTTCCGTGGGTCCTGGGGCAAAGCGGCCGCCGCCGCCGGGCACACGTCGCGCAAGCAGCGCGCGGCCGGCCCGCACCAGGGCCGGCGCCGTCGCGAGCCCCGCGCACAGGACGGTGCACGCGAGGTTGGCCCAGACCCAGTAACCGAACGGCCGTACGCCGCCCACGCCTTGGTCGTAGCGTGTGACGAGCAGGCGGTAGGCGTCCCACCAGTTGAATCCGGCCACGCCGAACAGCACGGGCACGACGGCGGTTCCGCAGAGCAGGGGAACCGAAAGCCGCGGGAGGTCGCGCCCGCGAGGGCGCTGGAGCAGCAGCGTGCCGGCCCCGATCAGGGCGATCAGGGCCAGTCCGTAGGACAGGTAGCAGGTCAGCCCGAACAGAAGGCCCGCGCCGAAGGCCGCCGTCCGGGGGCGCCGTCCTGTCGTCGCGCATGCCCACAGGGCCACCGACCAGGCGGCCACCGCCGCGAAGTACCCGTCGGCCGAGGTGCCCGCCCAGACGGCGCTCGGTGCCAGGGCGAGGAACGGGGCGGCCCGCCGAGCCGTTTCCCGGGAGGCCAGCCTTCCGACGGTCACGAGAACCGCGACACACGTGGTCGCGCCTGCGCCGATGCACCAGACACCGGCCCAGCCCCCACCGCCCAGTCCGACGCGATCGAGCAGCACGAACGTGAGCGTGGACGCGGGCGGGTGTCCCGCGACGTGGGCGGGCCAGGGGGCGGGGGAGCCGAGCAGGATGTGGTGGGTGAAGTCCCGCAGTGCCGCCGGGACGTCGTGGAACCGGTCGACGGCCTGAAGATATTCGTAACGGCTGGCAAGCCGGTGGGCGACCCCGCGTTGCCAGCCGTCGACCAGCGCCAGCGACCACGTCCAGACCAGGGCCGTGGCGCAGCTCGCGCCGAGCAGCGCCCGCCACGACAGGCGGGCGGCGACCGCCGGACCGTACCCGGCCACGACGATCGCCGTGGCCAGGGCGGCAGGAGTGCCGGGGCCCACGTGGGGGCCCCAAGAAGCCAACAAAGGTGGCCAGTTGACGAACAAGGTGTGGTCGGCGCCCTCGATGTGAC
This sequence comes from Streptomyces sp. NPDC008150, assembly GCF_042956945.1. Taxonomy (NCBI): domain Bacteria; kingdom Bacillati; phylum Actinomycetota; class Actinomycetes; order Kitasatosporales; family Streptomycetaceae; genus Streptomyces; species Streptomyces sp. NPDC008150. The sequence goes on along the minus strand of NZ_JBIBHJ010000011.1, from coordinate 116,310 downwards.
GGCCCACCAGGACGGCCGCCGCCACGAGCAGGACGGCGGCGGAAGCGGCTGCCGGGTCACGAAGCTGATCGCGGTTCACACGTGGACGCTAGGCGGGAAACCCCGCATGGACGTCACGCCGGGCGGTGACGTCAGCGTTTCGTCATGAGTTGCGCCCGTGTGGGCGGCCCGGGTGGGCCTACGGTCGGGGCATGTCACCGTCTCCCGCGCCGACCGGCCCTCCCGGGCCGACCCCGGCCGAGTCAGGCCCCGGCACCCCGCCGCCCGCGCGCTCGGTTCGTGCCCTTCTGTCGTCACCCGCCGCACCGTCCTCGCCCGCCTTCTGGCGCAGCCCGGTGCGCGGCGCCTGGTTCACCTCGGTGCTCGGGGTGGTCCTGCTGGCCGGGATCACCGTGCTGTTCGTGACGGGGCTGCTCTCGTACGCGGCGTACAACCCCGGGCTGTCGCCGGTGAACGACAAGACACCGGACAAGGGGCTGCTCGGTTTCTACCTCTTCTCGTGGCCGACCCACCCGTACTGGCTGTACCGGCTGACGCAAGGGGTGCACGTCACGCTCGGTGTCGCGCTGGTGCCGGTGCTTCTGGCGAAGCTCTGGTCGGTCGTGCCGAAGCTGTTCGCCCTGCCTCCCGCGAGGTCTCTTGCGCACGCGTTCGAGCGGATCTCGCTGCTGCTCTTGGTGGGCGGCGCCCTGTTCGAGTTCACGACGGGCGTCCTCAACATCCAGCTCGACTACGTCTTCCCGGGCTCTTTCTACCCACTTCACTTCTACGGGGCGTGGGTCTTCTTCGCCGCGTTCCTCGCGCACGCCGTGCTCAAGACGCCTCAGGCCCTGCGCAATCTGCGCGCGGGGACACTTGGCGGGGGCCGGGCCCGAGGCCCGGCGAAGCGGGCGGCGACGGACGAGTCGCCGCACGGCGACGGCGACGGCACCGGGGAAGCGGTGGGCGCCGACACGTTGGCATCGGCCCGGCCGGGCGACCCGACAGTGTCGCGGCGTGGTGCGGTCGCGATGGTCGGTGGCGGTGCGCTGCTCCTGTTCGCCACGACGGTCGGGCGTTGCTTCGACGGATGGCCGCGCCGCACTGCGGTCCTCGCGCCGCACGGGGGCGCCGAGCCCGGCAGCGGGCCGGGCGGGTTCCAGATCAACAAGACAGCCGCCTACGCCGGCATCGACGCCCGGGAGACCGGGGCGGACGTGTGGCGGCTCGTGGTGACCGGGCGGTCCGGTGCCGTTCGGCTGTCCAGGGAGGATCTGCTGCGCATGCCGCAGTACGAGTCGGCGCTGCCCATCGCGTGCGTGGAGGGCTGGTCGACGTCGGACCAGCGATGGCGGGGTGTGCGACTGCGCGACCTGGCCGCACTCGTCCACGGGAACACCGGAGCCGACGGCGACGGACCCCCGGATGTCCTCGTCGAGTCGCTCCAGCGGCACGGCGCGTTCCGCCGCTCCGCACTGCGCGCCAACCAGGTGGCCGACCCGCGCTCGCTGCTCGCGCTGCGGGTGAACGGAGCCGACCTGACGCCCGACCACGGTTTCCCGGCGCGGATCGTCGTGCCGGCGGCGCCGGGCGTGCTCAACACCAAGTGGGTGTCCCGCCTGACGTTCGGAGAGCTGTGATGACAGGTGAACCGGGGAACGGCGGATCGACGAACGCACAGGGCGCCGGTCGTCCCACGACGGTAGGGCACCCTGCGGCGGTGTGGCGTCGCGGGCAGCTGGGGAGCCCGTTCCAACTCCTCCTGCTGGCCTGCTCGTTCGCCCTGGCGGGCTACGCGGGGGTGCGACTGCTGGCGGGCGACTGGTTCATGGTGGTGGTGTGGTTCGTCGGGGCGGCGTTGCTGCACGATCTGGTGCTGGTGCCCCTCTACTCGGTGGTGGACCGTCTGGTCGTGAGGTCGGCCGGTGCGGCCGGGCACCGTGACCGCGCGCTGTACGTGCGGGTCCCGGCCGTCCTCTCGGGGCTGCTCCTGCTGGTGTGGTTTCCGTTGATCACAGGCCGGGTCGCGGATCGCTACCGGGCGGCCACCGGGTTGTCGCCGGACGGGTTTCTCGCTCACTGGCTGCTGATCACGGCCGTGCTGTTCGGTGTCTCCGCGCTGCTGCTGTTCGTGCGGGTGCGCAGTGAGACGAAGCACCGGCCGCCGTCCGTCCACTGATCACATGGCAGCCATCCGGCGTGCGCGGCATGCCGCAGCAGTGCCGTCGTGCCCAGCCGGGCCCACGGAAACGCGGAGCCCTTGCGGAGGTCCGCGGTGTCGTGGGACCCGGCGCCCGCGCGCTCCTCGCGACGTGTGACGCCGGGAGCGGGGACGATGCGGACGGTGACTCGCTCGTCGATGTCGGCGGGCGCGGTCTCCGCCACCAACAGGCCGCCTGGGCGTAGGAGTTGACCCACCCGGTGGAGCAGCGCGCAGGGGTCGCCGCCGATACCGATGTTGCCGTCGATCAACAGGACGGTGCCCCAGCGGCCCTCGGCGGGCAGCGGCTCGAAGACGGAGCGCTGCAGCGCCGGTCCGCCGAACCGGCGGGTACGCGCCACGGCGGCCTCGCTGACGTCGATGCCCAGGGACCGTCGTCCCTGCGTGGCCAGGGCGGAGACAAGTCGTCCCGGTCCGCATCCCACGTCGAGGACGCTTCCCTCGCAGCGGTGCAGCACCGCCAGGTCCGTCGCGTCGGCGGCAGCACACCAGCGTTCGATCTCCAGGGGCAACAGCCAACCGTCGGTCCGGCGCAGGAACAGCGGACCGTCGCCCGTGCGCAGGGCCTCGGAGTAGACGTCGTCGCGGGACCAGAGGCGTTCCGTGTTCTCTCCGGGCGCGTCCTGGGCGTGTCGGGCGGGAGCGGACGGCGAGGGCGAGGCGATGACCCGGGCCGGATCGGTGATCGCGGGGCGCACGGTGCTCATCGGCCACCCGCTGCGGTCAGTTCCTCCAGCCGCGTCGCGAAGCGGCTCCCGGGAACGGCCGCGGCGACCGCGTGCGCGTCGGACGCGGTGTCCACGTCACGCAGCCGGGGCAGGTCGCGTACGCGCAGGCCCGCGCCGACCAGACGCTCTCGCTGCATCGCGCCGGTCGTGGACGTCGACATGGGAACGCCCCGCAGCAGATCCGGGTTCGGTTCGGCGAGGCCGAGGGCCCAGAAGCCCCCGTCGTCCGCGGCGCCGAAGAAGGCGTCGCAGCCCTCGAAGTCGACGGTGAGCAGGGCCGCGGTCACCTGCGGTGTGTCCATGCCGATCAGCAGTGCGGGGCCGTCGCAGCCGGCGAAGGCGGCGGCGAGGCGTTCGTCCAGGGCGCCGGCGCACTGGGGTTCGACGTCGAAGCCGGGCGGCAGCCACGACCCGGGCGTTCCGTCCAGCACGAGGACGCGGCGTGCGGCGGGTGTTCGAGCCACGGTCCGCAGGGTGTCGGTGAGCGCGGCCTCCGCCAGTGAGGCGGCCTCACCGGGGGTGAAGGGCGGGGTCAGCCGCGTCTTGACGCGTCCGGGCCGCGGTTCCTTGGCGATGACGAGCAGAGTGGTCACGACCGGACTTCCTTTCGCTGCACGGGGTTTGCCTCACCGGCGGCGGAACCGACGGACCCGGCCGGAGCCGGAGCCGGAGCCGGAGCCGGAGCCGGAGCCGGAGCCGGAGCCGGAGCCGGAGCCGGAGCCGGAGCCGGAGCCGGAGCCGGAGCCGTCCCGCTCGCGGGGAGGGCGGTCGTGCCGGCAGCGGTCAGCACTCGGCTCATGTCCCGCACCGCGTGCCAGGTGCCCCGCCAGGTGCCGGTGACCTTGGAGGCACCCGTGCGCGGCAGGTAGGGGACGTCGTGTTCGGTGACCCGCCATCCGGCGTCGGCGGCACGCACCACCATCTGGAGGGGGTAGCCACTGCGCCGGTCCGTGAGGTCCAGACCGAGCAGGGCCTCACGTCGCGCGGCACGCAGTGGACCGAGGTCGTGCAGCGGCAGCCCGGTCCTGCGGCGCAGCAGACGCGCGAGGGCGAGATTGCCGACCCGGGCGTGAAGGGGCCAGGCGCCCAGCCGCTGCGGGCGACGGCGTCCGAGTACCAGATCCGCCTCCCCCGAACGGATTTCCTGCACGAAGGGGATCAGGCCCGACGGGTCGAGCGAGGCGTCGCAGTCGCAGAAGCAGACGATGTCCGCGGTCGCCGCGGTGAGCCCGGCATGGCAGGCGGCGCCGAACCCGCGCCGCTCCTCGTGCACGACGGTCGCGCCCAGCGCGCGGGCGACGTCCGCCGAACCGTCGGTGGACCCGTTGTCCACGACGAGTGCCCGCCAGCCCGCCGGCATGCGGGCCAGTACCCAGGGGATCGCCTCCGCCTCGTCCAGGCAGGGCAGGATCACGTCCACTCCCACCGGTGGGGAGGGGTCAGCTGGAGATGCGCCGGGAGAGATCTTCACGCCCTCACCTTACGGATGCCAAACGGGCAAAACGGGCTTCCCCACCTTACGGATTGCGGACGTCGCGAGCGTGCCGGGCCGTCCGTGGCCGACGGGTGCGACGCTGGACGCATGCAACAGCCGAACGAGCCCATGGCGGCGGTCCTCGCGGGACCCCGCGCCTCCGACAGCACCCGGGTCCTCGTCGTGGACGACGACTCGACGGTGGCCGAGGTGGTGGTCGGCTACCTCGTACGCGCCGGTTACGAGGTCGACCGCGCGGGTGACGGACCCACCGCCCTGGACCTGGCCGAGGCACACCGGCCCGGCCTTGTGGTCCTCGACCTGATGCTGCCCGGCATGGACGGCCTGGAGGTGTGCCGCCGCCTGCGCGAGCGCGGACCGGTGCCCGTCGTCATGCTGACCGCGCGCGGTGACGAGGACGACCGAATCCTCGGTCTGGAGGTGGGGGCCGACGACTACGTCACGAAACCCTTCAGCCCTCGGGAGCTGGTGCTGCGCGTGGACGCGGTGCTGCGCAGGTCGCGGACCGTCACGGCGGCGCCCCCGCTGCGCGCGGCGGGCCTCGCGGTCGACCCCGTCGCCCGCCGGGTGACCCGCGACGGAGTCGAACTCGCGCTCACCCTGCGGGAGTTCGACCTGTTGACGTTCTTCCTCCGGCACCCCGGCCAGGCGTGCAGCAGGGAGGACCTGATGCGCGAGGTGTGGGGATGGGACTTCGGCGACCTCTCCACCGTCACCGTGCACATCCGCCGGCTGCGCGGCAAGGTGGAGGCCGATCCGGCCCGGCCCCGCCTGATCCGGACGGTGTGGGGCGTGGGGTATCGGTTCGATCCGGCGACGGCCGACGGCCCGACGGCCGTCCCGTCGGCGGCAGACGACTCGGCCCCGGGGGACCAGGCCCCGGGGGACCAGGCCCCGAGGGACCAGGCTCCGGAGGACTTGGCGGCGGTATGCCCGGCCGTGACCGGTGACGCGGTCCACCGTGCTTCCGCGGACAGCCGCGCGGCGGACGTCTCCGCCGGGGCGGAGGACTGACGGTGCGGGACAACCTGCTCATCGCCCTCTACGCCTTCCTCGGCGCCGCGACCGTCGGCCTGCTGGGCGCCGGCGTGCTGCTACTGGTCCGGCGCCGTTCGCTCACCGTGCATCTCACGGTGGTGGTCGTCGTCGCGGTCTCCGCGATGCTGGCCGGCACCCAGGCCGTGGCGCGGGCCATGTTCCTGTCGGCGCACGACCTGCGGGTGGTCACGACGGTCGTCGCCATGGCCGCCGTCGTATCCATGGCGACCGCGCTGCTCCTGGGCCGCTGGGTGGTCGCACGCAGCCGCGAACTCACCCTCGCTACACGCTCGTTCGGCGACGGCGGCGACTTCACCACGCCCCTCGCCCCGGCGACCGCCGAACTGGCCGCCCTCAGCCGGGAATTGGAGGCCACGAGCGCGAAGCTCGTCGAATCCCGCGACCGGGAAAGGGCGTTGGAGTCCTCTCGGCGCGAGCTCGTTGCCTGGATCTCCCACGATCTGCGCACCCCTCTCGCCGGACTCCGCGCGATGTCCGAAGCGCTGGAGGACGGCGTCGTCTCCGATCCCGACCGCTACCTGCGCCGGATGCGCACCGAGGTCGAGCGGCTCAACGCCATGGTGGGCGACCTGTTCGAACTCTCCCGCATCCACGCCGGCGCGCTGGCGCTCACGCTCGCCCCCATGTCGGTGTACGACCTGGTGGGCGACGCGATCGCGGGCGCGGATCCGCTCGCGCGCAAGCACGGGGTCCGGCTCGTCGACCAGGGCGTCGCACCGATCCCGGTCGAGGTCGACGGCAAGGAGATGAGCCGGGTCCTGGGCAACCTGCTGGTCAATGCCATCCGCCGGACTCCGGCCGACGGGACGGTCGCCGTGACTGCCGAGCGGTCGCCCGAGGGTGTCGTCCTGTCGGTGTCCGACGGCTGTGGAGGCATTCCGGAGAAGGACCTGCCGCGCGTCTTCGACACCGGCTGGCGCGGCAACCACGCGCGGACCCCGCCGGCCGGAGCGGGTCTGGGACTCGCGATCGTGCGGGGCATCGTCGAGGCGCACCGGGGGCGGACGACGGTGAGCAACATTCCCGGTGGCTGCCGCTTCGAGGTCGTCCTGCCCGTCGCCGGGGTGTGATCCGGCGGGCGCCCGGCGACGGCGCCGCAGGCCGCGGACACCGAGGCCCGTTCCTGCTTCCGCAACCCCCGTGCCCCCTGGGGCCCTACCTTGTGGCGTCCTCGCGCAGTTCCGCCCGCGCGAACTCGGTCATCCCCTCGGCGAAGGCGACCTCCGGCTTCCACCCCAGTTCGGCGCGCAGCCGCGAGGAGTCCGCGGTGACGTGGCGTACGTCCCCGAGCCGGTACTCACCGGTGACCACGGGCTGCGGACCGCCGTGCGCGTCTGCCAGCGCGCGGGCCATCTCCCCGACCGTGTGCGGCTGCCCGCTGCCGGTGTTGTACACAGTGAGGACTCCGTTGGGGGGCGAATCGCTCTCCAACGCGGCCACGTTGGCCCGCGCCACGTCCCGGACGTGGACGAAGTCCCGACGCTGCCGCCCGTCTTCGAAGACCCGGGGCGACTCACCGCGCGCGAGGGCGGAGCGGAAGAAGGAAGCGACACCCGCGTACGGAGTGTCCCGCGGCATTCTCGCCCCGTACACGTTGTGGTACCGGAGCGAGACAGCGCTTCCGCCGGTGGCGCGCGCCCATGACGCGGCGAGGTGTTCCTGGGTGAGCTTGGTCGTGGCGTACACGTTCCGCGGATCGACGGGCGCGTCCTCCGCGACCAGGCCGGGGGAGAGGTCGGCGCCGCAGCCCGGGCAGCCGGGCTCGAAGCGGCCGGCGTCGAGGTCGCCCTGTGCGCGCGGTCCGGGCCGGACCGTGCCGTGTCGCTCGCACAGGTACCGTCCCTCGCCGTAGACCACCATCGACCCCGCGAGCACGAGCCGCCGTACGCCCGCCTCCGCCATGGCCGCGAGCAGCACGGCGGTGCCGAAGTCGTTGTGGGAGACGTACCGTGCCGCGTCGTCGAAGCCCTTGCCCAGTCCGACCAGGGCGGCCTGGTGGCACACCGCATCCACGCCGGACAGGGCACGGGCGACGGCGCGACCTTCGCGGACGTCGTCGTCGATGTCGACCCGGCGGTCGAACACGACGGGTTCGTGCCCGCGCGCCGCGAGCGCCTCCACCACATGGGACCCGATGAACCCGGCACCGCCGGTGACCAGTACACGCATACCTGCACGTTAGGGTGCGTCGGCCCGTGTCCGGCAGGGCCACGCCCACCACGTCACGGCTTCGTAAGACACGCCCTCGGGCGTTTGGCCGATCCGCCTTCGCACGACGGGACGGGACTTCGGCGGCCCACCGAGCCGCCGCGTCGGGATCGCATCACACACCGGTGACGTGGGTGCTCGATCGGCCATGTCGTCCGAGCACCCACGTCGGCGGCGGTGCCAGTGCGGCGCACCACCGCGGTGTGCGGCGGATCTACCCGCGGTGGCCCGAAGCGAGCGGGTTGCCGGCCTTCTTGACGACCTTGGCTATCCAGGCCATGGCCTCGGGCACGTCGTAGTTGCCGGCGTGCGGCTGGTTCCATGCGAACTGGTAGTTCACGTCGCCGACCTGCGGGTCCGCCTCCAGCGCGCGGTCGAGGTTGATCGAGATGATGAACGAGGTGTCGCGGTCCCGAGTGCCGGTGCGGACATACCAGTTGGGCGCGGTGTCCGCGGCCTTGGTGCCGACGAAGTCCATGGGATTCACGAGGTGGATCTGGTCGTCGACGGTGGTGCTCTTCCTCGCCGTGTACTGCTTCCAGGTCAGCCCGGTGTCGTCCAGGCCGCTCCCGTCGCCGGGGACGCTGTTGTGGTCCCAGCTGAACTCGGTGTAGTTCATGTACTTCTGGGTGTACGGACCGAAGAGGTTGGTCTCGGTCCCGCTGGTGGTGTTGCCGTAGACGCCCACCGCGTCGAACGCGGGAGTGGTCTTGAGCGTTGCCTGAGTGGCGACGAACTTCAGGTAGTTCGTCATGTTGACCGAACGCACCTTGTTCGCGGCGTTGTCGACGTCCAGCCAGTCGTTGACGTACGACTTCGTCGTGCCTCCGCCGGGACCGCCGGACGTGATGACGAAGTTCTCGCCCAGGGCCGGGATCGTGTTGGCGGCGTCGGCGTTCAGGTAGATCTCCGCGGAGCGGACGACCTCCTTCTTGATGGTGTCCAGCATGGTGGCCGCGGTCAGTGGCGAGCCGTCGGGGTTGCGCAGGCCGAGGCTCTTCTCGTAGGCGGGGAACTTGGCAGCGATCGCCGCCGCGTCCGCCGGCTGGCCGTTCGAGCCCGTGGCGTCGCGCGTGCCCAGCACGTTGTACAGCCACTCGTAGGCGACGTCCGCGTTGCCCAGGTCGGTGATCGGGCAGTACGCGTTCACCGCGAACACGTCGTCGCGCAGCGTGCTGCGCCCCGCCGCGTCGATGCCGGCCGCGCCGATCGCCGCGAGGTAGGGGTCGTACTCGCTGTCGTTGCCGGAGGCGCCCAGGATGGAGGAGAGCGCGCCGCCGCCGCTGGTGCCGTTGACGACGATCCGCTCGGCACTGCCCGGCATGGCGGCGTCGTTGAGACGCAGGTAGCGCACCGCCGCCTTCGCGTCGACCGCTGCCGCCGGGGCCTTACCCGGTGACGAACCGTCAGCTCCCACGAGCCCGCGGCTGCGGTTCGCGACGTCCACGAAGACGTAACCGGCCTTCAGGGCCGCGCCGACGTTGCTCGTGGAGCTGTTGTAGGTGGCACCTGAGGTGACGCTGGCCTTGAGGTAACTGGCCATCCAACCGGCGTTGTTGACCGCGAAGTAGATCGGCGCCCGCTGGTCCCCGAAGGCGCTCTCGGGGACGAACACGTTCATGCTCTCGTAGCCGCAGCGCGTGTTCTCGATGGTGGTGGTTCCGCCCATCCCGGGCTGCTGGGCCGCGGCGGCGACCGGGTTGGCGACGTAGCAGAGTTCCTTGTACCAGCGCACGTTGACCGGCTGGCCGTCGACCGTGACGGTGATCGGCGTGTAGGCGCTCTGGTCGAATGCCAGCGCCGCGTCCTGAGCGTCCACGACGTGGCCGCGCTCGTGCGGCGCGGACGCGACAGCGAACGAGGCGGGCGTCACGACCGCCGTCAGGGCGAGGGAGCCGACGATCGCCATACCGCGCAGAAGTCGCATGCGGGCCGGAGCGCGTCTTTCCTGAAGAGCTGTGGGGGGAACTGCGGTGCGTCCCAAGGACGCCGGGAACCGCTGCATGGAGTCTCCTCGTTGAGTACCAGGTGCCTCGCCGGTCCCTCAAGGCGAAGGCGTCGTGCAGGCTACAAGATTGTTGACAATATGCACAGCGATCCTGCGGGCATTTCTGTTGACGAATTCTCGACCCCTGTCGATCCGGCCACGTCAGGGTCAACTGGCCTGTCTGGCGCGACTGGTGCCGATCAGTCAGCGACACGAGCGGGGCGACCAATGCGTTGAGGGCACCTCACCGACGCGCCTCGCTCATCCACCTGACCGGCCGAGGAGCAGGGGCCGTCGCCACAGTCGTAGCGCACGAGCACGCTTTGCTGCGAACGGACTTGAGTCTCCAGTAGGGGGAGGCATCAAGGTGGGGGCCTGGACTGCGGCACGCTCTACTCGATCGGCGAACTCGCTCGACGGACCGGTCTCACGGTTTTGGCCGGGCGGGAGTGAGGCTTGGCTATCACCACGACGGGATCCCCGGTGCCGAGACGTCGATCCGCTGCGGGACGCAGGGCAGGCTCCACCGGCTACGCGGCGCGGGCGTGGACGCCCATGCCGCCCGAGACGAGCAGGTTGTCGCCCGTGATGTAGGTGGCGCTGTCGGATGCCAGGAAGGCGACCGCCTCGGCGACGTCGGCAGGAGTCCCGACGCGGCGCAGAGGGACGCCTTCTCCCCAACTCGCGAGCGTCTCGGGGGAGATGCCCAACTTGGCGTAGGCGGGCGTGTCGATGATGCCGGGGCTCACCGCGTTGACACGGATGCCCCGGGGGGCGAGTTCGAGGGCGAGGGTGCGCACGAGGGGGAGCAGCGCCCCCTTGGCGGCGGTGATGGCGGCGCCCAGTCCCTCTCCTGCGCCGATGGTGAACACCACCGAGGCTCCGTCGTTCAGCAGGGGAAGCGCCTTCTGGAGAGTGAAGAAGCTGCCTTTGACGTTGACGTCGAACATGGCGTCGAAAGCCGCCTCGTCGGTGGACTCGATCGGGCCGGGGTGCAGGGCGGCGGCGTTGAGGAACAGCAGATCGAGCGTGCCGAGGTCCTCGCGGGCCCGGTCGATGACGCGGTCGATGTCGGGCAGGGAGCCGGCGTCGGCGCGGACGGGGATTACGTCCGCCGGGAGACCGGTGTCGCCATCGGCACTGGAGCGCCCGGTGACCATGACGCGGTAGCCGCGTGAGTGGAGCAGTTCCGCCGTGGCCCTGCCGATCCCGCTGGTGCCGCCGGTGATGAGTGCGGTCTTCGTCGTCATGGTCGTACTCCTTGCCGAGGGGGTGGAATGCCCGCGCTGTCAGCGTATGAAAGATTGGCAGTCACTGTCAAAGGGCGTGCGGATGCCATCCTGGCGGACGCAAGTAGTCTGGGGACATGACGCAGGGGACGAACGACACGGCGGGAAGAACGGCGGGAAGAACACCCACGCTGTGGGACCGGACGAGGCAGCTGGCCTCTCAGGAAATCCTCGACACGGCCTTGCGCCTCTTCGCGCAGCAGGGTTACGACGAGACGACCGTGGCCCAGGTCGCCCGCGAGGCCGGGGTCTCCCAGCGCACCCTCTTCCGGTACTTCGGCACCAAGGAGGACCTTGTCGGCGGCAGCCAGGAGCGCTTCGTCGCCCTGCTGACGCAGGCCGTCCGCGAGCAGCCGCTCGACACCGACGTGTGGGGCGTGCTGCGCGCCGCGTTCGAGGCGTCCCTCTCCCTGCACGCGAGCCCCGAGCAGGCACTGGAGCGCCTCCGCCTGGTGCACCGTACCGACTCGCTGCGCGCCGCCTACCTCGGCAAGCGTGTCCGTTGCCAGGAAGAACTCCTGCCCCTGCTCGAAGCCAGAGCGCCGTCCCCGGACACGGAGGGCGCGCTGCGAACCCGTGCCGTCGTCGCGACGGCCTTCGCCGTGCTCGACGCCGCCATGGCGGCGTGGGTGGAGGGCGACGGCCGGGGTGACATCCTCGACCTCTACGACCAGGGCCTCGCCGCAGTACGCAAGTAGCGCCCACGGGCGGGCACTTCGCGGGGTGTCGGCCGGCGGCCGGTGGGCGTCGATGTCGTCGCGAGGTGGGGCGGCCGGACGACACGTTCGCGGTTTCGGCGGTGGCATGTCCGGCTTCGTCAACTGCGGCCGGGTGCGCGACAGTTCCGGATCGGCGGCGCCCAGGGCCGCGTTCCGCGGCACGGTCCGCGCGGCCGCGTCCCCCCGATCCGTCGAGGCGGGCTTCTCGGGAACCGGCTGCCCGCCGAGGCGCATCCAACTGCCAAGCGCGACAGCGGGCTTCGGCCTGAAGTGGTCAGAGGGGTATCAACTGTGTGACGCCGCCGGGGTTTTCGCGAGTAGCGGCCGCGACCGGCGATCGGCGAGTGCCGGGCGGATAGAGGATCAGACGATGCTTGCTGCCGGGGCGGGCCCGGTCGACCGCACGCCGTGCAGGCCGGGGGCGGAGAGCATGCCGCTCCTGTGTAGGTTGTTGCGACGTGATCAACAGTGACGGGCAGCAGGTTGTCGCCGAGCGGTACGTGCTCACCGAGCGCCTGGGCAGTGGCGGGATGGGCACCGTCTGGCGGGCTTGGGACCATCTGCTTCAGCGGGCTGTGGCGGTCAAGGAGTTGTACGTCGTCGCGCACGGCGAGGAACACCGGGCACTCATGCGGCGGGTGCTGACCGAGGCGCGTGCCATCGCCCGGGTGTCCCATCCGCACGTGATCGACATCTACGATCTGGTGGAGTTCGACACGCGGCTGTGGATCGTGATGGAACTGGTCCACGGCGGCTCCCTCGCGGAGCGGCTGCAGAGCGACGGTCCGATGCCTGCGGCCGACGTCGCCCGCATCGGCCTCGAAGTGCTGTCGGCGCTGGAAGCGGTGCACGCCGCGGGTGCCCTGCACCGGGACGTGAAGCCCGCCAACGTCCTGCTGCGGTCCGACGGGGCCGCCGTGCTGACCGACTTCGGCATCGCCGCGCTTGCCGACGGGGGCGCCCACACCGCGACCGGCGGGGTCGTGGGGTCGGTCGACTTCATGGCACCGGAAAGACTGCGCGGACTGACCGCCGGCCCGCCCAGCGATCTGTTCTCCCTGGGCGGCATGCTGTGCGCGCTGGCGACCGGTACGCCGCCCTTCGCCCGTCCCGAGGTCACCGCCGTGATGCACGCGGCGGTGTACGAGGAGCCCGAAATCTCCTTGGGGGCAGGCGCGTTGCGGGAGGTCATCGAGGGCCTGCTGTGCAAGGACCCGACCGCACGGCCGACAGCGGACGCGGTCGAACGAGGCCTGCGCGCCGTACTCGACCCCCGGGCCGCGGCACCCCTGCGGCCCACCCGACGGGAGAGGCGCCTGCCTCCCGCGCGTCGGCGCATACCGGTGTGGGCGGTGGCCGTCGTCGGGCTGGCAGCCCTCGGCGGCATCGCTGCCGGCGTCCACGGGCTCAGCGACGCCGCCCACTCCTCGGCGTCCGGCAGCTCCGCCGCCCAGGAGAGCACGGGGCAGGTGGACGCGGTGATGGCGGTGCCGGGTCGGGGGGATCGTTTCTGGGTGTTCTCCGGCAGCAGGTACGTGCTGGTGGAGGTAGGGGATTCTCCGGCGGGCGCGCGGCGGGTGAGCGGTCCTGGGTCGTTGGGGGACTGGAAGAGGAGTTTCGGGGGGCTGCCGTCGTTCGAGGAGGGCATTGACGCGGTGATGGCGGTGCCTGGGCACGACGACCGGTTCTGGGTGTTCTCCGGTGATCAGTACGTCGAGGTCGAGGTCGCCGGTACGGGCGTTGCGGCTCGTGGGCGGTTGGGAGCTGTCCGGCCCGTCACGGACTGGAGCGTTGCCCTCGGGGATCTGCCCGGATCCGGTGGCCGAGTGGACGCGGTGATGGCGGTGCCGGGTCGGGGGGATCGTTTCTGGGTGTTCTCCGGCAGCAGGTACGTGCTGGTGGAAGTGGGGGATTCTCCGGCGGGCGCGCGGCGGGTGAGCGGTCCTGGGTCGTTGGGGGACTGGAAGAAGAGTTTCGGGGGGCTGCCGTCGTTCGAGGAGGGCATTGACGCGGTGATGGCGGTGCCTGGGCACGACGACCGGTTCTGGGTGTTCTCCGGTGATCAGTACGTCGAGGTCGAGGTCGCCGGTGCGGGCGGTGCGGCTCGTGGGCGGTTGGGAGCTGTCCGGCCCGTCACGGACTGGGCGCCCCTGGACAGCCTCCTCGGTGACTGAACCGCTGTCCGGTTCCGCCGTGCAGGCTCCCGCGGATCAGGCAGGGACTCCCCGTTGGCGTGTGCGGTGCTCCGCCACGTCGCGAACACACAGCGCCGTGTGGGCGAGGGCGCGTTGCGCGGGGTCCGTGGCGTCGAAGCCGCATGCGTCGGCGAGGCGGGAGAGCCGGTAGTCGACGCTGTTGGGATGCAGGTGGAGTTCTGCCGCGGTCAGGCGCCGGTCGCAGTGATGCCGCAGATACACCCGCAGCGTCTCCTCCCAGTCCGGGTGGCTGTCGAGCGGGGAGAGCCGTTGCAGGAGCAGGTCGAAGGCCGGTCCCGGGCGCGTGAGTTGGTAGTCCACCAGCAGGTCTTCGAGCTGGTAGACGCCGGGCGGGCGGCGCGTGGCCACGGCGATCTCCGTGACCTCGGCACACTGTGACGCGGCGGTCGGGATCTCGGCAGTGGGGACGAGTGCCGCCCCCATGTGCACTTCCGCGTCGAGGACTTCGGCCAGGACCCGCAGACCGTCGTAGGCCTTCGTGGCGGCGGCGGGCGCGTGAACGGGGACGAGGGCGGTGGTGACGGGCTCGCCCACGACGGCCAGGACGTCACCGTCGGCGTGCTCGGCGAGGATGCGCTGGATGGTGTTCGCGCGCCGCCGCCGGGTGACCAGCGGCCGGACGTCACCAGGGGCAGCGGACTCGGAGAGACGGATCGAGAGCACGAGATAGCGCTCCGCGAGGGTCAGACCTGCCCGGGACACCTCGGCGGCGGGATCGTTCCCCGACAGCAGGGCGGTGTACGCGGCGTAGCGGGCGTCGCGTTCGCCGATGCTCAGGCTCGCCGCTTCGTGGTGGTAGCCGCGCAGCACGAGGGTGGTGACAGCGAGGAGGTGGGCGTGAGTGCGCGCGGTGAGCCGCAACAGCCCGTCCGCGTCCGCGTTTCCGACCTCCTCCAGGACCGCCTGCCAGACGGCGTCGAAGCCGATCTGGTAGTCGCGCATCAGGTTCTCGACCGGCTGCCCCTCGCCGGCGCGCCGGGCCGCGGACGCGACGAGGTCGGCGGCGTCGTCCTCGGTGACGGGACGCGCTTCCGGGTCTTCCAATGCGCGGACGAACAGGTCGATGTTGTAGCCGACGATCCAGGGCAGGTCCGTGTCGGGCCGACGGGAGCCGGGGTCGGCGAGCCGCGACAGGACACGGTCCACGAGGGCACGCCGCCGGTCCCGGATCCACCGGGAGGCCACAACGCCGTTGATCGTCAACGGCACGTCTTTTGGAGATGTCACAACGGGAGCGTCGCACGTTTTGGTTGTGGGTCAATTTCTGCCGGGTCCGGTTTGGGAGATGGTCGGCTCCGTACCCCGTCTCCACTTGAAGAGGACAGTCATGACGACCATCGGTGAGGACGTGGAGTGGCCGTCGGGCCATGTCCCGGCCGTCCCCGGCGCCAGGATCCCCGACGGCGGCTTCCTCGGCCTCGGCGTTCTGGACACGTGGCAGCGCGACCTGGACGCACGCGGACTGCGGGCCACCGGGTCCGACGCCCACCACGCCTACGTCGCGTCCCTGGTGGACAGGCTCGGCCGCGTCGGCGTGGACGACGTCCGCCGGGAAACGCTGCCGCTCAGACGATGGACCCCCCTGTCCTGGCGGCTCTCGGTCACCGGCGCCGACGGCCCGGTCGACATTCCCCTGGTCGCGCCGGTCGCGTACTCGGGGAGCACTCCGGCGGAGGGGGTACGCGCCGAGTTGTCCGCCGAGGCCGTCAAGGGCCGGATAGGCGTGGTCGACGTGCCGCTGCCGGCCCTCAGCGCGCAGGTCTTCGACGACCTCGACTGGGGCGAGCACCAGGACATTCGCCGCGGTGAGGACTACGATCCGGGCACTCCCTACGAGCGGGTGTGGCTGAGCCAGGACACCATGCGCGAACACCTGGACCGCTTCGCGAGGGCAGGGGCGGCCGGGCTCGTACTGATCGTCGACCTGCCCGCCGAGGCGCTCCGCGAGGGGTACCTCCTCTACGACGGAGTGCACCGCGGGGTGCCCGCCGTCTTCGTCGGCCGCGAGCAGGGTGAGCGTCTGCGCGCGGCAGCCGCCACCGGTCAGGAGGCCACCCTGGTCCTGGAGGCCCGGGTGGACGACGTCGAGACCGCCAACGTGCTCGGACTGATCCCCGGTTCGAGCGACGAAATCGTGGTCCTGCACTCCCACACCGACGGGACGAACGGACTGGAGGACAACGGTCCGGAGGCCATCCTGGCCATGGCCCAGTACCTGTCGCGGGTCCCCCGGCACGAGCTGCCGCGCAGTGTGCTCGTCCTGCTGACCACCGGCCACTTCAGCACCCACACCGCGTGGGGCCTGGAAGCCTTCCTGGAGCGGCACCGGGACGATCTCGTGCCGCGGATCGCCGCCGCGCTGTGCCTGGAACACCTTGGTGCCCGTACCTGGACCCACGACCAGCAGGCCGGACTGCCTTTGCAGGAGCACGAGTTCGGGTGCGCCTTCGCCAGCCCTCACCAGGCGGTCATCGACGCGGTGCGACGCGGACTCGACCGGGCGGCCGTCACCGAGTCGCGGGTACTGCGCCCCTTCGTCCCCGACACCACGGGCCGCTCCCCGGACGGCACCACCTGGCCCGGCGACGGGAGCGCGTTCTGGCACAGCGCCGGTCTGCCGTCGGCGAACTTCATCACCGGACCCGGCTACCTCCTGAACGCCGTTCCGGTGATCGACCTGATCGATGTCGCGGCGCTGCGCCGTCAGGCCGTCGCGTTCACCGAGACCGTCATCGACCTGTGCGCGCTCCCGTTCACGGACCTGCGCGCCCGCCGGGATCCGCGATGAGCGCGGCTCCCGTCGAGGAGTCGTCGCCCGCGGCGGAGACGGTTCGTTGCCGGACGGGAATGGTGCGTGTGGCTGTCGGGCTCCTGGTGGGCACCGTGGCCTGGTCGATGCCGTTCGCCACCGGGACGGCGGTCCTGCTGCCGGCCCGCGTCGAGGACATCGCCCCGGACCACAAGGTGACCCTGCTGGCCGTCCTCACCGCGGCGGCCGCACTCGTCGGCCTGACGGCCAACATCGTCGTCGGTGCCCTGTCCGACCGCACCCGTTCCAGGCTGGGTGCGCGGACTCCGTGGATCGTGGGCGGTGGCCTCGCCACAGCGCTGTTCATGTCGCTGCTCGCGGCCGCCGACACCTTCTGGACCCTGTTGGGCTGGTGGTGCCTGACCGTGATCGGGCTCAACGCGATGACCGCACCGCTGAACGCGATCGTGCCCGACCGGGTTCCCGTCGCACGCCGTGCCACTGTGTCGGCCCTGGTGGGAGTCGGGATCCTGCTCGGGAACGCGCTGGGCGCCGTGATCGGTGCCGTCTTCCTGGACTCGCCGGGGACCGGGCTGGTCGTCACCGGGATCGCCTCGATCGTGCTGGCGGGCCTGGCCGTGTGCGTGGCGCCGGACCTGTCCAGCGCGAACGACCGCCCGGCTCCGCGGCCCACGGCCGGGCACCTGCTCCGCTCCGTCAGTTTTCCCAAGGGCGCACCGGACTTCCACTGGGCGTTGTGGGGGAGACTCCTGCTGGTCCTCGGCTACTTCATGATCAACAGCTATCAGCTCTACATCCTCACGGACCACGTGGGCCTCTCCAAGAGGCGCGCGGCGGCGGCCCTGGGCATCAACTCGGTGTTCTTCCTGGCCACCGCGATCGCCGGTTCCGTGGTCTCGGGACCGCTGTCGGACCGCACCGGGCGACGCAAACCCTTTGTCATCGGCGCCTCCTTGCTGGCGCTGGTCGCCATCGCCCTGCCCCTCGTCCGGGCGACACCGGCCGGCATGACCGGGTTCTCCTGCGTCGGCGGACTCGCGTTCGGCTGCTACTACGCCGTCGACGCAGCCCTGATGGCGGACGTCCTGCCCGACCAGGCCGCCCGGGGCAAGGATCTCGGGATTCTCAACGTCGCCAACACGGGCGGGCAGGCACTGGCCCCCGCCGCCAGCTCGGCCCTGGTGGGCCTGGGAATGGGGTACTCACCGGCCTTCGTCGGAGCGATGGGCGCCTGCGCCCTGGGGGCGATCCTCATCGTCCCCATCCGCAAGGTCCACTGACCGTCCTTCGGACTCCCACGAGCCGGGTCCGGGAGCGACTCTCCCGCCGACTGACCCCGGCCAATCCAATCCAGTCCGATGCGATGGGATCCGAGTCAGGAACGGCTCACCGACAGGAGCGTCATGACGAGCGACGAATTCGCTGTCCGCGGAGGCCACCTCCACGACGGCGACTACAGCAGGCGTGTCCTGCCGTCCGGAGCGGTGGTGCACGTCTGGACGCCGGAAAACCCCGTGGCGCAGGTCCAGTTGCAGCACGGCTTCGCGGAGTACTCCGAACGGTTCGTCCACCAGTACTCCCAGTTGGTGCCACGCCTGGTGGACAGGGGAGTCGAAGTATGGGCCATGGACATGATCGGACATGGCCGTTCCCGGGGGCGCCGAGGCGTCGTCGATGTCCGCCGGGCCGTCGGCGATCACACAGCCGTCCGGCGGGAGATGCTCGCCGCTTCCCTCCCCCTGGTGGTGTTGGGCCACTCTTTGGGCGGGCTGGTCACCGCGGGCAGTGTCAGCGCGGACGACCACGGGATCTCGGGCGTGGTGCTCCTCGCACCCGCTCTCCCACCCTCCCCGCCCGCGACGCTGCGGAGCCTCATCGACATGCTGGCCCGGCTCCTGCCGATGGTTCCCGCACCGGCACCCGCCGCTCCTGCGTCGGCGTTGACCCGGCGCGATGACGTAGCACGCGAGGCGCTGCGGGACCCGCTCATGGTCCACCGGAGACTGCCGCTGCTCGTGGGCGCCAGCGCGCTCGACGTCGCGGCGGACGTGTGGGCAGCGGCCCCGCACTGGCGGCCCCCGGCTTTCGTGGCTCACGGAACCGCGGACGTCGCGACCGATCCCCGGGGAAGTGCCCGCCTCGTCGGGCTGCTGACCGCGGAGGGCGGCAGACACCTCTCGGTCCAGGAGGGCCGGCACGAGCTGCTTCACGACGACGATGCCGACCTCGTCCTGCGTGAACTTCTCGCCTTCGTGGACCGCCGCCTGGGCCTGTGAGCGGCCGCGAATGGGGAGGTCGGAACCGGGAGGCCGTCGTTGAGTGGCTTCATCGGTGAGGCGACTGCTTCATCGGTCCGGTCAGCTTCGGCCCCAGGCCCCAGGTCTGGGGCCTGGGCGCGCTGGTCCTGATGCTCGGCGGAGGCACCCTGCCGGGGGCCATGGAGTGCCCAGACGAACACCGGACGAGTGGCGACCGCGGGCTTCGCGCCGGACCGCGGTGCTGCCGGTCAGGTCGTGGCCGGGAGAGTGAACTCGACGCGGGTGCCGTCGCGGTGGGTGGTGTCGACGTGGATGGTGCCGCCGTGGAAGTCGACGACCTTGCGGCACATGGCGAGGCCGATGCCGCTGCCGGCGTAGGTGTCGCGGGTGTGCAGGCGCTGGAAGATGAGGAAGACACGGCCGGCGTACTCGGGGTCGATACCGATGCCGTTGTCGGTGACGGCCAGGTGCCACAGCCCGCCGTCCTGGCGGGCGGAGAGATGGATGCGCGGGGGCCGGTCGGGGGCGCGGAACTTGACGGCGTTGCCGATGAGGTTCTGCAGCAGCAGGGTGAGCTGGGTGGAGTCGCCGGCTATGACGGGCAGCGGATCGTGCGTGACGTCTGCGCCGGCCTCCTCGATGGCGATGCCGAGGTTGTCCAGGGCCTGGGCCAGGCTGTGTTCGAGGTCGACCCGGGTGTTGTCCTGGTGGACGCGGCCGACGCGGGAGAAGGACAGCAGGTCGGTGATGAGTTTCTGCATGCGCGCGGCGCCGTCGACCGCGAACGCGATGTACTGGTCGGCCTTGTCGTCGAGCTGGCCGCTGTAGCGGCGTTGCAGGAGCTGGCAGAAGCTGGCGACCTTTCGCAGGGGTTCCTGCAGGTCGTGAGAGGCGACGTAGGCGAACTGCTCCAACTCCTCGTTGGATCTCTTGAGTTCGGCGCTCTGCTGGTCCACGGCGGCGCGCGCCTGTTCGGCGGCGCGGAGCTCGTCGAGGAGGCGCAGCCGCATCGCCTCCACGTCGGCGGCAAGGGCGCGCAGGTCGGCGGGCCCGGTGGGGGTCACCCGGTGGGCGAAGTCGCCGCCGGTGACGCGGCGGGTGTCGCGGGAGAGCGCGGTCAGGGGGAGGGCGACACCGCGGCGCAGCCCGCTGAAGACGAGGAGGAACAGGATCAGCAGGGTGGCCGCGATGGCGGCGAAGACGATGTTGCGGGCATGCCGGGCGGCGAGCAGGTCGCTGCGCCCGTCAGCCCGTGCCTGCCGCAGATGCGTCTGCTGGGTGGCGGTTGCGTCGCGCAGGGAGTCGAACAGGCGCTTGCCCTCGTCGGCCCGCGTTTCGGCGACCTTCGGAGGGGACCCGGCCGGTGCGGTCACGACGGGGTCGGCGATCTCCCGCTGCCAGGCACCGGCGCGTCGCAGGACCAGGGCGAGGTCGTCGCGGTCCTGTCGGCTGACGCCGAGGCCGCGCAGCTTCGCGGTCGCCGTGCGTTGCTGGGCCTTGCCCTCGGCGTAGGGCTCCAGGAAGTCGCGTCTGCCGGTCAGCCCGTAACCGCGTACGCCGGTCTCCTGGTTGACGAGGGCCGCCTCCAACTGGACCGCAGCTATGAGGGCCGGTGAGGTGTGGTCGACCAGGCGGACGGAGACCTGTGTGCCGTGCTGGAGGGTGCGCGCCCCCACCACGCCCAGTACCGCGAGGAGCACCAGGGCCAGGCCCGTGCCCGAGACGAGCCATCGCCGGGTCGTCCAGCCGGACACGGTGTTCGGAGGGCGGTTCTCAGGCATGAAGGTCCTCTGGGCGGGCAGCAGTGGCGGTACACAAGTGCCGCTTCACCGGCGGAGGTGCGGCGTGGCGGGCAGCGGAACTCTACAGGGGGTGACAACCCTGGTTGTCAGGGGTCTGTCGCACCGTTACATTGATGGCCATGCCCGGAGCCCACTTCGAAGTCCGGATGACCGAAACCGAGATTGCCGAAGCCGCTGAGGCCGTCATGGCGGACACCGCCCGACGGCTGGCGCGCTGTGCCTTCCGCCCGATGGCCGGCGTCCGGACGGACGAGGCCAGAGCCCTGGCTCACCTGCACGCCCTGCTGCACCTGCAACGTGCCGCGGCGCGCGTCGCCGACCATCTTGCCCGGGACGCGGCCGAGGCCGGGTCCGGGTATCCCGATGTCGGGGCCGCGCTCGGGATGAGCCGGCAGGGCGCCCGCAAACGTTTCCCCGACCTTCTGCACCGTCACCCCGAAGAGAGCTGACCGTGGCCTATCCCGTGCCGCCCCTCGCCCGCGACATCCTCCTCGTCGAGGATGACGACGCGGACGCGTACCTCATCCAGGACGCCCTGGAGAACAACGGCACCCCCCGCAGCGTGACCCAGGTCGGCGACGGCGTGGAGGCCCTGCACTACTTGCGCGGACCCGACGCCCCCCGGCCGGACCTGATCGTCCTCGACATCAACATGCCGCGCATGGACGGCCACGAACTCCTCGGCGTCCTCAAGACCGACGAGGACCTTCGCACCATCCCGGTCGTCGTGCTGTCCACGTCCAGCTCGCCCGACGACGTCCAGGGCGCGTACCACCGCCATGCCAACGCCTACGTCACCAAGCCGGTCACGCTGGACGACTTCACCACCGCCGTCACCAGCATCGACGACTTCTTCCTGCGCACCGCCCTCCAGGCCCCGGCCTGCTAGCAAGCTCTGGGCCGGGCAGACGTCCTCGGCCGACAGCGCGCCGAGTGTCACGAGAAGGGCCCGGTCTCCCACCTGATGGTGGGAGACCGGGCCCTTCTCGTGTCCTGGGGGCCTCTCAACAGGCGGGCGGCCAGTCCGCAAAGGCCGGCGGTCCGGGCCAGCAGCCGGGCGGCCGTCGTCGCGCACCGGCGGAGCAGCCGCGCGGCCGGCGGCGCGTCCAGCCCGGTCGCAAAGTGCCACGTCAGCTCGGCAGTGCGTCCCGTCGCCGGTCATCGCCGGCTGTGGCGGAGAGGGCGTTGTCGACGAGGGCGGCGGCGATGGCGGCGGCGGTGGGGAAGGCGTCGGCGTCGAGGACCCGGGTTCGGGCCGCGGCACCGTCGAGGAGCAGCGCGAGCTGCTCGCCGAGCTGATCGGGGTCGGCGGCGCCGGCTTCGCGGGCGGTGTCGGCGAACCGGGCGGCGACGGCCTTCTTGTAGTCGCGTGCGTACTGGGACGCCGGGTGCTGGGGGTCGTGGAGTTCGACGGCGGCGGCGATGTAGGGGCACAGCGGAGTGGTCGGGGGGATGTCGAAGGCCGCGAGGAGCCGTTCGCGGGGCGTGAGGTCGGGGCGGTCGAACACGCCGGACAGAACGGAGGGGTCGAACTGGCGCAGGTACTCGGCGACGAGTTCGTCCTTGCCGGTGAAGTGCTGGTAGGCCGTGCGCTTGGACACCTCGGCCGCGGCGCAGAGCTGGTCCATGCCGGTGCGGTTGATGCCCTGCGCCCGGAAGAGCTGCTGGGACGCGTTGAGGATGCGCTCGCGCGCACCCCGGCCGCGGCGGCGGCCCGTGGGGCCCTTCTCCAACTCTGTCATGGGCCCATGCTACCCCGACCGGGTAACGACCGGTGTACATAGTTTGCGCCGCGGCCGTCCGCCCCGTACGGTACGTAAACGGGTCGGTGTACATAACGTCGTCGTCCCAGGTGCGCACGGCACCAACGATCCAAGGGAGCGACCATGGGAAAGCTCGACGGCAAGGTGGCGGTCATCACCGGCGGTACCACCGGCATGGCACTGGCCGGGGCGAAGCTGTTCGTCGACGAGGGCGCCTACGTCTTCATCACCGGCCGTCGCCAGGACGCCCTGGACGAGGCGGTCAGGCAGATCGGCCGCAACGTCACCGGCGTCCGGGGCGACGCCGCCGACCTGGGCGACCTGGACCGCCTCTACGACACCGTCAAGCGGGAGAAGGGCAACCTCGACGTCCTGTGGGCGAGCGCCGGCGGCGGCGAGCCCGCCCCGCTCGGTGAGATCACCGAGGCCCAGTTCGACACCTGGTTCGGGCTCAACGCCCGCGGGACCCTGTTCACCGTCCAGAAGGCCCTGCCGCTCTTCAACGACGGCGGCTCCATCCTCATGACCGGCTCCAACGCCTCCCTCGGTGGCTTCCCCGGCTGGAGCGTCTACGCCGGCAGCAAGGCCGTCCAGCAGGCATGGGCCCGCATCTGGCTCAACGAGCTCAAGGACCGCCGCATCCGCGTCAACGTCCTGACGCCCGGCCAGGTGGCCACCGCCAAGCAGGAAGAACTCTTCGACGAGGCCACCAAGCGCCAGTTCGAGTCCCTCATCCCCCGCGGCCAGATGGGCCGCCCCGACGAAATAGCCACCGCCGCCCTCTTCCTCGCCTCCGACGACTCCAGCTACGTCAACGGCATGGAACTGGTCGCCGACGGCGGCACCACGGCCGTCTGAACCCGACAACACGCAACCAGGGCAGGACACTTCATGAGCGACATCAGCATCCTCGGCACAGGGAACATGGCACGCACCATCGGCGCGCGGGCGCTGGCGGGCGGCAACACGGTCGAGATCATGGGCCGCGACCAGGCCAAGGCCGCCGACCTGGCCAAGGCTCTCGGCGACGGCGCCACGACCGGAGAATGGGGCACCGCCCCGGCGGGGGACATCGTCATCGTGGCCCTGCTGTACGACGGCGTCGTGCCGGCCGTCGCCCAGTACGGCGACGCTCTCGCCGGCAAGGTCATCGTCGACATCAGCAATCCCTTCAATTCCACGTTCGACGGGCTGGCCCACCGCGAGGAGACCTCGATCGCGCAGGAGGTCGCCAAAGCGGCCCCGGCAGATGCCAGTGTGGTGAAGGCGTTCAACACCGTCTTCCGCCATGTCCTGGAGAAGGGGCGGCCCGACATCTTCCTCGCCGGCGACAACGCTCGGGCCAAGGCGAGTGTGGGGGTGTTCGTCGAGAGCCTCGGGCTGCGCCCGCTGGACGTCGGCGGCCTGAACATGGCGCACTGGCTCGAAGGAGCGGGCGTGGTCACGGTGGGCCTCGCCAACCACGGGGTGGGGAACCTGGACTTCGCCCTCGGCATCACCGAACTCCCTGTCTGAGGACGGGTGATGGCGCCTTTTCGGCGCGGTCGGTGTCCGGCGGCCGACAGTCGCGGGACCGGGCTGGTGCGGGCGGGGCGCGATGGACAGGGCTTCCCGTGCCGCCGCGGAGATGTCCGAGGTCTCAACGCGGGAGCACGGCAGCCCTGTTGGGGTTCCGTGCTCCCGACGGTCCATTCGACCGGTGTCTGCGAGCTCTGACGGGGCCCAAGGCTCGACGCCTATCCGGCCTTCTGGACGTGAGTGGTGTCGGCGTCAACGGGGTTGCCGTCGGCGCTGGTTGGTGCGATCTCCGGTACAGGGGTGCCGTGCTCGTCGACCAGGGTTGAGTGTGCTTCTCCGGGTGCGAAGGCGTGGCGTTCCCCCCACTGCCGCAGGGTGAGGATGACGGAGAAGAGGTCGCGGCCGGCGTCGGTGAGTACGTATTCCTTGCGGCGGCCCGACGGTGCTGTGCGCTGGGCGAGGAGCCCGTAGGTGGTGAGCCTGCGCAGGCGCTCGGTGAGGATGTTGCGGGCGATGCCGGTACGCCGCTGGAACTCGGTGAACGACCGCGCCCCGTCCATCGCGTCGCGGACGACGAGAAGGCTCCATCTGTCGCCGACGAGGTCGAGTGCGCGGGCGACCGGACAGTCGGGGTCGGTCCAGTCCGGCTTCGCGGCGCGCGCGGTGGTGCGCGGCATGACACCTCCCAATGAGTTGCGGATTGAAACCAGCATGCCCTACCGTCAAAACGGTTGCAATTCGCTACTGATCGGGGTTGGGGTGCGATGGACGTGTGGCGGCGGCTTCTGCTCGCGGCGGTGTGTGGCGTCGCCGTGGCCGGCATCTATGCCGCGCAGCCGGTACTTGAGCCGATGGGACGGGATCTCGGTGTGCCGGCGGCACACGCGGGGTGGATCGTCGCGAGCGGCCAGTTCGGCTACCTGGCCGGGCTGGTGCTGCTCGTACCCCTCGGCGATGTGGTGGCCCACAGGCGCCGGCTCATCGCCGTGCACCTGGCGATCACCGCAACGGGCATGATCCTCACGGCCTCGGCGCCAGCCGCGTGGACGGCGTTCGCGGGGCTCACGGTGGCCGGAGTGTTCGCGGTCGTCGTGCAGACCACGGTTGCCTACGCCGCATCGGTCTCGCCGCCTGCCGAGCGCGGCCGGAATATTGGCGCCGTGACCTCGGGTGTCGTGGTCGGCATCCTCGGTGCGCGAGTCGTCACCGGCGCGCTCGCCAACATATGGGGCTGGCGGAGCATCTACGTCGTGCTGGCCGTGCTCTCGCTCGGGCTCGCGGCTCTCGTCCTCGTCGCTCTGCCGCCGGAGGAACGTCCCGGCCGACCTGTTGGGTACGGGCAGGCCGTCGCATCACTCGGCGGGCTCTTCGGACAGCGGCTGTTGCTGACGCGAGGGCTCATCGCGTTCTTCCTGTTCGCCTCCTTCGGAACGCTGTGGAGCGGGCTGTCCCTGCCGCTCGCGGACGCACCGTGGCGGCTGAGCGAAAGCCAGGTCGGACTGTTCGGCCTCGCGGGCCTCGCCGGCGCCGTCGGCGCCGCACGCGCGGGACGGTGGGCGGACGCAGGACGGACAATTCGGGTCACCGGGCTGGCGCTCACCCTGCTCGTCCTCTCGTGGGCAGCGATCGCGCAACTCCCGTGGACACTGGGACTCCTCGCCGTCGGGATCGTGGCCCTCGACTTCGCGGTCCAGGCCGTACACGTGAGCAACCAGCACCTGCTCACCACCGCTCATCCGCTGCGCACCAGCAGTGTCGTCGGCGCCTACATGGTCTTCTACTCGCTCGGCTCCGCCCTCGGCGCCGTGGCGACCACGGCCGTCTTCACCGCCCACGGCTGGACGGGCTGCAGTCTCCTCGGGGCGGGATTCTCGCTCTGCGCGCTGATCGTCTGGGCTGCGGACAGGCGCTTTCCGCATAGCGGTGCACCTGTGCTGCGCCCCGGGAGTCGGCGGACGCGTGGCGGCGCGAGCCGCGAAAGTGCTGGTCAGGTCGGACGGTGACGCATGGCCGCCAAGTCCCTTTCCTGCGCTGTGACTTCATCAGTTCGGGGCTCGGGCCTGGTCGGACACCAACCCGTACGGAATCTCCGACGTCTGCTGCGTGCACGGGAAGCGGCTTCCACGTCGCGGCCACAGCCGTGCCGACGCGGCCACGGGGTTCCCCGAGCGATCAGGAGCGGGCGGAGCCTCCGTCTGCTGCCGAGCGCTGACGCTGGTAGTGGCGAGCCGCTCGGGCGCGGTTTCCGCAGGACGGCTTGCACCACTCCTGCCGCCCGTGACTCTTGACGAAGTAACGCACGCAGCGGGGCGCGGTGCAGGAGCGCAGCCGAGTGCGCTGCGGGCCGCTGAGAAAGTCGATCGCGGCTCGGGCCAGGGCGGCGACAAGCCGAACGTGCGGATCCTGCTGCGCCGACAGCAGTCGGGTGGCAGGAGGGCCTTCGACGGGCCAGTCGATCTGCGGGGCGATCAACTCCCGCGCGGCGGCCGCGTTGAGGTGGCTGATCGCCCGGTCGGCAGTCATCAGGCGATGGGCGTCCGCCGGGCTGGGGGGAGCGGGGCTGACCGCTCGGGCGAACAGGGCTCGGACTGCCTGCCGGAGGTCGACGATCGCGAGCCTGAGGTTTTCGTCCGCCGTGAGCCTTCCCTCCGGGATGTGGCCGGCCAGCAGATCCCCCTGCTCCTGGATCCAGAGCGTCGTTCCCTGGACCGTGGCGAGGTCGTCGGCGACGCCGCCGTCCCCGTCGTGGCGAATCGTGCTCGCCAGTTCCAGTGCCGCCCAGCGCTCCACAGCCATCCCGCATCCCCTCATTTCCGTCCCGGTGGCCGGTCGGCGGCCCACTTGATCCATCCCACCGCGCACCCTATGGTCCTAACGGTAAGTCAGAAAAAAACCGTTAGAACCTGGAGCGGGTGGAGACACTCGTCCCGGCAAGGGACGGCGGCTCGGCCCGCCACGGGAGGCGACCGCGGATGACGCTGCTTGCACAGATCAGCGACCTGCACCTGGACGGCAGCGAGAGGGCAACCCGACGTGCCACCCGCGTCATGGACTACCTGCGAGCCCTGCCCCACCCGGTGGACGCGCTCCTGGTCACCGGGGACATCGCCGATCACGGCGATGAGGCCGAGTACGAGGAAGCGGCCCGGATCCTGGCCGCCCCTTTTCCCGTGCTCACTTGCCCCGGAAACCACGACGCGCGGCCGGCCTACCGCAAAGCCCTGCTCGGAGAGGCACCCGACCAGGGCCCCGTCAACCAGGTCCACGACATCGCCGGTACCGCCATCCTGATGTGCGACTCCACCATTCCGGGGCGCGACGAGGGACGCCTCGACGACCAGACACTCGCCTGGATCGACGCCACCCTCACGGCGCTCCCGCAGGACGCCGCCGCGCTGATCGCCTTCCACCAGCCGCCGGTCGAACTGCACCACCCCCTGCCCGACTCCGGCATGCTCGAAGAGCCCGGACGACTGGCCGACCTGCTCGACGCGCACCCGCGGGTCGTCGCGGTCCTCACCGGCCATGCCCACACCGCGGCCGCCTCGACCTTCGCCCGGCGTCCGCTGATCGTCGGACCGGCCGTCACCTGGACCCTGCGCATGCCCTGGGAGGGCGATCACGCCGCAGACCGCGACCAGCCGCCCGGCCTCGCGTTCCACGTCCTGTCCGACGACCGGCGCCTGACGACCCACTACCGCGTCGTGCTCTGATCCCCCTCGCGCGATCCGGAGGCCTCGTGGCCCGTCCCTGCGGCGTCGCCGGGTTCCTGGTGGCGATCCCTCTTCCGGGGACCGCCCGCGCGCTGCTGATCGCGCTCTGGCTCCCCGTCTGGACGCTCCTCGTCCTGCGTTGCTCGCGCGTCCTGCGGAACCCGGTCTGTCCGCCGAGGCCCGACGCTTTCCGTAGCTGAGCGGCTACGCCTTCGCGCTTCCGCTCCGGAGGGCTCCGGCGCCGGCCGAAACCCCGCACGCGGGCCGGTCCGGCCACCTGGTCGGCGCGCACCCTGCCGGCGTTGCCGTCCACGTCGCAAGGTTGTGATGTGGCGAGGGGTTGATCTGTGGGGCGGATGGGGTAGAACAGGTGTCGGGTGCCCTCCGGCGACGGAGAGGCGCCCGTCATGGATCAGCCGGGGGAGCCCGGCGTTATTTCGAAGGACAGCAGTATGGCCAGCGGCACCGTGAAGTGGTTCAACTCCGAAAAGGGCTTCGGATTCATCGAGCAGGAGGGCGGCGGCCCGGACGTCTTCGCCCACTACTCCAACATCTCCGGCAACGGCTACCGCGAACTGGTCGAGGGTGAGCACGTCACGTTCGACGTCACCCAGGGCCAGAAGGGCCCGCAGGCCGAGAACATCGTCCGCGGCTGACGCGAGCAGCCCGTGGGCGCCCGCCTCTTTCGAGATGGCGGTCGGCTCGCAGTGCGTGAAGAGGGGCCCGGCGTACGCCGGGCCCCTCCGCGTTTCCCCGCGAACCAGGTCGGCCCGCACCGGGCACGACGCCCCTGTGACCGGGGGTGGCCAGACGCGTCACGCAGGGTGTTCTCCAGAGGTCAGGCCGTCAGCGCCCTGGGCGCGGTGCGGTGTGCCCTCGGCTGAAGCTGCTCCACCTGACCCGCGGGCCGAACGTTCGAGCAACTGCCCCTGGCCGTGGGGCGGACGCGCATCCGTGCCGAAGCCTGGGTCTTCGGCGACCTCCGCCCGGTGACCGCCGTGCGGGATCTGACCGTCCCGGGTCCGGGGGCCCCCTTCCCGTACGGCTCTACTCGTTGCCCGGCCTCGACGGTCCCTCGGCACTGCTGGTCTGCTTCCACGGCGGCGGGTGGGTCCTCGGCGACCTCGAAGCCGCCGACTCCGCCTGCATGTTCCTCGCCGTCCACGCGGGACTGTCCGTCCTGTCGGTCGACTACCGGCTCGCCCTCGATGCCGTTGCGGCGCAGGCGCCGGGATCGAGTTCGGCGCCGGGCAGGACGATCGGCAGCGCGGCGAGCACCTCTTCGGGGTCCGTCTCGCTCGCCGGGCACGAAGGCGTGCAAGAGCCGTTCCCGCGAACCGGGGTGGGCGCCCCGACCGTTCCGATCTCCTCTCCGGGGGAGGCGCCGTTGGCGACAGCCACGCCGCGTTCGGCAGAGGCCCTCGGGGCTCTGCCCCGGTGGCGGCAGGGGATTCGTGCGCACCGTCAGGGTTGGGCAGCATTTGCCCGGGGGAGCCTGTGCCCTGCGGACCGCTGAACGATGCGGGACCCCTGTGGTGTAGCGGCCGTTGCTCAAGAGCCGGAGAGACTTCAGGGATGGAGCTGATGCGCGGTGGAACGACGCTTGCCGGTGGCAACCCACTGGGGCAGTTTCGTGGCCGTGGTCGATGCGGGTCGGCTGGTGCGTATTGAGCCCCGAGGAGATGACCCCGCGCCGTCGCCGATCGGCCCAGGCATGGTGACGGCAGCCGAGGACAGTGCCCGTGTGCTGCGTCCCGCAGTGCGCAAAGGGTGGCTCGACGGCGTGCCGCGCGCCGAAGGAGCGGGCAGAGGCACGGACGCCTTCGTGGAGGTCGGCTGGGACGACGCGCTCACGCTGGTGAGCGAGGAACTGCGCCGAGTGCGTGCGCGGCACGGGGACAGCGCGGTGTTCGGCGGCTCGTACGGCTGGGCCAGCGCGGGCGGGTTCCACAATGCGCAGGGGCAGCTTCAGCGGTTCCTGGCGCTGGGCGGGGGCTACACCGACTCCCGCAACACGTACAGCACCGCGGCTCTTGAGGTCATCCTCCCGCACGTGATCGGCGGGGCCCCGTGGAGCTACCAGTCCCGGATGCCGATGTGGGACGAGATCGCCGAGGGCTGCGAACTCGTCGTGGCGTTCGGGGGGTTGGCTCTGAAGAACAGCCAGATCAATCCCGGCGGGCTGGCCCGGCACCGGACGCGGGACCTGCAGCGCAAGTGCCGCGAGGCCGGGGTGCGGTTCGTGAATGTCAGCCCGATCCGCCGCGACACCGCCGACTTCCTCGACGCCGAGTGGTTACCGGTCCTCCCCAACACGGACACCGCCCTGATGCTGGGCATCGCCCACACCATGCTGGTCAACGACTGGCACGACAAGGACTTCCTCGCCCGCTGCTGCGAGGGGTTCGACCGTTTCGCCTCCTACTTGACCGGCGACGTGGACGGCGTCGTCAAGGACGCCGACTGGGCCGCGAGGATCACGGGCATCAGCCGCGATTCGATTCGCGATCTCGCCCGCCGCCTGTCGACCCAGCGGTCCCTCGTCATGGTCAACTACGCCGTCCAACGGGCGGACCACGGTGAGCAGCCGATCTGGATGTCGGTCGTACTGGCGGCCATGGCGGGTTCGCTGGGCCGGCCCGGCTGCGGCTGGGGCGCGGGCTACGCGACGATGGACGCGACCGGCGTTGCCCCGGGCCGCCCGTCCGTGGCGTCGATGCCGCGGGTGGCGAACCCCGTCGCGGACTTCATCCCGGTCGCCCGGATCGCCGACACCCTGCTGGAACCGGGCGCGACCATCGACTACGACGGTCAGCGCCTGACCCTGCCCGACCTGCGCCTGATCTACTGGTGCGGAGGAAATCCCTTCCACCACCACCAAGACCTGCACCGCCTCACCCGGGCCTGGCAGCGTCCGGACACGGTGGTGGTCCATGAAGCCTGGTGGAACACCACGGCGAAGTTCGCCGACATCGTCCTTCCCGTCGCGACCAGCCTGGAGCGCGACGACTTCGCCGCAGGGTTCTCCGACCCTCACCTCGTCGCGATGCCGAAGGTCCGCGAGCCCGCCGGCGAGGCGCGCACCGACCACCGGATCTTCGCCGATCTGGCTGCCCGGCTCGGCTACGAACGCGAGTTCACCCAGTCGCGGTCCGAGATCGAATGGGTCCGGCACCTCTACCTCCAGACCCGGGCGGACCTCGGCGAGGACGCGGCCCTGCCGGACTTCGACGACTTCTGGCAGCGCGCCTCCGGTGTCGAACTGCCCGCACTCACCGGGCCGTTCCCCGGCAGCTTCGCGGCACTGCGCTCCGATCCGCAGCGCTTTCCCCTCACGACGCCGTCCGGCCGGATCGAGATCTTCTCCGCGGAGATCGACTCGTTCGGCTACGACGACTGCACCGGACATCCGACGTGGTTCGAACCGGTGGAGTGGCTTCGTGCCGACCTGGCTGACCGCTTCCCGTTGCATCTGATCTCGAACCAGCCCGCCTCACGCCTGCACAGCCAGTACGACAACGGTGACCACAGCCGCAAGTCGAAGATCCACGGCCGCGAGCCGGTGACTCTCAACCCGCACGACGCGGCATCGCGCGGTATCGGGAACGACATGATCGTGCGCGTCTTCAACGACAGAGGCAGTTGCCTGGCGGGCGCGATCCTGTCGGACGCCGTCATGCCCGGCGTCATCCAGCTGTCCACCGGAGCGTGGTGGGACCCGGCCCAGCCCGGCCGCAGCGGAACCCTGGACCGCCACGGCAACCCGAACACCCTCACCGGGGACCGCGGTTGCTCGCGTCTGTCCCAGGGACCCAGCGCGCACAGTGCGCTCGTCGACGTCGAGGTCTACGACGGGCCGGTGGAGGAGGTACTCGCCTTCACACCACCACACCTCGAACACTGAACCGAAGTCGTCGCAACGCCGGGCGAGTTTGCCGTGTTCACCCTCGCCCGGCGTCCGGTCGGCTCGTCCGGCCGGTGCTCGGTCTCGATAAGGATGATTGCGTGTCCGTGACCGGGTGAATACGGTGCGCGTTCATGACTGCACTTCAAGACCTCAAGTACGGGCAGTGGTTCAGGGGCGCCGACGTCGACGGCGACGGGTTCATCACCCAGCACGACGTCCGCAGGATGAGCGAGCGCTACATCGGCGCCCGCGAGGCCACCCCTGACGCCGAGACCGTCCGCCGACTCACCGAGGGGATGGACCAGTTCTGGTCGAACGTCATCGCCCCGATGGACCAGGACGGTGACGGCAAGGTCGACGTGCGGGAGATGACAGAGGGCTTCAAGCGGGTCCTGACCGACCGCGCGCTCTACCCGCAGCAGATCGCGCCGGTGACCAACTGCTTCTTCGACCTCGTCGACCTCAACGGAGACGGCAAGATCGACCAGGCCGAGTTCCAGCAGATGTTCGCCTCGGTCGCCGCCGTGCCCGGCGAGGACGGTGCCGCCGTTTTCGCCGCCCTGGACCTCGATGGGTCCGGCGGACTGGACCGGGACGAGTTCCACCAGGCCCTCGAAGAGTTCTTCTACGGCAACGACCCCGACGCCCCCTCCAACCACATCTTCGGCAGGGTCACCGTCTGACAGTGCCGCAACGTGCCCCGGGCCCGTGCTTGTGCCAGGGCCCGGCCTGCCGCGAGTGCTTCGAACAGGTCGTCGCCCGGCGCCCGAGCCCTGCCCCGTCCGGCCCGCGCGGCCGAACCAGGTGTGCGTGCGTCCTCGATGCCGACGCGTTCCCGATCCCAACGGCAGGGGTGCTCACGCCATGAGTGGGTGTTCCGTCATGCGCAGTTGCTCGATCACGCTGGCCAGTTGGGCCTCGGCCGCGCTGTCGGCGGCGGCGGGATCGCGGGCCGTGACGGCGTCGATGATGGCGAGGAGCTGGGGCAGGGACTCCTGCGGGCGTCCGGCGCGCAGGGCGAGGCGGAACTGGAATCGCACCATCTGGACGTTCAGCCGCTCCAGTTGGCGTTTGGCGATCCGCTGCCCGCTGAACTCGATGACGAGATCGTGCAGTCTGCGGTTGAGCGCCGAGTAGGTGTGGGTGTCCTCCGCCAGGACTGCCGCACGCAACTGTTCGCCCAGCTCGGTGAGTTGGGCGCGCTCGTCCTCGGTGGCGTGTTCGGCCGCCTTGCGTGCGCACAGGCGCTCCAGGGCGGAGCGGCACTCGGTGATCTGGATGGCTTCCTCGACCGAGACCACCCTGACGCTGGCACCGCGGTTGGGCACCAGTTCCACCAGATCCTCGGAGGCGAGGTCGAACAGTGCCTCGCGGACGGAACTGCGGGTCACCCCCAACTGATCGGCGATGTCCTGCACCACGAGCCGTTGTCCCGGCAGCAGGTCGCCGTTCCACAGTGCCTGCCGGATGTGCGTGCTGACGTGCAGCCGCGCGGCCGCGCCTCGGATCTCCGTGGTGCTCACCTGCTGCTGGTCCCTCTCTCGCAAGTCTGTCGCCGACGGGCCCTGTCCGTCTCTGACGCGGACGCTGCGGCGCCGGCCGCCCGGAAGCCGCCGAGCCTATCATCAGCGATTTTGTCAGCGAACTCTTTGCAAATCCACCGACGGCCGTGAGCGGGCGTGGACGGACGCGAGTCCGGGCGTCCGGGCGGCGGCTGCGTTCACCCCCATGTGCGTTCGCGATCAAGCCAGTTGGGCTTCGGCCGTGCCGACGCCGGGGTGGGAGCCGTCCAGCATGCCTGCTCCTCCCCGCTGTGCACCGTGGTCGTGCGGGCAGGATCTGCGAAAGGATCGCTGAAAATATTGTCGCCAAAATGATTGACCATGCTCGGGGGCAGGGTTAGCGTCCCGTTTTGCCGCATCCGGGGCGTCCCTGGGTGCGACGTGCGAGCGAAGGGACTCCCTGTTGATCATCGACTGCCACGGCCATTACACGACCGCCCCACCGGCGCTGGGCGACTGGCGCGAGCGACAGGTCCAGGCGCTGTCCGGCGGCCGTCCGCCACGTCCCGCGGAGCTGCGGATCGGCGACGCCGAGATCCGCGAGACCATCGAGGCCAACCAGCTTCGCCAGATGGACGAGCGCGGCATCGACCTCACGGTCTTCTCCCCGCGCGCCTCGTTCATGGCGCACCACATCGGCGACTACACCGTGTCGGCGGCCTGGGCCCGCATCTGCAACGACCTGTGCGCCCGCGTCGCCCAACTGTTCCCCGACCGCTTCGCCCCCGCCGCGATGCTGCCGCAGTCACCCGGCGTCGACCCGGCGACCTGCATACCCGAACTGGTCCGCGCGGTCGAGGAACTCGGAGCCGTGGCGGTCAACCTCAACCCCGACCCCTCCGGCGGCCACTGGACGGCGCCACCGCTGACGGACCGCTCCTGGTACCCGCTCTACGAGAAGATCGTGGAACTCGACGTGCCGGTGATGGTGCACGTGAGCACCAGTGACAACCCTGCCTTCCACACCACGGGGGCGCACTATCTCAACGCGGACACGACCGCGTTCATGCAACTCGTACAGGGCGATCTGTTCGCCGACTTCCCGTCCCTGCGGCTCGTCCTCCCGCACGGCGGCGGCGCGGTGCCCTACCACTGGGGGCGTTTCCGCGGGCTGGCGCAGGCGCTGGGCAGGCCCGAGCCGACGGAACACCTGCTCGCCAACGTCTTCTTCGACACGTGCGTCTACCACCAGCCCGGCATCGACCTGCTGCTCAAGGTGATCCCCCACACCAACGTGCTGTTCGCCTCCGAGATGATCGGGGCGGTACGCGGCGTCGACCCGGACACCGGCCACCATTTCGACGACACGCGCCGCTACGTGGAGGCGGCGGGACTC
The DNA here is from genome assembly GCF_042956945.1 of Streptomyces sp. NPDC008150. Taxonomy (NCBI): domain Bacteria; kingdom Bacillati; phylum Actinomycetota; class Actinomycetes; order Kitasatosporales; family Streptomycetaceae; genus Streptomyces; species Streptomyces sp. NPDC008150. Next base: position 81,780 of record NZ_JBIBHJ010000011.1, on the reverse strand, counting down.
ACGCCCGCAGACCTCGTGGCCGTCGAAGAGGGCAACGCCCGCACCGTCTACCCCCGGCTCGACGCGCGACTGAACGCGACCGGCCCCGGCAGGCCCGGCCGAGTACCGGCGCCGCATCGGGGCGCCACCGAGCCCGGAAGCGTCGCCTCCCGCAGCTGAGCGGATCTTCCCGGAACCGCAGGCCGCCCTTCCGCGCTTCCGCAAGACGCCCCCGGAAAGGCCGCCCGATTCCGCACACCCATCCCGGCCCCCACGCGCGACGGCTCGCAGGCCCACCCCTGCGCCTGTTCCTCCGCCGCGTCGACCGAAAGGACACGTCCCACCCCATGCTGGTGATCGACAACCACACCCACGTGATCTCGACCGACACCGAGCGCTACCCGCCCGCGCCGATCGGCGGGCGCCGCTCGACGTGGTCCCAGGAACGCCCGGTCGACATCGACGGGCTCGTCCGCGCACTGGACGCCGCGGGGATCGCCAGGGCGGTGGTGGTGCAGGCGTCGACGGTGTACGGACACGACAACCGCTACGTCGCGGAGGCTGTGCGGACCCACCCCGACCGGTTCGTCGGCGTGTACTCGATCGACGCCCTGGCCCCGGACGCCGTGGAGCGCATCGGGCACTGGCAGGCCGAAGGGCTCGCCGGCTTCCGCCTCTTCACCACCGGCACGACCATGCCCGGCCAGGCGGACTGGCTCGGCCACGAGGACTCGTACCCGGCCTGGGCCTGCGCCGAGGCGCAGGACATACCGGTCTGCCTGCAAATGACGATGCAGGGCCTGCCCGCGCTCCGCGAACTGCTGAAGCGGTTCCCCCGGGTGCGGGTCCTGCTGGACCACTGCGCCCGCCCCGACCTCTCCGACGGCCGCCCCTACCGGCGGGCCGCGGACCTGTTCGACATGGCGGCCTTCCCCGGCGTCCACCTCAAGCTCACCCACCGCGCACTGACCGCGGCGGAGCAGGGAGGTTCCACCGCGGCGGAGTTCCTGGCGGACCTGGTAGCGGCGTACGGGGCGGACCGCATCGCCTGGGGCTCCAACTACCCGGCGGCCGAGGGCACCCCGGCCGACCTGCTCGCCCAGGCGCGGGAGGCGGCATCCGGCCTCTCCCGCACCGCCCAGGACCTGATCTTCGGCGGAACGACCGCAGCGTTCTACTCCGCCACGGCACCCACCGGAGGCACCCGTGCCTGACCTTCCCGCCCCCGAGAGCTCGTCGCTGCGCACCGTGCTGGGCGACCACCCGCACACCGCGCCCCTCAAGAACGGCCAACTCACCGACCCTCAGGTGCGGTTGAACTTTGTCCCCGTCTCGCCCATCCACCGGGCGTTCGCCCCGATGGTGCGCGAGGAGGCGTACGACCTGTGCGAGCTGGCGATCGTGACCGCTCTGCAGGCCATCGCCCACGGCAGGCCCGTGGTGCTGCTGCCCGCGGTGGTCGCCGCCAGGTTCCAGCGCGGATGCCTGATCGCCCACGCCTCCCGCCCCGTGCGGCCCGAGAACCTGCCGGGCCTGCGCGTCGGGGTGCGCTCGTACACGCAGACCACCGGAATGTGGGTGCGCGCCCATCTCGCGGAGGACCACGGCCTCGCCGCACAGGACGTCCGGTGGATCACCCGCGACGGCGCGCACGTCGCCGAGTACGCCGACCCGGAGTTCGTCACCCACGACCCGGACGCCACAGACCTCCCCGGCATGCTGCGCACGGGCCGCATCGACGCCGCCGTCCTGGGCAACGACCTGCCCCGGACCGACGAGTTCGTACCCGTCGTCCCCGACGCGGCCGCACGCGACGAGCAGTGGTGGCGGCAGCACGGCTTCATGCCGATCAACCACATGGTGGCGGCAGCCGCCTCGACGTGCCGGAAGGACCCCGCCGCCGTCCGCGCGGGCTACGCGCTGCTGCGACGCGCCGACGCCACCGTGCGGCGTCCGGACGGCACGCCCCACCCCACGCTGTTCGGGTTCGAGCGCCTGCGAGGCCCCGTGGAGTCGGTCGTCGACGCCTGCCTCGCCCAGGGGCTCCTGCCCCGACGGCTCAGCGCGGAGGAGATCTTCGCACCGGCCATGGAGGTGCTCGGCAGCGACGCGGCCTGACCTACGCCCGCCCCTCGGCGCCCGAACCACCCTGTCGGCACCCGGACATTCAACGGAGAAACCGGAAACGATGAGCGACATCACGTCCACGGACGCACCCACCGCCTCGGGCACATCCGCGCAGGAACCGAAACGACGCCCGCCGTTCTACCGCGACCTGGCATTCCAGGTCCTCGCCGGAGTCGCGCTGGGCGTGCTCGTGGGCGCGCTGGCGCCCTCGGTCGGACAGCACGTGCAGTTCCTCGGCGACATCTTCATCCACCTGATCCAGATGGTCGTCGGACTGATCATCTTCTGCACCGTCACGCACGGCATAGCCAGCGTGCGCGACCTGGGCAAGGTCGGCCGCATCGCGATCCGTTCGCTGGTGTACTTCGAGGTCATCACCACGCTCGCGCTCGTGATCGGGCTCGTCGTCGTGAACGTGCTCAAGCCGGGCTCCGGGATGCACATCGACCCGTCGTCCCTGCACGCGGACCCCTCCGCCACCGCGCCGGCGAAGTCGGAGGGCTTCGACGACTTCCTCGTCGGCCTGGTGCCGACCTCCGCCGTGCAGGCGTTCGCCGAGAGCAGCATCCTGCAGATCCTCGTCTTCTCCGTGCTGTTCGCGTGCGGACTCGCCTCGGTGGGGGAGAAGGCGCAGCCGGTGCTCGACATCGTGTCGACCGTGCAGCAGGCGCTCTTCTGGATCATCCGCAAGGTGATGCGCATCGCCCCGCTGGCGGCGTTCGGCGCGATCGGCTTCACGGTGTCCGAGTACGGTCTGGGGACCCTGCTCTCCCTGGGGCGGCTGGTCGCGGTCTTCTACCTGATCGTCCTGCTGTTCTTCGTCCTCGTGCTGTGGCCGGTGTCCCGTTACGCGGGGGTGAGCCTGCTGAAGCTGCTGCGCTACTTCCGCGCCGAACTGGTCCTGGTACTGGGTACGAGCTCCTCCGAGAGCGTGTTCCCCCAGCTCACGGCGAAGCTGAAGAACCTGGGGGTGGACGAACCCGTCGTGGGCCTCGTGCTGCCCACGGCCTACAGCTTCAACCACGACGGAACGTGTCTGTACTTCGCGGCGGTGTCCGTCTTCCTCGGCCAGGCCACCGGTACGGACCTCAGCCTGACGGCCCAACTGGGGCTGCTGGTCGTGCTGTTGCTGACCTCCAAGGGCGGCGCGGGAGTCTCCGGTTCGGCGATCGCGGTACTCGCGCTGACCCTCAGCGCGACCCACTCGATCCCGGTCAGCAGCATCGCGCTGGTCCTGGGCGTCCACAGCATCCTTTCGGCGGCGTTCGTCTTCACCAACATCGCCGGCAACTGCGTGGCGACCCTCGTCGTCGGCAAGTGGGAGAACGCGGTCGACCGGGAACGACTGCGCACGCAGCTCGACGCCGGTTACCAGACCGCCGCGTAGGGCGAGCATCGCGGCCTGCGGCGGAGCCGGCGGGATCCCCTGCGTTCCCGATGCGGACGGTCTCCGGCGCAGACGGACGACGACCGTCCCGGCGGGACGGGACAGGGCAGGGGCGGGACCGGCGAGGCCTGTCCCGCCCCTGCCCTGCGTCAGACCGGCAGGGACTGCCACTGCCTGCCCCGGACGTCGCCCTCCGCGCAGCGCTGCGTGATCACCACGGGCGCGTTGGTATCGACGCCCAGGAGCAGACCGCTGCTCCGGTTCGCGATCTCGTAGACCCGGGGATCGTCGGCCGCGGTGCCCACCGGGATCAGCCGCCAGTGCTGATGGTGGGCCTCGTCGCCTTCGTAGGCGCGCTGCACGAGCACCGCCCCGGGCGCGACCCGGGCTTCGTCGACCTCCAGAACCTTCCCGCTGCGCACGTTCTCCATCGTGTACACCACGTCACCGCTGTCGTTCCTTCCGGCCACGACCAGCCGCCACCGCTGCGACTCGCGGAGAGCGGCCAGGGACTGCTGGATCGTGGCCCCGTCCTTCAGCGACTCGCGCGTGACCCCGATCCGCAGCCGGCTGCGGACGCTCGCCCAGGACACCACCGTGCCCGATGCGGGCAGTCCTGCCATGGCTTCCGCCGCGACCTTCCGGACACGGTTGTTGACGTAGTCGGCGATGTAGAGGGCGCCGACGCAGTCGACCGCGAGCCCGAACGGGTAGTTCAGCTGGGCGGAGGTGGCGGGGCCGCCGTCGCCGCTGAAGCCGTCGGTGCCCGTGCCGGCGACCGTGCTGATCGTGCCGTCTGCGGCGACCCTGCGGATGCGGTGGTTGTTGTGGTCCGAGATGTAGAGGGTGCCGATGGTGTCGGCTGCCACCCCCAGGGGGAAGTCCAGTCGGGCGGAGGTGGCGGGGCCGCCGTCGCCGCTGAAGCCGTCGGTGCCCGTGCCGGCGACCGTGCTGATCGTGCCGTCCCCGGCGACCTTGCGGACCCGGTGGTTCTCGGCGTCGGTGATGTAGATCTGGCCCCGGCCGTCCACCGCGACGCCGTACGGGCCGTTCAGCCGAGCTGCGGCGGCGGGCCCGCCGTCGCCCGAGTATCCCGGGGTTCCGGTCCCGGCGATCGTGCGGACCTGCCCGTCCGGTGCGACCTGCCTGACCCGGTGGTTGTCGGTGTCGGCGATGTAGAGGTTGCCGGTGCTGTCCACCGCGACCCCGTACGGACAATTCAACTGGGCAGCGGTGGCAGGGCCGTTGTCGCCACTGAACCCTGCGGTGCCCGTGCCGGCGACGGTGCTGATCTGCCCGTCGGCCGTGACTTTGCGGATCCGGTGGTTGTCGGTGTCGGCGATGTAGAGGGTGCCGGCACTGTCCACCGCCACCTCGCGCGGGCTGTCCAGACGGGCCGAGTTCGCGGGGCCCTGATCGCCCCTGTATCCGGCGGTGCCGGTGCCTGCGACCGTGCGGATCCTGCCGTCCGTGGTGACCGTCCGGACTTGGTGGTTGTTGTGGTCGGAGATGTAGACGGTGCCCGTGCTGTCCAGCGCGAGGCCGTAGGGGCGGTCGAGGCGGGCCGCGACAGCGGGCCCGTCGTCTCCTGAGGCCCCGGTATCTCCGGTACCGGCGACCGTGGTGATCTCGGGGCCGAGGCCCGCACCCTCCGTTGCTGCTTTCTGGGCAGTGCTCATCGCCATCCCCTCACCGTGTGTCGGGCGGTCAGGACCGAGGTCACGCCGATCGTGTCCGGAGACCGAAGGAGCGACGGTCGGCGAGCACGCCCGCGCGTGGACGTCGTGGCGGTCACTCGTCGACCCTGTACTGCAAGGTCATCTGCGTGCCGTTGCGCGTGATGCCCACAGGCACCGCGGTTCCGGCTCGCTTGTCGGCGAGGGCTGCGTTGAGGGATGCGGCCGACGTGACGGGCCGGCCGTCGACGGAGGTGATGACGTCCTTGTCCACGAACCCGGCAGCGGCGGCGTTCAGATCGGGGTCGACGAAACGAACCCGTGCGCCTCCGCCTCCGGGGACGTTGCTGACGTACCCGCCGAAGGCGCCAGGAGTGCCCTCGGTGATGTTGACGGTCCACTCCACCACCACACCTTCGAGGGTGAGAGTGCCGGTGAACCGGCCGCCCGCCATGGGGGCGTCGTCCGTGGCGACGACGTCGACCCTGAAGGGCCGGCTCCACACCCAGTTGTTGCTCTGGAGCGAAAAGCCTGCGGACGAGCCCTCGGAGGCGATGGACACGGGGCAGCTCATGCCGCTGCACCAGGGATCCACCCGGACGATGCGCGTGTACTCCGGAGCCTGGATCGACACGTGCCCCGGACTTGAGCGGACCCGCCCGTCCGGCGGGAACTCGACCGTCCTGGCCGGACCCGGGGCATCGAGATCGGGGACGGACGAGGGAGGCGTCGGCGCACGGAGGGCCGTGACCGCACCAGGAGCGGCCGTGGCAGCGGCTCCGGGCGCCAGCCCCCCGACCAACAGGCTCGCTCCCAGGGCGAGCACCGTGCATGCCGTCGTGAACCTACGCATGTTCTCTCCTCAACTTGGTTGGACTGTGCGGTGTGTTGGGTTGATGGCACAGGGCGTCGGTGCCCCGAGCGGATCGGGTGGGATGGGGGCCGGGGTGGCCGGGGCGCCACATTCGGGCGCCGTTCACAGGACTGCGGCCCGTGACCCGTCGTTCGAGATGCCGCCGTTGCCGTCCCCCCCCCAGGTCCGTCCCGACCCCGGGGCCTAACGGGTCCGGAAGCGGCGGAAGAGGTTTCGGGCCACGTACACACCCGGGCCGCCGAAGCCGACGATGTCGACGCGTTCGTCGCCGGTGATGTCGGCGAGGAAGCGGGGGTGGTGGCCGACCCGCCAGGCGCCGGCGTCGTCGTTGTAGCCGAAGCCGCGGCATACCAGTCGGGCCTGCTCGAACTGGCCGTCGCCGGTGTTGTGCGACACCCAGACACCTTCGTCGCCGAAGCCGACGATGTCCGGGGCGCCGTCGCCGGTGACGTCGGTGAGGAACCTGAGGTGCTTGCTTCTTGTCCATCCCTGCGCGGTCCCGAAGTCGTTGAGCACGAGCTTCGCGGGCTCGAACGTGCCGTCCCCGCGCCCGCGCGCGACGACGACGCCGTGAGGGCCGAAGCCGACGATGTCCGCTGCTTCGCCCGCGGTGGTGCCGAGCAGGAAGCGGGGGTGCTCCTCGGCCGAGCTCCACCCCTGGTCGACGCCGAAGTCGTCGAGGATGTACAGGGGTTCGGCGAAGTTTCCTTCGTCGTCCTGGAGGGAGATCCAGACGCCGTCGTCGTGGAAGCCGAGGATGTCGAGCCTGCCGTCGCCGGTGGTGTCGGCGATGAGGCGTGGGTGCTTGTCGGCAAGCCACCCGCCCGCCCCCTCGCCGTGGCCGAACGCCGCGAGCACCGGTTCGTCGGCGAGCGGTGCGAAGTTCCCCTCGTCGTCCTGGAGGGAGATCCAGACGCCGTCGTCGTGGAAGCCGAGGATGTCGAGCCTGCCGTCGCCGGTGGTGTCGGCGATGAGGCGTGGGTGC
>NZ_JBIBHJ010000011.1:14309-74655 GCF_042956945.1 Streptomyces sp. NPDC008150 | reverse complement strand
TGCTTGTCGGCAAGCCACCCGCCCGCCCCCTCGCCGTGGCCGAACGCCGCGAGCACCGGTTCGCCGCCGGCGGGTGAGAAGGTCCCGTCCTCGTCGCGGCGGGCCACCCGGACGCCGTCGGCGCCGAGCACGACCGCGTTGGGCCGCCCGTCACCCGCGGTGTCCGCGACGGTCCACAGATCCTGGGGAGTCGAAGAGGGCGCGGTCGGGTGCAGGAGGCGCTCGTCGTCGAACGTGCCGTCCCCCCTGCCGAACGAGGTAACAGCGCCCTTCGCGGGCTTGAGCCCCACGATGTCCGCCTGGCCCGTGCCCGAAGTGTCGGCGAGGAACCGCTCACCCAGACCTGCCCACCCCACTGGCTGCCCGCTGGGGAAGCGGCCGGCTCCGGCGCTCTTCCAACCACCGGTGTCCTGGTCGCTGCCGAACTGCTCAAGGACCAGCAGCATGTCGCTGAAGGGGGGCGTGGCTCCGGGGGCCGGGCGCAACGCCTTCGAGTCGGCCAGCCGCCAGGAGCGGCGGCTGTTCCAGTGGTCCAGCGCTGCCCAGCGCAGTACCGGGTCGCTGACGCGTTCGGGCTCGGCCGGGACGAGCCGCCAGCGCTGACTCGGTGCGGCCTCGTCGTACTCGCGCAGGACGACGCGGGTCTCCTCTTCGTCCTCGTCGGCATCGGCAAGATCGAGAACGGTGTTGTCGCTCGTGCCCTCGATGAAGTAGCAGCCGGCGTCGCCCTCGGCCGGGACGAGGTGCCACTGCTGGCTCTGACTGCCGGCGGCGGCCGTGGCCTGGCGGACCGCGCGGTCCGCGGCGGCGGGGTCGTCGAGGACCTGGCCGCTGTCCGCGTTGCGGAGGACATACGCGTCCTCGTCCTGGGCGGGGAGGATCTGCCAATGTTGCGGGCCCGGTCCGGCATCGGGGGCGTCGCGCACGACGAGCGCCCCGTCCGCGCCGGGCTCCGCCGGGGCGCCAAGGAACCTGCCGGTGGCGGCGTTGACGATCTGCAGCTTCAGTTCTTCCGTGGGCACGGGCATCGTGCGGCCTCTTCCAGGCGGTACGGGCGTCGGCTCGGGATGCGGCGCGGTGGCCGCGGGTCACGTGAAGACGTGGTGGTAGGGGACGTTCCATTCGTTGGGCAGCCGCGGATAGAACGTGTTGATGACCGTGCCGGTGAAGTCCCCGCCCCAGTTGTAGGTGAGGCGCACCTCGCTGTTGGGCGTCACCGCGTAGTCCTTGAACCCGAGGATGGCGTCGGGGTGGGTGATGGGCACGAAGGTGATCCCGCCCCACGGCGTCACCGTGACGACCCAGAGCTGGGTGTCCTCGGGCGCGCCGTTCTTCCCCCGCCACTTGTCCGCGACCTTGTCGGGCAGGCCGACCTGCACGGTGTCGGCGGTGGTTTTCGGCGCCTCCTGGTGCACGGTGATGCGCCGGCGTTTCGGCTTGGGCATGCCGTCGTCGCCGCGCCCGGCGTCGGCGGTGCCCGTGCCCGTGCTCGCGCTCGTGCCGGAAGGTTCGGGCGACACCTGGCCGGCGGCGCTTTCGAGGAAGTACAGCGGGCGCTGCCCGAAGAAGCCGGCCGGGGTGATGTACCAGAGGTGGCCCTGCGCCTCCTTGGTGGCCGGGTCGAGCGCGGTTGCCAGCTGGACCCCCTTGTCGTGGCTCTCCTCCCTCAGCTCGGCGGGGCGCAGGTAGCCGCCGTTGAAGGCGTGTACGAGCATGACCGGACGGTTCTCGACGAGTGCGGCCACGATCGCGTTGTCGTAGCTGTTCACCGCCACCGGCCCGCCGACCACCAGATTCGACATCGTCGTGCGTTCTTGGGTGTACATAGCGGAAACCTCACCTGTTTCGAATAGGGGAGACCAGCACCTCGGCCCTTTCCGTAAAGGGGCCTGTCGCGCAGATATATCCAGGGTTCCGGTCGATCCGTCGGGAAGGCGCCTGGAACAACGAAGGCGGCTGGGACGAAGGCGTAGTTCGCGGCAACGTCCGAGGTCAAACTACCCGTGGACGGAAGTGCCGAAAAGTCATCGATCGAGTGACAGGGGTGAAGAAAGGTCACACCCTCGGCGTTTCGGAAGAAATTTCTGAAAAACGCTCACTCGATGGGGTGCGGTGTTCTGATCCCTCTTCCCGGGGGCGGGTGGGTGCAATATTTTTGCTTGCTGGAACGTGTGCGGATTTCTGCTTGTTTTCACCGGGCACGGTCGGACGGAATGAGTCGAGGACGGGTAGATGCCTTCCAACGCGTACAGCCTGGTACCGGCCAGGCGTCAGCCGCTGACGAAGAAGAACCTGCGGGAACTGAACATCGAGCAGAACTGGCAGTCGATCCTGGATCACCCCAACCTGGTCTACGTCGACGACTACGGTGTCGGGCACAAGCCCGTCGGGTTCTCCGTGAACAAGACGAGGTTCGGCTCCTTCAACGGGACGGCGCTCGAGCTGGGTTGGCTCGCCTACATGAACCTCGGGGAGCCGCTGATCGAGGTGCGCGGCGACATCGGTCAGCCTCCGCCCGACACCTTCTCCTCACGCGACTACGTCAACCGCAGCCAGTCGGAGATGACCTTCACCGACTCGGTCGACTTCACCGTGTCGAACGGGGTGACATGGTCGCTGAACGGGGACGCCAAGCTCACCTTCGGCGGCAGCGTCGGCGCATCCCTCCAGCTGCAGCTGCAAAATCAGCTCCGCCTGGACCTTCAGTCGCAGCTCGCGGCGTCGTGCCAGAACGGGATGGCGAACAAGAACGCGAACACGGTGACCAACAAGAACAGCAAGGACAACGTCGGCGTCGACAACGCCAACACCACCGAGACGTCCGCGAGCACCTCGGCGACGAACTCCGCCTCGATGGGGATGACCAACTCGGTGGGGTTCACGACCAGCGGCAGCGCCACCGGCAACGCGTCCCTCAACGCGCAACTGGCGCTCGGAATCGCGGCCACCGTCGGGGGCTCCCTGAACACCAGCTGGGCCTCGAAGTCACAGATCTCCGGCAAGGTTCCGCCGAACTCCCGCGTGCAGACCATCGTCTCGCAGCGGCGCACCCGCAAGCAGTACTCCTACGAGATCCCCGTGACCTTCTCCGGACTGATCGCGGTGCAGTACGACGTGCCGGCGGCGGTCCTGTCACCCCCGCAACCCGGGGACTATCCCGGCCTGCTGAAGGTGGTCGCCCGCGACATCGCCGACATCGACCTGGCTCCGGGCGGCTTCCGCATGAAGGGACTGGCCGAGGTCGTCTCCGCCCTCGAGGTCCACCACACGCTGCTCGACGGCGAGGCCCTGGCCGTCAGCGAGCAAACGCTGCACAAGCTGCCCTGACCGCGCGGCACCGCCGCCACCACGACGACCAGAGGTGATGACCATGGTGTTCGACAACATCTTCAACTCCGCGGGCAGGGGCGCCGGGCTCTTCTCCGTGACCACCGACAGCACCAAGCCCCGGCCGGGGGAGGGGGTGGACTTCGAGGACAGCGATGACGACACGTACGACGACACGAGCACCAGCCTGTTCAACAACGCCATCCACGGTGCCTCCTCCCGCGCGAAGATCGTGCAGGAGACATGCCCCGAAGCGCGGGCCGTCCTGGGCTTCCTCGGCGCCTTCATCCAGACCACCCAGGCCTCCGCGGGCGCGCAGGCCCAGTACGCCCAGGATCCCGGCTCGGTCACCCGGGCGGCATCCGCCGGCATGCAGGACGCGAGCACGACGGTCAAGGAATACGGTGACCTCCAGAAGGACGAGGACCTGAAGAACAGGCCCAAGAAGGACGACTTCAGCAAGCCCCCCAAGACCCCGGAGGCCCCGAAAGCTCCGGAGGCACCCAAGGCGCCCAAGACAACCGCGGAAAAGCCGTCACGCTCCGAGTAGGCCGGACGGACCGGCGACTGGGGGCCAACTCCCCGGCGGAGTCTCGGGCACGCAGCTCGCCCGGGCTCGCGCGGACGCCGCCGTGAGACCGGCGGAACTGCGCGCGGTAGCGCCCGGTGGGGCCAACGTCGGCCACGCGCCCGGCTGATGTGGACTTGGCCGTCACCTGATCATTGCCGCGTCCCGTTGGGCCCGCGCCCCAGACGGCAGATGGATGCCGCGGGGCATGCGCCGCAGCCAGTCCGCAGCGGACGCCGGACCATCCTCCTCACGCGTTGCCGCGGTGCTGGTGCCGCAGGAGCACCAACTGCTGACGAACGGCTGCGGTCACCCGATGCTCATCGTCGGTGGCGAGGAGGTCGAGCAGCGCTCCACGCAGCACTGCCAAGGCCAAGGTGCGCTGGTGGGCGCCGGCTTCGCTCTCCCGTTCCCGCTGCGTCTGGCACACGGCCAACACGTCGAGCCAGTCGTCCACGGTGGACTTGGCGAACCCGGCCCAGGGGCCGTCGGGCTCGACGAGGGAGCGGGCGTAGGCCTCCGCCCACAGCCGCAGCAGGGAACGGTGCTCACCGGCGGAGAGCCACGTCCACACCTGCTCGATCGCCGGTACCAGCCCGGCGGGGCGGTCGGCCTGGCGGAGGTGCTCCAGCAGTGCGACTTCCTCAGTGCGGGCCCGCTCCAGCAGTGCTCGCACGAGTCCGTCCTTGTTGCCGAAGAGGAACATCAGCACCCGGGTACTGGAGCCGATGGCCTCCGCCAGGGGACGCAGTGACAGATCGGCCAGCCCGTGAGCGAGGGCGTACTCGTATGCGGCTTCGAGCAGCTGCGTCTGGCGCGCGGACGGGTTTGCGGACTTCGAGGGCATGGATCTAGCCTAGACCGACTGACACGACCGTGTCAGTAGCGGTGGGTGACCAGTGAGTTCGGAGAGTGCGCAGTGCCGAAGGAAGCATCCCAGCGGCGGACCGTCATCCGCCGCGCCGACCGTCCTGGCGACCTGGGCTGGGTGGTGATGGCCCACGGCGAGACGTACAGCCGGCAGTTCGGCTTCAACACCGACTTCGAGGCCCTGGTGGCCAAGATCGTCGGCGACTATGCCGTGAAGCACTCCCCGGTCGCGGAGGCGGCGTGGGTCGCCGAGGTCGAGGGCGAACGTGCGGGATCTGTGTTCCTGGTCGCCGGTGAAGAGCCGGATGTGGCCAAGTTGCGTGTGCTGCTTGTCACCTCGGCGGCCCGGGGACTCGGCCTGGGCACCCGCCTTGTCGAACAGGCACTCGCCTTCGCTCGCGAAGCCGGCTACCGGTCGGTGACCCTGTGGACCACCGACAACCTCGTGTCCGCCCGCAGGATCTACGAACACTTCGGGTTCGTCCTCACCGACGAGAGGCCCCACCACGGATTCGGTCACCACCTCGTGGGCCAGACCTGGACCCTCGACCTCCACGACAAGGCGGCATGAACGCGGCGACCTCGCCGTCATCCATCTCGCCGTCCTGCCACGGAGCCGCGTCGCGTCACGCCGGGCAGCGGCGCCCGCAGGCCCCCGTCGCAGACGCTGTGTCTCGAGGTGTCTTCCCGGCTCGCGTCGCAGCGAGTCGAGTGGGACTCCCCTGCGGTGGGACTGACGAACTCGTAGCCGAAACAGCCTAGTTGGGCGTTCTGGGTGCCTCCAGTCCTTCGGGGACCGGGGGACCGGGGGACCGGCCGGGGCCGCTTGCGCCTCGGTGCCTGCCATCCGGCGACCACTTTGGCGGTACTGCCAGTCGCAGTGCGCACCGCCCTCCATGGCGCTCAGCCCGACCCGTCGCGTTCCGCCGTTCCACCTGACGCCTCGCATCTTGCGCCTGGTGACGTATGCGGACGAAGGCGTGGCAAAGCGAAGGAAGCGCCACAATGGTACATACGTCCGGTGGTGTGAGGAGCGGCCCGTCGGCGGGTCCGTCGGAGGGATCGCCCTCGCGGGTCCGGTCGTATCCCCAGGTCACAGGACGGGCGATCGTCGTTCACTCCGCGCCGCGTCCCGACCTCCTGCCATCGGGGGATACGTACTGTCCCGCTCAGCGGGAAAGAGGAGCGGCAGGAAGGGAGCTGACATGGAGCGTGAGCGCATCGGACTGGCTGAGGTACTGGCAGCGGCGGAGGAAGCCGCGCCCGTGGACTCTCTCGACGTGGTGGCGCGCAACCTGCGCGATCGGTTCGGCGCCAAGTACGTGTCGTTCCTGTTCGTCGACGTGGTGGGCCGACGGCTGCTGCGCGTCAACGACACGGCGGTGACCGCGGTCCCGCCCCCGCAGCTGGTGCCGTCCTCGGTCCCCGCCTCGTACGGTGATCCCCATACCCGGGCGGCGCACGACGGGGAGCAGGAAGTACGGGCCGAGCAGGTGCCGCTTCTCGGCAGCAGCGTCTACGACGAGGTGCTGCGTTCGCAGAAGCCGGTGCAGGAGCCGCACGGTGAACAGGGGCAGCGGGTGCTCTCCCCGGTGACCAACCGCGGCGACACGATCGGCGTCCTGGAACTGTTCCTCGACGAGGTGGACCCGGACGTGCTGGAGCAGGTCGAGGAAGCCGCGCACGCACTGGCGTACATCATCGTCACCGACCGCCGCTTCACGGACCTCTACCACTGGGGCAACCGCACCACCTCGGTCAGCCTGGCCGCCGAGATCCAGCGCCAGTTGCTGCCCTCGGCGCCGTCGTGCGAGGCCGCGGAGTTCAGCCTCGCCGGCGCCCTCGTGCCCGCTTCCGACATCGCGGGTGACACGTACGACTACAGCGTGGACTCCGACACCCTGCACGTGTCCGTGACCGACGCCATGGGCCACGACGTCGACGCGTCGCTCATCGCCACGCTCGCCGTCAACGCCTCCCGGGGCGCCCGCCGTTCCGGTGCGGACCTCACCGAACAGGCACGCCAGATCCACCGGGCCCTCGTCGACCACGGCCGCCGCACCTTCACCACCGGGCAACTGCTGCGCGTCGCCCTGGACGGCAGCGGTGCGCAGATCGTCAACGCCGGCCACCCCTGGCCTCTGCGGCTGCGCGACGGTGAAGTCGAGGAACTCACGCTCTCCGTCAGCCTCCCCTTCGGCATCGAGGGGCCTGTGCCGTACCGCGTGCAGGACATCGACCTGCGTCCGGGGGACCGTCTGCTGTTCCACACCGACGGGATGCAGGACCGCCTCGCGCGGGCGGTCGACCTCCGGGCCCTCCTGCGTGCCACCGCCGCCGCACACCCGCGCGAGGTCGTGCGCACCCTGGTCGCCGCGGTGAGCTGTGCCTACGAGGGGCTGCCGCCCAAGGACGACGCGACGGTACTGTGCGTCGACTGGCACGGCCCCGACCCCTCCCGGGCCGGTACGGCGTCCACGAGAGCGGCCGGGCACGCCTGACCTTCCCGGCGGCCCCCGTTGCAAGGCCGAACACCCAGTCCCGCCCCGCTCCGCCCCGCGCCGTGATCGACCTGCACGAAGTCGCCTGGTCAAGGCGCCCTCCTGCGCAATGGCAGGCCAACTGGCTGACTGCGGCGCCGCGTTGGTGAAGCCCGACCGCGGTGCGGCCCCATTCCCGGCTGGGATATCACGCAGGTCGACCGGTGACGGGGTCACCGACATCGACGGTGCATCCCGCTTTGCCGTGGTGTGGTCGCACAAGCGGGTTCACGTCCGTTCTCGGCCTCTCATCCGACTCCGCAGGACCCGGTGGTCAGCAGGCAGATGAGGTCGAGGCAGGGGGTGCGTTCGCGGCTGTGCGCCGGGTTCCGTGCACGTTGTCGGTCCGGTGACTGGGCCGCGAGTGGCCGACACCGCTGGGCGATAGTTCAGGAGAACCCATCCAGAGGTTGCGAGCCTTGGTCAATTCGCGGGATGGAGGACGCCTTCGGCGATCTCGCGTACGCGGTCCATGGTGATGCCGGTGTGCTGTTCGACGGCGAGCGGGTGGTCGGTGGGCTCCAGCTCGACGAACGGGCGTTGGCCGACCTGCCTGGTGTGGACGCGGGTCTTCAGGTTGACGGTGCTCGGTGAGTACAGAGCGAGGTCTGTGCTCAGCCACCCGAAGTAGGGCTCTTCGGCTTCGCGTTGTGGACTGTCCCAGAGGTCTGCGGCGCGGGAGAAGTTGTCCCGGCTCAGGGAGACCCAGACCGCCCACGAGAAGACTTCTTCGCTGCCGGCGACCGGTATCTCGATCAGGCCCTTGACGAAGTAGTGCTGCTCCCGGATCACACACTGGTCCGAGGAGAGCAGACTGTCCGGCGTGTCCGCGAAGCTCTCGTTCCACATGTAGGGGGCCGTGGCGGCGTAGCCCATCGGCAGCTGCGCATGGTGCTCGCCACAGCACGAGCAGGTGAATCCGTGATCGCTGGTCATGGGCGGGAGCCTAACGACCGCTGCCGGGTCTGCTCGCGACCGCATCGGCGCAGCGCGCGACATGTGACGGCGGCGAGCGATTGTCACAACCTGTGGGCTGGCACTGCCTGGTGAAGAGCCGACTGCCGTTCGGCGATGAGGTTCGGTAGCCGGCGCATGTCGTAGAAGACGACGGTGTCGGGGCCTTCGAGGCGTTCGGCCGGGGTGAGTCCGCCGGCATAGCCGAAGGCTCGCATGCCGGCGGCGCGGGCAGCGTGGACGCCGGGTTGGCTGTCTTCGACGACCACGCAGGCTTCAGGATCGACGCCCATCTGCTGGGCGGCGTGCAGGAACAGGTCAGGGGCGGGCTTGCCGCGGGAGACATCGGTGGAGCTGTGGATACGGCCTGCGAAGCGTTCGTAGAGCCCGGTGCGGCCCAGAGTGTGCCGCATCTTGTCGTGGGAGCCGCTGGAGGCGACGCATGTCGGCAGAGTGAGCGCGTCGAGTGCTTCCGGCAAGCCGTCCACCGGGGCAAGTTCGGCGTCCACGGCCTCCCGGTGGAGCTGCTCGAACCTCGCCGCCCAGACCGCGGCAGTGTCCGGGCCGAGCTGAACAGCGACCTGTTCGTGGATGGCGGCGTGTGAGCGCCCGATGAACCGGTCCACGACCTCGGCCTCGGTCAGCGGCCAACCCAGCTCGGCTCCGAGGGCGACCTGGATACGAGCGGCTATGCGTTCGCTGTCGACCAGCACGCCGTCGCAGTCGAATATGACAAGTTCGATGGGCTTGATCATTTCCGCAGCATAGGCCGTCTTCAACCTGCCAGGACGAGAGCCAGCGCCTCGGATAGGTGATGCTCGGCGATCCCCCGCATGAACTCCCGGTTGGGGAAGTCCCCGTCGAGCAGACGCAGCGGGCCGGCTGTCAGCGACAGATGCTGGGTGAGTTTGTAGAGGGCAAGGCGGTCCTCGTCGAGGCCGTCCACCGCCAGCCGCCGATACTGGCTGTTGGTATGGCGGAGACGTAGGAACACGTGCTCCCACTCGACGTCGAAGTACAGCAGGTTCTCGATGTCGATGATGACGGGACGGCCGTCTCGGTTGACCATGACGTGGTCCAGGCCCAGCTCGCCATGGACGACGGAGTACTCGGCGCGTGGCCGCACCGCCGCGGTCAGCTGCCGCAGCCGCTCCTCCAACTGATCGCGGGCGTCGGCGATCCTGTGGTCGCGCGCGGTCGCCTCGGCGAGGCAGCGCAGCGCGAAGGCGAGCGCTGCCTGCTCGCATGAGGCCGAACGTGACGTGCCGCCTGCGTCGATCAGAGCCACCTTGCCGAAGGACGGTGCCCTGTGGGCGCGCATCATCGCCAGGCTTTCGGCAAGGCGCGTCATGGTCGGCTCCGCGGCGCGCGGGTCGCGGTTGCAGAGGTCCATCAGGTCCTCGCCGGGCACGTCCTCCACGATTGCCAGGTCGGCCGGGTAGTGGGTGCGGTCACGGTCGACCAGGTGGATCTTGAAGACCCGCAGGCCCAATGTCTCAAGTTGCGCGTGCGCGGCCTCGAACAGGTCGAGCCCGATGCCGCGCGAGAACGGGTCGGCGAGGTCGCCATCGTGCTCGGTGATCGGCCAGTAGTTCTCGGAGTCCTCCCACAGGTAGGCGATCGCCGTCGTGGCGTCGTCCATCGTCAGCCGGTAGACGCCCTTCGTGGTGCCGCCCGCGAGTCGCTCCACCGCCTCCAGTCGTCGCCCGCCGCCCAGCGCGGCCCGCGCCGCACCCGCCAACTGATCCCGCGTCACTTTCTTGGGTGCCACGCCCGCAATCCGCCTTCCGCCTCGATGACTGGGGCACCGTACGCGAGCCGTTGCTCAACGCCGAACGAATTGTCCCGGAGATGGCCGGGCGGCACGCCGTCCCGCTTGAACTCCGGCGTAGGGGAACGGCGAGGTCGCGGCCTCTCCGCAGTAGTTGCTCTCCATGATGAAGGCCATGCTGCGCCGGTCCCGATCGACGAGCACTGCCCGCCGCGGTCACGCGGCGCGGCGGGCAGTGTGGACGCCCTTCCGGACGGCCGGGTCCTGGCGGGAGCCCCAACACGGCTGTGGCAGGGCCCTGTTGCCGACGTGCTGAAGCTGCGACGCGGCTACCGGTACGTCGCGAGGGGGATCAGCACGGCCGGATGTAGTAGACCGGGGTCCACGAGGCGGTTCCGGTGTCCTTCGCGGTGTTGTACCACCGCAGGGAACCGTTCGAGTTGTAGAACCTGGCAGTGGTGCCCGACGTCTGGTTGTTGTTGAACGTGCCGTCGCCGATGCCGTCGAAGCTGTAGTAGCCGCAGTAGTAGTAGTCGTACACGTCGCCCGTGCCGTCCTGGATGCACAGGTGTCCGTTGGCGCACGCCAGTGCTGCGGAGGCCTCGCTGTTGCCGGGTGCGGCGAGCGTCACGCTGCCCCCGGGGATCGCCACCTTGTTCGCGGAGATCTGGTGCGTGCCCGGATGCGCCGCGACGTAGCCGTTCACCTGTTGCTGGAGCTGTGCCGTCCCGGCCGGGCCGGACGCCGCCGTTGCGGCTCCCGCCAGGACCGGGCTCGCGGCCAGTATCGCGGCCGAGGCGAGCGTCGCCAGGACCCTGCGCGATGTGGTGCTCATGTTCCCCTCCTCATGTCCTCCCCGGCACCCGCTCGTCGGCGGGTGCCCTCCTGGGCCACCAGCGTGGCGGGGAGCAACTTGTCCCAGAAGGGCAGGAATGGACAACAACACGGGGGAGGGAGTGGCAAGTTCCGTCGCCCGACCGAGGTCGGAGTTCCGCCAGCAAGGCGCACGCGGAGGCGCGGCCGGCCGCCTGACGCGGTCCGGAACAGGCCCTAACAGGCCAGGAGTTACTCCGCGCAAGCCCTGTACCTGAACATCGATGGCCGGTGGCGGACCCATGAATTCCAGCACAGACCGCCTGCGTGCGCCGGAGGGCAACCGAGGCCGAGGCGAAGCCTTCTGGTCAGCCGGGTGCACTGAGTAAAGCGCCGGGAGGAGCCAGGTTTCTGCTCGTCCGCCTGCTCGGGGTCGACAGACCGGCTCAGTGATGCAAGGCGTGCCGGACGGGCCGTCCTGAGCCCCCGGGGAGACCAACAGGCGGCTCGGACGCGCCATTCACGGCCTGCCGGAAAGCGTGCAAGCGAAGTGGAACCGGTCTGTCGGCAGGCCGACAACACGTAGGCACGCACAAGCCTGTGCCGCCGGACTGCCGGACTGCCGGACCGCCTGACCTTCCGACCGGTCGCGAGGTGCGGGCCCGTGTGCCGGGTGGACATCCCGCATCGGTGAAGGGCCGAGACCAAGTGGCAGGCGGCACCGGCCCGGAAAGCGGGTCGACCGCCCGGCGGCTCGCGCGGTCGCCTCCGACGCCCCACGCCTCGCGCCCCACGTCTCGTGCCCAACGCCCGGCAGCGCGGCCCGCGTTGGGATACGTTCACCGGCGGTTCGGGTGATGTCGCCGCGAGATGCGGGGCGCCCCTTTCCCGGCAGCTCGAACACCGGGGAAGGGGCGCTGCCTTGCGACCGTGGTCGGCCGGCGGCCGGGCCCGGCCCGTCAGCCGACGCTGTAGTCGCGCGTCGGCGTCTTGTGATCAGGCGTGCGGCCTCAGTCGAGGTAGGTGTCGTACTGCTCGACGTCACCGGGCTTCAGCTGCGTCTTCGGGTCGGTCTTGATGCTGGAGAGCTCCGTGCCCAGGATGCGCCCGGTGTGCTCGTCGAGGATGATCGTCCACCGCACCGTCCCTTTGAAGTTCACGCCGTACGCCTGGCCTTCGCGCCCCGCACGGTCCTTGACCGGACCGAGGGCACGCAGGTCGGACTGCTGGGCGAGCAGGCCGTCGATCGCGGCAGTCTGGGCGGGGCCGGGTGTCCATTCACGCAGCAGCCCCTCCACGGCGTCCACCGTCCAGTAGGCGCTGCCGCGGGTGTTGGGGTCGTACTTCGCCAGGTAGTCGGCGAAGCCGCGGACGGTGGTCGGGGGTGTGCTCCGGAAGTCGGCGTTCTTCTCCCATGTCCCTGCCGGCTCGTGCGTGCGGTCGACGACCCGGCCGTCCTTGAAGACCTCCACCTCACCGGTGCCGTCGGCGTTCCAGCGATCGCGGGTCTCGTACACCGGCATCACCTCCGGCTTGTGCTTGCCGTCGTCCCACAGCCCCAGTGCCCACTCCCGGATGTGGGTCCCGCGGTGCGCGGCGCCGGGGGAGTCGGCGAGGGCGGCGGCCCGCTTCGCGACGGTGGCGAGCGGCACGGTGGCCCGGGAGTTCTCCACCTTGAGCGGGGCGGGCGCGGCGACGGCTGTCTGACCGCTGCTGCCGGTGAGGGCGATGCCCGCCACCGCCGCCGCGACGACGGCGGCGGCCGCCCCGAGGGACATCGACCGGACGGGCGTCAGCCAGCCGAAGGGGACGGGACGGCGGGCGGCGGAGCCGGGCTTCGCGGCCTCGGACGGGGCGGCCGTGCCGTTGATCTCGTACATCAGCTGTGCCTCAAGGTCCGCGCTACGGGCGGACGAAAGCCCGGGGGCGGCCGGCGGCGGGACCATCTCACGCAGCGCGGCGAGCTCGATGCGGTCGCGGGCCTCCTGCCACTCCCGGTTCCCCTCCTCGTTGGACGGGCCGGCCGGACGGGAGGATGGGGTGGCGGCACCGGAGCGGTTCCGGAACAGGGCGTTCATGCGAGGTTCTCCTGAGTGGTTCGAGCCGGCGTGCTGTCTACGCGCTGTATCTGTCCGCTGCCGCCCGGGAGTTCCCGGCCGGGCGCACTCTGCGTGTCGTCGCGCCGGGTGGGCGGGCGCCCGGCGGAGTCGCGCAGCTTGGCGCGGGCGCGGGACAGCCGGGAGCGCACGGTGCCGACCGGTATGCCCAGTGCCTCGGCGGCGGCTGCGTAGTCCAGCCCGCCCCAGACGCACAGGGTGAACACCTCGCGCTCGGTGCGCCGCAACCCCTCCAGTGCGGCCTTGGCCGCCGCCAGTTGCTCGGCGTCCGCCAGCCGCCCCGTCACCTCGTCGGCGAAGTCCGGGACGTTGCCCGTGCGCGGCATCCGGGCCAGGGCTGTGCGGTGTCGCCGGGCCGAACGGGCCGTGTTGCGCAGGACGTTGGTGGCGATGCCCAGCAGCCACGGACGCAGACGGCCGGTCTCCTCCGGGCGCAGCCGCTCGCGCGAGCGCCACGCCTCCAAGTAGGTGAGGGAGACGACATCCTCGGCCGTGGCCCAGTTTCCCGTGGACCACAGGGCATGGCGGTACACGGCATCTGCGTGCTCCTGGAACGCTTCGGCGAGCGCGGCCGGGTCACCTTCGCGGAGACGGGCATGGGTTGAGTGAGTCACGTGGATGTACTGTCCGACCGGTCTGGCGGGTTCCAGTGACGTGTGTCACGGGAGTCGGGTGGGGGGCGGCTGAAGCCGGACGCGAACGAACCGGGTAGCAGGAGCCGCTCGACAGTACCCAGTCTCCACACCGCGCTGCCGTGACCACGACTGCCATGGCCACTGACCTCGCTCGACAGCCGGGGCGGGCGGCGACGGCCGTGTGACGGTGCCGAGAGCCCGACCAGGCGTAGCTGTCCGCTGAGGATGTCGCGGGCGGCGTCCTTGAGGAATTGCTGGTGGCTGAACGCAACGGCGCGCATGCGGGCCAGGGCCGTCCAGAGTCAGGAGGGCGGGGATGCGGCTGTATGCCTGGAGCCTGGCGCGGCTCGCTGGGCTGAAGGAGATGGGGGAGGTGTGGTGGATGTCCCCGCCGCCGACCGGGATGTTGGTGCCGACCGGCATGGGAACAGCCGTGACACGGCGGATGCCGAGTTCAGCCGTGGCCTCGGTGTACGGCCCTTCCCCTGCCACCAGTTGGGCGTCCTCAAGCTGGTAACTGCGTTCGTCGGATGCGTACGCGACGGTCCTGACCTGACCCGAGGTGATCGGGCTGACTCCCAACCCGTCCGTACCCACGTCCCCCGCTCACGCTGTCACGGCGGACGGCAGCGCCACTGGGCGGTCGGCGGCACGCGCCACCCCGAGGACACGTGCCCAAGCCGCGGCGTCCTGCCGTACGTCCACGGCACATCACCCGTCCCTGCCCGAAGCGCGGCGGACCCGCACTCGCTCACCAGCAGGAAAGCCCAGACCGCCGAACCGGGCCTGTCAGCCTTCGCCCGCTCGTACCGTCGAGGACGTGCCCGCACGGGACGGCTGCCGGGATCGTCGACAGGAAGGGGCGGGGGCCGTCACTCCCCGGAACTCCGGCCCCCGTCATCGGCCGGATCGCGGTTCAGGCGTGGAGGGCTTGCTGCACGGTGGGGAAGCAGGGGATGGCCTGGTGGAGGCTGACGAGTTCGATGACGCGCCAGACGATCCCGGTGGCGCCGGCCAGGCGCAGCCAGCCGCCGTCCGGGAGGGCGTGGTGGGCTGTGATGAGCACGTTGATGCCGGTGGAGTCCATGAACGTGACCCGGGTGAGGTCGACGACGGTGTACGGCGCGGGCCGGCCGCCGTCCGGGAGGAGTTCTTGGCGGAACTGGGTGCCGGTGTCCTCGTCGATCTCACCGCCTACCGCGAGGACGAGGACGCCGCCCTCCTCGCGGCGGGTGATCGTCAGCCGCCGCGGACTGTGCGCGCGTGCTGGGTGACTTGCTCCCACGCTTCTTCCCTCGCCGACATGTGGTGATGCTCTGGGCACAGGTCATTACCGCAGACTGCCCATGGGGGCCTGGGGAGATGCCTGGGCTGGGGGGTCGCACGCGGGTAACCTACCGTGCGGACACGGCACCCTTGCACGGGCACTCGTGGCGGACATCGGCGGAAACCCGGGGCCGGGGCCAACAGTGACGGCACCGGTCGGTCGTCGACCGTCGGAAGCCGGAGGCCCCGAAGGCCCGTTTGCTCTGCCGGACGGCCTCAGCGTTGCCCAAGCCCGGCGTTGCGCCGTCGACTCCCTGGCCGGCGTGGATGCGCGCGACCATGCGCTCCGGAACTCGGCCGGCCTGTGCTCGGCCCCCGTGCACCGTCGTCACCGTCGTCAGGAGCCCGCGAGCCGGGCCGCGAGGTAGGGCGCGGTGGCGCTGCGGCGAGCCCTCGCCACCTTGGCCGGCGGGCCCGTGGCCACCACCCGGCCGCCCGCGTCGCCGCCGCCGGGCCCGAGGTCGATGACCCAGTCGGCGGTGGCGATCGTGTCCAGGTCGTGCTCGACGACGACGACCGTGTTGCCCGCGTCGACAAGCCGGTGCAACTGCCGCAGCAGCAGCGCGACGTCCGAGGGGTGCAGCCCCGACGTCGGCTCGTCGAGCAGGTAGAGCGCGTGGCCGCGGCGTGCCCGCTGTAGTTCGGTGGCCAGCTTGATGCGTTGCGCCTCACCACCGCTGAGTTCCGTCGCGGGCTGCCCCAGCCGCAGGTACCCCAGTCCCACCTCGCGCAACGACTCCAGACTGCGGGAGGCGGCCGGGACGCCGGACAGGAACTCGGCGGCGGCGTCGACGGACAGCCCCAGCACGTCCGCGATGTTCTTGCCGCGGTAGGTGACTTCCAGCGTTTCGGCGTTGTACCGGGCACCCCGGCAGGTTGGGCACGGCGCGTAGGTGCCGGGCAGGAAGAGCAGTTCCACCGCGACGAATCCTTCGCCCTGGCAGGTCTCGCAGCGTCCTTCGGGCACGTTGAAGGAGAACCGCCCGGCCGAGTAGCCCCGCGCCCTGGCCTCGTCCGTCGCCGCGTACAGCTTGCGCACCGCGTCGAACATCCCCGTGTACGTGGCCAGGTTGGACCGGGGAGTTCGGCCGATGGGCCGCTGGTCGACCCGGACCAGCCGGTCGAACGACTCGGCTCCTGAGGCGTTTTGGACGTCGACCTCCAGCTGCGCCTCGTCGGGCTCCTCTGGCGCGAGTCCGAGGTGGACGCGGACGACCTCGGCGAGCACCTGCGTCACCAGCGTCGACTTTCCGGAACCTGACACGCCGGTCACCGCCGTCAGGACGCACAGCGGTACGTCGACGGACACGTCCCGCAGATTGTGGCGGGACACGCCGCTCAGGTGCAGCCAGCCGTGCGGTGTGCGCGGGCGGTGATCGAGAGGCTCGGCGCGCCCGAACAAGTACTCGCTCGTGGCCGACTCGCCCACCCGCTCCAGACCGGCGACCGGGCCGCTGTACAGCACGCACCCGCCGCCCTCGCCCGCGCCGGGGCCGATGTCCACCACCCAGTCGGCCCGCCGTACGACGTTCATGTCGTGCTCCACGACGAACAGCGAGTTGCCCGCCGCCTTGAGGCGGTCCAGCACGTCCATCAGCGGTTCCGCGTCAGCCGGGTGCAGGCCCGCGGAGGGTTCGTCGAGGACGTAGACGACGCCGAACAGCCCCGAGCGCAGTTGGGTGGCGATCCGCAGGCGCTGCGCCTCGCCCGGCGACAGGGTCGTCGAGCGACGCCCGAGACTGAGATATCCGAGGCCCAGGTCGAGCAGGACGTCGACCCGCGCGACCAGATCGCCGCAGATCCTGACCGCGACCTCCGTCGTCTCCCCGGATCGGGCCGTCGGCGTGGTGGCATCTGCCCCGGACCGCCCCGCGACGGGCCGCAGCAGCGCCACGACCTCGGTGAGCGGCATCGCGTTGATTTCGGCGATGGAGCGTCCGGCGAAGGTCACGGCGAGCGCCTCGGGCCGCAGCCCGCTGCCGTCACACTCCGGGCAGGGCACACTCCTGACGAACCTGAGCGCCCGTTCGCGCATCTTCTCGCTCTTGGAGTCGGCGAGGACGTGCATGACGTGCTTGCGGGCGCTCCAGAACTTGCCCTGGTAGCCGTAGTCGACGCGGTCCTCCTCCGGCTCGACGTACACGGAGGGCTGCTCGTCCGTGTACAGCAGCCAGTCCCGGTCCTTCTTCCTGAGCCTGCGCCACGGCCGGTCGATGTCGATCCCCAGGCCGCTCACGACACTGCGCAGGTTGGCGCCCTGCCACGCGCCCGGCCAGGCGGCGATCGCCCCCTCGCGGATGCTCAGCGAGGGGTCCGGGACGAGGAGGTCCTCGGCGACGTCGTGCACGACACCCAGGCCGTGGCACTCCGGACAGGCACCGGCCGCGGTGTTGGGCGAGAACGACTCGGCCTCCAGTCGGGCGGCACGGGGCGGATAGGTGCCGGCGCGGGCGTACAGCATGCGCAGCAGATTGGAGAGCGTGGTGATGGTGCCGACCGTCGAGCGCGAGCTGGGCGACCCACGGCGTTGCTGCAGGGCCACGGCCGGTGGCAGCCCGGTGATCTCCTGCACGTGCGGTGCACCGACCTGTTGCAACAGCCTTCGGGCGTACGGTGCCACAGACTCGAAGTAGCGCCGTTGCGCCTCCGCGTAGAGCGTGCCGAACGCGAGCGAGGACTTGCCGGAACCGGAGACGCCGGTGAAGGCGACCATCGCGTCCCGCGGAACGTCGACATCGATGTTCCGCAGGTTGTTCTCATTGGCGCCCCGGACGTGCACAAAGGGGTCGGTCGCGTCTCTGTTCACCCTTCCTGACTACCTGATCACGCCGCAGACCGCGCGACAGGCGCCGCTACCGGTCCTCACCCACACGAGCGTCCGGAGTGGCCTTGCACCCGAGGATGTCCTGCACCTCGACTCCGCGGCCCGCGTAGACGTCGGTCCCGCCCGCCGCGTGCCCGGTCCGACGCCGCGGACCGTGGCGTAACGGGGCTGACTTGTAGAGGGCGGTGGTGGGGCAGTGTTCGGCAAGGCAGTTGCATACTCACCGCATGGCCACGTTCTCTGCTCGGTTCCGGGACCCGCGCAGCACCGAGTACGACTTCATCACCTTGATCATGGTGCGGTGCCCCGGTTGTGGGGATGCCGCCCGTGTCGTTCCGGCGCCCGAGGACGCCAATCCTGGGGGGCGGATTCTCTTCAGGCCTCGGCGCCTGGTCTGTCATGGTTGCGGGCTGTCGCGGGCGTGGAGCGGCCGTCGTGTCGCGCTCTCCGCCGGCACAGCTCGACCAGCGACGGATCCGTACTTCGGTATGCCGCTGTGCCTCCAAGTCGAGACCCGGCACGGGTGGTTGTGGGCGTACAACCTCGAACATCTCGACTTGATCCGTCGTTTCGTCCAGGCATCCCTGCGGGAAAGAGCGCCCTGGTACGACACTGGACAGAAGATGACCTTGGTGGCCCGTCTTCCGGCATGGATCAAGAGGGCGAAGAACCGGGACGAGATCCTGCGTGCCGTCAGCCGGATCCACGCCTCACTGGTTGCCGCCTGACCTGCTGTGTCGCAGGTCAACCAGTCTGCTCCCTGCACCTGCGGGGATGGTCCAGCTGTGAAGCGCTCGACGCCCGCGAGCGCGCAGACCGTGCAGGGTCCGGTTCGTCCGTCACCAATGTCGTGTCCCCCAACAGCTGTTGGGGGACACGACATTGGTGACGGCGGCAGTGCTGCTCGGGATCGGTGGGCGTCATGCCGTTGTGATGTGGGCTCTTGCGCTGCTTGTCACACGGTCTGCCACATCGACGGGTGCTGCGGCGATGACTTTGTCGAGTGCGGCGCGGGAGGTCTGCAAGTCGGTGATGGCCTTGGTGATCCGCTCCCGTTCCCTGGTGAGGTCGGCGAGGAGGTCGGAGCAGGTCGGCACCAGATATTCGCCCTCGTCACGCAGGCACGGCAGGATCGTGGCGATGGTGGCGGTGTTCAGGCCGGCTGCGAGCAGGCTGCGGATACGGCGCACGGTGCCCACGTCCGCCTCGCTGTATTCGCGGTAGCCGCTGGGCCGCCGCTCGGGGTGGAGCAGGTTCTGTTCCTCGTAGTAGCGCAGCAGCCGTTCGTGTACGTCGGTCTTCCGGGACAGCTCACCGATCCGCACGTCGTCCTCCTCGTGGATGCCCCGGGCGGGCAACGCCACTTGACTCTCACACCGATGTGAGACTCTAGCTTCCTCGTCATGAGTAAGAACTCCGCTTTGCTCGCGGTCTTGTGCGCGAGCGTCTTCGTTGTCGGTACGTCGGAATACCTGGTTGCGGGCATGCTGCCCGAGGTCGGTGCGGATCTGCAGGTACCGCAGAGCACCGCGGGGCAGGCGGTGACCGCCTACGCGCTCGGTGTGGTGATCGGCGGGCCCGCGGTCACCATGCTGACCGCACGGCTGCCCCGCAGGCCTCTGGCGCTCGGGCTGATGCTGCTGTTCGCCGCGGGCAGCGCGCTCAGCGCTTTGGCCTCCTCGTTCACGATGTTGCTGGCCGGGCGAGTGGTCTCCTCGCTCAGCCACGCCGCGTTCTTGGCGTTGGCGCTGGTGATGGCCACCAGCGCGGTGCCCGAGCACAGGGCCGGCTCGGCGATCGCCACTGTGGCCTCCGGGTTCACCGTCGCCACCCTGCTCGGGGTACCGCTGGGCTCGCTGCTGGGACACGCGGCCGGCTGGCGGGCCCCGTTCGCGGTGCTGACCGCGCTGGCCCTGGCCGCCGTTGCGCTGTTGGCGCTGGTGCTGCCCAGGCAGCAGGCGTCGTCCACCACCGTGCGCGACGAGCTGCGCGTGGTGATCCGCAAACCGGTGCTCCTGGCCATCGCAACCACCGCGGTCGGCTTCTCCGGCGTCGCCGTCGTCTTCACCTACATCGTGCCGCTGCTCACTCGCGTCGCCGGCTTCTCCCCGGCGGCCGTCTCCGCCCTGCTGTTCACCTACGGCGCCGGCAGCTTTCTGGGCAACCTGGCCGCCGGCAAGCTGACCGACAGGTCCATGTCCGCCACGGTGCGCGGGGTGTTCGGCGGCCTGACGGGCGTGCTGGCAGTCATGCCGTTTGCCGCCGCCCGGCAGCCCACCGCCGTGCTTGCGGTCCTGGTCCTCGGCCTGCTGGCCACCGCCACCATTGCCCCGCTCCAGGGACTGATCCTGCGCCATGCCGGTTCCGCCCCGACCTTGGCCGTCGCGGCCAACGTCGGGGCCTTCAACCTCGGCGCCGCCGCCGGCTCTGCCCTCGGCGGGGCCATCGTCGCCGCCGGCGCGCTGCGCTGGACCGGCCTGGCCGGGGCCGTCCTCAGCCTCGGCGGCCTGGCCCTGACCTACTTGGTCCTGCCCCGAACCGCGACCGCGCCGCACACCGGCAACGCCCCGGCGGGCACCGCTACCTGAGCCTTGATCCCACCCCTGGAAGGTCAGTGCCCGAGTAGGTTCGGCGGCGGTAAATGCGCCGGTCGAGGACCGGTGGGCGCTGGGCGGTGGGCGGTCGCCGCGACGGCCGTGGTTGTGGCGGTGTCGTTGCTGGTCAGTCTTCTCCGGGATGGTGCAGGCGTTGCCGCGTTTGTGCAGGTGGGTGCGGGAGCCTCGGGAGTTGTGGGCCCTGTCGGCGATGACCTGGGCGCGTAGGTCTGGATCTACTGGAGGGCCCGGGTGACCAGACCGTCGGCGTACGGCGACGGAAGCGGGTGTGGACCGTCTTCGATGGTCCGTGAAGTTTCGGCAGGTCACGCCTGGAAACCCCGGTCCTGATCCTGTGGACCGTCCCATTGACGACCTGTCGATCTTCCACAACGCGGACGGTCGGTCACGGCCCGGGGGATAGGCGGGGCGGGTAACTCCCCCTCCCGGCCGAAGAGTTCATGGTGACGTAGCACCCCACCGTGAACCATCACCCGATGACCTGTGAAGACGGACCGGGGTGCTCTGACCTCCTAGGTTCGCCGGGTTGAGCGGATGGTGGGGCCGTTGATGCTGGGTGCCCGGCCGGGGCATCCGCCTATGCTCGGCTCGTGCAGCAGCATTCCGACAGCAGCAACCCGTTGATCACAGCGTTCCCGGCCAAGCTTGCAAGCGATGCCGAAGCGGTCCTGGCGGTGATGCCTGCTTCTCGGCTCCGTCCGCATGCCCCGTTTTCGGTCGCTGTGGGTGACCAGCAGGTTGTGATCCCGGGGCGCCTCTACAACGACGAGCCGTCGACCGACGCGGTGGCGTCGCTTTCGTCGCGCCAACGGCAGCTTCTGCATTGCCTTTACTCAAGACACTGCGACGGGGTGGTCAGGCAGCGTCACCTGGAGAATGTCGTTGGTTCCACGGACCCATGGGTCGTCCCCTTCGTCGTACAACTGGCTGGCGAGTACGTTGTCGAGATCCTGGTTGTCATCTGCGACGAACTCCGTGATCTCGCCACGCCCGGCACCCGCGGCCACCTCGCTTACGGGCAGTTCATCGTGGACAACCCTGCCTTTTTCGCGCGCACTCAACGGCGGGTCGTGAGCTACTGGAACTGCTATTACCGAGGCACCTACGCGAGTTTCCGGGGCTACCCGGGATGCACTCTTCTCGACCTCCTACGGTCCGCTGCCTCCGACAGAGCCGGACATCCCTGGCCCAACCTCGCTCCGGCCGGCACCACGGTGGACGGCTATTGCTAGGGGTGCTCCCCGCGTACACGGGGATGGTCCCCGGCCGCGAACAGCGCGCCGCCCGCAGCCGCTTGCTCTCTGCGGTTGCGGGGATGGCTTTGGCGGTGTCGTGCTGCCGGCGGCGTGGAGGTTCTGTGAGGCGCGGTCCCTTTGACAGGCTGCCTTTGGGTACCACCCGTGTGCGGCGCGCGTCGGCACCCTGCGCACCTTCTGCCTGACCTCTGCGCAGGGAGCGTAGGTATACCGGTCCCGTACTGACGGCATCCCGGCGTGGAGGACGTAGCCGGTGTGAGTGAGACCCGTCAATAGACGGCAACCCGTGCTGCGGGCGGTGGCCCCTGCTCGGAAGTGCAGCCGCATGTGCGCGCTTCTCGACCCGTGCACGCTGTCCGGTGTCATTGAGGCTTGAACGGCGTCACCGATACCGATTCCACATGCCGTGAGTCCGCGACACGTCGGCTCATCGGGTCGGTATGGCTCCGTGGGGACTGTTGATCACGATCGGTACTGACCCTTCGACGAGGTAGGGGTGCTCGGGGAAGTAGTCAATGTGGATGTGAGCGCCCGCCTCGGCGCCGGCGATGCCCTTCAGGTTGTCTGCGAGGACGGCCCTGGCTCCGGGATCGCCGCTGATCACCAGGACCCGCCGCGAGGCGTCGAGTTCGATCCGCACCCCGGGACCGGAAGTCTTTCTGGCTTCGATGCCTGCCAAGGCGTCGCCGCCTTGTGCTGGGACGGAGCCGATGAACCCCTCGCCCTCGGCCACCGCGTATGCCAGGCCGGCCAATTCCTCCGCCGAGGCAGTGATATCCACCTCACCGAACACAGGGTCCGAAACCAGTCGCACGGGCGGCGCTCCTTCACGGTCGGACCTCCATGATGCCGTGAAGGTCGAGGAGGGTCGGTGGTGGCCCGCGCGGGGCCAACGACCCCGCCGCAGTGGTCCGGCCGGTCGACGCACAGGCTCCACCCGGCTCTGCACAGGAGCAACGCGGTCCCGGCGCGGGGAGGTCTGTTGCAGACGCTGCCGTACGACGGGCGGGAACACAGGGTCCTCGTGCTCCACATGCATGGCTGCCCGGTGGCCGAGGGCACCGGGCTGCGCCGGTGGATGATCCCGCCCAGGTGTGGGTCTTCCTCCGAGAGAAGCGGGCGACGCCCTGCGCGACCCGCCACCCGGGCGTGTTGCAGGCCTGACTGGTCGCGGGGTGGAGCGGATCAGCAACGAGCGCATTCTGAAGGCCGCTTGCCGGCCTGGTGAGCGTGAGCGACGACGAGCAGTTGCTGCGATCGACAGTGCCGTCGTCAAGCAACTACCGCAGCAGCAAAGCCAGTTGGTCGGTGAACCTGGCATGTCCGGGTAGGCGAGCACGAGAGTGCGAACAGAGGGCACGCATCGAGGCACTGGAGGCAGGATGCACGCGTTCATCGGAGCGCTTCTCATAGTGATCACCGGGTTGCTCGTCATGCTGAAAGGTTGGGCGCAGTCCAGGAGCGCACGGGATTTCTGGCGGCGTAGGCGTGGCCAGTGATGTCGGAGTCGGCGTCTGACGGGCTGGGCAGCAGTACTGGTCTGAAACCCCTCCGGGGGACCTGAGGTGTTCGTGGCCGGGAATCTGATTTCTGACGGACGGGTACGAAGTGCGGGTGTGCACATCGTCGGTTTGTCCACCGAGGCGGGGTGCCAGTGGTCAGCGAAATGGGAAATCTGCTGGTAGGCGTCGCGCTCAAGAGGACGCTTGTTTTCTCTGCCGTTTTCACCGTCGTAGGGTTTGGGGTTTGCTCGCCCGGGCCGCAGTGGTGACCCGGCCCCTGGCGTTGTGGGGGTAATTTTCGCAGGGTGCGGGGCCGCGTTGAAAATCCAGTCCCTGCTGTCCCGGCGATGGGTTTCCTGTTGATCCGGGTGTCGGGTCGGCATAGGGGAGGCAAGAAGTATGGGCAGGTTCGGGAAGGCAGCTTACGGGTCGGAGTCTGCGATCCGCCGCAATGCAGTCCTCACCGTGATGTTCTCGATCGTCACCTGTGTGGCAGGGGTCATGATGTTGGTGAATGGCATCACTCAAGGATGGATTTGCCTAGTGCTGGCCGTCGTTT
Organism: Streptomyces sp. NPDC008150; assembly: GCF_042956945.1. Lineage (NCBI taxonomy): Bacteria > Bacillati > Actinomycetota > Actinomycetes > Kitasatosporales > Streptomycetaceae > Streptomyces > Streptomyces sp. NPDC008150. Next base: position 50,978 of record NZ_JBIBHJ010000011.1, on the reverse strand, counting down.
ACGTCGGTGTCGTTCTCGTCGCAACGAGGATTCGGGCACGCGTCGGAAAGGTTGGGAACCAGCAGCCGCACTCACGCTGAGCCCCTGGGGGAGCCGCCCACGGTCCTGGCCGATGTGGCCCAGGGTTGTCCCAGGTCGAGGCGACGGGTTGGAAGGCGCAACCGGCGGTCGCAAGTGCCTACCACCGGGAACGGAGCGTGCGGCCGGTTAGCCGGGACAGCCTTGCGATGGGCGCCGACCCTCCCTTGTGACTGGGCGGTGCCGTAGGTCATCAACCGCCCTGAATGTAGAGCTACTTGGCCAATAAAGCTGTCGGGGCCGGGTATGCGGGCTCAGAAGGTTCAGCGAGACGGAGTCGAGTGGGCACTGCAGGCCTCCGCCGGCAGGTGCCGACTACACCAGTTGGAAGAGGTGGGGGACGTGTCACGATTTTTTGCACGGGCCTACGGCAGCCAAGCGGCCATAAAAAGGAACGCATGGACCGTGGTTGCGTCGTCGATGATTTGCTATGCGCTTGCCGCTTTTCTCGGTATCAAGGCCGGTTGGGGGGCGGCTTACCCACTTCTGCTGGTTGCAGGAGTATGCGACGTTGTCTGCGTTTCTGTATGGCTCGCTTTCCGTAACAAGAGAAGAAGCTAGGGGGCTCCGACTATTGTCCGGTGTTTTAGCGCGGTCGCATTCTGCTGCGTGGGCCACGACGGCGTTCATATAATTTCTGCTGACGATCATGGCCGTTGTAACTGCGATCGCTATTAGTCAACGCGGCAGGCGACGAATCTCCACGGTCGACCACTCGGAACCTCCCGGCAGGCGACGCATCACACGGGAATGGAATACCCCCTTTCCGTGGTCCGTATGAAGAATAAAGCGATGCGGCGGGTGCTCCGTGTGACCCGTTGTTTTACTGAAGAAGCGTCAGGTCCCCCGGTTGGTGCCGATTAAGTTTGATGGTGTGTGCTGCTTCTGATAGCAAGGAGTCGAAATGGTGATCGTATTCCTGTGCCTGTTTCTTGTCATGGGGTTGGTCCAGGTCATACGCCCCCAGTTGTTGTGGCGGTTGAACAGTCGCATGCAGCGTGGTTGGGTCAAAAATCCTGAAGGGACCGAGCCCACCAGTAAGGGATACGCCATGCAACGGGTGACAGGGGTGATTTTTCTGGCGTTTGCCACCGTGATGCTGATCCAACAGGTCTGACCCCAAGATCAGACCGTGAGGCTTTTTCAATCTACGGTTGAGCTGCCGTGATGCAGGGTGTGCACGGCCTGGGCGAGGCCCGTGATGCGGGTGGTCGAGCAGCGAAGTGTGCGGAGTAGCCGCCAGGACTTGAGGATTGCCGAGGCTTGTTCGACGAGGGCGCGGGTCTTGGCCTGGGATCGGTTCACGGCCTGTTGGCCAGTCCGGATCGCCTCGTCGTCGACGGGCACGAAGTGGGCGTTGCCTGTCGTTGGCGTGCGGGCTGGGGAAGGGTTGAAGGGTCCTGGGGTCGAACAGGATTCCGGCGACACTGCGGCTCACCCTGCCCAGGCGCGATCCCGCGCTCTCCCACAACGCCTCGCGCTGCCGGTCGACAGCGGGCACCTCGTCGCGGTATCCGATATCCCACCGGCGTGCTCCGGGGCGGCGAGGGATCTGGGGCTGCCGGACTTCCTCGGCGCTCAATGCGGTGATGCAGGGGACGCGCCGGCCGCCCCACGACTGACCCCTGACCCACGCGACGTAGGCGCCGACAGGGCCGCCGCAGGTTCCCGTCCTGCGGCGGGCCGGTGGCCGAGGGGCCCCGACCGGTACGGAGTCCGAGATCTTCAGCTGTCCAGCTTCCGTGTCGCAGCCGTGGGGCTCGGTGGTGGTCTGTCTGAGGGGTTCCTCTTGTGTGCGCTGGGCGCAGGCGACGGCGCAGGCGGCGCGGACGAAGGCGGCGACGGCCGGTGAGCGCGCGTCCTGGGGCCAGGCGATGGCCAGGGTGGAGTTCGGGGCGTCGCCGACAGGGCGGTAGCGATGTCTGGTCGCGTATATCGCCGGGCAACCGAGGGGGCGCGAAAACACGACGCTGCCCGTCTCGACGAGGCTGAACATCTCCGACAGGTTCGAGGCAGGCGGTACCGCCCCTGGTCGGGGCTCGGTGGGTCGGCCGTGGCTGGCCCGGGAACCGCCCCCGTCTTCACGGGGTGCAGTGGCACCCATTTCAGCCCTGAAGTACCAGCAAAATTCCCGCGGGGAGAATCGAGCCCGTCGCAGCCCCCTCGCCCGCGAGCCAGGGCCCCGCGCCATGAAGGACTGAACGCCGAGGCGTGATGCCGTGTAGGCACATTCCTCTTCGCCCGGGTGGGGAGAATCTGCTGCCGGACGACCACCCGCCATAGCCACCCTCGGCCGCCCCCGTCGGGTCTCCGGGAGCGCCGGAGGTCCGGCAGCGGGGCGCGGTACCGAAGCAGGGCGGTCACGCCGTCCCACCGGTACACGGTCGTCACTAGGGTGCTCCCGAGAGGGACGCCACCCGGAGGCGTCCCTGTCCTCCTCAGCGCCCCTGGGGTGTACGCGCACCGGGCCCGCGGTCGGCCGGCAGTGCGCAGGCAGGTGAACCCCCGGGCAGCCGAGCTCGGTTGGTGGCGACGAGCCGGTAGATACCGTGCGCGAACCAGCGCGCCGGGGGCAGTTCGAGCAGACCGCCCAGCCACGCCCAGGACCCGCCGCTGCGCAGCAGCAGTTTGGCGACGGCCTGGGCGCCGCCGTGCACAGTGCCCTGCGGCGAGATCCACAACACCTCGCGCTCGGCGCGTGGTTGAGTGACCCCGAGGGAGGCGAGGTCCGCGAACTGCCATGCCGTGACAGCGCAGTTCGGACGAAGCCGTCGGGTCACGAAGTTCACCGAGGTCGTGCAGAAGGCGCAGTCACCGTCGTAGACCAGCACGGGTTGGTTCAACATGGCCCCATCCTCCCCGAGCCGACTGCTATCGCCGGGAGGCGGTTCCGCAGGGGCTGTAAATCGTTCGGGTCTGTTCCGTAGTTGGTGGTGGCGGTGCGTTCTCGCCGGCGATCATTGAGTGTGCATGATGCCAACGGGCTGCAGGGAAAGCGTTTTCGGGCTTGTCGCCGTTGATCGTCGAGGATGTGGCGGATGGTGGCGAGATAGTTTGGGTTTCGGCCCGGCCCCGGGACGTTCCGGTCTGCGGGATCGCGATGAAAAGGGTTTACGGGTATCACACCCGGACGGTGCGGGATGTGCCGGTCGACGGGCGGCAGGTCATGGTCCGGGTGAGGATACGACAGCTGGTCTGTGGGGGTGGTCAGATGGGCAGGTGCGGGAGAGAGCCGGGGTCGTCCCAGCGGCGCTTGTTGAGTTGGGCGCGGGGGATGCGGGTGAGGTCGAGTGCGGCGTCGGTGAAGGCGATGGCCTGGCGGCGGACGGCGGCGGTGTCGATGAAGTCCATGACGGGCTTGCCGGAGCTGAGGAGGTAGGCGGGGCCGCTGATGTACTGCATGGAGGGCAGGGCGGAGACGCGCCACAGTCCTTCGCCGTCGCCGGGCCACCAGAAGCCGTTGGGGGATTCGCCGCTGATGGTGTCGGGCATGAAGGGGCGCAGGACGCGGTTGCCGTCGACCTGTGAGCGTTCCTGGGCGGTGCGCGCGACTTTGATCATTTCCTTGTGCGGGGACGCGAAGCACAGGCCGGTCTCGTAGCCGGGGCCGAGGCGGTAGGTGCCGTTCTTGTCGGGGAGCCAGGGGCGGGCGCCGAGGTGTTCGAGGCTCATGGCGGCGGCGGTGCGGGCGACGAGGTCGTCGGTGTGTTTGCGCAGGAAGGCTTCGGTGCCCATGGCGTGGCCGGACATGTGGCCGGTGCTCATGACGATGAGGATCGAGCGGGGAAGTTCGTTGCGGGGGATGCGGGCGAGGTAGTGGGCCATGGAGAGGATGGCTTCGGTGCCGTTCTCCTCCAGGCCGTTGGTGCCGTCGGTGTGGGACTGGATCATCACGAGTTCGTCGGAGGCGCCCGGGATGATGCCGTACAGGTTGGGCGTGGTGATCTCCTGGACGTCTGCTTCCAGGCGCAGTCGGACGGTGGCGCCGTCCTTGGCGGCTTTGGTGAGGGTGGCACCGGTGTCGCGGTCGACGATGAGGGAGGGCAGGTCGCGGATGATGCCGTCGTAGGGCAGGTACTGGCCTTCGGCGGCCTCGGCGGGCAGGTCGAGGATGACGATGACGCCGGCGGCGCCGGCTTTCTTGTGTTGGTCGAGTTCTGTGACGAGGCTGCTGCCGGCGAACCAGGTGCGGTCGTAGGTGGCGAACGGGTTGTAGCCGGAGGGATGTTTGGGCTGGAGGGGGCGTCCCAGTTGATGAGGTCGATGAGTCCGTAGGGCAGCGACGGCGGTTTGACGGTGACCAGGCCGATCGCCCCCTTGACGGGTTTCAGCGACAGCGGTGCGGTGATGCCCTGAGGGCCGGTGTTGCCGGAGTAGGGCACGTACCAGGAGACGTTCACCGGTCCGGCGTTCTGGCCGCCGGTCACGTCGAGTTGCCAGGCGGAGGGCTGCCAGCGGTTGAGGGGGACGGGATCGGTGGTCACGTTGCGGATGCCGACCCGTTCCATGCGGGCGGCGAGGTCGTCGATGTAGGCGTGGTGGGAGCGGGTGCCGGTGGCGCGCAGGCCGATGGCGTCGATGGCTTCCTGCCAGGTGTGCATCTGGCTCAGCGGCATGAACTGGTCCGGTGCCACCTCGCGGGTCGCCGAGCCGCTCAGCGTCTGCTGCGGCCAGGCCGACGCGTTCGTGCGTGAAGCGGCGGAGGCGGTGGCCGCAGGGGTGGTGAGGGCGAGCGCGGCGCCGGCCGAGGCGGCGGCGCCCAGCAGGGTGCGCCGGTTCGGACCGGTCGGTCGGCCCGGAGCGTTCTCGGGTGTGGCGGGCGTGGGCATGGCGGAGTCCCTTCGGGGCGGGGGAGTGGGCGTGGCAGGCAGCTGAGGAACGGGAGTTGAGCCCGAGGCGGTGGCTTACGGGGCGATGGGCGCGGTGTTCTGGATCTTCGGCTCGCGGATCGGTGTGCCGTCGCTCCAGTAGCCCAGGAAGCGGTGTTCGGGGGTGTCGCCCAGGGCGATGTCGGTGTCGGTGCCGTCGAGGGCGGCGTGGCGCAGGGCGTCCCACTGACGCCAGATGAGGTTGTAGTCCAGGGCGTCGACGGCGGCGTTGGGCCCTCCCTGGCTCACGCCGTGGGCGCTGGAGAGTCCGGGGGTGCCGTGGTTGTCGGTGTAGGCCAGGACGAGGTTCTTGTTCTGGGCGGGGATCTGGGTCAGCAGCGGGAAGATCGTGTTGCAGCTGGCGCCGGCCTTGCCGGATTCGCTGATGACGCCGTCCTGGCCGAGGAAGCACACGAATTTGGTGGTCGCCGGTATGCCGGTGAGGGAGGCGTCCAGGGTGGGCTCGGTGCCGCCGCCGGCGTCGGTGGGCTCGTCCAGGAACACGGCGCGCGGTTTGGGCAGGCCCAGGGACTGCCAGCGGTTGACGAGGTTGGCGGTGATGATCCCGCCGAAGGAGTGCCCGAAGTAGGTGGCCTTGTCGAGTTCGGGCTGCACCCGGGAGGGATCCGCCTTCAGGTAGTCGAGAGCGCCGCGGATCCCCGCGAGTGCCGCGTTGCGGCACGGGGTGGCGTCCAGCGGACCGGCGCACGGGGTGATCAGGGAGGTCTGCCAGCGGGGGTAGATGACGATGCTGCCCTTGCGGACCGTGTGCTTGATCAGCGCCTCGTGCATCTTGTAGCCGGAGTAGTCGCCGTAGCCATGGGTGATGACCGTGACCGGTGCGGAAGCGGGGGTGGGGCCGGTCGGCTCGAACACGTACCAGCCGTTCGACCCGCTGCCGCCGCTCGTGACGCGGAAATCGTGGGTGTAGTCGGATCCGCCCGGCCCTGAGGCGGGTTGACCGGGTTGCGGGACGATGCCGAGGAAGTCCCGCAGGACGAGCGGGTGCGTCTGATTCACGGCCGGCCGCACCCTCACCCAGCGGGCCGCGGTGCCGGCCGGCACGGTCAGCCGCACCTCGTTGCTGTCGGCGAACGAACCGACTTCGGTCCAGGTCGCGTTGTCCTTGGACACCTCCACGATGCCGCTGGAGATGCGTGCCGAACCGTGGAACAGACTGGTCATCGACAGTGCCACGGTCGGCAGGGGCAGTACGGCGCCCCGGTCGACCTTGATCCAGTCGTCGGTGGTGGGCGCCCGGTCACTCGTCCAGGCGGACGTTGTGCTGTCGTCGGTGGCGTTGGCGAGGCTGCCCGCCGCAGTCCCCAGTGACGTACTCATCACGGGCTGGCGGGACGTGTCGTCCGCATGGGCGGCGGGGGAGGCCGGCCCGGTCAGGCAGGAAGCGGACACGGCGGCGGCCACGAGGAGGATCCGGACGCCGCGGCGAACGAAGTCCCGTCCAGGAGCGGCACGGGTAGGAGGTGGCGCAGTGCGGCGGCCGTCACGACTCCGTTGTCGTGCAGGGGACTTGAGGGGCATGGGCGGCTCTCCCATCGCGAACGGGGCGGGCATGGAGCGATGGCCGAACCGTAGACTTACCGCCGGTTACTTCTCAACAGTGTGTCGGGAATTTTTCAACGAGATGTCGGCTCGGTCTCGGACGCGGAGGTGGTTCACCCGGCGGATCGGACAGAGCAACGGCCCCATTTCGTCACCTGTACATCGGCACCCGCCCGGCTAGAATCACGACGCCGTGTCGGCTCGAACCGGCACACCTTCCAGAACGAAGAGGCAGCCGCCGATGACCCCCACACCGAGCGGTCCCGCCGGGCGCACCGGCCGCAGACGCGGCCCCAGCAAGGGCGACCTCAAGGAAGCCGCCCTCCTGGACACCGCTTACACCCTGCTGACCGAGAAAGCGCTGGCGGCGATCAGCGTGGAGGACCTCACCCGGGGTGCGGGAATCTCCCGCTCGCAGTTCTACTTCTACTTCGACTCCAAGGACGCGGTGATGCTCGCGCTTGCCGAGCGCATCACCGACGAGATCCGGACCACCGTCGCGGGATTCCACACCAAGTCCGACGGCAGCGTCCCGGACCTGCGCAAGGCGATCGCCGGTTACCTGAACCGATGGCGCACCCAGGGGCCCGTCCTGCGGGCGATGTCGCTGCATGCCGAGAGCGATCCGGCTCTGAACGGCTTTTGGACCGGCATCACGGACGACCTGCTGGCCGGAATCGTGGCCTCCGTCGAACGCGGCCAGCGCGCCGGGCACTTCGCCCCGCCGCCGCCCCGCCCCGAGGACCTCGCGCACGTCCTCTTCGCGATGCTGTGGCGCACCGGGTACGAGTTCTCCACCACGCCGATGACCCGCGCCGACGAGAAGCGGCTCATCGGCACCCTCGCCGTCGTCTTCGAGCGCACGCTGGGCATCCGCCGCCCCGCGTGACACGTTCGGGCGCCTGACGCCCGCGCGGCTCGAACGGCTCCCGTGTTCCGGGTGCGCCGCTACCGTGACACCGCACGCCCCCGGGGAGGCATCCATGGACGAACAGCCGGCCACCACGGATCGGCAGCGCATGGAGCCCGCGGCGGCCGACGCGGTCCGCGCCTACGCCGCGCGTACCCGGGCCAACGCCGAACGCCTCGCCGCCGTCCTGGAGGACATCGCGGAGAACGGCCTGCCCGCTCCCGAGGACTGCACCCCCTGAAGAGAAATCCGCGAGGCGCACCTCGCCCGCCTCGTCGCGCAATGCCCGGCCGTCGCCTCATGCCACGCCGCGCCCGGATCACGTTCTCCGACACCGCTGCCAAGCAGTTCGAAGCCATCACCACGGAATCAGCCGTGCACGCGCTGGACCGCGCCGTGGTCGCCATCTCCGTGGACCCCGGCATCGGAGCCATGCTCCCCGGCCAACCGGACGCCACCGGCCCCCAGTTGCGCGAGTACGCCGACGACATCGAGCAGGTCCGCGTCGTCTGCTACGTGACCGTGCTGCGCACAGTCGGTCGAAGGGCCGTGACGTAGTAGAGGAACGCGGACCCCGTCGATGTCGTCGACGTAGTCGCGCAGCAGGGTGCCCAGCTCGGGATTGACGCCGATCGCGACGATCGCGCGGTCCACCGGGTGTCTCGCGCGCCGTGGAGCTTCGCCAGTTGGCTCAGTGCGGCTCCACCAGGACGACCTGGGAGCGGCGTGGGGCGTGGTCAGGCGACACGGGGCTGTTCACCGGCGAGTCGGTCCAGGTGGGCGCTGCGGGCTTCCTCCCACAGCGCTCCCGTCTGCGGTGACGGGTAGCCGTGGGCGGCGATGTCTTCCAGCACCGAGGCGGGGACGTCGACTCGCGCGCGCTGGTCGGCCGCGTAGGCGCGGGCGGAAGCGGCGGCGTGCTCATCGAGGGGCTGGCGGTCGGGCACGGGGGCCGGGGCTGACCTGTGCCAGTGAATGTTGATCGATTGCCACTGAAGGATGATTGATGGCCGTCTGTGTCACTGAAGGATGACCACTTGCAGATTCGTGTCAGCCAAGGACAACCGTTGGCGGCTCTGTCGTTTCGCGATGGCAGGCCTCGTTAGGATCTCCCGATCATGGACGTAATGACGGGGAACGAGATGGTCGCCATCCCGCCAGGGCAGGTGACGCTGTCGGACCGGCGGACACAGCGCAGTTGGTCGGTCGACTTGCGTCCTACCAACTCCGGCATTCCCAGTCACCCAGGCGTTGTACGCACAGATCACAGGCCAGCGGCCGAGGACCGCCCCTGAGGAAGCTGCCCGTCGAGTGCGTCTCCTGGTGGGACGCGGCGCGGTTCTGCAACGCCCTGTCCCAGTGCGCCGGCCTCGCGCCCGTGTACCACTTCCGTGCCGAGGCCGAAGACATCGAGTGGGACGCGTCCGCCGATGGGTATCGACTGCCGACCGAAGCCGAGTGGGAGCACGCCTGCCGTGCCGGGACGACCGGGCCGCACTACGGGGATCTCGGCGAGATCGGCTGGTACCGCGGTAATTCGCACGAGCGCATCCACGAGGTGGGCGGCAAACGCCCCAACTCGTGGGGGCTTTACGACATGCTCGGCAACGTCTGGGACTGGTGCTGGGATGTCTACGACGCGGAGGTCTATGGCGCCTACCGGGTGCTCCGTGGCGGTGGTTGGTTCGATGAGCACTGGAGTTGCCGGGCCTCCACGCGGCGCCGCAGCCACCCGACTTTCCAGGTCGACGACGTGGGATTCCGCGTCGCACGTTCTGTCGTGAGCTGATCCACGTCGTCGGCAGCCCGGCCCGCACGGGGTGGATCCGGCGATAGCGTGACCTCATGACAACGGAAGACGAGGCGCTGGTCGGCGGCATGGCGAATGCGGGGGCAGTCTTCCGCCGAGGGGAGTTGGTGGAGCGACCAGCACCGCGCAACGCGCGCGCCCTCCATGCCCACTTCCTTGCGCTGAAGGAGCACGGCTTCGACGCGGCGCCGACCCCCGTCGGTCTCACCGCGGATGGCCGTGAGCAGCTTACTTTCATCCCTGGCGACGTAGCTATGCCGCCGTTCCCGGACTGGGCGATGACAAGTTCTGCCCTCGAATCGGTGGGAAGCCTGCTGCGGCGTCTGCATGAGACCAGCGTGGCCGTCGCGGTCGACACCCGCGCCGGGTGGCCGCCCCCGGACCTCGCCGACCCGGAGGGGGAACGATGTTGTGCCACAACGATGTGTGCCCGGAGAACGTCGTCTTCCGCGACGGTCGTGCCGCGGCCCTGATCGATTTCGACTTGGCGGCCCCGGGCCGTGCCCTCTGGGACTTCGCCATGACCGCCCGCTATTGGGTGCCCATGCTCGATCCCGGGTCCGCGGCCGCTTTCTATCCGCACGGGCAGGATGCGGCCGCACGGCTGCGGATTCTTGCCGACGGTTACGGCCTCTCGGCGGGGGACCGCGCCGAGTTGCCCGGCGTCATCGAGCAGGCCACGGAGGTCCGCCGGGCCTTCGTCGCCCGCCGCGTGGCCGACGGAGACCTCGTCTATCTCCGGGCGTTGGCCGAGCGTGGTGGATGGGAACGCTGGGACCGCATGCAGACCTGGCTGGTGGACCACCGTCAGACGTTCACAGCTGCCCTTCGATGACGACGGTCATAGTTCCCACGCCAGCACTGTCGGCGTACACGGATGAGTTCTCCGCCCCACCGAGGAACGGTTCGAGTTGACCCCCACCAGGCGGTCGGCCTGGTGCGCGGCGACGGCTGTAGTTGTCACCGGCCGGTGTGGCTGGTGGGGCCTTGGGCCAGTCCCTGGTCGGCCGTCAGCCGTCGGCGGTGGGCGGCGCCATTTTCAACCGCGAGGCCTTTCCGCCGGAGGAGACCAGGTGAAGACCGACAGCGATTTCGTCCCCCTGCTTGGGGCTCCCGTCCGGCAGGACGAAGGGCATCCTCTCAAGGAGGTCGCCGCGTCCTGGTCGGTTGCGTTGCCCGAGGGCTTCATCGCGAGCTGGAGGCGTCCCGGACGGTTCCCCAGACGGTCCTGCCGACCCCGGGCGGAGTCCTGAGCGTTGTCCCGTAATGATCTCTGAGTGGCTTCGGGCAGGGTGGGTTGCCGTGCGGTGGGTGGTCTATCCGGCGAGGGCGAGGTTGTGAATCCGTGCGATGCCGAGCATGGCGTGGTGGACGCCGTCGCCTTTGAGGCGGCAGTCGCGGAGGATCTTCCAGGTCTTCATGCGGGCGAAGACGTGCTCGACGCGGGCGCGGACCTGCTTGTGGGCCTTGTTGTGAGCCTGCTTCCAGTCGCGCAGTTCCTCGCCCTTGCGGCGCCGGTGGGGCATCACCAGCCCGGTGCCCGTATAGCCGCCGTCGGCGATGGTCATGGTTGTGCCGACGGCAGCCTTCGCGCCGGACTCCTCCCACGCCTTGCAGTCGTTGCGGTTGCCCGGCAGAGGTCGGCCGACCACCACGACGAGCCGGGTGACGGCGTCGACGACGACCTGGTGGCTGGGTGGAGTAGCGGTAGTTCTTGGACTGCTCGGCGCCGGTGTGGTCGCGGGCGGGCACCAGGGTGCCGTCCACGATGAGCACGGTGTCCTTCGCGAACCGCTTGCGGGGCTGGGGCGCGAGCATTGGCCCGAGGTGGTCGATGATCCGGTCCGCCGCCGACTTGGAAACCCCGAACAGTGGCGCCAGTTGGCGCATGGTCAGGTTCGCGCGTCAGTAGGCCGCGATCAGCAGGGCCCGGTCCTCCAGGGGCAGGATCCAGGGCAGGCCCCTACGGGCTGCGTCCGCACCCCCGCGCCGCAGAACCGTCACCAACTTCCAGAACTGGCGCGGGCTCAACCCAGTGAATGCGGCTGTCCAAGGCGGCTCCGACGCCGCGATCACACCAGCCACGCCAAGATCATCGCATCGGAAGGCCTGCCCCGTCAGCGAGGCCCCTTGCCTGAGCGGAACTCGTGGATCACCTGGAGCTCGCCGACAATGTGGGCGTTGAAGTCGTCCAGCTCCTCGGCCGGCACCCAGAGCTCGAGGATCGTCTGCCCACCGGCCTGCTGGATGGGATACCGGCTCAAGAATTCCGACTCGACCTCAAAACGAGTGACGAAGCCGGCGCCATCGTGCTTCACGTTCCAGTCCCGCGCGATCCTGACCGCGTAGTCCTCGTTGAGGACCGGGTAGAAGATCGGCTGCTCCGGCAGCCGGGGCGGCCAGGCACGCCAGTTCAGCTCCCGAACCAGATCCAGCTCCTTGGGGCCGGTGGGGCGCCACAGGGTCGTCGTTGCTCGCTGGCTGGTCATCTGCATCGCTCTCTGAACGGTGGGCCGCTGGTACGGCGGGACGGGAGAGCGGACGATACCGGCACCGTGAACCCGTCAGCCACGCAGTTTCCGTACCATGACCAGCAGTTACGGGACAACCCTTAGGTACGGTTGGATTGCCGTTTCCCCGGGCCTCCAATGGCCCGGGGGACGGTCACGGTGGGGGAGCAGGTTCAGTAGTAGTCGTCGCCTTCATTGTTCGGTCCGTACCGCTCGATGAGGTCGCAGGTGCGGGTCCCGCCTTCGTAGTGCGTCTTGTCGCACTCTTCGTGGTGCTTCCGCTTCGCCGGTGCCGCCGACTGCGGGGCGAGGGGCGGCGGGACGGCCTCGGCGGCCGACACCGCTCCCGCTCACTCCATGCCCGGCGCGGCGAGCACGGCGAGCTTGTCGGGGGCAAACTTGGCTCGGTGTCTGGCTGTTTGCTCAGAAATACCCCGAGCCGGAACCTCCGTCCCGTCCCGTCCTCCAGGCGCTCGACGTGCCCCCTGGAGACCATCAGCCCCTCCCGGGCCTGGTACTGCGTGAGGGCCGCGACGCCCTTCTGGAAGGCGCTCAGGGCCGCTGTGGGCGCCTTCGCGGGAGCCTCGGCTCTGGGGCCGGCGGGACGACGCCGATGCCCTCCAGGTGTGCGCGCTGCCCGTCGCTGCTGGCAGGAGTGGTCTTTCGGAGTTCTGGTCCTCCGGCGGTCGGTGCGGGATCGTTGTGGCAGGTGCGGCTGTGTTCGGTAGTCCGAGGCCTTCCGCGGTGTGTCGTGCGAGTCCTTGGTCCCTCCGGCGGCCAGGTGGCGGTGGAAGAACACCTCCTCCTGCCAGCGGCCCCACACCCGATCCGTGTGGTCGGCGGCTTCCGCCCGGAGGGCGTCGCGGAAGTCGATCAGCGCTCGCGGCCCTCCCGCGCACTGCCGGGACGACGCAGGCTTCAGCGGAACTTGCCCCCACGTGCGATCAGCGATCAACCTCCGATCGCCTGCGTTCCTCCGGATCACTGGCGAGGTGGTCGAAGTACCCGTCGAGCAGGCCGATCAGGCCGGCCACTGCGTGCTGCTCAGTCTCGGGTGACCAGGGCTCCTCGGGGCGGCCGTCGGGAAAGAGCAGTTTTTCGGCCAAGACCCAGTACACCAGGTTCCTGCCGTATCCCAGCTTGGCTGCGAGCCACTCCCTGAACCCGTCCAGCAGGGCTTTGTCGGAGGCGATGTCGTAGCCGTAGAGGAACGCGACCACCGCCCCGAAACTCACACGGCCGACGAACAGTTCAGGGCTCCTCTTGAAGTCGGCCCAAAGGTCCTGGTGCGACCGCGTCGGCTTGCCCCGGCCGCGGCTCCAGGCAGCGGGCACATGCCTCAGGTCGGTGCCGACCCCCCAGACGGAATACGAGACCGCTTCCGGCCCCACGCCGAGAGCCGCGAGGAGGACGCCCGCGCGGGCGGCCGGATCGACAGGCCCACCCTTGCGGGTCCACACGTGGGTTCCCGGAGCGTCTCCCTCGTGGTGGGTGACGACGAAGTCCGTCCCGTCCAGCACGAAGAACGCCGCCCGCACACTGCCGCGCCCGTCCCACGAGGTCTCAAGAGTCAGCTTCAGCCGCCGCGCCACCGCCTCCAGGTCCACTGAGAGCAGGGCCAGCGAGCTCAACGGCCAGGTTGCGCTCTGGAACATGGACGCCTGCCGCACCGGATTGCGTCCACCTGCCTGGAGATCCGTCGCGGGCTCCCAGTCAGCCTCTGCATCTGGTATTTCGATCATCTCGGTCACGACGCACAGTCAACCAGTACACGATCTCGATCCGGCCGGCCGCTGAGGTAGCCGCAGGCGCGTGAGTTGCCGCCGTTCTTCCCAGCCGGATCGTGCTTGTCATAGCCGAGATGGTCGGTGATCTCGCCCTCGAGAGCGGACTCCAGGAGCCGCTTGGTCAGCTGCTGCAGCAGCCCACCCTCGCCGGTCAGCTGAAGACCCTCGGCCTGAGCCCGGCCCACCAGCTCGTCAATCAGCCGGTCGTCCACAGACTTCGCCGGCTCCGCCTCAAACGGCTCGACGGGTTCGGCCTCGGTCGCGTTGTCGCTGGTCATCGATGCATCCTCCTTGATCAGGAGTTACACCGATCGTTTTACAGTCCCTGCTGTGGGTCGGCGTCAGGTGTGACGCCGCGGTTGCCGCAGCCCGCGAGGCGGCACGAGGCGATCGGACCATCGGGATGGCCGCGTCCCAGGCGGACGTGGTCCACCAGGGCGTGACCTATGACCTGGAGGTGGACACTACGCACGCGGAGGCGATGGAGTGCGCACGAACCATCGCGGCGCGAGCCACCTGACCGGCAGGTCGCTGATCGGTTGCTGTGACCGCAGCCGTCGTGCGGGAGAAGTCACTGCCACGGAGCCGGCTTCCCGTGGCCGCCTGCGCGGACGTCGGAGAGGGAGACGAGCTCGGAGGGGGGCGCCACTCCCTCTTCGCCCTGCCCGGGGGCGGGACGCCAGCCCAGTTCGGGGGCGATCAGGTGCCGTACGTCGTGCAGGATCTGTTCGTACTCCTCCCGGTGGAACTCGTAGGGGAGTTCCAGCCGCAGTTCCGCGACCTCGCCGAAGACCGGGTCGGCGGTGAGCCGTTCCACGATCTCGTCGGCGGTCCCGACGATGTCCGGGGCGAAGAGGGTCCGCCGGGGCCCCTGCGGGGCCAGGGTCCTGGCGTGGCGGCTCTCCGCGTAAGCCCGGTAACGGGCGCGGCCGGCCGCGTCGGCGCCGTCCAGCGGCACGATCACCCGGCCCAGGGCGACCCGGGCGGAGCTGCCCTCGGGCAGGGCGCGCCGGTGCTCGTCGAGCAGGTTGCGCTGGGCGGTGGCGACGTCGTCGGTGTCCTCGCCGGTGACGATGTTGCCGGTCAGCAGGGAGAGTCCCTGCAGGCCGGCCCAGCGGGCGGAGCGCCGGCTGCCGCCGCCGTACCAGATCCGGTCGGCGAGACCGGGGTTGTGCGGCTGGAGGCGGGGGCGCTGGACGTTGCCGGGTGAGTGGATGACGGTGTCGGGGTCGCCGAGGTAGTCGCCGCGCAGGTGCTCGACGACCCGGGCGATTCGGCCGTACGACAGGTCGTACTCGCGCCAGTCGCCGTCGTGGACGACGTCGCCCAGCAGGTCGGCGTGCGGCATGCCGGTGCTGAAGCCCGCCTGGAGCCGGCCGCCGGACAGCACGTCGGCGAGGGACAGGTCCTCGGCGAGGCGGAAGGGGTTCTCGTAGCCGATGGGGATGACGGCGGTGCCCAGTTCGATCCGCTCGGTGCGCTGCGAGGCCGCGGCGAGGAAGACGGCGGCGGAGCCGACACCGTGCTCCAGGTGGCGCTGGCGCACCCATGCGCCGTCGTAGCCGAGCCGCTCGCCGTACTCGAAGAGAGCGAGGGTCTCCTCCAGGCCGGTGGCGGGGTCGTCGTCGGCGAAGTTGCCGGGGGTGAGGAAGGCGAGGGAGGACAGGGCGGGGTTGCTCATGGGGCGGCGCCTTCAGCTGGTGGGTGACTCGGCGGGGGCGGTGGCCGTGCCGGTGATGGGGGAGGCGGCCTCGCCGGAGGAGGCCGTCCCGCCCGAGGAGGCCGCGTTGCCGGGGGAGGCCGTCCCGCCGGGGGAGGGGACCTTGCCGGTGGGGACGGTCTCGGCGGCGGGGGCCTCGCCGGAGGCGGGGGCGGGCGTCTTGCCGGCAGGGGTGGCCGCCGGGGCGGCGGCCGGGGCGTTGCCGCCGGGGATCGCGGCGAGGAGTTCGCGGGTGTAGGGGTCGTGGGGGCGGGTGAAGAGCTCCTCCGGCGAGCCCGTTTCCACGATCTGGCCGGACCGCATCACCGCGACCCGGTGCGCGATCTGCCGTACGACGGCCAGGTCGTGCGAGATGAAGAGGTACGCCACTCCGGTGTCAGCCTGCAACTCGGCCAGCAGGTCGAGGACTTGGGCCTGCACGGAGACGTCGAGGGCGGACACCGGCTCGTCGCAGACGACCAGGTCGGGCGAGAGGGCGAGGGCGCGGGCGACGGCGACGCGCTGGCGCTGTCCGCCGGAGAGTTCGGCCGGCCGGCGCACCAGGGTCGAGGCGGGCAGCGCGACCCGGTCGAGCAGTTCGCGGGCCCGGTCGAGCCGGGAGGCACGGTCGCCGACCTTGAAGGAGCGCAGCGGTTCGGTGATGACCTCGGCGACGGAGAACCGGGGGTCGAGGGAGGCGTACGGGTTCTGGTAGACGAGCTGGGCGCGGCGGCGCAGCGCGCGGGCGCGGGCGCCGCGGGCGGTGGTGACGTCCTCACCGTCGAAGAACACCTGTCCGGAGGTCGGGTCGGCGAGGCGCAGCACCATCCGGGCGGTGGTGGACTTGCCGGAGCCGGACTCGCCGACCAGGGCGAGGGTCTCGCCGCGGCGGAGGGTGAGGCTGACGTCGTCGACCGCGCGCAGGGTGCGGGATTCGCCGCCGGCCCGGGGGAGCCGGAACTCCTTGACCAGGTTGCGGGCCTCGACCAGCGGGGCGGGCTCGTCGGCGGGACGGGAGACGGGGGCCCGCAGGGGGCGGGCGCCGGCCAGGCTGGGGGCGGCGGCCAGCAGGCGGCGGGTGTACTCGTGCTGCGGGTCGGACAGCACCCGCTGGGTCTCGCCGGCCTCCACCACCTGGCCCTGGGACATCACCACCAGCCGCTGGGCGCGGTCGGCGGCCACCCCGAGGTCGTGCGTGACCAGCAGGATCGCGGTGTCGGAAGTCTTGGTGAGGTGCTGGAGGTGGTCGAGGATGACCCGCTGCACGGTGACGTCGAGGGCGCTGGTCGGCTCGTCGGCGATGATCAGGCGGGGGTTCGCGGCGATGGCGACGGCGATCAGCGCGCGCTGGCGCATACCGCCGGAGAGTTCGTGCGGGTACTGGCGGGCCCGGACGGCGGCGTCCGGCAGTCCGGCCCGGTCGAGGACGGCGACCGCCTCCTCGCGGGCCGCGCGGCGGGTCGCCAGGCCGTGGACCAGCAGCACCTCGGCGACCTGGTCGCCGATGCGCCTGACCGGGTTGAGGGAGACGGTCGGGTCCTGCGGGACCAGTCCGATGCGGGCGCCGCGCACCAGGCGCAGCTCCGCCTCGGAGAGGGTCGCCAGGTCCTGGCCGCCGAAGCGGACGGTGCCGAAGTCGATACGTCCGTTGGCCGCGAGGAGACGGGTCACGGCGTGCGCGGTGGTGCTCTTGCCCGAGCCGGACTCGCCGACCACGGCGGTGACCTGGCCGGGCCACACGTCGAGGTCGACACCCCGGACGGCCGGGACGGTGCCGCCCCGGGTGCGGTACGACACGGACAGGCCGCGGATCTCCAGCAGGGGCTGCGGTGTCTTCGTCATGTTCTGGTCCGCTCCGGGTCGGTTCTCGGTGGTGGGCGGGGTGCGGCCCGCTGCCGGGAGCTCGGGCCGGTGCGCGGTGCCGGGGGACGCCGCCACGGCGGGGCTCCCGGCACCGGGCGCGGTGACGGCCGGGGGCGCCGGACGGCTGCCGCCCCGGGGCGACTCGGTCTCCCCCCGAGGGGTGGTCCCCGGCTCGGGCGCGGGGGTCGCCGGCTCGGGCGTGGCCGGGGCCGGTATCTCCGCCTGGGGCCGCGGCCCCCGCTGCGCGGCGGTCATCGCCGACGGGCCCATTCGCCGTCGAGGGCCCGGGCCACCCGGTTGGTGGCGAGGACGGTCGCGGCGATGGCCAGGCCGGGCAGCGCGGTCAGCCACCAGGCGTTGGCGAGGTAGTTGCGGCCTTCGGAGATCAGCGTCCCCCACTCGGGGGCGGGCGGCGGTGCGCCGTAGCCGAGGAAGCTGAGGGCCGACACGGCGAGGATCGAGGTGCCGAAGTCGAGGGTGGCGAGCACGATCACCGGACCGGCCGCGCCGGGCAGGACGTGCCGGCCGAGGACCGAGTACCAGCGGGCGCCGCAGGAGCGGGACGCCTCCACGAACACCGCCTGCCGCACTCGCAGCACCTCGGACCGCGCCACCCGGGCGAAGGAGGCGACGCTGGCGATACCGACCGCGACCGCCACCTTCACCGTGCCGTAGCCGAGCGCGGTGACCAGGGCGAGGGAGAGGAACAGTGCGGGGATGGACAGCAGGACGTCCACGAACCGCATCAGCACGTCGTCCACCCAGCGGCCGACGAACCCGGCGACCACGCCGAGCAGTCCGCCGACGACGAACGCGACCAGCACCGCGATCAGGGTCGCCTTGAGGGAGAGCTGGGCGCCGTGGACGACGCGGGAGAAGACGTCCCGGCCGAGTTCGTCGGTGCCGAACCAGTGACTTGCGCTCGGGGCACTGAAGTTGTGCGAGGGCACGCCCTTCAGCGGGTCCTGGGAGGTGAACAGGTCCGGCCGGAAGGAGGCCAGGACGATCAGGACGAGGATGACGACGGACAGCAGCAGGCCGGGGCGACCGCCCAGGAAGCGCAGTACCTCCCGGACGTCGGGGCGGCGGCGCGCCGGTCCGGGGGCGGGGGCCTCCGTCTGCGGACCGGCCTGCCGGGCCGGGGCGAGGGCGGTCTCGGCCGGGTCGCCGAGAAGGCTCTGACTCATGCGAGGCGCGCCTTTCTGCCGGAGGCCACCACGATCCGAGGGTCGAGCAGCGGGTAGACGAGGTCGACGAGCAGGTTGCTCGCCACGAAGATCAGCGAGCCGAACAGCACGACTCCCTGGACCAGCGGGATGTCCTGGACGGTGACCGCCGAGGCGGTCACCCGGCCGAGGCCGTCGCGGGAGAACACCGTCTCCACGACCACGGAGCCGGCGATCAGCTGGCCGACCAGCAGTCCGACGACGGTCAGGGCGGGCAGCGAGGCGTTGCGCAGCGCGTGCCGCAGATGGATTCGCGTGCGCCCGGCGCCCTTGGCCCGCGCGGTCTCGACGTACGCCTGGTCGAGCGCGGTGAGCAGGCTCTTGGCCAGGACCTGGGCGATCTGGGCACCGGTCGGGACGGCCAGGGTCAGGGCCGGCAGGACCAGGCCGGGCACCCCGTCGTTGCCGAACGCCGGGAACCAGTGCAGCCGGAAGGAGAACGCCTCCACCAGCAGCAGGCCGACCCAGAAGGTGGGGACGGACACCCCCAGCGGTGGCAGCGACAGCAGGAACTGCCGCAGCCACCGCCGGGAGGTGTAAGTGGCGGCGACCGCGAGGCCGCCGCCCAGGAGCACCGCGAGGAGCAGGGCGGCGCCGGTCAGTTGGAGCGTCTGCGGCAGGGCGTCGGCCAGGGTCCGGGTGACCGGGCGGCCGGTGGAGACGGAGTCCCCGAAGTCGCCCCGCACCGCCCGGCCCAGGTAGTCCGCGTACTGGAGCAGTACGGGCTTGTCGAAGCCGTACTGGTGGCGCAGGGCGGCGAGCCGCTCCGGGTCGACCGGCCCGGAGTCGAGGCCGCCCGCGGCCATCGCGGTGACCGGGTCGCCGGGCAGGTAGTCCAGGACCAGGAAGGCCACCGTGTAGGCCGCCCACAGGACGCCGACCGCCTGGGCCAGACGTTTGACCACGTAGCGGCGCACGGTCAGCCGATCCAGGTGTCGTGCAGCTGGATCCGGCTGGAGGCGTCGAACTTCAGGTCGTGGACCTTCTTGGACACGCCCAGCTGGGTCTGGAGCTCCACCACGGGGACCGTGTAGGCGTTTTCGATGAGTTCCTTCTGAGCGTCGGCGACCAGTTGGGACCGCTTGGCGGTGTCGGCGGCGCCGGCCTGTTCGGACAGGGTGGTGTCCAGCGGGCTCTTCGGCAGGCGGTAGAAGTTGGTGAGGCTGGTGGAGAACTGGCCGCGCAGGATGTCCGGGTCGGCCCGGGTCACGTTGCCCCAGGAGAGGTCGAAGTCGCCGCCCGCCAGCACGGTCGCGAACTGCGGGAGCTGGACCTGCTTGAGGGTGGTGCCGATGCCGACGGCCTTCAGCTGCTGCTGGATCAGCTCCAGGGCGGGCTGGTTGGTGGCCGCGTTGGGGATCCAGACGATGCTCAGGCTGAGCTTCTTGCCGCCCTTGGCACGGATGCCGTCACTGCCGGCCTTCCAGCCGGCCGCGTCCAGCAGGGACTTGGCCTTGGCGGGGTCCGTCGTGAGCTCCGAGGAGAGGTCGGTGTAGTCGGGGGTGGTGTGCGCGAGGACGCTGGTGGCCGGCTGGGTGCCGGTAGGGAAGACCGTGGAGGCGATCTCCTTGCGGTCCAGGGCGTAGCTGATCGCCTGGCGCACCGCGGTCTCCTTCACCGCGGGACGGGAGCTGTTGGCGGTCAGGCCGAAGACCAGACCGGGGTTGGCGCGGCGCTGAAGGTTGACTTGGCCGCCCTGGAGGGCGGTCTCGTCGGCCTTGCCGACACTGCCTATCGCGTCGACCTGGCCGGACTGGAGGCTGCCGGAGCGCACGCCCGCCTCCGGGACGACCTTGAAGACCAGCTTGTCGAGGTAGGCCTCACCGGTCTTCGCCCACAGCGAGGAGCCCCAGTTGTAGCCGGCGCGCCTGGAGAGGGTGACCGACTGGTTCTGGGAGTACTTGTCCAGCACGAACGGACCGGAGCCGCTGACGCCGTCGCTGCACTTCTGCTGCGGGGTCTTCTTCACGCTCGCCGCGGATTCGATGCCCAGCGAGTGCGTCGAAGTGGCCTGGAGGAACTGGACGTTGGGCGCGGCGAAGGTGATCTTGACGGTGTTCGGGTCGACCACGGTGGTGCTCTTCAGGCCGGCCAGGTAGCCCTGGGCGAGGGAGGCCAGCGGACCGAGGTCGGGCACCGCGTCGAAGTTGTCCTTGACCACCTGGGCGGTGAGCTTGGAGCCGTCGCTGAAGGTGACGCCCTCCCGCAGGTGGAAGGTGAAGGTGGTGGCGTCGTCGCTGACCTCCCAGCTCTTCGCCAGCCACGGCACGATCTTGCCGGTCTTCGGGTCCTGGTCGGTGAGCGAGTCGACGATCTGGCGCACCGAGTAGATGGTGTCGTTGCTGCCGACCTGCTGGGGGTCCACGCAGCCGGCGTCGGAGCTGACCGCGAAGGTGAGGGTGCCGCCGGACTTCGGCTTGGCGTCGGAGGAGCCGCTGCCCGAGCCGTCACCGCCGGTGCCGCAGGCGGTCAGCAGGATGCTGGTGGTCAGGAGGGCGGTGAGCGCCGCCCATCGGGTGGTTCTGGCCGGGAGTGCCGGAAGTACGGTCACGAAGAGGTTCTCCTCAATCGGAGTGCCGGGTGCGCAGGCGTGTGCGGGCACGCCGGCGCGGAGCGCGCGGACCCGGCGGGCGGACGCCGGTGACGGCGGACGCGTACGACGGGGCGGAGCCCTGGGCAGGTGGTGACACGGGGACGGGAAACGTGCGGAGCCGACGGCCGGTGACTGTTCGTCAGGCGGCGTGGGGGAAGCGCGTCAGGCGTGACAGAGACAGCTGGTGGAGCGCTTCAGGTCGATGTGGCGCCGCCGGGAGAGCCGGGAGAACACCATGGCGACGGAGGAGGAGGCCCGTTGGCCGGCGTGGTGCTGCCGCATGCGTTCCCCCCTCGGTCTCCGGCCCCGACGGGGCCACGCGCTTGCGGGATCACCGGTGATCCCGCCGGGCTTTCACCTGGAGCACCCCACCGCGGTGGAGGGTTGCCGGTCAGCGAGCCAGGGCTTGACGCTGACACTCAATGCCGGCCGCGATCGTATGGAGCGGTTTCCTCGGACGTCAATGCCCGGAAGCCTCCGAAAACGGGATCCCGCGCGAAGAAAGTCGTCCTGTCTCAGAGGGCGGGACGGTCGGTGGACGCTGCACAGGCCGTGTGCTTTGATCCGGGGCATGGAGATCGCAGGGCAGGCACCCACCGTGCTGCTGGACCCGTTCTGGGCGGGTCGCCGCGCAGATCAGTTCGACCAGACCTGTAGCTGAACCGCCCCGCCCGGTTCGCCCTTTCCCTCCTCTGCCGATACGTGGCCGGTTCGCCGCGTTCGGGTTCGCTTCCCCCCTCCCTTCGCCCGTCGGGCCCGCCGTCCCGGCCGCCGCCGGCGCGCCGAGCCGCGGCCGAGCCCCGGTTGAGCACTGGCTGAGCCCTGTTGGGGGCACGTCGCCCCCACGTCCCGCGCGGACCTCCACCAGGACGGACCGCGAGGCGAAACGGGGGCGGAACACCGGACGCGGCGCCGGACAGGAACGCGGGGCGGGCCGCCGCGCGGCACGGGAGACGGAACACCGGACGGACTGCCCGCCGCCGCGCGGACCCACCCGCGCGCACCGCGCTCCCGCCCCGCGACCGCCCGCCCACGACCGCCCGCCGCTCGTGGCGAAGGAAGGCCCATGGCTGTCAACGACGCCGAACCCACTGGGGTGTTCGCCGCGCTCCGGGTCCGGGACTACCGGATCTACTGGAGCACGGGACTGGTCTCCAACATCGGCAGCGCGATGCAGGGCGTGGCGCTGGACTGGTTCGTGCTGACCCTCACCCACAGCGGTACGGCGCTCGGCTGGGTCGCGGGGCTCCAGTTCGCCCCGGTGCTGCTGTTCGGCCTGTGGGGCGGGGTGATCGCCGACCGGTACGACCGGCGCCGGCTGCTGCTGTGGACGCAGGCGCTGTACGCGGCGCAAGCCGTGCTGTTGGCCGTCATGGTGCTGTCCGGGTACGCGCCGCTCTGGCTGCTGTACGTGCTGTCCTTCGCGCTGGGCGCGGTGTTCACCGTGGAGAACCCGGCCAGGTTGTATTTCGTCAGGGAACTGGTGGGCCGGCCGCTGATCCCCAGGGCCGCCGGGTTGAACATCCTGTCGCTGAACGCCGCCCGGCTGATCGGCCCGGCCGTTGCCGGTGTGCTGATCGGGGTGATCGGTACCGGCTGGGTGTTCGCCCTGAACGCCGCCTCCTTCGCGGCCGTCCTGGCGGGCGTGGCGTCGATCCGGCCGAGGGCCGCGGACGCCCCGGCGGCCGCCCCGCCGCCGTGGCGGAAGGCGGGTGGGGAGGGACTGCGGTACGTCGGCTCACGGCCCGAACTCGTGGGCGTCTTCACCGTCTTCGGGCTCGCCGCGACCTTCGCGGTCAGCTTCCCGACCACGTTGACGCTGTTCGCCGGACGGGTCTTCGACGTCGGTTCGGACGGTCTCGGCTTCATGAACACCGCCCTGGCCGTGGGCACCGTTGCAGGCACCCTTGCCGCGACCCGGGGGATCACGCCCCGGGTGCGGACGGTCGTCGCCGGAGCGGTGCTGTTCGGCGCGTTCGAGGTGCTGGCCGCGCTGATGCCGTCGTACCCGGCCTTCCTCGCGCTGCTGCTGCCGACCGGATGCGCGTTGATGATCCTCAACACTGCGGTCAGCGCGTTCGTCCAGTCCGAGGTGGACGACGCGATGCGTGGGCGCGTGATGGCCGTCTACACGGTGATCTCGATGGGCGGCAGCCCGGTCGGCGGCCCGGTGATCGGCTGGGTCTCCGAACACGCCGGGGTGCGCTGGGGGATGGCCTCGGGCGCCGCGGCGGCCGTCCTCGCGGCGCTCGGGGTGGCGCTGTGGCTGTCGCACCGGCTCGCGGCCGCGCCGGCCGGCCCGGTCACCGCCCCCGTCCGCACCTCCCCGGCCCCCGTCCACTCCTCTCCCGGTTCCGCCCGCACCTTCCCCGGCCCGCTGCCGGCGTCCGGCCCCGACCGGCCGGGCGGCCGCGCCGAAGGCTCCGACCACCGTCCCGCCGGCGACCGGGCTCCCGTGTCGGCCGGTGACCCGTCCACCGGAGGCACCGTTCATGACTGACCACGACACCGCACCGCCCGCGCTGCACCTCGCCCTGGAGGCCGACGGCGACGGCGCCCACCCGGCCGCCGCCCGCCACCCGGGCCGGAGCGCCGGGGCGGGACTCACCCCGCGCGGTGTGCGGGAGGCGGCCGCCTCGGCGGAGGAGGCCGGGTACGCGCTGCTCACCCTGGCCGACGCGCCGCTGCCGCCGGCCACCGGACCGGCGGCCGGTCCGGCCGGCCGGATCGAGGCGGGCAGCCGGGCCGCGTTCCTCACGCTCGCCACCGACCGGCTCGGGCTCGCCCCCACCCTGCACACCACCACCACCGAGCCGTTCCACCTCGCCACCCAGCTCGCCAGCCTGGACCACGCCTCGAACGGCCGGGCCGCCTGGCTGGTCGGCGCGGCCGACGACTCCGGCTCGCTGGCCACCGTCGGGCGGGCGCCGCTGTCCCCCGAGAAGACCCGGCGTGAGGTGGCCGACGTGGTCGAGACCGCCCGCGCGCTCTGGGACTCCTGGGAGGACGACGCGGTGATCAGGGACGTGGCCACCGGCCGCTTCCTGGACGCCGACCGGGTCCACCACATCGACTTCGAGGGCGCCGGCTTCACCGTCAAGGGACCGCTGATCACCCCGCGCCCGCCGCAGGGCCAGGTGGTCGTCCTCGCCCCGGACGCCCTCGGGATCGACGAGCGCGCCGACATCGTCCTGGTGTCCCGGTCCACGCCCGAGGAGATCGCCGAGCGGGCCGCCGAGGCCCGGGCGGCGGGCGCGCCGCTGGTCTTCGCCGAGGTGGAGGCCGTGCTCGACACCGACGACGCCCCGGCCGCCGCCCGGCTGGCAGAGCTGAACGCCACCGCCGACTGGCCGGGCACGGGACGCCTGCGTCACACCGGTTCCGCCGAGGAGCTGACCGACCTGCTCACCCGGCTCGCCCCGCTGGTCGACGGGGTGCGGCTGCACCCCGCCGTCCTCGCTGTGGACGGGCCGGTGCTGGTCGAGCGTGTGCTGCCCGCCCTGGCCGCCGCCGGACTGCACCGGCCGCCCCGGGCGGGGGACACCCTGCGCGCCACGCTCGGCCTGCCACGTCCCGTCAGCCGCTTCGCCACCGCGGCCGCCCCGGCGGACCCCGCCGCCCCGGCCGTCTCTGCCTGCCCCGCCGCCATCAACGTCTGAGGTGACCGCCATGACCGACTCACCCACCGAACCCCGCCTCCACCTCGGCCTGTTCTTCACCGGTGTGGGCGCCCAACTGGTGTGGAGCGAGCCCGACGCCCCCTCGCACACCGCGATCGAGACCTTCGTCGACGTTGCCCACGCCCTGGAACGGGGCCTGTTCGACGCCTTCTTCCTCGGTGAGGGCCTGCGGGTGCGGGAGAACCAGGGCCGCATCTACGATCTCGACGTGGCCGGCCGCCCCGACGCGATCACCCAGCTCTCCGCGCTGGCCGCCGTCACAGAGCGGATCGGCCTGGTCGCCACCCAGAACACCACCTACAACTACCCCGCCGACCTGGCCCGCCGACTGGCCTCCCTCGACCTGCTCACCGAGGGCCGGGCCGGCTGGAACATCGTCACCACCGACAACGCCTGGACCGGTGCCAACTTCCGCCACGGCGGCTGGCTCGCACACGAGCGGCGCTACGAGCGCGCCGGGCAGTTCGTGGACACCGCCAAGGAGCTGTGGGCGTCCTGGAACCCGGGGGCGCCCGCCTCACCTGTGGAGCGGGACACCGACCTCGTGCGGCTGCGGGCGACCACCACCGTCCCGCCAAGCCCTCAGGGCCGTCCGGTGCTCTTCCAGGCCGGCGACTCCGACGGGGGCCGCGACCTCGCCGCCCGCCACGCGGACGTGGTGTTCTCCGCGAACACCGAGTACGACAAGGCGGTGGCGTACGCGGCCGACCTGCGCGGCCGACTCGCCCGGTACGGCCGTACGCCCGACTCCCTGAGAATCCTGCCCGGCGCCACCGTGGTGCTCGGGGACACCGAGGCGGAGGCGGTGGAGAAGGCCCGCTGGCTTCGCGAACAGCAGGTCAACGGGCCCCGGGCGATCGCGTTCCTGGAGCAGTACTGGGGCACCGACCTGTCCGCCTACGACCCCGAAGGCCCGCTCCCCGACATCGAGCCGGCCGAGGGCGAACTCGACCCGTCGCGCGGCACCCTGTCGATCGAGCACCGCACCGGCAAGGCGGAGCGGATCCGCGCATGGCGGGCCCTCGCCGAGGAGCGCGGCTGGTCCATCCGGCAGCTGGTGGCGGAGGTGTCGCCGGGCGGCCACCCGTCCTTCGTCGGCACCCCGTCCGCCGTAGCCGACGAGTGGACGCGTTACGTCCGGACCCGCGCGGTCGACGGCTTCAACCTGGTGCCCCACCTGCTTCCGGCGTCGATCACCGACGTGGTGGACAAGCTGGTGCCCGAGCTGCAGACCCGGGGCGTGTACCGCACCGCGTACGAGGGCACCACCCTGCGCGAGCACCTGGAGCTGCCGAAGCTCTGACCCCGGGGCGCGGGACGCCCCAGTTCCCTTCGGCGCCGGGCTCCTCCGCCGGCGTCGAAGGGGCGGCCTCCGTGACGAAGACCAACAGGCTTGAAGATCTTCGCGGTCGTTTCCCGGTCCTCGGACGCCGTCTCACCCGTCAAGACGCACCGTGGACGCCTCCGCGAGCGTGTGCTTTGATCCGCTCATGGAGACAACTGGCCAGGCACACACGGTGCTGCTCGACCCGTTCTGGGTGAGCCGCCGCGCCGACCAGTTCGACGAGACCTGTCGCTGACCCTTCCACACCGACTGAGATCTCGACCTTCCCCCCATCCCGCCCGCTCCGGGCACATCCCACCGCTCCGCCATCAACAGGTGATCCCTGTACGGCTGTTGACGCGCACTGCGGTGTCCGGCCCTGCTGCCGCCGCGAAGGAACCCCATGGCACAGCCCACCGTCCTGCCCGTCGTCGACATCTCCCGCTTCCGCGATCCCGGCACCGACCGTGACGCCTTCCTGGCCGAACTTCGTTCCGCCGCCCACGACGTGGGGTTCTTCTACGTCACCGGACACGGCGTATCCGTATCCGTCCGGGACGGGATCCTGCGCGCGGCCCGCGCCTTCTTCGCCCTCCCCGAGGATCGCCGGCTGGAGATCGAGAACCTCAACTCCCCCCAGTTCCGCGGCTACACGCGCACGGGAACCGAGTACACGGCCGGCAGCGCCGACTGGCGCGAACAGATCGACATCGGCCCCGAACGAGAGCCGATCACCACCGGACCGGCGGATCCCGACTACCTCCGGCTCGTCGGCCCCAACCAATGGCCCACCGCACTACCGGAGTTGCGGGACATCGTGCTGCGCTGGCAGGCGGAGGCCCTGCGCGTGAGCCGCGAGGTCCTGCGGGCCCTCGCGGCCGCGCTCGGCCAGCACGAGCGCTACTTCGACGAGTGGTTCGACGACGAGGCCGCCGTCCACGTGAAGATCGTCCACTATCCGCCGCGACCGGCCGAGGACGCCGACCAGGGCGTGGGCGTTCACAAGGACTACGGCTATCTCGCGCTGCTGCAGCAGGACGAGGTGGGCGGACTCCAGGTCCAGCGCGAGGACGGCGGCTGGATCGACGTGCTACCGGTACCGGACGCCTTCGTGTTCAACATCGGCGAGATGCTGGAGATCGCCACACAGGGCTATCTGAAGGCCACCCGGCATCGGGTGGTCAGTCCGTCGGGTGTCGACCGCTACTCCATTCCCTTCTTCCTCGGCCCGCGCCTCGACGCGGTCGTCAAGCCGCTCCGGCTCCCGCCGGAACTCGCGGCACTGAGCCGGGGCGTCACCGACGACCCGGACAATCCCCTCCTCGCGGCCTTCGGAGAGAACGCCCTGGTCGGGTGGCTCCGCTCGCATCCGAAGGTCGCCGAACGCTGGTGGTCCGACGTCCTGGCGAAGCGGGAGAACACCCGATGAGCAGTGAACGCCCCTACAGGGATTGGGAATTCGAAACTCGGCAGGTGCACGCCGGCGCCGTTCCGGATCCGGTCACCGGCGCCCGTGCCGTGCCGATCCACCAGACCACCAGCTACGTCTACCGCGACACGGCGCACGCCGCCGCGGCCTTCGCCCTCGACGATCTCGCCACCCACGCCTACACCCGGCTGTCGAACCCGACCACCGCCGTGGCCGAGGAACGCGTCGCGGCCCTGGAAGGCGGCTCGGCCGCCGTCGCGGTGGCGAGCGGCCAGGCTGCCACCGCCCTCGCCCTGCTGAACCTGGCGCGCGTCGGTGACCATATCGTCGCCTCGTCCTCGCTCTACGGCGGCACGCGCACCCTCCTGGAACACACCTTCGCCGACTTCGGCATCGCGGTCACTTTCATCGACGACCCGGACAACCTCGGCGCCTGGTACGCGGCCGTGGGCCCCGGTACCAAGGCGTTCTTCGGCGAGACCATCGGCAACCCGCGAGGCAACGTCCTCGACACCGAGGCCGTTGCCCGCATCGCCCACGAGGTGGGTGTCCCCCTCGTCGTGGACAACACCGTGCTTACGCCCCACCTGCTGCGGCCCATCGAGCACGGCGCGGACATCGTCGTGCATTCCACCACCAAGTTCCTCTCCGGACACGGCACCGGCATCGGCGGAGTCGTCGTGGACAGTGGCCGCTTCGACTTCGGCGCCGACCCCGACCGGTGGCCCGGCCTGACCCACGCCGACCCGACGTACAACGGACTGTCGTTCTGGGAATCCTTCTCCCCCCTCGGCCTCGCCTACGCACTCCGTCTGCGTACCCGACTCCTCCGGGATCTGGGACCGGCAGTCTCGCCCTTCAACAGCTTCCTGCTCCTGCAGGGGCTGGAAACCCTCAGCCTGCGCATCGAGCGGCAGGTGGCGAACGCCCAGGCACTCGCCTCCTGGCTGGAAGCGCAGCCGCAGGTCGACCGGGTCCACTACGCGGGCCTCGCGTCCAGCCCCTGGAGGACCCAGGCCAAGCGGTATCTGCCGCGCGGGGCCGGCGCCCTGCTCGCCTTCGAACTCGCGGACGGGCTGAACGCCGGGCGCCGATTCGTCGAAGGGTTACAGCTGTTCAGTCATCTCGCCAACATCGGCGACGTACGCAGTCTCGTCATCCACCCCGCCTCCACCACCCACGCCCAACTCGACGCCGACCAGCAGGCGGCGGCCGGTGTCACCCCGGGCCTGGTGCGGCTCTCCGTAGGTGTCGAAGGCCTCGACGACCTCATCGCCGACCTGGAAACCGCTCTGAGGGCGGCCTCCGCATGAGAAGCCGTATCGCGATCGATCATGGAACGGGCCAGCCGAACAGGTCTCCCAACGGGGCCGTCTTCCCCGCAGCCACCCCGACCTGTCCGACCAGGACCACGTCCTGCTGGGGCTGCTGAACGCGGGCCTCAAGGACGAGGCTGTCCAGCGCCAACTGGGCATCAGCGAAAGGACGTTGCGCCGGCGCATCGCCGACCTGACCGCCCGGCTCGGAGCCATCAGCCGGTTCCAGGCGGGGACGCAGGCGGTGCGGCGGGGGTGGGTCTGACAAGAGCGACGCCGGTCCGTGTCGGTGGTGAGCAGCGGCAACCGGTCCATCCGTCCGGACCGCGCCGTCCCGTGAGGTCGGTGCCGTTGCCGCCGCCGCAACCGATCTCACGACGTGTCACGTAGCCGTCGTCACCTCCTGGACCCGGATGCCCGCGCCGGCGGCGGCCGACTCTCACCCTGCACTTGAGGGTCAGGTGCGGCTGCCGAGGGACGGCCGTCGCCCGGTGAGCCGCCTCCCGGGGCGCCCTCGTCCGAAGCCCCTGGTCGGAGGCGTGAGACGCGTGGTAGACCGAAAGGCCCGCCCCCTCCTGCGCCCCGGAGAGTTCCATGCGTCGTGTCGCCGTCTTCCTCGCCTCGTCCAGCGGACACGACCCTGCCCACGTCGCGTTGGCGGCTGCTGTCGGCTCCGGGCTGGCCCGGCGCGGCATAGGACTGGTCTACGGCGGTGGCCGCCGGGGCCTGATGGGGGTGGTGGCGGACAGCGCGCTGGAGGCCGGCGGCGAGGTGGTCGGCGTCATGCCGCGCAGCATGGTCGAGCGGGAGTGGGCCCATGAGGGGGTGACGGAACTGGTCCGGTGCGACTCGATGCACGAGCGCAAGGCGATCATGGCCGAGTACTCCGACGCCTTCGTCGCGCTGCCCGGCGGTCTCGGCACACTGGAGGAGATATTCGAGGTGTGGTCGTGGCGCCAGCTCGGCTTCCACACCAAACCGGTGGGTTTCCTCGACGCGGGAGGGTTCTGGACGCCGCTGCTCGGCGTCCTGCGCGGCCTGGTCGACTCCGGCTTCCTGCCGGCCCCGACCCTGGACGACCTTGCCGTCGCCGCCGACCTGGACGGCCTGCTGGAGTCCCTCGAGGAACGGCTGCGCGCAACCCCGCGGGCCGCGCACGGAGAGGGCTGGGGCGGGTCCGGCACCTGAGCCATCGGCACCCGGCGGGGCGGCGCGTTGACACCGACAGGAACAGCGGGCCTTCGCCCCGTTCTGGATGCGCCTCCGTTCGGGTGCGACCCCCGTTCCCGGGGACGACGGCCTACGACGTGTGCCGTGCGGCTGGCCCCTGCTCCTGCGGTGCGGAGTCCGCCGGGGTCAGGTCCTGCATGCCCACCACGCGCAGCAGTCGCAGGCGCTCGTACGATTCGGTACCCGGGCGGGCGGTGTGGATGACGAGTTGCTGGTTGTGGCCGGAGTTGGCGAGGACCTCGCAGTCGAGTTCGAGGATGCCGACGGCAGGATGCCGGAAGCGCTTCGTGGAGGCGCGGCGTACGGCGACCTCGTGCTCGTCCCAGAGGCGGGCGAACTCCTGGCTGCCGGTGCGCAGTTCGCTGACGAGGGCCGCGGGTTCGGGGTCCGTGGGGCGGGCCGAGGCGACCGCGCGCAGACCGGCGACCTGCTCGCGGGCGCGTTCGGGGCGGTCCTCGGGAGGGAACAGCTCTTGGGCGTCCGGGTCGAGGAAGAAGCGCCGGATCATGTTGCGCTCGCGGGGCGGGCGGGCGAGGGCGTCTCCGCTCAGCGCCTGCGACAAGGCGTTCTGGGCCAGGACCTGACCGTAGTCGGTCGTCACCATAGCCGGGGTGTCGTGGAGCCGGTCCAGTACGAGGAGCAGGCCCGGGCGTACGTGGGCGCTGGTCGCCTCCCGGCGCGGTGGCTCCTCGCCGGCGAGATGGAAGAGGTGATCGTGCTCGTCCTGTGTCAGCCGCAGGGCACGGGCCAGCGCGGCGAGCATCTGGCGGGACGGCCGGGGACCCCGGGCCTGTTCCAGCCGTGCGTAGTAGTCCACGGACATGCCGGCAAGCTGGGCGACCTCCTCGCGGCGCAGCCCCGGCGTACGGCGCCGGGTTCCTGCCGTGAGGCCCACGTCGGAAGGGTCGAGGCGGGCGCGGGCGTGGCGCAGGAAGTCGGCGAGTTCGGCTCGGTTCACCCTTCCAGGGTGCGGGAGACCGGCCCGGTTATCCAGGACCTCACAGTCCCCTGATCAAGAGGTCTCTCCCGCCCGGCCTGGCTCCGGGCAAGGCTGGAACGTGCAGGCAGACGGACCATGAATACGAGCGAGGAGCACGCCATGCTGACTTTGGTGACCGGTACGACGGGACAGGTCGGACGCCGCTTCGTGCCGAGGCTGCTGGCCCAGCGGCAGCCCGGCGAGCAGGTGCGCGTGCTGGTGCGGGACGCTGCGCGCGGCGAACGCTTCGCGGAGCTGGGTGCCCAGGTCGCGGTGGGGGACATGCGCGACGAGAAGACGCTGGGCGAGGCACTCGCCGGGGTGGACGCCGTGGTGAACGTCGCCGCGTCCTTCCGCGGGGTGCCCGACGAGGAGGCCTGGGCCGTGAACCGTGACGCCGCGGTGGCGCTGGGCCGTGCCGCGCAGGTCTCGGGCGTGGAGCGGTTCGTGCAGGTCAGTACCAACAACGTGTACGGCGTCGGGCGGGGACGCCCGCTGACGGAGGACGACGAGAGCCGCCCGGGTGGCGCGATGTGGGGTGCCTACCCGGCTTCCAAGGCGGAGGCAGAGCGGGAGCTGCTCGCGCTCGAAGGGCTGGACGTACGCGTCGGACGGCTTCCCTTCGTCTACGGCGAGGGCGACCCGCACCTCGCCAACGCGTTGCACTGGGCGTCGGGTTGGGCGCCGCACCAGCGCTTGCAGATGGCCCATCACGCGGACGTCGCCCAGGGCCTGATGCGCCTGCTGTACGCGCCGGGCATCGCCGGCCGGATCTACAACGTCGCCGACGACGCCCCCGTGACGACGGTCGAGCTCTACCAGCTCAACGGTGTCGAGGTTCCCGCCGGGCTCCACGAACTCACGGACCCCGACCCGTGGCACGGGATCACGTCCAACCTGCGGATCCGCCGGGACCTCGGCTTCCGGCCGATCTACCCGAGCGTTTGGACGGCCCGGGACGCCGGAGCGCTGTGACGGCTCCTGAGCCCGGCCGCACGGGGCCTGACGCCGGCGTCACCAGTGCGCCGGCCGTGCAGCCGACGTGTGGTCGCCGCGTTCGGCCCGCTGCGCCGGGGTACGGACGGCCTCGCGGCGGTCCTGACCCGCTCCACCGGGCCGGGGCAGGACCGACCGGCAGCTCGACGGCCCTGTACCGGCGCCGTGCCGGGCGTCCGCGCGTGCCGACGCGGCCCTGACGGCCGCCGAGGCGGACGCACCGCGGGGCGCGGAGTCCGCGACGGCCGACATCGCCGCAGCGGCATCCGGACGGCAACGGTGGACCCGACGCCCCCGCGTGGCTGGGAAGTCGGGCAGGGCGGGTGGTGGTTGGGCCGGCTGGGCCCTTCGCGTTCGGCTGGCCCGGCTCACGGGCGGATGACGGCCTGTTCGAGCAGGCCCTGCAACGTGCGCTGCTGTTGCGCGGTGAGGCCGGTCAACGGCGAGTCCTGGGCGAGGAGTTCGAGGAGCCGTTCGCGCAGTGCGGTGTCCGCGCTGAGGACCAGGTGCTTGGCGCGGCGGTCGGTGGGGTGGGCGCGGCGCTCGACCAGGCCCTGCTTTTCGAGCTTGTCGACGACGAAGGTGGCGTTGGAGGGCTCGCAGCTCATCCGTTCGGGGAGCGGGAGGTGCGGTGACGGACCGACAGCCAAGGGGAGAGGGACCGTCATGACGAACTCTGCGGTTGACCGGAGCGGGCGGACGCGGCGGCCGGCGGGCATCCGCTCGCTGCGACTGGGCTACACCAGGGTGTCGTTCGTGCCCGACGGGGACGTCCGGCTCCCGCCGCGCGGCTGGCTCCCGGACACCACCGACGAGGTGTGGGCCGAACACCCCGAGTACCTGAACCGCTGGCTCCTGCTCGGCGGGCTGCTCCTGGCCGTGGTGGTGGCGATCGCGTCGCGGATACGGCGTTGGCGGACCCCGGCCGCCCTCGGACTGCTCGCGGTCGTCGTCCTCCTGGTCCTCGCCGACGGGCACGCGGCGCGCGCGGACGCGGTGGCCCTGCGGATCGTGGCGTCCGGCCACTGCGACGAACCCATGGCGTACAACGTCTCGTACGGCTGGTTCGACTGGAGCCCACTCGGCCCCTGAACATCCCGACATCACGACCGTCCCCGGGGCTTCCGCGCTCGCTCCGTTTCGGCTTTGGGCTGCCACGTGCTGTTGCGCCGACGGCGTTGGTCGGTGCGGTCGGGCGCCGACGGTGGTCGGCGGCAAACGAGCGGGAGGCGCGATCCGTTGCTCCCGAGAACCGGCAGCGCCGTTCCCCCGGCTCGGCATGCCTGTGGCGGCAGCCCGGGGAACGGCGCATCTCGACTTCGGCGAACCGCCGTTGAGGTGGTCGACCGCACGACGTGGCACGATCGCGACCGACGAGCTTGTGATCCCTGGGGACGGCCGGATCGGTCGGTGACGGTCATTCCGGCCGCCAGGAGGCTCTGGAGGGGCCGCGACAGCCCCGCTGCCGGAGCCGTATGAGCTGCCGTGTCAGCTGGTGTAGAAGGACTGGTAGCCGTAGGAGCCGGTCCACTTGCCGGCGCTGCGGTCGTAGGTGCGGGCAACCATGAAGACCAGGCCCTCCTCGTAGAAGTCCTTGTTGCACACGACCCAGGTGCCGGCGCCCTCGGAGTTCACACACTGGCCTGACCGGTAGATACCGCTGTCGTTCCAGTGCTTGTAGTTCTCCCAGTCGGAGACCGCGGAGGCGCTGTCGGCGTCGCCGTCGTAGACGTAGATCTTGTCGCCGCTGGGATCGAAGCAGACCTTGGCCTTGTCTATCGAACCCACACAGCCGGCGCCGCTGCTCGGGCCGCTCACCTTCGTCCCCTGCTGGAAGGAGTCGGCGGCGGCGGCCGGACTCGCGCCGGACAGCGCGATCGCGAGCGCGCCGGCAAGGGCGGCACCGGCGGTCATGGTGGTGCGGATGCGGTTCATGTGTTTCCTCTCCTAGCACAAATGCGTGCGACAGCCGCCGCCCACGCCGCGGAGCGGGCGCGAGAGACGGTCGTTCCCCCAGGAGTGGTCTGGGTGTTGCGGCACGGTGTCTGAGGGTCTACCTGATCACGGTAAGGACTCACAGGCAACACACAGCTCAACAATCCCACGGGTCAACTCACCAATTCTCCAGACCACTTGCCCTTCCCATCGGCCGCATCCCGACCGCCTTCCGAACCCGCGGGAGCCGTCGCCCCCATCACGGCGATCAGCGCCAGTCCCGGGGAGAGGGCGACGAAGCTGCCACGAAGCACCCAGCGTGCGTGCAGGACGCCCAGCGTGGTGCTCAGCACGGCGCCGCCGCCTCGAACTTGGTCGTGCGCGCCGCGATGTCCTCGGCGGAGGAACCGGTCGGCTCACCGCTGACCCGGCCGGCGACGAGGCAAGACGACGCGGTCGGCGGGGGAAGCTGCGACGGGTCGTGGCTGACCAGGATGACCGCCCTGCCCTCCCGATCGGGAATACCCCGCAGCAGGGGCAGCACCCCTCGCCCGGTCTGCGAGCCGAGCGCGCCGTGCACGTTTGGGGCAACGTGGCAACGACGCGTGGCCCCGGTTGTGTTGCCACCCGGTGCGCTCTGCTGCCCCGCGCATCCGCGTATGCCGGTCACGTGTAGTTCTGGAGGACCTCCCATTCACCGAGCGTGCCGTCCGCGTGCGTCAGGGCCACTCGGTAGAAGAGCGTGCTCCGCGCCGGGACCCCGGTGTCGGTGAAGTAGTACCAGTGGCTCGCCGCCGTCGTCGCGAACGACGTGCGGCTTTCCCAGCTCAGCGTGTCCGGGTTCCAGCGCTGGACGAGGAACCCGGTGGCGTCGTCGTCCGAGACGTGGTCCGGCTCGTAGTTCCAGCGGAGCGTCTGGGTGACGGCGTCCGCGTCGTACGAGTCCACGGCCAGGAGCCAGATGTCCGACTCGCCACTGGAACCGTCGGGGGGCGTCAAGTCGCGCTCCGTCACCTCGACGGAGGCGACGGTCGGGTCCTCCCGATTCAGGGCGTTGCCGTCGTCGTCCTCGGCGACCACCACGTAGCGCAGCCGCTCGCCGTCCGGGAGCGTTTGGTGCATCAGCTCCGACGCGGTCGTTGTTCCCGCGTCCCACCACTCGCCCGAACCGCCCACCTCCTGGAACCAGACGCTGTAGTGGTCGATGTCCGAGTCCGGGCTGTCGTCCCAGTCGAGGCTGACACCGTCGTCCTCGGCCTCGGCGGTCAGGCCGGTGACCGGCTCGGGAGTCACCAGGTCTCCGACGTGGTGGACCGTGACGGTGGTCGAGGCCGGGCCCCGGTTTCCGGCGAGGTCCACGGGCCGCAGCGAGTAGGTGTAGGTGGTGTCCGCCGTGAGCCGGGTGTCCGTCCACGTCGAGGTGCCGGAGCCGACCACCACACCGTTGCGGTAGACGTCGAACGTCCCGTAGTCGGGGGCGTGCGACCAGGTGAGGGTCACCGCGTGCTCGGTGTCGCTCGCGGCGAGGTCGTCGGGCACCCAGGTCGGTGCGGTCTTGTCGAGGGTGCTGTAGACCGCGGTCCCGGAGGCGGGCGATTCGTTGCCGTAGACGTCCACTGCGGTGACCACGTACCGGTAGTCGTCACCGGTCTGCGGCAGCGACTGCTCGTAGTACGGGCTTTTCACGGTCGCCACCAGATTGCCCGGGGTGGTTGCCACGACGGCCGCAGCCGAGCGGTAGACGCGGTAACCGGCCAGGTCCTTCTCGGAGTTGGCGTCCCAGTACAGCTTGACCGCCGTGGCCCAGCCGATGGCCCAGTTGTCCTCGACGCCGACGGGCGCCGCGGGCGCAGTCGTGTCACGGATGGTCGTCACGCCCAGGTCCGCCGTGCCCGCGGACTCATGGCCCGCCTTGTCGTAGGCGCGGACCTCGTAGTATTAGACGGCACCGTCGAGCGGCAGCGTGCTGTCGGTCCACGCCGTGGTCGAGGCGGTGGCCGCCACGGTGGCCGCGGGTTTGGCGGGATAGGAGGCACCCTTGGGGCGGCGGTAGACGTGGTAGCCGGCGAGGTCCATCTCCTTGCCGCGCGCCCAGGAGAACTTCGCCGCGCCGGTGGTCGTGCTGTAGGCCACCTTGGGACTGCCGGGGGTGAGCGGAGCGACCGTGTCGACCGTCGGGGAGGTGCGTGGTGCGTAGGAGAAGGAAACAGCGGCGTTGCCGGTCCAGTTGACGTAGTCGACGCGTAGGGTGTGTGTCCCCTTGGGAACAGTGACGTCGACCGTCTTCTTCACGGTCGTGGACCCGTTCTTCCACAGGTCGATCTTGCGAATGCCGTCCAGGTAGACGCGGACACCGTCCAGCGCCGACGCGGTGAAGGTGAACGGGCCCCCGGAACCGAAGTCCCGGGTGACCGACCAGCGGACACCGAAGCCGCTCTTGGGCAGGCCGGAGACGGGGGCGCCGGAACCCCAGTTCTGCGCGATCACACTGTCGCAGTCGGTCCGTTTCGGAGTCCCGGAGAACGACGTGTTCGCGTAGAACAGCCGCTTGAAGACAGGGGACGCGCAGCTGGTCGCCGCCCCGGCGGAGGGGGCGAGCAGCAGGGGGCCCGTGGTGGCGAGCAGGATGACGGTGACCGCGCCGGCGGCCGGACGTCCAAGGTGAGGCATGCGTTCTCTCTCGAAGCCGGGATCGGCGGCCTCGGGCCGCCGATGATCACGACTTGGCGCCCTGCCGCTTGGTTGTACGGCCGCCGATCACAAGAGGGCTACGCTTCACCGGCCCACCGGCCCACCGGCCCACCGGCCCACCGGCCCACCGGCCCACCGGCCCACCGGCCCACCGGCCCACCGGCCCACCGGCCCACCGGCCG
>NZ_JBIBHJ010000011.1:0-14212 GCF_042956945.1 Streptomyces sp. NPDC008150 | reverse complement strand
CCACCGGCCCACCGGCCCACCGGCCCACCGGCCCACCGGCCCACCGGCCCACCGGCCCACCGGCCCACCGGCCCACCGGCCCACCGGCCCACCGGCGGTGCCGGGCCCGCTCCGACGCCGACCGCCTGGAGCAGCCCACCGAGGAACAGACCGCAGGCCGCGGTCCACTTCTGCCGGTCGTCCCACCACCGGCTGCGCCGCAGGGCCACCAGACTCGCCACCAGCAGGACGCGGCTCATCACCCGCGACAGCACCATCTTCTGACGCCCGGCACCACAGGCCAATCGGCGGATTCCGGGATGAAACAACGGGAGAAAACGACCTCTGAGAGGTCGTTTTCAGCTACAGAGCCTGTTTCATCCCAGCAAGTCCCCGTGACGGAGCGGGCATTGGGAGGATACAGCGGCTGGCGCGATTGACGAGACGTGCGGGACGCCTGCATTGCCTGTCTCATCCGGTGAAGACCGTCTCGTTCCAAGGTGAGTTGATATCGGCAATTACCCCGCCGCCCATCGCGGGAATTCGACACGTGTGATGCGCGAGTACTCGCCTGCGACACTTGAGGCGACGCAAAATAGCCGAAAACGATCTCTGAAAGCCGGTCAGCTGGCTGATCTTGCGAGGCGGCGCACGTGGCCATGGTGAGGTAGGTGGCGTTCTCCGAGCAGACGCGCAGGTACTCGTAGTCCTTCGACAGGCGGCGGCACCGTCCCAGCCAGGCGAACGTCCGCTCTACCACCCAACGCCGCGGGACGACCGCAAAGAGGGGCACTTCCGGAGGCGGTGTGCCTACTTTTGCCCAGGTCGAGCGGAAGCCTCCGTCGCGGCGCTGCACGACCTGCACGGTGATGCCGGTGGCTTCCCGTGCCCAGGCATGGAAGTCGGCGCCACGGTAGCCCTGGTCCGCCCACACGTGCCGAAGGCGCGGGAAGGCATCGGCAGCCCGGGCGAACAGGACTGCTGCTCCGTCGCGGTCGCCGACACTCGCCGGGCTCACGCAGGTGACCAGGACAGTGCCGCGGGTGTCGATGAGCAGGTGGCGCTTGATGCCGCTGACCTTCTTGCCGCCGTCGTACCCGTGCAGGCCACCGCGCTCACCGGCCCTCACGCTCTGACTGTCCACAATGGCCGCGCTCGGAGTGGGATCCCGGCCGAGTCGCACCCGCTCGCGTTCGCGCAGCGCCGTCGACATCCGCTCCCACACGCCTTCTTGCTGCCACTGTCGCCAGTAGTGGTAGACGGTCTGCCACGGCGGCAGGTCGTGCGGCAGCAGCCTCCAGGCGCAGCCGGCCCGCAGCCAGTACGCCAACGCGTTGATGATCTCCCGTCGCGTGTGTTTCGCCATTCGCCCACCGGGCTTGACCGCCGGAACCAGCGGACGGAGGATCTCCCACTCCAGATCGGACAGATCCGTCGGGTAACGGGTACGCAGCCCGCACACCCCAGCCCCCGAAAGTACGCCACCGCCCCGCTACCAGGTGACTTGCCCGCTGACCGGCTTTTCAGACGCCCTCTAGGTGCAGCAACAACCGCAGATGCCTGCTTCTCGAAGCAATCGGGGAGCTGCGCTATGGGAGTGGCGAGCCTCGGAATGGCTGGGGTCGGCTATGGGGAGTATAGGATGGGGATGTCGCTGAATGAACTAGCTATCGGCGCCCCCATGTTTACGCGAATATTGATGAAATTCGGCGAGAAGGTGATTGGGTTGCTCTCTGTAGTAGCCAATTCGACTTCGGTGGTCTTCGCTCTGATCGGAACTCTCACGGGAGGTAATTTGCGCGATGATTCCCAGGATGGGGATGAGTGATGGGGGAGCCCGGTGCATCCTTCTCTGTTAAGGCTCTTGGCGACGTGCCGCGAATGTCCAGGAGGGCCAGGAGGGCCGTTCAGGGGGTGCTAGAAAAGGGTCAGACGGGGGTCCTTCTGATTGCTGAAATAAGGGAGCCAATACGCAGTTTCACTGACAGGGCTGGAATCGTATCAATTCGTGAGGGAGGGGGGGGAGATTTGTAGCCGAGACCGAACCACTAGATGGCCAAAATTCGTGAAAATACAACCTGGCCGCCACGAGTTCACGTTTATGGTGATTCGGTTCAGGAACAAAAATACAAGTTCGCTCCAAAGGGTTGTCGAGCTGCGAGAAGGTGACATCTTCGTCGCACTGTGTGATCCCGTGCAACCTAACACTTTCTACAGAAAAAGCCCGAAAGTTGACTCCTGGTTCATGGGCGCTCTCTCGCGTCCGTCGAAAACCCAACCAGGCCCCTAACAGCGGCTAACACAATGAGGTGGGTCGGTGCTGCTGGCCGTGTCCCTGCCGGGAGTTGAGCGTTCAGCTGGGCATGGGGGCGTCGCCGTGGATCGTGCCGGATGAACTGTGGGATCGCCTGGAGCCACTCCTGCCGCAGCGACCCAGGAGGTTCAGGTATCCGGGGCGCAAGCCTCTGCCGGACCGGGACGTGCTGTGCGGGATCCTGTATGTGCTGCACACCGGGATCCAGTGGGAACACCTCCCGCAGGAGATGGGGTTCGGGTCGGGGATGACGTGCTGGCGGCGGCTGCGGGACTGGAACGAGGCCGGTGTGGGGCAGCGCCTTCACGAAGTGCTCCTGGCCGAGCTGAACGCGGCGGCACGCCTCGACCGGTCGCGGTGCGTGGTCGACTCCTCGCACGTCAGGGCGCTAAAAGGGGGGCCCACACCGGCCCGTCACCGGTCGACCGGGGCCGGCCGGGATCGAAACACCACGTGATCACGGACGGGCATGGCACCCCGCTCGCCGTCTTGTTGACAGGCGGCAACCGCAACGACGTCACCCAACTGATGCCCCTGCTCGACGCGGTGCCGCCCGTGCGCGGCAGGGTCGGACATCCGCGCCGCAGGTCCGACTCGCTGTTCGCCGATCGCGGTTACGACCACGACATCTACCGCGACCAGGTCCGCGCCCGCGGCATCGTTCCCGCCATCGCCCGACGCGGAACTCTCCACGGCACCGGCCTCGGCATCTACCGATGGGTGGTCGAACGGACCATCGCCTGGCTCCACGGCTACCGCCGGCTGCGCATCCGCTGGGAGAGACGAGCCGACATCCACGAAGCGTTCCTCAAACTCGCTTGCTGCCTGATCACCCACCGACAACTCAGGTCATTGTGTTACTGCCTGTTCTCTATCCACTCGTGTGGTCGGACATGTTCGAACGCGGTCCTGGTTCGGGTGAGTTGTCCGGGGCGGGTGCATGAAGGAAGGGCCTCTTGGTAGCTCGCGGATGTCGAGTCCAGCGAGAAGCAAGAGGCCCTGTTGTCGAAGTGTCGCGTGGTCGCGGTCACCGAGTCCAGTTCGTCCACTCGTGGGTGTGACTGCCTCGCCCACAGGTTCGGGAACGCCGTCGAGTGGCCGCAGCGCCGGCCCCGGTACGGCTCGGACATGAGTGATGCCGAGTGGGCCGTGGTGAGGGACCTGCTGCCGGTCCCGGGCTGGCTTTCTGGCCGCGGCGGGCGTCCGGAGGGCTACTGCCACCGGCAGATGATCGACGCAGTGCGCTACCTCGTCGACAACGGCATCAAGTGGCGGGCGATGCCCGCGGACTTCCCGCCCTGGCCGCGTGTCTATGCCTTCTTCGCCCGCTGGCGGGACACGGGACTGGTCACCGAGCTGCACGAACGGCTGCGGGAAGCCGTCCGCACCGGCGAGGGCCGCAGCATCGAGCCGAGCGCGGGGGTCGTGGACTCGCAGTCGGTGAAAGCGGACGCCACCGTCGCCCACGGTTCACGCGGCTTCGACGCGGGCAAGAAGATCAACGGCCGGAAGCGGCACCTGCTCACCGACACCCTCGGACTCCTCCTGGACGTGCAGGTCACCCCCGCATCCACGACCGACCGGGATGCCGCCCGGACCCTACTGCCCGCGGCAAAGAGGGACTTCCGGCACCTGGCACGGGTCTGGGCCGACGGCGGCTACACCGGCCACCTCACCGACTGGACCGACCAGCACCTGGGAATCGTCCTCGATATCGTCCGCCGCCCGGACGACGTCCGCGGCTTCCAG
The DNA here is from genome assembly GCF_042956945.1 of Streptomyces sp. NPDC008150. NCBI lineage: Bacteria > Bacillati > Actinomycetota > Actinomycetes > Kitasatosporales > Streptomycetaceae > Streptomyces > Streptomyces sp. NPDC008150. The sequence continues at coordinate 10,170 of NZ_JBIBHJ010000011.1, read as the reverse complement.
CCACTGCCCCGCCGCTGGGTCGTGGAACGGTCCTTCGCCTGGCTCCTGCGCAGCCGGCGCCTGGTCCGGGACTACGAACGACGCCCCGACACCAGCGAAGCCGTCATCCGCTGGTCGATGATCGCCCTCATGAACCGCCGCCTGGCTGCCCGGGGGCATCATCATGCTGTTCGGGCAGCGTGAACCTGCCCGGCTTCTCCTCGATCAGCCAGCCCCGTTCCACCAGCCGCTTCAGGCGAGCCCTCGCGCCCTCGACGCGGGAGGCGGAGGCACTGTCCCAGCCCAGCACGACTGCCGCCCGCCGGGCACCCAACCCGTCGGCTCCGGCCTCCGCAGCGGCGGCCATCACCGCCTGATAGTCCGCCGAGAGATCCTCGAGTCCGGCCGCGTTCTCCCGATGCGGCACCGCACGGCGCGGTCCCACCGGCTTCCTCCGTGACGGACCGGCGGCCGTATCGGCAGGTGCTTCCTCCTCGGCCAGCGCCTCCAAGTACTGCTCGAGACCGATCGCCCGGCGCCTGAAGACTTCTTCGGCGTCCGCCAAGGCCTCCCGCACCCTCTCGAGTTCGGCTTCAAGCTCCTCCACTCGCACGGCTGCGGCCTTCCGTCGCGCTTCCAGAACCGCCCGCATCGACGGCATCCGACACCCCCACGGCAACTCGATCAGCAACGAGTCGAGGCTTCCGCGACAGTCGCAATCCCATGCTTGACCAGCGGAATCCGCATACGAGGTTCGGAAAGAGAACGACCTCTTAGCCGTTGTTAGACCGGTCCCCACGAAGGGTGAGTACGCCAGCCGATGTGCCTGCCAGCTTGCGGCCTTTGGATGGGGGCATGTCCTTCACCCCACCGCACCCGCCCGGTCGACCCGGTCCTGTCGCAGCGTCAGCTCCGTCCGGGACGGCGGATCCTGCCCGCCGCGACCGCAGCCGTCTGGCGGCGGTGTTGTCCGCGGTGTTGTTCGTACCCGTGGCGGTAGCGGTGTTCGTCCTGTCCCTGGCCGAGCCGAACGCCGGGAACTGTCTGGAGTACGGCCAGTGCACGCCCGGCCTTCCCGGCTACATCATCCCCTGGGCCCTGTGGACCGCCGCAGGAGCACTCCTTGTCGCACTGGCCGCCCCCTGGCGGCAGGCGCGGGTGAGCGCCCTCGCCGTCCAACTGACCGCCGAAGGCACCGCGCTGCTCGTGATCCTGCTTGCCCCCTGACCCTCCAGCAGCCGGCGTGACGGCTGCCGCCACTGCCCGTGCGCCGTAGCACCGCCCGCCGGGAGGAGTGTAGATCTAACGGCGGATCCGACGATCATGGGAGAGACGTCAAATGACTCACACCGCCGTGGAGTTGGAGACTGTGGAGCCTGCAGAGAAGGACTTGTCCGGGCCGCCCGTGCCCGTGTCGGACGAGCAGTTGGTGACGATGCTGGTGGAGCGGGCCCGGTCACTGGCAAGGAAGTTGCAGCCGTCGCTGATGCGGCCCGCCAGGACCGCGTCCTGCGGACGGTCGTCGCGCTCGCGGGCATCCACGCGATGCGCCCTCACCTCATCCGCACCCGCCTGCGGGAACAGGTCGACCTGGTCGGCCGCCCCCTGAACCCGGACGGCTGGAACCGGCCGCTGGACGAGTACACCGCCGAGGCGATCAGCGACTACCTCGCCTGCCGGCATGAACGCCGGCCGAACAGCACCATCCTTACCTGCTGATAACCCGCAACACGGCCACGAACACTGCGCCGGTCGGTACGTTCTGGCTGGACCGGCTCGTCCAGCCACTGCCCGTCACCCTCGATCGGCTGCGCCAGGACCGCATCCTCGAAGAGGCCGCCGCTACAGGCGCCGACCCCCTCCACCTCGCCCACGTCTTCGCACTGGGCGGCAAGAGCAGCCTGCGTTACACCCAGGCCGTCGCAGCATCGGCGGCCGAAACGGCATCGGGCTCGGGGACGAAGCAGACAGATGTCTGAGGGCAGAGACAAGATGCTGGCACGGAGGGACCGGACTGGATCAGGTCCGCGAAATGGTGAGCCGCCCGCCCGGGCCGGCTTCTTGGACGGCATCTGGATCCTGGAGGGGACGGGTCAAGCAGCGGTGCCGCACCAGGTCCGATCGCTCGGCCGGAGTCAGCCGCCTCGGTTTGCCGAGGATGTCCTGCTCTGAGTCGGGCTCCTCGTCGACGTTGAAGCGAAAGGCGGTATCGGTGAGGTAGTCGCGGCGGAAGTCCGTCTTCCACTGCGAGTTGTGGCCCCAGCCCAGCGACCCGTCGAACGTCTCCCGGTAACGGCGCATGAACACGTCGTGGAGCGGTGACCGGTCCGCAATGCCCGCGACCAGGTGTTGGGCGCCAGCACGCACCGTCACACCAGTGCGGCTGAACAGCATCTCCCCGAACATCAGGCCCGGCCAGACTGTCCCGGTGATCTCAATCGGCGTCTCCGGGCGCTCGTGCTGCGCGACGTGGACGACCTCGTGGAAGAACGGTTCGAACGCGACGCTGCCGATCGGGGCCATACCGAGCCGGGAGAAGGCAGCCAGGTACTGGTCGCGGGTGACATGCGGCCAGCGCTCAGGCTCGTGGATGTCGTGCGCCCAGGGGACCTCAGAGCCCGGAGGCAGCAGCGGCTGGAACTTGTAGATCAGTGCGTCGCTGACGCGGCTGAGTGCGTACAACGTCTCCAGAGGATCGCCGAACTCGTACTCGGTCCGTGTCCATCCCCCGAAGGCGGCCAGCGGCGCGAGGGCCTCCCGGACGGCATCGGCGTGCTCGTCCAGCCACGGATCTACTACAGCGAGGAAGACGTTCACACCCTGGTACTCCTCCACAGTGTGGAAGAGTCGGCGGACGCGAAGTGAGGGGATCACGCAGTGCAGCCTAGACAGGCTCGTCCACGTGGTCGACGGGGTTTCCCGTGTGGCGGTTCGGGATGCCTGGTCGGTCAGCGCGTACCGCACACCGACGCTGGCAGCATCAGATCAAATTGAGGCTGTCCAATCTGCGTCCCGGCCAGACTGCCAGCATCGGCGGAGACCGCGGCCTGAGCCTCGACATCCACATGCATGAAGACGGCTGGCTGTCGATCCAGATGAGCGACCCGGACCGCCTTACGACGGTCCTGGAAACGCGGTCCCAGGGAGACTGTCGCTGAGCACCGCGGGCGCCTGGAACAGGTCCGGCTGGCCTGGCCCAGTGAAGTCATCGAGACGGCCCCGGGAGCCTACGAGTGGAGCCCCAACCGTCAGCGGTGATCACCTAATCCAAGCCGCCGACATCACGCATTCAAGTTCAGTAGCTAGCCCCGCGGCCGACAGCACAAAGCCACCTCGCCATCGGCCGACGGCGACGAGACGGACGATGCCCCAGCGCGCTGACCGGGTTCCTCTGCGGCTGACGGCGCGACGGTGTCAGACCCCTGCGACATGCTTGCCTCGTGACTGAGGCTCAGAGCGTGATGGACGTCCTGTTCGGCCCCCGGGAGACCGGCTATCGCGGCTCGCTGGAACTGGATGTTGACTTCCGGCGGGTGCGGCTCACCACGCCGGTGCTCCCGCCCATCCATCCGCATGCGCCCGACCTCGTGGAGATGGCCCGCGCGGAACTTCGAGCTGGCACCCTGCCCGAGTACCCTCAGGCGCCCTTGCCGGAAGCCAGCCACCTGGCCCAGGACTGTGTCCAGCAGCAGTTGGCCGGCTACGTCGAAGCCGATCGCCCGCGAGCAGCTCGGATCTACGTCCTGGAGTTCCAAGGAGCGCGCCAGTACTGCATGTTCGGGCGTACGACGAACTTGATCAACCGCGTGGTGGAGCACTGCAGGGCTGCGGAACCTCACGGCTACGGACTGGTGGCCGGCTGGGCGTCGCCGGGTGTGGACGATGCCCAGCCGCTGGAACACGTCGTGCTGAACGTCGGCGGCATGGTTCACCGGAGGCCGCACTATCGAGAGCGGTTCTACGACATGCCGTTCGAGACCGGGCTGAACATCGCCCGGGTGGTCTTCGAGCTGAACTCCGATTGGCGAATTCGCACCGGAGTGACACCGGGATCAGCCGACTCTGTGCCCTCGCCCCGGGGTGAGCCAATCGGGTGATGCCGGATCCGTCGATCGAGTGACGGCGCCGGAGGTAACACCGCGGCCGGTGCAGGGTGTGTGGGGAACTCCCGCGGCACGGGGCGGCCCCTTCCACCTCTTCCAGTGCCGGGTCAACCCGTCGGGCCAGCTCGTCGAGACTGAATAGACGCGAGCGCGGGCCGGCAGCGATGGCCCGGGATCCGCCGGCTGATCAAGCGTCTGAGTGATCCAGCTCCCTCGGTCCCGTCCGCCTTCGCCGACGGCGGGTCCGCACGTGAGTGTGCGGCAGTGCATCGTCATCCAAAAGAGTGCAAAACGGTGCTCTAACCCTCAATTAGCGCAATGATGCTTACATGAAGCCCTGGGTGACCTCATACAGCAATACTGATCACCGGTCGCGCCGCCGCATGACACCGTCTCGCCGTCTCAGCGCGGCAAGCGCCGCGCTCGGAGCGGTTCTACTCACTGTCGGCATGACACCGGCAGAGGTCAGCGGCCCGCCGGGAGCCGAGTACTACCAGACGGAAGTGGAATTCGGCGACGGCTCTTCGTTGGTCACGCGGCTCGACACGGGGCACGTCAGCACTACGCCCTCAAGCAACGGTTCCGTCTCGAATGAAGCTCAGCAGGCAGCGAAGGACGGCAGCGTCAACACCACGACGAACAGCCGTGTCACGGATTCCCGCACGGCCACCCCGCAGGGCTACACACTGCATGGCAACAAGAAGACCGACAGCTATCACTACCGCTCCGACCTCGGAGCGGCCAAACTCGACCGGTGCACCAACGGCAGGTGCACCGTGCAGGGCACGGTGCAGGTTCAGCTCAAGCAGACCATGAACGGCGGCTCGTCGCACCGCTGGACGCTGGGTCTCCTCGCCGACCACCGGGCAGGCGTCCCGTACGCGTTCGGATACGACTATTACTGCGGAGTCAATGTCCCGAACGCGGCCGACTGGACTTGCGGCACCCATGACGCGACCGCTGACGGCAACAACTCGGCTCACCCGGTCAACGGGTCCACCAGCACCTACAAGCACGATCTGAACCGCGACTTCGGCGCGCACGAGACGAACCGAACCAAGTTCCCCATGGTCGGGTATCACGTGAGCTGGCCCGGCTACCCGGCGAACGTCAACATCAGGTACAGGGGCTGGGACGTCCGTCGTTACTCTGGTGTGTGGAAGCTCGCGCCGGCCACCGGCACCGGCTGAGTCGCGCCACCCCGGAGGCCGAGATGGACGAGTACCGCGGTTCCTACAGCGCAGAGGACGAGGACCCCGAGGTCCTCTGGCACGAGCAGCGATGCCAGGTCTGTGGTCGGTCCGACGTTCTGTGGACCTACCGAATTCCGGCGACTTCCCCTGCTCTCGGCTTCGCCCTGCCCGCCAGGATCTACCTCTGCCAGGACTGCAACACCCTGTTGCAGGGGCGCGACTTCGACGGGCTCTCGCTCCGGCTCCGTTCGGCGGGAGAGAGCTGGCCGGAGCCCGAGGCGGTCATCCGGGCGCTGCTCGACGCAACTGCCTCGGCGGAGGCACCGCAGCGTCGCTGAGCGAGGCTCCGTCAGGTGCTGAGAGTGGTCCACGCCTGGTCCGTGCGTCTTGATCCACAACGGGACGACACGGACCGCGGTGAGACTGGCGAGTGCCAACCTGCACCGATTGCGAGCGCGTCGGCCGCTGGCGATGTTGGTCCAGCCGGCCCGGTCGAGAGTGGAGCGGGTCAGGTCGCGGAGGACGCTCATGGCGGCGGGGGTGGGTGTGGTGTCGTCGGACTTGGCCGGCGTCCTCGGCGAAGGTGACGTCCTTGGTCCCGTGGACGGTGTTTTCGATGATCCAGTACCTTCGGGCTCAGGAGGAGATCTCGACGGGAGATGCCTGGTCGGCGGGCAGGTCGGTGACCGCGTAGACCGCCTCGGTCTGCCACTTTTTCACCCCCAGGGGACGGCGCTTGCGGTGGATGCGCACGACCGGGCAGGCATGCGAGAAGAGCAGGCCGTCGACGGAGACGACCTTCACCTCCCGTACTTCCTCTCGGCTGTGTCCCCGCTCGCAGGAACGTTCAAGGACAGGTGCCTCGCTCCGGGGCAGCAGTTCTCAACTGCCGTGCGCGGGTTGGCTGGTTGTTCTTCACCGACAGTAAGAGGTCATCTCGTCTGGGCTGTTGAGTAGCCTGCGGGCGTGGAGAACGAACCGAGCACTGACAGTTGGTTGGAAGACACGCGGACGTCCTATGACACCGTCGCCGCGAGCTATGCGGACCAGGTGCGTAACCTCCTGGACGAAACACCCGTAGAGCGTGGGGTCCTGGAGCTGTTCGCCGACCTGGTGAGTTCGCGCGGCGGGGGGTCGGTCGCCGACGTGGGATGTGGGCCGGGGCGGATCACGGCTCACTTGCGCCAGCTGGGCGTGGACGCGTTCGGGATCGACCTATCGCCCGGGATGATCGAGATGGCCCGGCGTGACCACCCCGGACTGCGGTTCGAACTCGGCTCCATGACGGATCTCAATCTCAGCGATGGCTCGATAGCTGGCCTGGTCGCCTGGTACTCGCTGATCCATATCCCCGACACACGGATCGGTACGGTCTTCAAGCACTTTCACCGAGTGCTGCGGCCAGGCGGACCGCTGCTCCTCAGCTTCCATGTCGGGGACACCTCGAAGGTGAAGACGGAGGGCTATGGCGGCCACCCGATGAAGGTCACGGTCCATCGTCGCCAGCACAGCCAGATGATTGGCTGGCTCGACGAGGCCGGCTTCACCGTCGACGAACACAGGACGCTCACCTCTGCCGAGAGCACCCTTGGGGGAATCCTCCTCGCACGCCGTCGGCCAGATCTTCAGTGAAATTGCTCATCCGGTAAGCCGCCGGTAGCAGATGAGGGTGGCGGCGATGCCGGCGAAGGCGAGGAAGTGTTCGGCCTTGCGCTCATAACGCCGGTGCAGACGGCGGCATCCTGCAAGCCAGGCCACCGTCCGCTCCACGGTCCAACGATGTCGGCCCAGCCGCTGGGAGGACTCGATGCCCTTGCGAGCGATGCGCGGAGTGATGTTCCTTGAGCGCAGCCATCGCCGCAGGTGGTCATAGTCGTACCCCTTGTCGCCATGGAGCTTGGCGGGCCGTCGTCGGCGCGGTCCACGTCGGGAGCGGATTGGTGTCGGCGTACACGTGAACGTTCCCACCTGCGTACGGATGAAAAGGGACAGTTGTTGATGCGTTGAGACCTGCTGGCTCGGCACTCTGCTGCTTGGTCGGTGAGAGGCGGCGGAAGGCGGTCGGCGGTGGTCCTGGATCCGCATCGGTGGTTGGAATTGCGGCGTTTCCGGAGTCTGTTGGAGTCCGGGGCGATCAGCCTGTCGGAGGTGGCCCGGGAGACTGGGCTGGACCGGAAGACGGTCCGCAAGTATCTGTCGGCACCGGGTCCGGCGACCCCGCCGCGCCGGTCGCCGAACGGGCGGTCGAAGGCGAGGGTGATCGACGAGTTCGCGCCGTTGGTCGACTCGATGCTGCGGGCCGAGATCCTGATGAAGGCCGCGGTGATTCACGGGCGGCTGACCGCGGAGTACGGGTTTACTGGCAACTACCAGCTTGTCAAGCTCTACGTTCAGGAAGCCCGGCCTCGGATCGCTGAGGAACTCGGCATCACGCCGAAGGAACTCGCCGGCATGCACCGCCGGTTCGAGGTCGTCCCCGGCGCCCAGGCCCAGGTCGACTGGGGCGACGAGGGCAAGGTCCTCGCCCACATGGGCATCCCGAAGGTCTACTCCTTCCACATGACGCTGTCGTACTCGCGCGACCCGTTCTGCTGCTTCACCACCAGCCAGGATCTCCAGACGTTCTTCGACTGCCACCGACGGGCCTTCGCCCACTTCGGCGGCGTTCCGATGACGATCGTCTACGACCGAACGAAGACCGTCGTCCGACGCCACGTCGCTCCGGGCGAGGCGGTTCCGCTGCATCCGGAAGCGGTCGGGTTCGCCGGCCACTACGACTTCGACATCGACGTCCTGGTCGCCTACCGGCCCACCGGCAAGGGACGCGTCGAGCGGCAGGTCCTCATCGTTCGCGACCATGTCCTGTCCGGCCGGTCCTTCTCCTCCGTCGAGGAGATGGACGCCGCCTTCACTACCTGGGTGCCGCAGCGACGGGCTCAGGCCCACCGGACTCACCAGCAGATCATCGGCGAGCGGGCGGCCCGCGACCACATGGCCCTCAAACCGCTGCCGGAGACTCCGTATCTGTTGGCCGAACGGCATCTGCGGCCGGTCGGCAAGGACTGCCTGGTCTCTTTGGCGGCAACCTCTACTCGGTGCCCGCCCGCAAGGTCCGACCGCGTCAGCTGGTGGAGATCCGGGCCACGAAGTCGCAGATCATGCTGCATTCCACCGTCGCCGGCTCCAGCGGCGAGACGCTGCTGGCGACCCATCCGCGGGCGATCGGCCGCGGGGTCCGTGTCGTCGAAGAGGCCCACTGGGACGGCCTGCCCACGGGCCAGGGGCGCCGGACCACCACCGGCGATGTTCCTGCCACAGCCTCGCCATGAACGTCCTCGGGGCGAGGAAGCAGGGCCTTTGCGGGCTCTGCTGAACCGGGCTGCGGCCACTCATATCGAGGTCGGACGCCGTCCGCTGTCGGTCTATGACGAGCTGACCGGAACCCGCCCCTTCACCACCCGTCCGAGCACGAGGGAAACGTCTTGAGCGAGCTGGTCTCCACCCGCATCCGCAATACGGCCGGCAAGCTCGGCCTGCCCCACCTGGCGGAAACCATCAGGGAGTACACCCGTCGGGCCGACGAGGGGAAGATGGGCTACCTCGACTTCCTCGACCTGGTCCTGTCCGAGGAGCTGGCTGTCCGCGACGACCGCCGCTTCCGCCAGGGCCTGCGACTCTCGAAGCTGCCGCACCAGAAGACGCTCGACGAGTACGACTTCTCCTTCCAGCCCGAGCTCGACCCGCGGAAGGTCAAGGACCTCGCCACTCTCTCGTTCGTCGAGGGCAAGGCGAACGCCGCTCTGCTGGGGCCGCCCGGGGTCGGCAAGACGCACATTGCCGTCGCCCTGGCGGTCGCGGCCTGCCGGGCCGGCTACTCGATCTACTTCACGAGCCTCGACGACATGGTCCGCAACCTCAAGGCCGCCGAGGCCGCAGGGCGTCTGACGAACAAGCTCGGCTCCTACCTGCGGCCCGGCGTTCTCGTCGTCGATGAGGTCGGCTATCAGCCCCTCGAACGAGCCGAGGCGAACCTGGTCTTCCAGGTCATCTCCAAGCGCTACGAGAAGGGCTCGATCATCCTGACCTCGAACAAGACCTTCAGCGAATGGGGCCAGGTCTTCGGCGACGAGGTCCTCGCCACCGCCATCCTCGACCGACTCCTCCACCACTGCGAAGTGATCTCCATCAACGGCCCCAGCTACCGGCTGAAGAACCGTCTCAAGCCCATCGAGCGGGACAACGACGTGGCCTGACGCCCCACGTTGTTTCCGCGGCCAAGCACTTGATCAGTTGTTGATCGCCCGCTGAAAGATCTCGGAGAACTCGCCGTTCTCGATCAGTCCGGCGATCACGCCGGTCATGTTGTCGATGCCGGGATCCCTGACGATCAGACCGTCCGAGACCCAGAAGTACCGGCCCCCGAGGGCCTCGTCGGTCCCTGCCCAGAGCTTCATAAGGCGCTCGACCTCCGCGACGGTGAACACGGTCGCGGTCCAACGAGATCCGTCCTTCAGAGTCACGAAGACATCGACGTTGCAGACCTCGTCCAAGTCCTCGCCGTCGCTGGGCAGGAACGACGCCTCAAAGCCCTCCGTGCGGACCCGATACCAGGGCTCGTCCCACCCTCGCTCGATCGCTTCAGACGATGTGCTGTCGCTCATCGCGCGAGTGTCCCTGCTCGGAGCATCGATCTCAACCGAGATCCCCTGCGGTGCTGCTGCCCGCGGTCAGAGCTAGGGACGTTCGTCCGTACGCAACTGGGGAGAAAAGTCCGTACGCCGACACCATGTGCCTGAGTACGCCTACTCACAAGGGCTCCCGAGCTGGGTGCTGTCTGTTTCAAAGGATGCTCCGGGCGGCCCGAAAGGGTGCTGGGGATGCCGCGAAGCCCCTGG
>NZ_JBIBHJ010000010.1:120648-335022 GCF_042956945.1 Streptomyces sp. NPDC008150 | reverse complement strand
GCCTCCCCCCCCCCCCCGCGGTGCTTCCCGCGCGGACGGCGCGGGTGGGCCGGTCGTCGGGGGGGCCCCCGCGCGGCCCGCCCCCGGCCCCCCCCGCGGGGGGCGCCCCGGGACGGGTGCCGCACCGCCCGGGCCCCCGGCCGGGCGCGGACGTGCTCCCCGCACGCCCCCGCGTCCGGAGATCGCGACGGGTCCTGCCCCGGCCGGTCCCGCGGGGCCGGCCGGCGCCCGGGGTCAGTCGACGCTGGGCAGGATGTGGGGCTCGGCGAGGTCGTCCTCGTAGCCGGCCAGCCTGATCGGTGCGGACCGGGCCCACACGTCCAGGCTTCCGATCTCGCCGGGCCTGCGGCCCGCGCGCTCCCCACGTTCCTTGGGGCGCTGATCGCGATTGGTCTTCTCCGGTGTCACCGCGCACTCCTTATGTGTCGGGTCACCCTCGGGACGTGCTGCGCCGGTTGTCCGCACCTGGCGACTGACGCCCGCTCGGGCATGAGGTCAAGACAGTTCGGACGCGGTGGCGCCATAGCTCAGATGAGATCGGCCGTTGTGAACCGGCTTGTCCCGGGACGGACCTTGGGTGTGGGTGGGACCCCTGCTGCTGTCCGTCCGCTACAGGTTAACCAAATGAGCGGGTGCCCGCTCTATGGGGCTGAAAACATAAGGTAACTGTCTCGGGTCGAACAGTCACCGTCCAGCCGGTGTCCGATGCCTTTTGTTACACGACGTACTTTTCGACCATCACCCTTCCGGCCCAGTCCGGCGAAATCCCCCACCGCGGGCGAAACCAATGGCTACGCGCCGCCCGGGGCCGGGCGAGTACCCGGGCGCGGGACGACGACACCGCACGAACCCGGGGGCGGACACGCGAAAGGCCCAAGTCACGCGCGCGCTGCGCGACTTGGGCCCCTGCCCGGACGCGGGCGCCCCGAGGGGCGCCGCCGGCTCACCACTTGCCGGGTGCGTAGTCCTTCATGAAGACGCCGTACAGGTCCTCGCCCGCCTCGCCCCGCACGATCGGGTCGTAGACACGGGCGGCGCCGTCGACCAGGTCGAGCGGGGCGTGGAAGCCCGCCTCGGCCATGCGCACCTTGTCCGGGTGCGGGCGCTCGTCGGTGATCCAGCCGGTGTCGACCGCGGTCATCAGGATGCCGTCCTTCTCGAACATCTCCTGGGCGCTGGTGCGGGTGAGCATGTTCAGCGCGGCCTTGGCCATGTTGGTGTGCGGGTGGCCGGCGCCCTTGTAACCGCGGCTGAAAACGCCCTCCATCGCGGAGACGTTCACGATGTACGTCCGCGGCGACGGCGCCGCGGCCATCGCGGCCCGGAGCCGGCTGATGAGGATGAACGGCGCCGTGGAGTTGCAGAGCTGGACCTCCAGCAGCTCCACGGGCGTGACCTCCTCCACGGCCTGGATCCAGCTGTTGGTGTCGTGCAGGTCGGGGACGAGACCGCCCGCGTCGATCGCGGTGCCGGCGGCGATCCGCTCCAGGGAGGCGGAGCCGGAGACCAGCGCGAGCCCGGTGACGTCCTGCGCGGTGAGCGCCCCGCCCCCGGCGACCGGCAGCGCGGCCACGGCGCCGGAGCCGAAGGCGCCGATCACCTCGGCGGCGGGCAGCTCACCGGCGGGCAGCGGCGCGGACTCGGCGGTGACGAGTTCGCCGTACGCCTGGGGGGAACGCCGCACGGTCTGGGCCGCGTTGTTGATCAGGATGTCGAGCGGGCCGTCGGCGGCGACGGAGTCGGCGAGGGCTACCACCTGGGCGGGGTCGCGCAGGTCGATGCCGACGATCTTCAGCCGGCCGATCCACTCGTCGCTGTCGGGCTGCGCCTTGAACCGGCGGATCGCGTCGTTGGGGAAGCGCGTGGTGACGGTGGTGTGCGCGCCGTCGCGCAGCAGCCGCAGCGCGATGTACATGCCGATCTTGGCCCGGCCGCCGGTGAGCAGTGCGCGCTTGCCGGTGAGGTCGGTGCGGGCGTCGCGGCGGGACCGGTTCTCGGCGGCGCAGCTCTGGCAGAGCTGGTGGTAGAAGTAGTCGACCTCGACGTACCGGGACTTGCAGATGTAGCAGGAGCGGGGCCGCTGGAGTATCCCGGCGACCCGGCCCTCGGCGGTGCGCGACGACGGGAGGATGCCCTCGGTCTCGTCGTCGATGCGGTCGGCGGAGCCGGTCGCGGTGGCCTCGGTGACGGCCTTGTCGTGGGCGGTCTTCGAGGCGCGGCGCTCCTGGCGGCGGCGCTGCTTGACCGTGCGGTAGATGCCGGCCGTGGCACGGCGCACCGCGATCGCGTCGGGGTGGTCGACGTCGATGCCGTCGAGTTCCTCCAGCACGCTCAGGCACACGGCGAGCCGCTCCGGGTCGATGCCGGGCCCGTACACCACCTCGTCCGTGGTCGCCGTGCCGTCCTCTGTCACCGTCATCGCGCTGCCGTTCCTGATCACCCGAGCGGCGCGCCCACCGCGCCCGCTGTCGAACGGGGCATCTTACGGAGCGCCCCGCGCCGCTGCCAAACCCGCGGGGGTCACGGGCCGCAGACAGTGAGCAGTGTCTCCAGCTCGTCGTTGACGGCGCGGGCGAGCCGCCCGAGGTCGGGCACCGCGAACGCGTCGGCCACGAACCCGTAGTGCACGTGGCCCCGGTAGGTGGAGACGGCGATCGCGAGGGCCTGGCCGTGGGCGAGCGGCGCGAAGGGGTGGACGGCGGTCAGCGGGTGACCGCCGAGCCTCAGCGCGATGCCGGGCAGCGGCACGCTGGTGACGAGGATGTCGAACCAGAGCCGGGCGGCCCGGCCGGCGAGCGGTCCGGCGAGGCGGTGGCCGAGCGGCGGCACGTGGTCGGCGAGCAGCGCGGCGGCGCCCGCGCCGCGGTGCGGGCCGGCGTCCTTGCTGCGGTCCATGGCGGTGCGGACCTCGGCGAGGCGGGCGAGCGGGTCGGGTTCGCCGACCGGGAGCCGGATCAGGTAGCCGGAGAGCCGGTTGCCCTGCGGGTGGGCGCCGCGCGGGCGGCGCCGGGAGACGGGGACGAGGGCGCGTGGCGCGAGGCCCGCGCCGCCCGCGGCGCCGCGTTCGTCGAGCCAGCGGCGCAGGGCACCCGCGACGATGGCGAGGACGACGTCGTTGACGGTGCCGCCGGCCGTCTTGCGGACCCGGTGCACGTCGTCGATGTCGAGGACGGCCCCGGCGGTGCGGCGGGTGCCGGTGGGCTCGGCGGTGAGCGCGGCCGGGGAGCGGACGTCGGCGGCGGAGCGGGCCAGGCCGACCCCGATGTCGAGGGCCCGGCCGACGTCGGAGACGGCGCCCCGGAGCAGACCCGGCAGCCGGCGCACGTCGGGCAGGGCGGGGCGGCGCGGCTCCTCGGGGCGGGCCCGGCGGGCGGGGAGGTCGACCGGGTCGAGCACGGCGGCGGCCAGGGTCAGCGCGCGCAGCCCGTCGGCGAGGGCGTGGTGGAACTTGAACAGCACGGCGAAGGAGACACCGTCCTCGCCCGGCAGGACGTGCGCGGCCCACGGCGGCCGGTCGCGGTCCAGCGGGCGTTCCATGAGCCGGCCCGCGACGGCGTGGAAGTCGTCGGTGGGGGCGTGCAGCAGCACGTGGTCGTGGGGGTCGAAGCCGGGGGCGGGCTCGCGGACCGCGCCGCCGAAGGCGGTCGGCAGGGCGGGGCCGGGGCCGAACGGCCGCCACACGTCGCGGATGCGCATGCGCAGCCCCGGGACGGCGGCGGCGCGCGCCGCCAGCAGGTCGGCCGCGTGGGCGCCCGCGGTGGGCGAGTTGGCGGTGAAGACGCCGAGCGCGGCGAGGTGCATGGGGTGCGCCGGCGACTCCATGTTCCAGAACGCCAGGTCGAGTGGAGCAAGGGGGTCTGTGGTCACGGGGGTGCCTCACGCCGACGACAGGAGACTCAGCAGTCAACCTCCCTGGGTCGATTACGGTCAAGTACGATCAAGCTACGCTCAGTTAACAGCGCATTACGTCGACACCTCCGCGCCCCGCGCGTAGCCGGGAGTCCCGCGGGACGCGCGGAGACACACGGAAGGGGGAACGCGTCGCGTCCCCCCTTCCGTGACGGCCGCTGCCGGTCACGGCACGCGCTGCCCCTTGCCCAGGGCGATGACGCCCGACCGGGAGACCGTGTAGAGCTCCGCGTCCCGCTCGGGGTTGACCCCGATGGTCGCCCCCGGCGGCACCTGCACGTTCTTGTCGAGGACCGCCCCGCGCACCACCGCCCCCCGGCCTATGTGCACGTTGTCGTGGAGTATCGAGCCCTGGACGACGGCGCCGGGGTCGACGACGACGCCCGGCGACAGCACGGAACGGGTGACCTGGCCGCGGATCAGGCACCCCGAGCTGATGATCGACTCCCCGGCGATGCCTCCCGCGTTGAAGCGGGCCGGCGGCAGCTGGTTGGAGTGCGTGTAGATGGGCCAGCTCCGGTTGTACAGGTTGAAGGCGGGGCGCTCCGCGATCAGGTCCATGTGCGCGTCGTAGTACGCGTCGAGCGTGCCGACGTCCCGCCAGTACCCCTGGTCGCGGGTGGTCTCGCCGGGCACGTGGTTGTCGCTGAAGTCGTAGAGCTGGGCCATGCCCCGCTCGGTGAGCTGGGGCAGGATCGAGCCGCCCATGTCGTGCACCGAGTCCTCGTCCTCGGCGTCCCGCTGCAACGCCTCCACCAACGCCTTCGTGGTGAACAGGTAGTTGCCCATGGACGCGAAGACGCACTCGGGGTCGTCGGCGAGACCCGCCGGGTCGGACGGCTTCTCCAGGAAGCCCTCGACGGTCCGGCCGTCCGGCCCCGGGCTGATCACACCGAACGACGACGACTCGCTGCGCGGCACCCGGATGCCCGCGACCGTCACGCCCGCGCCGCCCTCGATGTGCTGGGTGAGCATCTGCCGCGGGTCCATGCGGTACACGTGGTCCGCGCCGAACACCGCGACGTACTCGGGCTGTTCGTCGTGGATCAGGTTCAGCGACTGGAGGATCGCGTCGGCGCTGCCCAAGTACCAGCGCGGGCCCAGGCGTTGCTGCGCGGGGACGGGGGTGACGTAGTTGCCCAGCAGGCTGGACATGCGCCAGGTGGTGGTGATGTGCCGGTCCAGCGAGTGCGACTTGTACTGCGTCAGCACGCAGATGCGCAGGATGTCCGCGTTGACCAGGTTGGAGAGGACGAAGTCGACGAGACGGTACGTGCCGCCGAAGGTGACCGCGGGTTTGGCGCGGTCCGCCGTCAGGGGCATCAGCCGCTTGCCCTCGCCCCCCGCCAGCACGATTCCGAGCACCGAAGGCCCACCACGACGCATGGCCGCTCCCCTCACCCCTGGTTGAACCCGTTGGTTGCCCATGATCAGGGCGGACTAAGCCTGTTTGAGGATCTCCGCGTAGAGCCCGGCCGTGCGGCGCGCGATCGCGTCCCAGCCGAACTCCCCCACCGCGCGCCGCCGTCCGGCCTCGCCCATCGCGCGGGCCCGGCCGGGATCGGCGAGCACGGAGTCCAGTGCCTGCGCGAGAGAGGTCTCGAAGTCGTCGTCCACGGACACCAGTACCCCGCTCTCGCCGTCGTCAACGACCTCCGGGATACCGCCGATCCGCGACGCCACGACGGGCGTGCCGCAGGCCATCGCCTCCAGGTTGACGATGCCCAGCGGCTCGTACACCGACGGGCACGCGAACACGGCGGCGTGCGTGAGGAGTTGGATGACGTCGGGGCGCGGGAGCATCTGCGGGATCCAGTGCACACCGTCGCGCACACCGCGCAGTTCCTCGAAGAGGTCGCGGAACTCCCGGTCGATCTCGGGGGTGTCGGGCGCCCCGGCGCACAGCACCACCTGCGCCGCGGGGTCGATGTCCCTGACGGCGCGCAGGAGATGGGGCACGCCCTTCTGCCGCGTGATGCGTCCGACGAACAGGACGTAGGGGCGGGCCGGGTCGATGCCGAGGCGGGCGAGGACGTCGGTGCCGGGGTCGGGGCGGTAGAGCGCGGTGTCGATGCCGTTGTGCACGACGTGGACGTCGGCCGGGTCCAGCGCCGGATAGCAGGAGAGGATGTCGTCGCGCATGGCCGTGGACACCGCGACCACCGCGTCGGCGGACTCGATCGCGGTGCGCTCCGCCCAGCTCGACAGGGCGTAACCGCCGCCGAGTTGCTCGGCCTTCCAGGGGCGCAGGGGTTCCAGGGAGTGGGCGGTCATCACGTGCGGCACGCCGTACAGCATCTTGGCCAGGTGACCGGCCAGGTTGGCGTACCAGGTGTGGGAGTGGACCAGTTCGCGCCCTTCGAGTCCGGCGGCCATGGACAGGTCCACCGAGAAGGTGCGCAGGGCGTCGTTCGCGCTGTCGAGCCCGGACGCCGGCCGGTGCCGGACCACGTTGTCGCCGCGGCCCTCCCCCCAGCAGTGGACCTCCAGGTCGACCAGGGGCGCGAGCTCCCGGGCGAGGAACTCGACATGGACCCCGGCTCCGCCGTAGACGTCCGGCGGATACTCCCGGGTCAGCAGTCCCACACGCACCCGCAACCCCCTGTCTCGGCCAACAGCCTCCTCATGGTCACCCAGATACGGCGCACGCGGAAGGGCATGCGGGGCGTGAGGCTGACGTGCCGGTACCCAGGTTCGGGCGGTCCGCAACCCGGGCCGCGGCGCCCCGTCACGGAAAGTTGCCGAATGTCCGTAAACATCCCTCCGGAAGCCCCTCGGCCGGCCTTCGCGGGGTGCCGTACCGGCCCGACCGGTCGACGAACGTCGTTGGCAGAGCGGGCAGTTGCCGCCGCCGAGGTCCGGGCGGGACGGGTCCCGCGCACCCCCGGGCGCTCGCACCGCGCGTGGTACGACGTCACTCAGCGGAACGATCACGGGCTTCTGGTCCCGGTGTCGCCAGCCCTGGGGAGGACGAGGACGTGCTGATACTCCATCGGGGGTATGAGTCGGTCTGTGCTCAGGGACGACGACGGGAAGCGTTCGGGACGGCAAGGTGTTGGCTATGGATGACGACCGTTCGCCGCGCCGGGTGCAGCACCCGCGCCTCACGCAGAGGAGCCGCCCATGAGCGCCCTCGCGCTGTCCGTCCTGCTGTCACTGGTCTCCGCCGTCGCGTACGCGGGCGGAGCCATCGTGCAGGAGCGGGTCGCGGTGTCCGGTCCCGACGGCGAGTACGCGCCGGTGCGGCGCCCGATCTGGTGGGTGGCCGTCGGCCTCAACGGTCTCGGCGCCCTGCTGCACGTGGGCGCCCTCGCGTTCGGTCCGCTCAGCCTCGTCCAGCCCCTCGGCGCGCTGACCATCGTCTTCGCGCTCCCCATGGCCGCCCTGTTCGTGGGCCGGAAGGCGGGTGCCACCGCCTGGCGCGGCGCCATCATGGCCACGGTCGGCCTCGCCGGACTGCTGTCGCTCGTCGGCGCGGGCGACACCCACTCCCTCGACCTCGGCCAGCGCCTCCTCGTCGCCCTCGTGACGGGCGGCGCGGTGGTGGCACTGGTGATCGCGGGCCGGGCTGCGCACCGCCACCCGGCGGTGCGCAGCGTGCTGCTCGCGACCGCGTCCGGCATAGCCTTCGGCATGGCGTCGGTGTACACGAAGACGGTCACCGTCGGCTGGTCGGGCGGCGTCACGGCCGCGAACCTGGTCTCCATGGGCGTGATCGGCGTGCTCGCCACGGCCGGCATGCTGCTGTCCCAGGCGTCCTACCGCGGCGGCGGCCTCGCCGCCCCGCTGGCCACGCTGACCGTGGTCAATCCGGTGGTGGCGGCGGCCATCGGCATCACGATGTTCGGCGAGACCTTCCGGTACGGACTCACCGGCACCGTGCTCGCCCTGAGCGCCGGGGTGGTGGCGGCCGGCGGTCTGATCCTGCTGCTCTCGGAACGCATCGAGGACACCGACCGCACGGCCGGGGAGGCCGGCACCGCCGGGACGTTCGCACGGACCGGCGACGACGAGCATCCCGCGCTGTCGGTGGGCACGGAGGCGTCCTCGCCGCGGACGCCGGAGGCGGAGTCGGACGCGGAGTCGGACGCGGAGCGGACCGGCCGCGACGAGCGGGCCGCCGCGCCGGACGCGAAGGCGGCGGACGCGGACGTTGATCCGGACGTCGACGTGGACGTTGCGAGGACGGAGTCCGTGACGGCGGACGCGGCTGCCGCGCCTGCCTCGGACGCCGCCGCCGCGGCGACGGACGACGCGGACGACAGGGACGACGAGCCGCGCGGTGGCCCCGGCGCCGGGGTCCCCGCTCCCCCGCGGACGCAGGGCGACGGCCGCACCGCGCCGCGGGCGAGTCCGGCCCCGGGAGCCGCCCGGCGCGGCCCCGGCGGCGTACCGGCCTCGCGGCGACGACAGCACGTCGGGGCGTAGACCGCCCCCGTCCCGGACCGCCCCCTGTTCCGCGCCGGAGGACGGCCGCGGTCCGGGACCGCACGGACTGCACGAACCCCACGGACCCCACGGACTGCACGGACCGCACGCTGCGCGTCGTGTCAGACCTTGACGCCGTGGGCCCGCAGGTAGGCCAGCGGGTCGATGTCGGAGCCGAAGGAGGGACCGGTGCGCACCTCGAAGTGCAGGTGCGGCCCGGTGACGTTGCCGGTGGCTCCGGAGCGGCCGATGCGCTGGCCCTCGGACACCGCCTGGCCCGCCCTGACGGAGATCGCCGACAGGTGCGCGTACTGGGTGTAGCGGCCGTCGGCGTGGCGGATGACCACCTGGTAGCCGTACGAGCCGCCCCAGCCGGCGGTCACCACCGTCCCGGCGCCGACCGCCTTCACGGACGTCCCCGTGGGCGCCAGGAAGTCGACGCCCGTGTGGTAGCCCTTCGACCAGGACGATCCACTGGCGTGGTAGGCCGTTCCCACCGGCGCGGAGACGGGGGCGACGAGGGTGCCGTGGGTGGTCTTCCTGGTGGTCGCGGAGGACGAGGTCTTCTTGGGTTCCGACTTCTTCGGCGCCGTCTTCTTCGCGGGTGCCGACGACTTGGTCGCCGTCGACGACTTCGTGGCCGTCGACGACTTGGCCGACGTGGCCCTCGCGTTCATGCTCAGGTGCTGGCCGGGCAGGATCAGGTCCGGGTCGGAGCCGATGGTCGTGCGGTTGCCGGCGTAGAGGCTGTGCCAGCCGCCGCTGACGTCGTGGCTGTCGGCGATGCCGGACAGGGTGTCGCCGCGCACCACCGTGTACATGGACGTGGTGCCGGCCCGCGCCTGGGGCGTGGTCTGCGGCTTCACGTCGGGCTTGGCCGACCTGGCGGACTTCGCGGGCGCCGACGTCTTCGCGGAGCCGGGCGAGGCCGTGCCACCGCTCTTGGCCGAGCCCGAACCACCCGACTTGGTACCGGACTTGCCACTGGACTGGGCGGTCTTGCCGGAGGAGCCCTCGGGGTGGATGTCGGGGGTGCCGCCGCCGGTGGTGAGGCCGCCCTTGACCGAACAGGTCGGCCAGGCGCCGGGGCCCTGCCCCTTGAGCACCTTCTCGGCGATCGCGATCTGCTGGTCCTTGGTGGCCAGGTCGGCGCGCGCGGCGTAGGCGGTGCCGCCGTACGCCTCCCAGGTGGACTGGGTGAACTGGAGCCCGCCGTAATAGCCGTTGCCCGTGTTGATCGACCAGTTGCCGCTCGACTCGCACGCGGCGACCTTGTCCCAGGTGTCCACGTCGGCGGCGTGGGCCGTGCCGGCCCCCATGAGCGGAAGAGCGATGCCGGCGCCGCCCGCGGTGACGGTGAGCGAGGCGCGGTTGATCCTGTTCGGCTGGTACCGGCGGTGCCGTCCCCGTATCGCCATGAGGAGTCCCCTCGATGTGCGTCAGAAGGGGCAAAAGTAAGCGCCCCGAACAGGCCGTGACAAGACGGCTATCAGCCGCTCGCCCTACCCAAGTGGCCGATTCCAAACCTCAGTTGGCCGGATCTTCGGCGCCCGCGGTGAGGCGCCGGGCATCGTCCGTGCGTATGGAGGTGCGGTGGTTCGGATGTGCGGTCGCCACGGGGGCGCGTCAGGATGGACGGGGGGACGATACCGGCGATCGCGGCCGGCGCCACAGGACCGACGGCACGGCAGGACCACCGGCACCACCGGCACCACCGGCACCACCGGCACCACCGGCACCACCGGCAGTACCCGGACCACTCGAACCACTCGATCCACTCGATCTTCGAGGAGCAGGCGGTATGAGCACTTCAGCCCAGATCGGCGTCACGGGGCTCGCGGTCATGGGCCGCAACCTCGCCCGCAACTTCGCACGCAACGGGTACACCGTCGCCGTGCACAACCGGACGGCCTCCCGCACGCAGGAACTGGTGGAGCAGTTCGGGGACGAGGGCGACTTCGTGGCGGCGGAGACCGCCAAGGAGTTCGTGGCGGCGCTGGAGCGGCCGCGGCGGCTCGTCGTCATGGTCAAGGCGGGCGACCCGACGGACGCGGTGATCAAGGAGTTCGCACCGCTCCTGGAACCCGGCGACATGATCATCGACGGCGGCAACGCGCACTTCGCCGACACCCGGCGCCGGGAGCGCGAGCTGCGCGAGCACGGCGTCCACTTCGTCGGCATGGGCGTATCCGGCGGGGAGGAGGGCGCGCTGAACGGCCCGAGCATCATGCCGGGGGGCTCGACCGAGTCGTACGACGCCCTCGGTCCGATGCTGGAGAAGATCTCCGCGAAGGCGGACGACGGGGCACCCTGTGTGACGCACGTGGGCCCGGACGGCGCCGGCCACTTCGTCAAGATGGTCCACAACGGCATCGAGTACGCCGACATGCAGCTCATCGGCGAGGCGTACCAACTGCTGCGGGACGTGGCCGGGTACTCCCCCGCGCAGATCGCGGACATCTTCCGCACCTGGAACACCGGCCGTCTCGACTCGTACCTGATCGAGATCACCGCCGAGGTGCTGTCGCACGTGGACGGGGCGACGGGCAAGCCGTTCGTGGACGTGGTCCTGGACCGCGCCGAGCAGAAGGGCACCGGCCGCTGGACCGTGCAGATCGCCCTCGACCTGGGCGTTCCGGTGTCCGGCATCGCGGAGGCCGTCTTCGCGCGCTCGCTGTCGGGCCACGCGGATCTGCGGGAGGCGTCGAAGGGGCTGGCCGGCCCGAAGGCGTCGCGGCTCGGCGAGGCGGACGCGGCGGCCTTCGCCGACCGGGTGGAGCAGGCGCTGTACGCGTCGAAGATCGTGTCGTACACGCAGGGCTTCCACGAGATCACGGCGGGCAGCGACGAGTACGACTGGGACATCGACCTCGGTACGACGGCGTCGATCTGGCGCGGCGGCTGCATCATCCGCGCGGCCTTCCTCGACCGCATCCGCGCGGCGTACGACGCGCGCCCGGACCTGCCGAGCCTGCTGTCGGACGAGACGTTCGCCCGCGAGATCGCGGACGCGCAGGACGACTGGCGCGAGGTCCTCGTCGCGGCGACCCGGCAGGGCGTGCCGACCCCGGGCTTCGCGGCCGCGCTGGCGTACTACGACGCGCTGCGCGCGGAGCGGCTGCCGGCGGCCCTCACCCAGGGCCAGCGCGACTTCTTCGGCGCGCACACCTACCGGCGCACCGACCGGGACGGGTCGTTCCACACGCTGTGGGGCGGGGACCGCTCCGAGGTCGAGGCGTAGACGAGGTCCGCGCGGACACGCCGGTGGCCCGCCCCCTCGTCGGGGCGGGCCACCGGCGTGCGCGGGGCGGTCAGCGCAGCGGCGGTCCCGGCTCCGGGGACGGCGTCGGCTCGGGGCCCGGCGGGATCGGCGACGGCGAGGGCTCCGGCACCGGGCTCGGAGGCACCGGGTCCGGGCTCGGACCGGGACCCGGAGTCGGGTCGGGGCCGGGCGTGGGACCGGGGCCGGGCGTCGGGTCGGGCCCCGGGAACGGGGTCGGGTCCGGGCCCGGGGTGGGTGTCGGTCCGGGCAGCGGCCCCGGCGGAACGGGCTCCGGGAACGGCGGCTGCGGCTCCCCCGGCCCGGGGTCCGGCGTGGGCGAGGGCGGTACGGGGTCGGGGAACGGGCTCGTCATGACAACCTCCAGCCAGTAGGTCCAGGTCGCCCTGGACTACTCCCCGCGTACCCGACACCCGCCCCGCCAGTCACCCGGCAGGGCGGTCGTACCGCGTCCACCCGGCGGCAGGCCGCGGGGGGTCGCCTAGAAGCGGCCGGGGTGGGCCGCCAGCCAGTCCAGCGCGGCGTCGAGCAGCTCGGGATCGGCCGCGGGCGCCTCGTCGGGGTGGCGAGCGGCCCACTTCACGACGTAGGGGCAGAGCGGGGCGACGTCGACACCCTCGGCGGCGGCGCGCCGGTAGAGGTCCCGGGCGAGGGAACCGGCGATGCCCTTCCCCTCGTGGGCGGGCTCCACGATGGTGTGCACGGGCACGAACGCGGTGCGCGGCGCGTCGAGCACGAAGTACTCGACGTGACCGACCACTTCACCACCGGCGACGGCCTCGAGGCGGCCGGCGGCCCTGTCGTCGCGGATCTCGATGTCGTCGCTCACGTCGCTCACGGTCACGCTCCTGGTCGTCGCTCAGGCCGGCACGGCCTGCGGGCTGCGCTCCTGGTCCGAGCCGGGTACGGGCGCGGACGGATCGGCGCCGAGTGCCACGATCCGGTTGCCGGCGTCCACGTGCACGACCCGGGGCTCCAGGGACCGCGCCTCGGCGTCGGTCACTTGAGCGTAACTGATGATGATCACCAGATCGCCGGGATGCACGAGGTGTGCGGCGGCCCCGTTGATGCCGACGACACCGGACCCCCGCTCCCCCTCGATGACGTACGTCTCCAGTCGGGCCCCGTTGGTGATGTCGACGATGTGCACGAGCTCGCCGGGCAGCAGATCGGCGGCGTCGAGCAGATCGGCGTCGATGGTCACGGACCCGACGTAGTGCAGGTCGGCCTGGGTGACGGTGGCACGGTGGATCTTGGATTTGAACATGGTGCGCAGCATGTGATTGCTCCTGCGGGTCGGCTCCCTGCCCGCGTTGTGCGGGTCAAGGGCTGTGTCCGCAGTTTACAAGGGGGCGCTCCGTGGAGGACCTGCTCCGCCGATCCCGGCCCGGCTCCGGTGGCCGCGCGCCGACGACGGGCCGTCCGCCGCCGGGCCGCCTGCGGCGGGCGGCGGCGGACGGCGGGTCGCTAGCTCAGGTGCCGGGTGAAGAAGCGGGCCGCGGCGTCGCCGGCGAACCGCGGGACGCCGGTGTGTCCGCCCATGTTGGCCTCAAGCGTCTTCTCCTTGGAGCCGAAGGCGTCGAACAGGTCGAGGGCCGCCTGCCTGTCGTTGCCCTCGTCGTCCCACTGCAACAGGACGTGCAGCGGAACGGTGACCCGCCGGGCCTCCTCGACGATGGCGCGCGGCACGAAGCTCCCGGCGAAGAACACGGCGGCGGCGACGCGGGGCTCGGTCGCCGCGAGCCGGATGCCGATGGAGATCACTCCCCCCGAGTACCCGACCGGGCCGCCGATGCCGGGCACTTGGAGGAGGGCGTCCAGGGCGGCCCGCCATTCCGGGACGGCCTGTTCGACCAGCGGGAGGACGAGCGCGTCGACGGTCTCGTCGCCGACCGGCTCGCCGGCCTCGACGGCCCGGCGCATGGCCGCACGGGCCTCGTCGACCGCGGCCAGCCGGGGCCGGTCACCGGCGCCGGGGAGTTCGACGGTCGCCGCGGCGAACCCGTCCCCCACGGCCTGCCGGGCCCGGTCCAGCAGCCGGGGGTACATCCTGCGCAGGCCGAGCGGGGGGTGCCCGAGGAGGATCAGCGGCACCGGCGCATCGACGGGGGCGGACGCGGGCGTCCAGAGGATGCCGGGAATGTCGCCGAGGGTGAACTCACGCTCCAGGACGGCGTCGTCGAGGCGTTGTTCGGAGGTGAACTGCATGGTCGTGCCTTTCGGGAATGCGCTGAAACGGCGCTCCCGGACGACCTATCGCCCGACCATGACCCCGGAGGGGAGCACCCATGTCGATACGTTCACGGGTACCACCTCCTCGTTCTCCTGCACGGCCTCCGGAAGGCTAGCAACGCGCGCCGCGATCCGCCAACGGGTTGCCGCGGGGCCCCGTCCGCCGCGGGCCGCGCACCCGGCTTGACCCTCGACCTTGTGCAGGGGACAGAGTCTGCGTCGTGGAGAGCGAGATGCGCAGCATCGGGGAGATCGCACGGGACAGCGGGCTCGGGGTGAGCGCCCTGCGGTTCTACGACCGTGCCGGGGTGCTGGTTCCGGCCTGGGTGGATCCGGTGAGCAGTTATCGCTGGTACGCACCGGGACAGCTCGCCGAGGCCCGGCTGCTGGCCCGGCTGCGGCGGGCCGCGATGCCGCTGGCCGACATTCGTCTGGTGCTGGCCAGTTGGTCCGGCGCGGACGCCGGCCTGGTCCGCAAACTGCTCGACGGTCACTTGACGCGAGTCGAGCGCCAACTGTCGGACACGCGCACCGAGTTCTCCGCACTCCGAGCCGAACTCGACCAACGGGAGAACGCCATGACCTCACGCCGCCCCCTCGACGCGGCCCAACTGTCCTGCTCCGCACCTTCGTTGGCCGCCGCCTTCGACGCGGTCCGGTTCGCGGTGAGCACGGACCCCGAACTGCCGGTGCTCCGCGGGATCCTGCTCGACGCGGAGGGCGAGAACCTTCACCTGGTGGCCACCGACCGGTACCGCCTGGCTGTCGCGACGACCGGTGCCGCGGGGCACGAGGGAGCGCCCCGGGTCCAGGCCGTCGTACCGACGCAACTCGCCGACGCCATGCGGGCGTTGCTCGACGGCGAGGGGACGGTACGGCTCTCCCTCGACGGTGACCGCGTCACCCTGGAGGCCGGGGACCGGCAGGTGGCGGGCGGGTGCGTCGGCCGCGGGTTCCCCGACTACCGCCGTCTCCTCCCGGACCCGGGCACGGACACGGAAACGAGCACGGAGACCAGCACGGCAACGGGCACGGGGCGGCGCCGTGTCGTCGTCGGCACGGCCGCCCTGCGCGAGGCACTGGAGACCGGCCCGGTCCGAACCGAAGAGCCCGACGGGCACGACCTCAGCGTCCTCAAGGTGCGGGGGGACGACACGGTGACCCTCCGCGGGGACGGGGACGACGACCCGGACCAGGTCGCCCTCAACCGGCGCTACCTGCTCGACGCCCTGACCGCGGGCGACCGCGACCGGCTGACGCTGGAGTTCGGCGCGCCCACCGCCCCTGTCGTGATCCGCCGTCCCGGCGACGACGGGGCGTACTCCCTCCTGATGCCGGTCAGGCTGGACGCGTAGCCCGCGCGGGTCGGCGTGCCCGGTCGCGTCGGCCACCGGCCGGGCGGCGACGACGGTCACCGCCAGGATCGCCGGTCGACGACCGCACCCTCACGACCTTGCCCCGTTCACGCCTCCGGTGCCGGCTCGGCGCCGCCGCTCCCGTCGGGTTCGCGGGTGAGGACTCCCGCCGAGATGGTCAGTCCGACGGCGCTCGCGAGGAGAGCCGCGCCCGCGCAGACCGCGAACAGCACCCGGTAGGCGCCGAGCGAGGGAAGTTCGTGGCCGCCGACGTTCATCGTGATCGCCGTCAGGAGCGCCCCGCCGACCGCGCTCGCCAGCGAGCTGCCGAGGCTGCGGGCAAGGGCGTTGATCCCGTTCGCGGCGGCGAGCTGGGCCGCCGGGGTGTGATGGTTGATCAGGGAGGGGAGAGCGGCGTAGCCGACCCCGGTGCCGGCGCCGACGACCGAGGTCCCGACGACGACCTCCCACAGGGAGTCGACGGCGACGATGCGGAACACCAGACCGGCGGCTATCACCGCGCCGCCCAGCGCGAGGACCCTGGCCGGGCCCCAGCTTCCGATGAACCTCGCCGCGATCGGGGCGAGGACCAGCATGAGCAGGCCGCTCGGCAGCAGGCACAGCCCCGCGGTGAGGATCGTGGAACCGAAGCCGTAGCCGGTGGCCTCCGGCGCCTGGACGTACGACGAGGTGCCGGTGAAGCTGGCGAACAGGGCGAACCCGACGAACATGCCCGCGATGTTCGTCAGCGCGATGGGCGGCCGTGCCAGTGCCGACATGTCGATGAGTGGATTGGTCACCCGGAGCTCGACCCTGGTCAGTGCGGCGAGTGCCACGACGGCGACGGCGAACAGGCCGAGGATCCGGCCGGAGCCCCAACCCCAGGAACTGCCCTGGGAGATGCCCAGGATCAGGCAGGTCAGGCCGACGGCGAGCAGAGCGATGCCCGCCCAGTCGATCGAACGCTCGCGGGCGGCGGGCGGCTCCGCGACGAGCGCGGCGATCAGCACGCCGCTGACCACCGCGCCGCCCGCTCCGATCCAGTACAGGACGTGGTAGTCGGCGTTGTCCCCGATCAGGCCGGCCAGCGGCAGGCCGAGGGCGCTGCCGATCCCGAGCATGGCGCTGGTGAGCGCGGTCGCCGACCCGCGGCGCTCCGCCGGGAGGACGATGGCCAGCAGGCTGATGCCCAGCGGGATCGACGCCGCCGACAGCCCGGCCACCGCGCGGCCCACGAGCATCACCCCGAAGTCGGAGGTCAGCGCGTCGATCACCGAGCCGACCGCGAGGCCGCCGAGGCTGACGAGGAGCACCAGGCGCCGCCCGAACATGTCGGCGAACCTGCCGAGCACGGGCACGGACACGGCCGCGACGAGCAGGGTCGCCGTCAGCAGCCACTGCGCGTTGCCCGTCGAGGTGTGCAGGTCGGCGGTCAGGGTCGGCAGGACGGGAATGATCAGCGTCTGCGCCAGCGCCGCCGCCAGCGCCCCCAGCCCCACCGCGACGATCTGGAGGTTCACGTTCAGCCCGGAGCCGTCCGGGCCTCCGCCGTCCTTCGCCGAACGGTGCTCCAGACCTGCCGGAGTCTCGGTCATGCGCCCTCCCACCCGTCCCCAATCGGGCACTCCCCCGATTGCACCCCTGGACTCTATGGACGGTGCACACCCGAGTCAATCGATCGATTACATCGGCGACAATGGGGGCATGGACCCCTCCCCGACGGACCGTCAGCCCCGCCCCCGGGACGCCGAAGCGACCCGCCTGGCCCTGCTGCGCGCGGCCCGGCGGCGCTTCGCCGTCCTCGGGTACGACCGCACCACGACGCGCGACGTGGCGGGCGACGCGGGGGTCAACCTGATGCTCATCAACCGGTACTTCGGCGGCAAACAGGGCCTGTTCCAGGCCGTGTTGGCCGCGTCGCCCGACCCCGTGGCCGACGGCGAGACCTCGCCCAAGGAGGTCGTGGGCGACTTCCTCGACGGCCTGCGCCCGGACGCGTGGCCCGAGTTCGGGGTCCATCCCATGCTTCTGCTGCTGCGCGACAGCAGCGCGGACGAACAGGTCCGGGAACTCCGGGCGTCGGCCATGAGCACCGCCGCGACCCGCATCGCCGCCCTCCGCACGAACGCGTCCGCCGACACGGACGGGGGCAAGTGCGGGGCCGGGGACGGAGATCCCGACGGGAACGGTCAAGCGGCGCAGTTGCGTGCCCAGTTGGTGCTCGCCATGTTCAGCGGCGTCGTCGCGCTGCGCACTATGACACCCGTCGAGCCGCTGGCCTCCGCGGACGTCGGTGATCTGCGCACGGCACTGGAGGAGGCCGTCAGGTCCCTTCTGGACCTGCCGCCCTCGTCCGGCCGCGACGACAACTGACGCGGCGCGCAACCGAGTCGCGCACCCGCCGCACCCTGAGTGCCCACCGCATCCACCAGGTCCACCAGGCGGACCCCACGGATCGCCCGGCCCGCACCGGCCGTGCCGGTCGTTCGGGGCGCGTCGGCGGCCCGGCCGACGCGTTGCCGGCCACCCCCGCCCCGATGACCCGGACCAGCGTGCCGACCGTGTCGCGCGGCGTGATGGCCGTCCTGTCGAGGTCGAGACCGAAGAGTTCCTCGGCGAGCAGGCGCAACTCGTCCACGGCCACGCAGTGCAGGGACAGTTCGTGCAGCAGGGCGTCCGGCTCGATGCGGTGCGGTGCGACGCCGAAGTCGTCCGTCAGCATCCGCCTCACCCGATACTCGGCGTCAGCGTTCGTGTTCGCATCCGTGTTCGCGTCCGTATCCATCACACGTCGACCAGCCCTTCGCGAGACACACAATGTCGAGCGAAGAACGATCTTCAATTGCAGGGGTAACGACTCTTCACGCTCAATTACTGCGACCTGGCGAACATTTTTGGACAGGACGGGCCGCGCTCTCGTCGTCCCGCGCCCTGTGACGTCTCCCCGGCCCGCGTCCTTAAGGTGACCGCCGCGCTCGGGCAACCCGCAGTTGGGACGGCGTGGAGAGCCTCTCCGACTGTGACGACCAACGCGACTGCCGTCCAGCTCCCCCGCCCGCGGCTCCCCCGCCGGTTCCCGATCCGCCCGTTCCCGGGCCGACGGGTGCCGGTCCGCCGGCTGCTCTGTCTGCTCCCCCCGGTTGCCGTGGCCGTCGTCGCGGTACGCCACCGGGCCGTACTGGCCGACGGGCTGGGCCAGTTGAGATCGGCCGCATGGCCCTGGCTGCTGGTCGCCGTCGGTGCCACCTGCCTGACGTGGGTCGCCGCGGCCTTCTCCCGCCAGGGTGCCGTCGTCCAGCGGCTGCCCGGACGGCGTTTGCTGGCAACGCAGTTCGCGGCCGGCGCCGCCAACCACATGCTGCCCTCCGGGCTCGGCGCGACCGCGGTGAACCTCCGGTTCCTCACCGTGTGCGGCGTGCCGGCCGCCCGCTCGTCCGCCGCCCTCGCCCTGTTCCTGCTGGCCGAGTCGGTGGGCCGGCTCGGGCTGCTGGCCGTCCTGCTCGTCGCCTTCCCCGGGGCACTGCGGCTCGGCCCGATGCTGCCCCAAGGAGGCTTCTCTCAGGGCTTGTTCGGGCCGGTGGCGGTCTGCGCGGCCGCCCTCGCGGTGGTGGCACCGGTCACGGTCATGCGTGTGGGGCGCGTGCGCCGTCACGTCCGGGACTTCGTGCGCGGCGCACTGGCCGAGGCCCGGTCCGTGCACCTGCGCCCGGCGCGGGCGCTCGCGCTGTGGGGCGGTTCGTTCGCCTTCGCCGCCCTTCAGGCGACCGCGCTCACCGCCGTGGGGCGGTCGCTCGGCCTGTCCGTGCCGCCCGCGCATCTGGCTCTCGCCTATCTCGCGGCCACCGTCGCCGTCGCACTGGTGCCCACCCCCGGCGGCGTCGGGTCGGTCGAGGCGGCCCTCGTGGTGACCCTGGTCGCGACCGGCAGCCCCACGGCGACGGCGACCGCGGTCGTCCTGCTCTTCCGCCTCATCACCGTCTGGCTGCCCCTGGTGCCCGGCGCGCTCACGCTGGGGCTGCTCGTGCGGCTCAGGGTGATCTGAGCCGGGCGGCGCGACCTCCCGCGCCACCTGCTGTCCGCGCTCCCGACCGTCCGCGCCCCTGACTGTCCGCACCCCCGGCCGTCCGCGCCTCGAAGCGTCGCCGCCCGGTGCCCTCAACCCGCCCTGAGCACCTGCGCGGTGTCCTCTTTGGCCAGTCCCGCCCGCACCAGTGCTGCCGCCAGCCTGGGCAGGTCGGCGGCGTCCACCAGGTCCGCGAGTTCCTCCGGCGCGGTCGGAAGTCCCAGCTCCCGGGCCGCACTTCGGGCCCTGCGGTCGAACGCCGGGCGCAGCTCGGGCCACAGGCCCTGGGCCTCCCGGCAGAAGATGTCCGCCCCCACCGGTCCGATCCGCGGTACCTCCCGGAGCAGTTCGCGCACCCGCACCGGGTCGCCGCCGGCCGCCTCCCGCAGCCGCCGCAGGTCGCCCTTGTAGCGGTCGAGGACGAGTTGGGCGCCCTCGCCCAGCGCGGTGGACGTGCTCTCGTCGTAACGGCGGTAGTGCGCCCGCACCAGCGCGTCCACCCGGTACTGCCAGGAGGCGTGCGCCATCGACGCCGGTGTGCGCAGTCCCGCCCTCGACAGTTCCCTCGCGGCGTCCACCGCCATGTCCGCCCTGATGGGGACCGAGAACAGGACGCAGAGCGTGAGGAGTTGGTAGAGCGGCGCGGGGGTGTTCCGCAGCCGGACGCCCGCCTCCTCCGCATGCGTCGTCCCGTACCGCTCCAGCAGCAGGTTCACGGGCTTCGTACGCGACATGGTCATCGTTTCTGCCCCTTGTCCGGATGCGGTGGGGATGCCGGTCGGTCGGCGGGACGGTCAGCGGGAAGGTCGGCCGGAGGGCGCTCAGTCGGCCCGCCCCGGCAGAGCGGCGAGGCGGCGGCGGGCCTCTCCCAGGGAGCGTGGGCGGGGCGGGTCGCGCCACGGGTTCGTTTCGAGGAGTTCGTCGACGTCGGCGAGGGTCCGGCGGCGCGCGGTGAGCCCCGGGTCGTCCAGGTCCGCCCAGCTCAGCGGCGCCGCCACCGGAGCGCCCGGCAGCGCGCGGACGGCGTACGGCGCCACGGCGGTCTGCGCGTAGCCGTTGCGCTGCACGTCGAGGTACAGCCGGCCGCCGCGCGCACTCTTCCTGGCCGCGGTGGTGAGCCTGTCGGGGTCCCGGGCCGCGAGGACGTCGGCGACGGCGTGGGCGAACTCCCGTACGTCGTCGAAGGGTTCGCGGCGGTCGAGGGGCACCACCACGTGGAGTCCGCGTGAGCCGGTGGCCATCAGGAGGGACGGCAGCCGCAGTTCGTCCAGCAGTTCCCGCAGACCCAGCGCCGCCGCGCGCACGAGACCGAAGTCGTCGCCGGGCGGGTCCAGGTCGAGGACCAGGCGGTCGGGGTGGTCGGGGCGGTCCGCCTTCGAGAGGAAGCGGTGCGGGGTCGTGCACGCCTGTCCGGCGAGGTAGACGAGGGTGGCGGTGTCGTCGCAGAGAACGTAGGCCACCGTGCCGTTCTCCTTGGGGAGTTGGGCCCTGTGCACCCAGTCGGGAAAGTGGTCCGGCACGTCCTTCTGCATGAAGGCCGGGCCGTCGATCCCGTCCGGGTGGCGTTCCAGCATGAGGGGACGGCCGCGCAGGTGGGGCAGCATCCGCGGGGCGACCTTGCGGTAGTAGTCGGCGAGGTCGCCCTTGGAGACGCCGCCGCCCGGCGCGCCGTCCGCCGGGAAGAGGATCTTCTCCGGGCGGCTGACGGACACGGTGCGCCCGCCGACCCGCACGCGCTTCGCCCCGCCGCCGCCCTTGCCGTCGCCGTCGCCCCTACTCATGCCCGCGCCCTTCGTGCCGCTCATCGGCGCCCGCCCTCCGCGTTCCCCCGCGCATTCCCGCCCGCGTCGCCCTTCGCGGTCTCCTCCGCGGCTACCTGCCCGAGGGTGCGACCGGTGCGGGCCGAGCGCGCCCGGCGCGGGTCCGGGGTTCCGGCGGCACCCGCGCGGCCGTCGGCCTCCTTGACCAGGAGCCATGCCTCCCGGCCCTCCTGCGCCGCCGTGCGGATACGGGTCAGCGCGTAACCGCCGTGCAGCTTGCGGCCGTTCAGCCGGAACGACGCGTGGCCGCGGTCCAGCGCCTCGGCGAGCGGGACGTCCTTGCCGTGTCGGTCGGTGGTGGTGTTGAGGTAGGTGCCCTCGTCCCAGACGATCACCGTGCCCGCGCCGTATCCGCCCGCCGCGATCGTCCCCTCGAAGGTCCGGTACTCCAGCGGGTGGTCCTCGGTGGGGGTCGCGAACCGCTTCTCGCGCGGATTGTCGGACGGCCCCTTCGGCACGGCGAACGACTTCAGTACGCCGTCGGCCTCCAGCCGGAAGTCGAAGTGCAGGGTGCTCGCGTCGTGGATCTGCACGACGAAAGAGGCCGCCCGGTTTCCGTCGCCGGGCCCTTCACCGGCGCGTTCCACGGCCTCGCCCCGCTGGTCCCCCTCGGTCCCGTGGCGCGGCTTCCCCCGCGGCTCGGCGGTGCGGGAGAAGTCCCGCCGCCGGTGGTACCGCGTGAGGGAGCCCTCTCCCGTTCCCTCGGCCGTCCCCTTCGCCGCCATGGCACCTCCTCGGAGCCGTACGGAAGCAGCCGCTCCGCTGCCCGGGGTACCCCTTCCGCGCCCGTCCTACCCGGCTCCCACCAGGTTTCCGCGCCACGCTGGGTCGTACGCAGGGCCCCTGCCCGCCGCGCCGCACGAGTGGGCCACCGGCCGGCCGGACACACGGTGACCTCGGCGTCTACAGGCGCGTCGACGGTACGCGGTACCGCGCACCAAAGTCCGGAACGGCCGTGCGCGGAGGTGAGGGCGGCCTAACATCGTGGTGGGTCCGCCGCCGGGCGGACGGGGGCCGGGGGGCCGGAAGGGGGAACGGGCCGCCGGGCGCACGCCTCGCCACGCATCACCGTGAGCCACCTCGCCGTTTCCCTACGTCACCGGCCCGTCGCGATCACCGCCCCGCGGCACGGGACCGCATCGCACGCCGCGCGTCCGCCCCGCCCCGCCCCGCCCCCTGCCCCGCTCCGGAACCGTTCGCCGCGCACCCAGAGGAGTTCCCATGCCCGCCGTGACCAGCGTGTGCCCGGAGTGCGGTGCGCCGTTCCCCCGGTCGCGACGCCGGAGCGGCGCACGTGGATCCGGGCGGGCGGGTGTCCGGTGAGCACCGTCATGGAGGTACGGGGCCTGACCGTGACCGTCGTGGCGAAGCGACGGCCGCCGGTACTCGCCCTGGACGGCGTCGGGTTCACCCTGCGCGCCGGTGAAGTGCTGGCGCTGCTGGGCGAGTCGGGGTCGGGCCACACCCTCGCGGCCCTCGCAGCCGTGGGGCTGGCGCCGGACGGGTGCCAAGTGGACGGTTCCACAAGCCTGTTCGGCGGCCCGGCCCGGCCGCTGTCCGCACCGGAACCGGACAGCGGGCCGGACGGCAGGATCGGCTTCGTGCTCCAGGACGAGCGGCCGCTCTTCCCGGCCGCCCGGCGCGTCGGCGACCGGATCGCCGCGGCCGTCGGGGAGTACGAGGGCCGGAGGGCGGCGCCGGGCCACGACGGCGGCCGGGCACCGCACGTGCGGGCGCGGCGCCGGGCCGTCGAACTTCTGGACCTGGTGGGGGTGTCCGAGCCGGAGGCGGTCGCGCGGTCCTTCCCCCGGTCGCTGTCGGCCGCGGACCGGCGGCGGGCGATGATCGCGCTGGCCCTGGCGGGCGGACCCGACCTGCTGGTCGCGGAGGAGCCCGTCGCCGGCCTCGACGTCACCGTGCGGACGCAGGTGCTCCAGGCCCTCGCCGCCGCCCGGCGGGAGACCGGCGCGGCCCTGCTGCTGGCGACCGGCGACCCCGGTGTGGTGGCCGGTCTGGCCGACCGGGTCGCCGTGCTGTACGCGGGACGGGTCGTCGAGACCGGCCCGGTGGAGACGGTGTTCTCGCGGCCCCGGATGCCGTACACGGTGGGGCTGATCGGGTCGGTGCCGCGGCTCGACACCCACCCGCCCCTCACCCCGGTGCCGGGCACGGCGCCCCCCGGCTCCGGGACGGACGCGGAACCGCGGCCGTGGCCGCTGGCGGGCGCCAGGGCACGGGCGGTGCCGGAGGCCGCCGCGCACGGCTGCGCCTTCGCCCCGCGCTGCCCCCTCGCCCAGCCGGAGTGCGAGGCGGCGCCGCCCGCCCTGCTCGGCGTGGACAGCCCCTCCCGCGCGGGTCTCGCCGGGGTCGACGCGCACGAGGCGGCCTGCCGCCGGTCCGCCGTGCTGCGGCACCGGACGGCGGCGGAGCTCTTCCCGCCGTCCGGGACGCACGCCGCGCGCCCCGCCCGCGGGGGGCCGCCGCGCACGCCGCTCACCACCGTGTCCTTCGCGGACGGCCCGGAGGTGGTCCTGCGGGTCGCGGATCTGCACATGTCGTACGCGGCGCACGGGCGTTGGGGCCGCCGGGACGCGTTCGCCCCCGCCCTCAAGGGCGTCGACCTGGAGGTGCGGCGCGGCGAGACCGTCGCGCTGGTCGGGGAGTCGGGGGCCGGGAAGTCCACCCTGTTGTCGGCGGTCGCCTCGCTCGGTGTGCCCGAGGCGGGCGCCGTCGACGTGCTCGGGCAGGACGTCGCGACGCTGTCCCGGCGCACCGCGCGGCGTCTGGGCCGGGTCGTCCAGCTCGTGCCGCAGGACGCGCGGCACGGCCTCGACCCCCGCGCCCGCGTGGCCGACATCGTTGCCGAACGGCTGCTCGCCCGGCACACGCCGCCGGCCGTCGTCGAGGCACGCGTGCGTGAACTGCTGCTCGCGGTGGGCCTGGACGCCGCGCACGCCGAGGCACGCGCCCGCAGCCTCCCCGAGGGCGCGCACGGCCAGGTGGCGCTGGCCCGTGCCCTGGCGTTCGAACCCGAACTGCTGTTGCTGGACGACCCGTTGAGGGCGCCGGACATCTCCGCGCGGGCCGCGCTGCTGGAGATGCTGCTGCGGCTGCGGCAGGAGCCGGGCCGGACGTTCCTGCTGGCCTCCGACGACCTGGCGGCGGTGCGGTACCTCGCCGACCGGGTGGCCGTGCTCTACGCGGGCCGCACCGTGGAGACCGGTGCGGTCGGCGAGGTCTTCGAGCGGCCCCGGCACCCCTACACGCGTGCGCTGCTCGCGGCGGTGCCGCTGCCCGACCCCGTCGTGGAGCGGTCGCGGCGCCGGACCGTGCTGCCCGGCGATCCGCCGCCCGGTCCGCCGGACGTCGCCGGATGCGCCTTCCTGTCCCGCTGCCCGGCCCTGGCCACCCTGTCGCCGTCCCAACAGAGCCGCTGCGCACGGCAGTTGCCTCCCGTGCTGGTGGTGAACCATCCCGGCACGCACACGGTCGCGTGCCACTTCCCGCAGAGCGGCGCGCCGCGCGAGCACCTGCGCGCGGACCCGGGCATCAAGGAACGCTCGCGCACGGCACCGCCCGGCAGGCAGACGGGGGCGTGAGGGCGGCGGCACGGGGCACGCAACCGGCCGGTGCCACGCCGGGTCCGCGGTCCCGTGCCCCCTCCCGTCGCCCGTCGGCGGTTTGAACGCGGCAACTCCCCTCCGCCGTCCGCCCGTACCTCTGTTCCCGGTACGAACTCCCGGCGCGCATACGGCAGGATGATCCTTCGCGCAGGTCGGACGCCCCTCGGGGTGCTCGGCGCGCGCGGTGGCACCACCGGGAACCGAGCAGGGGACAACGTTGACAAGACCTCACATCCGGCCGTCCGAGCAGTGCGGGCGGGGCTCCCGCGCACGCCACGTGCCCGCCGCGGGCCGTCCGACGACCGGAGCGCGCCGGTGAACCGCACGCCGACCGTGGACGACCTGGTGCTCGCCGGAACGGCGCTCGCCGCGGGGCTGCTCGCCGGTTTCCTGCTGCGGATGCTGCTGCGCTGGCTCGGCGGGCACGCCGAACGCACCCGCTGGGGCGGCGACGACCTCCTCGTGGACGCCCTGCGCACGGTGGTGCCGTGGGTCGCGATCACGGGCGGCGCGGCGGTGGGCGCGGCGGTGCTGCCGTTCAACGGCACGGTCCGCCGTCACATCAGCCAGAGCCTGACCGTCCTGCTCATCGTCGTCGTGACGCTCGCCGCTGCCCGGGTGATCACCGGGCTGGTCCGCGCGGTGACGCAGTCGCGGTCGGCGGTCGCGGGCTCGGCCACGATCTTCGTGAACATCACGCGGGTCGTTGTCCTCGCGATCGGTTTCCTGGTCGGGCTCCAGACGCTCGGCATCTCGATAGCGCCGCTGCTGACCGCCCTCGGCGTCGGCGGCCTCGCGGTGGCCCTGGCCCTCCAGGACACCCTCGCCAACCTCTTCGCGGGCGTGCACATCCTCGCCTCGAAGACGGTCCAGCCCGGCGACTACATCCGGCTGAGCAGCGGCGAGGAGGGGTATGTCGAGGACATCAACTGGCGGCAGACGGCCATACGGCAGCTCTCCAACAACCTCGTCATCATCCCCAACGGGCGCCTCGCGGGCACGAACATGACCAACTACACCCGCCCGGAACAGCAGTTGACCGTACTGGTGCAGGTGGGGGTGGGCTACGACGCCGACCTGGAACACGTGGAGGAGGTCACGTCCGAGGTCGTCGCGGAGGTGATGGCGGAGATCACCGGCGCCGTCCCGGACCACGAACCCGCCGTCCGCTTCCACACGTTCGGCGACTCCCGGATCGGGTTCACCGTGGTGCTGGGCGTGGGCGAGTTCAGCGACCAGTACCGGATCCAGCACGAGTTCATCAAACGCCTGCACAGGCGCTACCGCGCCGAGGGCATCCACATCCCCGCGCCCACGCAGCGGGTGGAGCTGCACCGGGCCGCCACCGGCGGGTCCGCGGAGCTGCCCGCCGACCTGCCCGCCGACCTGCCCGCCGACCTGCCCGAGGGCGCCATACCCGTGCAGCGCGGCGAGCGGGCCCCCGGCCCGCGACCGCGGCGGCACCGGGAGCCGGACGGGAGGTGAGCGGGCGGCCGGGGTGCCGGCCGCCCCGCCCGGTTCTCGCGGCCCCGCTCCCGGTGTCCCGTACAGGCAGCTCACAGCGGTTCCCGGGGGCGGCGGAGAACCGGCGGCGGCCCGGCGACCCCGCATCCCCGGTCAGGAGATATCTTGATGTCGAGCAATGTTGCACAAGTGCAGAAGCGGAGCGGAGCATCCGGTGACTGACTCGACCATCATCTATACGCACACTGACGAGGCCCCTGCACTGGCGACGTATTCGCTGCTGCCGGTGATCAGGGCGTACTCCTCGCAGGCCGGTGTCACGGTGGAGACCCGTGACATCTCGCTGGCCGGGCGCATCATCGCCGTGTTCCCGGAGTACCTCCAGGAGGGGCAGCGCATCGCCGACGCCCTCGCGGAGCTGGGCGAGCTGGCGAAGACGCCCGAGGCCAACATCATCAAGCTGCCGAACATCTCGGCGTCCATCCCGCAGCTCAAGGCGGCCGTCGCCGAGCTCCAGGAGCAGGGCTACGCGCTTCCGGACTACCCGGACGACCCCAAGAGCGACGAGGAGCGCGACATCCGCGCCCGCTACGACAAGGTCAAGGGTTCCGCCGTGAACCCGGTCCTGCGTGAGGGCAACTCGGACCGCCGCGCCCCGGCCTCGGTGAAGAACTTCGCCAAGACCCACCCGCACCGCATGGGCGCCTGGACCCCCGAGTCCAAGACCAATGTGGCGACCATGGGCGAGAACGACTTCCGCTCCACCGAGAAGTCCGCGGTGATCGCCGAGGACGACGTGCTCCGCATCGAGCTGACCGGCGACGACGGCTCGGTCACCGTGCTGCGCGAGTCGGTGCCGGTGCTCGCGGGCGAGGTCGTGGACGCCTCCGTGCTGCGCGTCGCCGCGCTGCGCGAGTTCCTCACCGCGCAGGTCGCCCGCGCCAAGGCCGAGGGCGTGCTGTACTCCGTGCACCTCAAGGCCACGATGATGAAGGTCTCCGACCCGATCATCTTCGGTCACGTGGTGCGCGCCTTCTTCCCGAAGACCTTCGCGCGGTACGGCGCCGAGCTGGCCGCCGCCGGTCTGACCCCGAACGACGGTCTGGGCGGCATCTACAAGGGCCTGGAGTCGCTGCCGGAGGGCGCCGCGATCAAGGCGTCCTTCGACGCGGAGCTGGCCGAGGGCCCGGAGCTGGCCATGGTCGACTCCGACCGGGGCATCACCAACCTGCACGTCCCCTCGGACGTCATCATCGACGCGTCGATCCCCGCGATGATCCGCACCTCCGGCCACATGTGGGGCCCGGACGGCCAGGAGCACGACACGCTCGCGGTCATCCCGGACAGCAGCTACGCCGGTGTGTACCAGGCCGTCATCGAGGACTGCCGTGCCCACGGCGCCTTCGACCCGTCGACCATGGGCTCGGTCCCGAACGTCGGCCTCATGGCGCAGAAGGCCGAGGAGTACGGCAGCCACGACAAGACGTTCGAGATCCCCACCACGGGCACCGTGCGGCTGGTCGACCGGGCGGGCAACGCCGTCATCGAGCAGGCCGTCTCGGCCGGTGACATCTTCCGCGCCTGCCAGACCAAGGACGCGCCGATCCGCGACTGGGTCAAGCTCGCCGTCACGCGTGCCGCCGCGAGCGGCGACCCGGCCGTGTTCTGGCTGGACGAGGGCCGCGCGCACGACGCCAACCTGATCGCGAAGGTCAAGGCGTACCTGCCGGAGCACGACACCGAGGGCCTGGACATCCGCATCCTGTCCCCCGAGGACGCCACGAAGCTGTCCGTGGAGCGCATCCGCCGCGGCGAGAACACCATCTCCGTCACCGGCAACGTGCTGCGCGACTACCTCACCGACCTCTTCCCGATCCTGGAGCTGGGCACCAGCGCCAAGATGCTGTCGGTGGTCCCGCTGATGGCGGGCGGCGGCCTCTTCGAGACGGGCGCCGGCGGCTCCGCGCCCAAGCACGTGCAGCAGCTCGTCAAGGAGGACTACCTGCGCTGGGACTCGCTCGGCGAGTTCTTCGCGCTGGTGCCGTCCTACGAGCAGCTCGCGAAGTCCACCGGCAACGGGCGCGCGCAGGTCCTCGCGGACACCCTCGACCGCGCGACGGCGACGTTCCTCAACGAGAACAAGTCGCCGGCCCGCCGCGTCGGCCAGATCGACAACCGCGGCAGCCACTTCTACCTGTCCCTGTACTGGGCGCAGGAGCTGGCGAAGCAGACGGAGGACGCCGAGCTGGCGAAGGCGTTCGCGCCGCTCGCCGAGACGCTCGCCGCCAACGAGCAGAAGATCGTCGACGAGCTGATCGCGGTCCAGGGCAAGCCGGTCGACATCGGCGGCTACTACCAGCCGGATCCGGCCAAGGCCGCCGCGGTCATGCGTCCGTCCGCCACCTGGAACGAGGCGCTCGCGTCGCTGAGCTGACGCGGGACCGGCGGCGGCCCGGGTCGCGTACCCGGGCCGCCGCCCCCGCGTCCGCGCCTTCCGGCGCCCGGCCCCGCCCCGCCCGAGTTCGTCCACGCCCCGACCGGCACCGTGCCCGGCCGGGGCGCGGCCGGTTCTGCCCGGCCCGTGCGCACCGGCCCGCGACGACGCTCTAGGGTGCGTGGCCGTGACACCTTCTCCGGCCGCCCCGCCGTCCGCCGTCTTCCCCGCCGAAGCGCCCCTCTGGCGCGACCGGCGGTTCGTCCTGCTCGCCGGTGCGCGCGTGATCTCGGTGGCGGGCAACGGGTTCGCGCGGGTGGCGCTCGCGTTCGCGGTGCTCGCGCTGCCCGGCTCGAACGGGGGCACGCTCTCGCTCGTCCTCGCCTGCCAGGCGCTGCCCCAGTTGCTGTTCATCCTGATCGGCGGGGTGATCGCGGACCGTTTCCCGCGGTCCCGGCTCATGGTCCTGGCCGACGTCCTCGGCACCTTCGCCTACGCGGCCCTCGCGGTCTCGGTGCTGACGGCCCACGCCCCGGTCGCCGTGCTGTGCGCGCTGGCGGTGCTGGCCGGTACCGCGTCCGCGCTGTTCGCCCCGGCGATGGACGGCCTGGTGCCGCTGCTCGTGCCGGCCTCGCGGCTCCAGCGCGCCAACGGGCTGCTGCGGATGGGCACCAACACCTCCATGCTGCTGGGCCTCGCGCTGTCCGGGGTCACGGTGGCGCTGGTCGGGGCGGGCTGGGCGCTCGCGCTGAACGCCGCGTCGTTCGCGCTCAGCGCGCTGCTCACGTCCCGGCTCCGGGTGACCGTCCGGCCGCGCGCGAAGGCCTCCGGCTGGTCCGAACTGCGCCACGGCTGGCACGAGTTCGCCTCGCGGCAGTGGCTGTGGGCCGTGGTCGTGCAGTTCTCCCTCGTGATGGCCGCGATCAACGCCAACGTCGGTGTCCTCGGGCCGCTCACCGCCGAGCAGCACTACGGCGGGGCGCGGGCCTGGTCGCTGATCGTGGGCGCGCAGGCGCTCGGCGCCGTGCTCGGCGCGGGGCTCGCCGCGCGGGTGCGGGTGGGCCGCCCGATCCTGGTGGCCGTCCTCGTGGTCTTCCCGCTCGCCCTGCCGATCGCCCTGCTGAGTGCCGCGGCACCGGTGTGGCTGATCGCCGTCGCCATGTTCGTCAGCGGGGTCTGCACCGACGTCTTCGGCGTGCTGTGGGCCACCACGATCCAGCGGGAGGTGCCCGAGGAGGCCCTGTCGCGGGTGAGTTCCTACGACTGGTTCGGCTCCCTCGCGCTGGCCCCGCTCGGCCTGCTGGCCGCCGGGCCGGTCGCCGCCGCCGTGGGCACGGCACGGGCCCTGGGGGGATGCGCGGCCCTGGTGGTCGTGGCGACCGCGGGCGCGCTCCTGCTGCCCGGCGTGCGCCGGCTGCGCGCCCGGACCGACGCGTCCGTCGACGCCGCCGCCGGGCCGGTGGCCGCGGCGGACCCGGCGGCCGCGCCGCCGGGCGAGCGGCCCGCCGGCTGACGGATGCCACGGGCCGGGCACGCGGGGCGAGTTGAGTGGAACGCCCCGTTCGTGAACGTTGTATGTCGCTGCGGGTGGAATGCTCGCATCCCCGAACTCCCGCGTGGTTCCCTCGACTCATGACCGCGCTCGTCACGTCCGACCGCGCCGGCCGCGCGCGTACGACCGCCACGGGCTGTCGCACCACCCGCTGAACCGGCACCGCACCGGCCCGAAGTGCCGCCGCGGGAAAGCCACTTCATCCGTCACCGATGCGGAGTTTCCGGTGCGCCCGGCCGTGGGGGACCCGGCCGCGGCGCCAGGGCCGCCGGCGCGTTCCGCTCCGCGCGACCGCAATCCTCGTTCCCGGGCACCGCTCCGCAGTCCGCACCCGTTCCAGGGAGATTCATGAGCCAGCCGATCGACTCCGTCACCGCCGGTCACACGCCCGAGGAGAGCCCCGCAGCGCCCGAGTCGCGGGCGTGGTCGTTCGAGACCCGGCAGGTCCACGCCGGTGCGGAGCCGGACCCGGCCACGGGGGCCCGCGCGGTGCCGATCTACCAGACGACGTCGTTCGTCTTCCGGGACACCCAGCACGCCGCCGACCTGTTCTCGCTCGCCGAGCCCGGCAACATCTACACCCGCATCCACAACCCCACCCAGGACGTCTTCGAGCAGCGGATCGCCGCGCTGGAGGGCGGGGTCGCGGCGGTCGCGCTGGCCTCCGGACAGGCCGCCGAGACGCTGGCGATCCTGAACCTGGCGGGCGCGGGCGACCACATCGTCTCCAGCACGTCCCTGTACGGCGGCACGTACAACCTGTTCCGGCACACGCTGCCGCGCTTCGGCATCGAGGTGTCGTTCGTGGACGACCCCGACGACGCGGAGGCGTGGCGGGCGGCGATCCGCCCCAACACCAAGGCGCTGTTCGCCGAGACGCTGGGCAACCCGCGCGGCAACGTCCTCGACGTGCGCGCCGTCGCCGACGTCGCGCACACGGCCGGGGTGCCGCTGGTCGTCGACAACACCGTGCCGACGCCGTTCCTGCTGCGGCCGATCGAGCACGGCGCCGACATCGTGGTGCACTCGGCGACCAAGTTCCTCGGCGGGCACGGCACCACCATCGCGGGTGTCGTCGTGGACGGCGGCACCTTCGACTTCGGCGCGCACCCCGACCGTTTCCCCGGCTTCACCGAGCCGGACCCCAGCTACCACGGCCTCCAGTACTGGCCCGTCCTCGGCCCCGGCGCCTTCGCCGTCAAGCTCCGGGTGCAGTTGCTGCGCGACCTCGGCCCCGCCCTGTCGCCGCACTCGGCGTTCCTGCTGCTCCAGGGCGTGGAGACGCTGAGCCTGCGCCTGGAGCGGCACTCGGAGAACGCGCAGGCGCTCGCGGAGTGGCTGGAGCAGCGGGACGAGGTCGCCGCCGTCCACTACCCGGGCCTGCCGTCCAACCGCTGGTACAAGGCGGCCCAGCAGTACCTGCCGCGCGGCGCGGGCGCGGTGCTGGCCTTCGA
The DNA here is from genome assembly GCF_042956945.1 of Streptomyces sp. NPDC008150. NCBI lineage: Bacteria > Bacillati > Actinomycetota > Actinomycetes > Kitasatosporales > Streptomycetaceae > Streptomyces > Streptomyces sp. NPDC008150. The sequence continues at coordinate 303,408 of NZ_JBIBHJ010000010.1, read as the reverse complement.
ACTGCGCGACGGTGTCGAGGCGGGCAAGCGGTTCGTGGACGCGGTCGAGCTGTTCAGCCACCTCGCCAACATCGGCGACGTACGGAGCCTGATCATCCACCCGGCGTCGACGACGCACAGCCAGCTCGACGAGGCGCAGCTCGCGGCGACGGGGACCTCGCCGGGGCTGGTGCGGCTGTCGGTCGGCATCGAGAACGTCGCCGACCTCAAGGCCGACCTGGAAGCCGGCTTCCGGGCGGCGAAGGGCGCGTCCTGACCGTGCCCGCACCCGCCGTCCCCCTGCCGCCGTCCTTCGGGGCCTGGCGGGAGGGGGACCCGCCCGGCAGGCGCCGCTGGCACACCGCCGGACCTGCGCTGCCACTGGAGCGGGGCGGCCAACTGCCCCACGTGCGGCTGGCGTTCGAGACCTGGGGGGAGCTCGCCCCGGACCGGTCCAACGCCGTGCTGGTGCTGCACGCGCTGACCGGTGACAGCCACGTGGCGGGACCCGCGGGGCCCGGTCATCCGACCCCGGGCTGGTGGGACGGTCTGGTGGGGCCCGGCCTCGCCCTGGACACCGACCGCCTCTTCGTCGTCGCGCCGAACGTGCTGGGCGGCTGCCAGGGCAGTACGGGCCCGGCCTCGCCGCGCCCGGACGGCGGGGCGGCCTGGGGCGGGTCCTTCCCGGCCCTGACGCAGCGCGACCAGGTCGCCGCCGAGGCGGGACTCGCCGACGCGCTGGGGATCGACCGCTGGGCGCTGGTGGTCGGGGGGTCGATGGGCGGCATGCGCGCGGTCGAGTGGGCGGTGACGCACCCGCAACGCACCGGGGCGCTGCTGCTGCTCGCCACGACCGCGGCGGCGAGCGCCGAGCAGATCGCGTGGGCGGCCGTGCAGACGGCCGCCGTGCGCGGCGACCCGGACTGGCGGGGCGGCGACTACCACGCCACGGGCCGGACACCGGCCGGAGGGCTCGGCCTGGCCCGCCGGATCGCGCACGTCACCTATCGGTGCGAGCCCGAACTCCAGTCGCGCTTCGGGCGGTTGCCGCAGGACGGCGAGGATCCCGGCAAGGGCGGCCGGTACCGCGTCGAGTCCTACCTCGACCATCACGCCGACAAGCTGGTGCGGCGGTTCGACGCCGGCAGCTACGTCGTCCTGACGGAGGCGATGAACGCGCACGACGTAGGACGCGGTCGCGGCGGAGTGCGCGCGGCGCTGGCCCGGGTGACGGCGCCGACGCTGGTCGCGGGGGTCGACTCGGACCGGCTCTACCCGGTGGCCCAGCAGGCCGAGTTGGCCGCCCTGATCCCGACGGCGGACCGGCACCGGGTGATCGAGTCGGCGTACGGGCACGACGGGTTCCTGATCGAGAAGGAGCAGGTCGCCCCGCTGGTCGCGGAGTTGCTGGGCAGGGCGTGAACGGGCCTGCCGCCGCCCGGTGTTCACCACTCGCGGGGCGCGATCAGCTCCTCCACGTCCGCGTCCGGGAAGCCGTAGGCCGTCGCGACGAACCAGAAGTCCTCCGCGATCTCCTCGCGGGCCACGGTCTCGATCTCGCTGCCCGCCGCCTCGAACTCGGCCTCCAGCGCGTTGAACTCCTCGGTGGCCGCGTGGGTCAGGGCGTACAGCGCGGGCAGGTCCGCGGGCCGCCGATCCTCGATGCGTTCGCACAGCGCGAGGAACACGGCCCGGCCCCGGTCGACCACGTGATCGGGGTAGTAGCCGTCGCGGTACAGGGCGCTCAGCCACGGGCGGGCCGCCGCCCGCCGGTTACGGATGGGCATGGTCCGCTCCTCTCCGTCCGCGCTCCGCCCCGGTCGCCCCGGTCGGTCCGCCGACGTGCGATTCTGTGCCGCGGCGGTCGTGTTCCCGGGAAGGCCCCGGCGTCCGACGGCCCCTCGATCCTGCCGTCCGCCACTGACAAACGCACCGGAGCAGCCACGTGCCCGCGCCCGAACCCGACGTTTCCCCGGCCCCCGGCCCCTCCTTCGAACTGCTCCCGGGCGCGGCGGAGTCGCCGGTGATCCTGCACGTCCCGCACTCGGCGCGCGCCGTGCCCGCCGACGTGCGCGCGGGGATCGTGCTCGACGACGCGGCGCTCGGCCGCGAGCTGGACCACCTCACCGACGCGCACACGGCGCGCATCGCCGCGGAGGCGGCGGCGCTGTGCGCCCTCACGCCGTGGCGGTTCGTGAACCGGCTCTCGCGCCTGGTCGTCGACCCGGAGCGGTTCCCGGACGAGCGGGAGGAGATGCGCGCGGTGGGCATGGGCGCGGTCTACACGCGCACCGCGCACGGCGAGGTCCTGCGCACCGACGACGTCGCCCAACAGCCGCTCCTCGACCGCTACTTCACCCCGTACGCGCGGGCGATGACGCTGGCCGTGGCGGACCGGCTGGCCGCGACCGGGCGGGCCGTCGTGGTGGACGTGCACTCCTATCCCACCGCGCGGCTGCCCTACGAACTGCACGGCGACGGCCCGCGCCCGCCCGTGTGCCTGGGCACCGACGCCTTCCACACCCCGGCCGCGCTGCTCGACGCGGCCCGTGACGCGTTCGCGGGGTTCGGGGGCACCGGCGTCGACAGCCCGTTCGCGGGGGCGTACGTGCCGCTCGACTTCTACGGGGCGGACGTCCGGGTCGCCGCCCTGATGGTGGAGATCCGCCGGGACACCTACATGGGCGAACCGGGCGGACCCGCCGGGCCGGGGCTGTCCGCGCTGGCGGCGGCGCTGGCGGACGTGGTCACCGCGGCCGCCCGCTGACGGCGCCTGCCGGGGCCGGGTCCGGCCGCGTCCCCGCGCGGCGCGCCCGTCCCGGCTCCCGACTGGAGCACTCCCGCGCGACAGGGCACCCGGGCACCGCGAGGGTGGGGACCATGACCGAGGAGACCAGCACGCTGACCGGCCAGGCGCCACCCCCGGTACGGGAGTGGCCGGCGCAGGACCTGGACGGGACGGGGGTCGACCCGGTGCTCGCCGATCTGATGCGCGAGGGCCCGCTGACCCGCATCCGGCTGCCGTTCGGCGAGGGGTGGGCCTGGCTCGCGACCCGGCACGCCGACGTGCGGGCGATCACCAACGACCCCCGCTTCGGCCGCACGGAAGTGACGACCCGTCAAGTGACGCGCATGGCACCGCACTTCAAGCCGCGGCCCGGTTCGCTCGCGTTCGCCGACCAGCCGGACCACAACCGGCTGCGCAAGGCGGTGGCCGGTGCCTTCACGGTGAGCGCGGCCCGGCGGATGCGCCCTCGCGCGCAGGAGATCCTGGACGAGCTGGTGGAGGGCGTCGTACGGGACGGTCCGCCCGCCGAGCTGGTCGAGCGGGTGCTCGAACCGTTCCCGATCGCCGTCGTCAGCGAGGTCATGGGCGTCCCGGCGGCCGACCGGGAGCGGGTGCACGGCTGGACCCGGCAGATCATCTCCCTGTCCGGCGGCGCCGAGGCGGCCGACCGTGCGAAGAACGGCATGTACGCGTGGATCACGGACACCGTCCGCGCGCGGCGCGACAGCGACGGGGACGACGTGCTGTCGCTGCTGGGCGCCGCCGTGGGCCGGGGCGAGATCGGCGAGGAGGAGGCCGTCGGCCTCGCGGGGCCGCTCCAGATCGGCGGGGAGGCCGTCACCCACAACGTCGGCCAGATGCTCTACCTGATGCTCACCCGGCCGGAGTTGGGCGCCCGGGTGCGCGAACGCCCCGCCGAGCGCGGCCCGGTCCTGGACGAACTGCTGCGCTACGTCCCGCACCGCGCCTCGGTGGGTCTCGCGCGTGTCGCGCGGGAGGACGTCGAACTGCACGGGCACCTGATCCGGGCCGGCGACCCGGTGTACGTGTCCTACCTGGCCGCGAACCGCGACCCGGAGGTGTTCCCGGACCCGGACCGCATCGATCCGGACCGGGAACCCAATCCGCACCTGGCGTACGGCAACGGCGCGCACCACTGCACGGGGGCGGTGCTCGCGCGGATGCAGACCGAGCTGCTCGTCGACACGCTGTTCGACAGGCTGCCGGGTCTCGCGCTCGCCGTGCCGGCCGACCGGGTCGAGTGGCGGCACCGGACGATGATCCGCGGTCCGCGGACCCTGCCCGTCACCTGGTGACCCGGCCGGCCCGTACGGTCTCCGTCAGGCCCGCAGCCACTCCGTGACGACGACGTCGCCCCCGGTCCGCAGCCTCAGCGCGAACGGGCCGGACGGCGGCGCGTCGCCGCGGAAGCGGCCCATGTCGTCGCAGGCCAGCGCAGGCGAGGCGATCTGCGGGCCGCCGAGCACCTCGATGCTCGCGCTCTGCGGCGGCAGCACCTGGCCGAGCAGTCCCTCGGACGTCACCTCGACGTCCACGGTCAGTTCCCCGGCGCGGAACGTCAGCATCCGCGGCACGTCGGTGGCACCCCGGACGGGGATCGCGTCCACCAGCGAGTCGAAGCTCAGCTCCGCGATGCGGGCGTCCAGGTCGTGCAGCGCGTACGCCTCCACGGCCATCTGGAGCAGGTCCGCCGGAAGCGGGTCGAGTATCGCGGCGGCCTGCCGCAGCTCCAGCATCAGCTCCACGTCGAACTCGTCGTCCTCGAAGGCGTCGTCGAGGTCGTCCGCGAAGGGATCCCCACCGGTCAGTCCGTCGTTCGTCCCGTTCACCGGGATCCCCCTGCGTCGAGTCGGGCGCGCAGGCGGCGCAGGCAGCGCTGGCGCATCGGTCCGATACTGCCGACGGCGATGCCCAGTCCGGCGGACACCTCCTGGTAGCTCGGCGGCGGTGTCGCCATCAGGATGCGCAGCAGCTCACGGCAGCGCTCCCCGAGCTCTTCGAACTCCTGCCACAGCCGGCGGACCTGGTCGGCCCGGTCCGCGGCCTCCTCCGAGTCGATCAGCGACTGCTCCGGCGTACGGTCCTCGCTGACGCGGTCGAGCAGGTGGGGATCGTCGGTCGGAGTCAGCCGCCGCAGTCCCTTGAGCACCTTCAGGCACTCGTGCCGCGCGGTGCTCGCCAGCCACGAACCGGCCTTCTGCGGCTCACGGATGCGGCCGAGGTTCTGCGAGAACCTGAACCACACCGTCTGGTACACCTCGCTGCCGTCGGCGTAGGACAGGCGGTGCGCGCGCACCACCGACCACACCAGCGGGCTCAGGCCCTCCACCAGTGACTTCCACGCCGCCGCGTCCCCGTCGACGGCGGACTGGACCAGCGCGCCGACATCTGCACGTTCCACGGCTCCACCCCTCGCATACGGCATGTCATCGTACGCCGTGGCGAGGACGCATCCGGCCCTCACGCCGGAGCGGTGAGCTGCTCGACGGGCACCGGACGCCAGGTCGGGGGCCGCAGGGCGGGCACGTGGGCGCCGCGGACCTCCGCGAATCCGGTGTTGGCCGCGAGGAGTTGGGTACGGGCGGCGCGGGCGTCGGTCTCCTTGTGCTCGGTCATGTGCGCGGCCACGAGACCGGCGACCAGCGGCGTCGCGAAGGACGTGCCGCTCCAGTTGGCGTACCCCTCGAAGTCGACGCGGTCCGGGTCGGCCGTCTCCTCGGCGCCGGTCTCGCTCAACAGCCCGACGTGGCGCGGCGACTGGCACGTGCAGGAGTAGGTGAACCCGTAGCGGCAGGCGTCGTACGTGGAGTGGTGGTAGACGTACGGGACGGGGCTGCCGAAGCCGGTGAGCACGCCGGTGAGCCGCTCGCCCGGCGCGTACACGTTGACCCAGGGGCCGTGGTTGCTGAAGCAGGCGCCGAACTCGCCGTCCGTGCGCAGCGCTCCGACGGACAGGACGACGTCCTCGTAACCGGGCACGGTGGCGTAGGCGGCGGGCCAGAACGGCGTCGCGCTGGAGTTGTTGCCGGCGGCGGCCACCAACAGCGTGCCCTGTTCGCGCAGTTCGCGCATGAAGCTCTCGATGCCGAGCAGGCCGTCGTGGCGGCCGTTGGAGGTGCCGGCGGACAGGCTGATCACGGCGGGCCAGCCGTCGCGGTCGACGGCCTCGAACAGCTTGTGCCCGAAGTCGGACTCCAGGACGGCACCGGCGTCGTTGAGGGTGTTGCGCACGAGGACGTCGGTGTTCGGCGCGACCGCGGCGACGAGGCCCGCGATGAACGTGCCGTGCCCGACGTACTGCTGGAGCACGCCCTGTCCGTCGGTCTCGCTGACCTGGTCGTCGCCGCGCACGTGGTGGAGCAGCGGGGCCGAGCGGTAGTCGCGCATGAGACCGGTGTCGATCACCAGGACGCCCACGGCCGAACTCTCGTCGTACGGCGTCTCGGCGGGCGCGGGGTTGGGTCCGGCGGCGAAGGGCGCGGGCACCGGCTCGTCGCCCGGACAGGCGTTGACGGCGATGGAGACCACGTGGTTGCGGCTGACCAGGCGGCGTCCCGCCTGCCCCTCGGCCTCGCGCAGCGCGCGCAGGGCGCCCGCCACGGCCTGGTCGCCGCGCCGGTCGCCCTGGCCGGGGTCGCCGACCTGGATACGGGTGACGCCGGCGCGGTTGGCCTCGGGTCCTGCCACACGGATGTGGTCGGGGGTCAGGTCGGGTGCCTCCGTGAAGTGGGCGCGGACGCGGTCCTGCACGATCCGTGCCTCCTCGCCGTCGCGGGCGAGCACCACGCCTTTCTCGTAGAAGAACTCGGCCGAGTCGTCCGGGCCCATCGCGAGGGCAACGTCCGGCATCGAGCGCTGGATCTGGTCGAACTGCTCGTGAAATCGCTGGGCTGCCATGGCAGGTCCTCCCCATGTGGCTGCGGCGTTCGTCCTTCAGAGCCGCGAGGCCGTCAATTGATACAGCACCAAACCTGTGTGGCGGGTGTCGGGGGCCACTACCATTCTTGGGGTGACAGGGGTAAGCGACTCGGTTCTGGACCTGCTGCCGATGGTGTTCGCCGCCCCCCAAGAGGCCGTGGCGAAGGCGGAGAAGGTGCTCGACACCGATCCGTCGCCGGGGCATGCGTCCGTGGCACACCAGGTGATCGGCATCTGGCAGCGGGACTTCGGCGACATGCGGACCGCGCTGCGGCATCTGCGCCGGGCCCGCGATCTCGCCGCGCGCGCCGAGTCCGCCGACCGCGAGGCCGACGTACTGGCCACCCTGGGCGTCGCGTTGGTGCACGCGGGGCGCACCCGGCAGGGCCTCCAGGCGTTCGAGCGCGGGGTGTCCGTCGGCAGCGGCCACACCCGGGCGCGCGTCCGGTACCGGCGCGCGTACGTCTGGTGGGTACTCGGCCGTCATCGGGAGGCACTGGAGGACGTACGCCGCGTCATCCCGGTGCTGCGGCAGGCGGACGACGTGATCTGGACGGCGCGGGCGCTGACCCTGCGCGCCACCGTGCACCTCGCGCTCGGCTCGGTGGACCGCGCGGACGCCGACTTCGCGACGGCGGAGGCTCTGTGGGACACCACCGGCCAGGAACACGACAAGGCGGACGCGGTGGAGAGCCGGGGCCTGGCCGCGTTCCGCTCCGGCGACATCCCCGTGGCGCTGCGGCTGCTCGACGAGGCCGAGGTGCGGTACGGCGAACTGGGCGTCCCCACCTTCATGCTGAGCATCCGGCGCTGCGAGGTGCTGCTCGCGGCGGGGCTGGTGCCGGAGGCGCTGGCGGAGGCGGACGCGGCGATCAGCGCGCTGGACGGCATCGGCGGACAGTCCACGCGCAAGGCCGAACTGCTGCTGGTCGCCGCACGGGCCGCGCTGCTCGCGGACGACCCGCAGACGGCGATCGCGCGGGCCGCCCTCGCCGTGCGGCTGTTCGCGGCGCAGCGGCGCGGCTGGTGGGAGACGCACGCGCGGCTGGTACTGATCGAGGCGCGGGTCGCGGCGGGGCGCGGTACCGGGAGGCTGGTGGCGGACGCCGCCGCGGTCGCGGAGAAACTGACCGCGTTCGGCTCGCCCGCCGCACCGCAGGCGTCGCTGCTCGCCGGGCGGATCGCGCTCACGCTGGGCTGGACGGCGGACGCGGAGAAGCACCTGGCGATCGCCGCGCGCAGCAGGCGCAGCGGTCCGCCGCTCGCCCGGATGAACGGCTGGGCCGCGCAGGCGCTGCGCGCTCGGGCCGCGGGTTCGGGGCGCGGTGTCCTGGAGGCCTGCCGACGCGGGCTCGCGGTGCTGGACGACCACCAAATGACGCTCGGCGCCTCGGAGTTGCGGGCCAGGGCCACCGCGCAGGGCGCGGAACTGGCGGCGCTCGCGCAGGAGGCCAGCTTCGTGGCGGGCGGCCCCCGGCGGCTGCTTGCGTGGAGCGAGCGGTGGCGGGCGACCGTCCTGTCCGCGCCGCCGGCCCGGCCGCCGGCGGACCCGGCGCTGCTGAGCGGGCTGACGGCCTACCGGGAGATCGCCGCGCGCGCCGAGCAGGCCCGCATCGACGGCCAGCCGGTGCACACCCTGGAGCGTGAACAGCGGCGCCTGGAACGGGAGATCAGGTCGCGGACCCTGCACATCCGCGGTGAGTCGGCGGCGGACGGCGACCGCTTCGACGCCGCCCGGCTGCTGGACCGCCTCGGCAGCACCCGGCTGGTGGAACTGGCCGTGCTGGACGGCCGTGTGCACGTCCTGCTGTGCGCGGAGGGCCGGGTGCGCCGGTTCCGCGCGGGGACGGTCGCGCAGGCGGTCGGCGAGGCCGACCACGTCCAGGCCGGGCTGCGGCGGCTCGCGCACCCGGGGGCCGAGGGACGGCTGCCGGTCGTGGAGGCTTCGGGGCGCCGACTCGAGGAACTGCTGCTGGGGCCCGCCGCCGAGCACCTGGGCTCGGGCCCGGTGGTGATCGTGCCGCCGGCCAGCCTGCACCGCGTGCCGTGGGCGCTGCTGCCGGCCCTGCGGGACCGGGTGCTCAGTGTGTCGCCGTCGGCGGGCAGCTGGCTGCGGGCGCGGGAGACGGCGCCCCCGCCGGGCGGCCGGCACGTCCTGGTGCGCGGGCCGGGCCTGGCGAGCGGCGGCGCGGAGGTCCCCGAGCTGGCGGACCGGTACGGCGCCCCCATTCTGCTGGAGCACGACGACGCCCAGGCGCCGCGTGTGCTCAGGGAGTTGGACGGAGCGGCCCTCGCGCACATCGCGGCGCACGGCACGTTCCGCGCGGACAGCCCGCTCTTCTCGTCGCTGCGGATGGCGGACGGTCCGCTCATCGTCCACGACTTCGAGCGCCTGGACCGCAGCCCCTACCGGATCATCCTCTCCAGCTGCGACACCGCGCGGCTCGCCTCGGTCGGCGCCGACGAACTCCTGGGCCTGGTAACGGCGTTACTGCCGCTGGGCACGGCCGGGGTGGTGGCGAGCAGCGCCCCGGTCAACGACGAGGCGGTGGTCCCGCTGATGCTGGCCCTGCACAAGGGGCTGGCGGCCGGGCTGTCCCTGGCGGAGGCACTGCGCGACGCCCGCGCGTCCCTGCCGGGCGACGCGCTGCACCAGGCGACGGGGTGGGCGTTCCAGGCGTTCGGGGCGGCGTGACCCGTGCGGCGCGGCGGCGCGCCCGGTACTCCCCGGGGCGCTCGGCCCGGCCGGGACCGGTGGAACCGCCACCGGCCGGCCGTCCGTCCTTGGTGTCGCCGCGCGCTCAGGCCGTGCGGGCCTGCGGCAGTTCCAGCGGGTCGACCAGGCAGGGCAGTGCGGCGCGGTCGCTCGCGCCGAGTCTGGTGTAGGCGCTGTAGAGGTGGTTGCCCACGGTGCGCACCGAGAGGGTGAGCTTCTCCGCGATCTGACGGTTCGTCATGCCCGTCGCGGCGAGGGTGACGATCTGCCGCTGCCGGTCGGTGAGTTCACCGAGGACGAGTCCCGACAGCGCCGGGGTGCGGGCGCCCTGGCAGCGGCGCGACAGCTCGACGGCGCGGGTGCGCGCGCCCCGGGCCGCACGCGGGTCGCGGTGTGCTCCCGCCGCCTGCGCGGACGCCTCCGCCGCGAACAGCAGCAGGCCCCGCCCTTCCAGTTCGCGGGCCACCAGGTCCAGGGCCGGGCCGTCGCCGCGCACCGCCGCGTGGGCGTGCCGGGCCAGTACGGCCGCGCCGGCGCCGGGGAGCCGGGAGAGCGGCCCCGCGGCCTGCTCGGGAACACCGCGCCGCACCGCCTCGTAGAGGCCGAGCGCGTCGCTCCCCACCGGCGCCCGCGGCACCGGCGCCTCCCCCGACCGGTCCCCGGCCAGGGCGAGTTCGGCGCGGCACGCCGGGTCGCCGGGGGCACCGCGCAGGCCCTCCCGCGCCCAGGCCGCCGCGTCCCGCAGCTCGCCGCGCAGTCGGCCCAGGCGGGCGCGCACGGCCGCGTAGCCGGCGGGCACCCGCCGCCCCTCGTGCACCAGCCACTCCCCCACCGGACCGGCCGCGTCCCGTACGTCCACGTCCTCGATCCGCCGTGCCAGCGCGGCCTGTTCCGCGTCCAGCGCGGCGGCGCACCGGTCCGTGGCGCCGACGAGCCGCGCGGTGCGCAGCCGTCCGGCGGCGGACCGCAGGGCGGGGCCGTGCAACGGGTGGACCAGGCGCACGCCGCCGTCCTCGGCGACGCTCACCAGGCCGTCCCCTTCGAGGCGTTCGAGGGCGGCGAGGTCGAGCGTGTCCATGTGCGGTGCGAGCGGTTCGGCGAAGGCGAGGCGGTCCAGCGTGTCGCGGTCCTCGGGAACCGCGCGGTCGAGGACGGCGGCGGCGCGCTCGCGCAGGGTCGGGGTCAGCGGCACGGGTCCGCGCCAGGAGCGGACGTCCGACTCCGGTTCGCGCGGCAGCAGTCCGCCGTCGCGCAGGGCGCCGAGCAGGTCGCGCAGCAGCCGCAGGTCGCCCCGGCACAGCGCGTACAGGCGGTTCGCGGTGAGCGGCTCCAGGGGGCCGCCCGCGCCGGCCTCCATCAGCCGTCCCGTCTCCTCGGCGGGCAGCGGTTCGAGGGGCAGCCGGGGCAGCAGTTCACCGGTCCACAGACGGGACACGGCGGCGGGCACCGGGCCGTCGTCGACGGCGACGACCAGCAGCCGGGTGCGGCCGTGCACGGCGAGCTGGTGGACCAGGGCGGCGGAGTCGTCGTCGAGCAGGTGCGCGTCGTCGACGAGCAGCAGCCTTACGCCCGCGAGGAGTTGGACCGCACGGTGCAGGGTGACCGCCTCGGGCAGCAGGTGGGCGAACGCGGCGAAGGGGATGCGGCGGGCGTCGGGCGTGCCGGTGACCCGGGTGCAGCCGAGACCGCGCACGGCCTCCGCGGCGAGCCGGGTCTTGCCGCGGCCCGCGGGGGCCGTCACGACGATGCCGGGCCGTCCGGCCGCCACCGACCGGCGGATCACGTCGAGTTCGTCCTCCCGGCCGGTGAAGGGCCAGGGCAGGTCGAGGGTCTTCGCAGCGCGTTCGAAAGTCGTCACACCTACAGGAGTCGCCCTACTCATCCCTGATACAGGGTGACTTGAGTAGCCCCCGACTCAGGCACCCGGGCGGTCCCCGGGGGAGGCTGTGCCCATGACCGCACGCTACTGCTCCCTCGCGCAGCAGCCTGCCCCGTCGTTCGCACCGGGGCTGGCCGCAGAGCGGATCGGTGCGCTCGTCTCCGGACGGCAGATGTGGGTCAACGGCACGGTTCTGCACTACTACTTCTTCGACGGCGATGCCGACGGGTCGGTCATCACGCTCCCCGGGACCGGTGAGGTCCGACGGGTGCCGTGGTCCGGCGCCGAGGCTCAGCACGACGTGGTACGGGGGTGCTTCCGCGAATGGGAGGGCCTCGGCGTCGGCGTCCGGTTCGTGGAGGTGGGGGACCGTTCCGAGGCGGAGTTGCGCATCGGGTTCCAGCTCGGTGACGGCTCCTGGTCGGCGGTGGGCAAGGACGCGCTGCTGGCCGGTCTGAACGAACGCACCATGAACTTCGGCTGGGACCTGACCGCTTCGGGGGAACGCGCGACGGTCCTGCACGAGATCGGGCACGCTCTGGGGCTGCGCCACGAGCACCAGAGTCCGGTCGCGGGCATCCACTGGGACGACGAGGCGGTCTACGCCGACCTCGCCGGGCCGCCGAACTTCTGGAGCAGGGGCACCACGTACACGAACGTCCTGCGCAAGCTGGACCCGGACGACGTCAACGGCACGGTGTGGGATCCGATGTCGGTGATGGAGTTCCCGTTCACGTCGGGGCAGATCCTGGAGCCGGAACAGTATCGCGGGGGGATCGATCCGCCCGGCACGCTGTCCACGGGCGACAAGGAGTTCGTGCTGCGCTGGTACCCGCCGGTCGGAGCGCCGCAGCCGGCGGCGCTGGTGCCCTTTCGTTCGGCCCCGCTGCGGCTGGGACCGGGCGAACAGGCCGACTTCACGGTCGAGCCACCGGAGACCCGCGAGTACACCGTGGGCAGCTTCGGGGACGGGGACGCGGTCGTCGTGGTCTTCGAGGAGCGGGAAGGGGAACCTCGCTACCTCGCGGGCCGCGACGACGGCGGAACGGAACAGAACGCGACCCTCAGGGTCAGGCTCGTCAAGGGCCGTCGCTATTTCGTCCGCGTTCGCCTGTACTCCGCGTGGGGTTCGGGCGAGACGGCGGTGATGTGCTGGTGACAGCACGGCACCGCTGACCGCGGCCGCAGGACCACTGTCCGGCACGGGGGAGCGGTGGGGGACGTCGCCTTCGGGGGAGGGAGGCGTCCTCCACCTCGCCAAGCACGGGGGTGGGGGACGGAACGGTGGGGGACGTCGCCTTCGGGGGAGGGAGGCGTCCTCCGCCCGACCGTTTTCGGGGGCACGAACGCCCGGCGCCGAGCGCGTCGGGCGTTTCGCGTGTCCGCCGGCAGGCCCGCGGGACGGGGGAACGGCCGCCCGCCGCGAACGGAACGGACGGCCGGTCGCGCCCCTACGACGCCACCCGCTCCCCCGCTGCCGTGCCGGTGTCCGGGTGTGCGAGCCCGAGGTGGTCGCGCAGCGTCGTGCCCTCGTAGTCCGTGCGGTAGACGCCCTGTTCCTGGAGCAGCGGGACGACCTTGTCGGCGAAGACGTCCAGCCCGCCCGGGGTGATGTGCGGGACCAGGATGAAGCCGTCGCTCGCGTCCGCCTGGACGAACTCGTTGATCGTGCGGGCGACCGTCTCCGCCGAGCCCACGAACGCCTGCCTGTTGCCCGTCTCGATCACCAGGTCGCGGATGGACCAGTTGTTGGCGGCCGCCAGTTCGCGCCACTCGTTCGCCGTCGCCAGCGGGTCGCGGTACATGCGGACCTGGGCACGGCCGCGGGCGATGTGGTGCTCGCCGAGGTCCGGGTCGACGTCCGGGAGAGGACCCTCCGGGTCGTAGCCCGAGAGGTCGCGGTTCCAGACGAACTCCAGGTGCTTGAGCGCCGTGGCACCGCTGACCTGGGCGCGCCGCACCTCGCGGCTCAGCTCCTCCGCCTCCTCGTCCGTGTCCCCGACGATGAAGCTCGCGGCGGGCAGGATGAGCAACTGGTCGTGGCGGCGGCCGTACTTGGCGAGGCGGTTCTTGACGTCGGTGTAGAAGGACTGCCCGCCGTCCAGCGTGCTGTACCGGCTGAAGATGGCGTCGGCCGAGGCCGCGGCGAACTCGCGGCCGTCCTCCGAGTCGCCCGCCTGGAAGACGACCGGGCGGCCCTGCGGGGAGCGCGGCACGTTGAACCGGCCGTGGATGTCGAAGTGCTGCCCCTCGTGGACGAACGCCCCCGCCTTCGCGTCCCGGAGGAACGTGCCGGTGGCCGCGTCGGCGGCGATCTCGTCACCGCGCCACGAGTCGAAGAGTTCGTTGGCCGTGTCCAGGAACTCCTTCGCGCGCGAGTAGCGCTCCTCCTGCGGGAGGAAGCCGCCGCGGCGGAAGTTCTCGCCGGTGAAGGCGTCCCAGGAGGTGACGACGTTCCACGCGGAGCGGCCGTCGGAGAGGTGGTCCAGGCTCGCGAACTGCCGTGCCACCTCGTACGGTTCGTTGAACGTCGAGTTGATCGTGCCGGTCAGGCCGAGGCGGTCGGTGACGGCGGCGAGCGCGGCGAGGATCGTGAAGGTGTCGGGGCGCCCGACCACGTCCAAGTCGTAGATCTTGCCGCCCTGTTCCCGCAGGCGCAGGCCCTCGGCGAGGAACAGGAAGTCGAACTTGGCGCGTTCGGCGGTCCGCGCGAAGTGCGCGAAGGAGCTGAACTCGATGTGGCTCCCGGCCTCCGGGTCGCTCCACACGGTGGTGTTGTTGACGCCCGGGAAGTGGGCGGCCAGGTGAACCTGCTTGAGGGGCCTGCCCTGTTCGTTCGTCTGGTTCGGCTTGCTCATGGGTGCGTCCCTCCGGCTCAGGCTGCGGCGTAGCGGTTGGCGGGGCGGGCGAGGCCCAGCAGCCCGCGCAGGGTGTCGGCCTCGTAGGCGGTGCGGAAGAGGCCGCGGCGCTGGAGTTCGGGCACCAGCTTCCGGGTGATCGCGGGCAGGTCGTGGCCGACGACGGCCGGCCGCAGCCGGAACCCGGTCAGCCCGGCGGCCTGGAACTCCTGGAGCAGGTCGGCGAGTTCGGACGCGGTGCCGGCGAAGACGAGGGCGTCGCCGCGGTACGGCTCCCCCGCCGCCTCGTCCAGGCGCGCGCGGCGGGCGGCCGCCTCGGCGGCGGTGTCGTCGAGGAGGACGACGAGGTCGCCGAAGACGTGCAGCGGGGTGTCGGCCCGGCCGGCCGCGCGCTGCTCGGCACGGATCTCATCGACGGTCGCACGGGCGCCGTCCGCGTCGTGCGGGGTCACGTAACCGACGTCGGCCTGCCGGGCGATGAGCCGGTACGGGACGGCCGCGTGGCCGAGCGCGGTGACGAGGGGCTGGCCCTGCGGCGGGCGGGGCGTGATGGAGGGGCCCTTGACGCTGAAGTACCTGCCCTCGAAGTCGATGTAGTGCAGCTTGTCCCGGTCGACGAAGCGGCCGGTGGCCGTGTCGCGGATCTCCGCGTCGTCCTCCCAGCTGTCCCACAGGCGGCGGACGGCCTCCACGTAGTCGTCGGCCTCGTCGAACAGGTCGGTGGTCAGCTCGCGGACGGCGGCGCCGCCCAGGTCGTCGAAGTCGACGTCGGGCAGCGTGCGGCGGCCGAAGTGGGCCGCCTCGTGGGGCCGCGCGGTGACCTGGACCCGCAGGCCGGCACGGCCCGTCGAGACGTAGTCGAGGGTGGCGATCGCCTTGGAGATGTGGAACGGCTCGGTGTGCGTCGCGATCACCGTCGGCACCAGTCCGATGTGGCTCGACAGCGGCGCGATGCGGGCGGCCACGAGCACCGCGTCGAGCCGTCCGCGGACCTGGTCGGTGCGGTCGTCGGGCTCGAAGGGGCGTGCGGTCTGGAGGCCGAGGCCGTCCTCGATGGTCACGAAGTCGATCAGTCCGCGCTCGGCCTCCGCGACCTGGTCGGCCCAGTAGCCCGCGGTGAACAGGTCGCCGGGGCGGGCGGACGGCTCGCGCCAGGAGGCCGGGTGCCAGCCGGTGCCGTCGAGGGCGACGGCCAGGTGGAGGTGTGCCGAGGCGGAGTCGGCGGCGGGTGAGGGTGTGGTTGAGGACACGGGTATGCCTTCCTGGGTCCGTGAGGGGTCGCCCGGTACGGGGGCGCGCGGCGGAGGGAAACGGGTCAGGAGCGACAGAGCGCGCCGGCGGTGCGCAGCAGGTCGATGTGCGGCCTGCCGTGCAGACGCACACGGCGGCGCGGGACCAGGGCGCGTGGGGCGGTCGCGTGCGGCAGGGGCCCGGCGGGGGCGACGGCCGCGGCGGTCGTGCGTTCCGCGTCCATGTCCGTCACCTCCGTCGTGTGCAACGCCCGCGCGTGCGCGAGGAGTTGTCCCTCCTGTACAACACCCGCTCCGACCGCCGTGTTCCCCTCCGCACGGCGGCCGGTGCGGTGACCCACCGCGCCCGGTGGGTCACTGACGGGGTGTCAGGAGTTGTCGAGGGGCAGGCCGGCCGGGTTGAGCACGGACTTGGTGACCGCCTCGTCGGAGAGGTTCCAGGCCTTGAGCCACTTGGCGTACTGGCCGTTCTTGATGAGGTGGTTGATGGCGTCCGCGACCGGCTGGGCCAGCCCGTTGCCCTTCTTCGTCGTCGCCGCGATCAGGCCCTGGAGCGAGGCGCCCGCACCCGAGAACGTGCCGGCGCTGCGGGTCGCGTTGGGCGACTTCGCCGTCTGCGTCACGTGGTAGGCGACGCCGGGGTTGGCCGCGAAGTAGGCGTCGATCTTCCCGCCGGTCAGCGCCAGGTACACGCTGTTCTTGCTGGCGTAGCGCTTGACGGTGACGTTCTTGCCCTCCTTCTTCAGCTTCGCCTGCCACTCCAGGAGGATCTTCTCCTGGTTGGTGCCGGAGTCGACGGCGACGGTCTTGCCGGCGAGGTTCTCGTAGTCGCCGTCGAAGTTCCAGGTGCTCTTCTTCGTCACCTCGAAGCCGACGTTGTCCTGGCGGTAGGAGGCGAAGTCGTACTTCTGCTTGCGCTCCTCGGTGTCGGTGATGTTGGCGAGCGCGATCTCGGTCTTGCCGCTGTCGATCCCGACGAACATGTTCTCCCAAGTGGCGTTCTGCAACTGAGGCTTGAGGCCCAGCACCGCCGCCACCAGCCGTGCCAGGTCGGGCTCGGAACCGGTGAGGGTCTTCTGGTCGGAGCCGACGTAGGCGAGCGGCGGGAAGCCGTCGGGCAGTGCGCCGACGCCGATCGTGAGCGTGCCGTCCTTCTTGACGCTCGCGGGCACCTCGGCGCTGATCGACTTGACCTCGGACACCTTGAGGGTGGCTTCCTTCGCGGCCCCGTTGGAGAGCTGTCCCACGGTCACGCTGCCCGCGGTGTCGGTCTTCGTGGCGGCGTCGCTGTCGCCCCCGCAGGCGGCCAGGGCCCCGGCGAGCGAGACGACGGCGGTGCCGGCGGTGACGGATCGGAGGAGTCTGCTGCGAAGGCTGAGGCTGGGCATGGCTGTCCTTGTCGGTGAGCGGTGAGCGGTGAGCGATGGGCGGACGGTGGGACGTGGGACGGTCTGCACGGCGGGCGGTGCGGTCGCGGCGCGGCGGCGCACCGCCGACGTCACAGGACCCGGCTGAGGAAGTCGCGGGTGCGTTCGTGCTGCGGGTTGTCCAACACCTGGGCGGGCGGCCCCTGTTCGACGATCCGGCCCTCGTCGATGAAGACGACGCGGTCGGCGACCTCGCGGGCGAACCCGATCTCGTGGGTGACGACGAGCAGCGTGGTGCCGCTGGTGGCCAGGTCCTTGATGACGGCCAGGACCTCGCCGACGAGTTCGGGGTCGAGCGCGGAGGTGGGCTCGTCGAAAAGGATGACGCCGGGCCGCAGGGCCAGTGCGCGGGCGATGGCGACGCGCTGCTGCTGGCCGCCGGAGAGCTGGCGCGGGTAGGCGTCGGCGCGGTCGGCGAGACCCACCCGGGCGAGGAGTTCGCGCGCCAGTTCCTTCGCGGAGGAGCGGTCGAGCCGTCCGGTGGCGACCGGCGCGGCGGCCACGTTGTCGAGGACGGTCAGGTGCGGGAACAGGTTGAAGTTCTGGAAGACGAACCCGATGCGGCTGCGCTGCGCGAGGATCGCGCGCTCGCTGAGTTCCTTCAGACGCTCGCCCTGCCGGCGCACGCCGATCAGTTCGCCGCCGACGCTGACGTGCCCGATCTCGGGCCGCTCCAGGTGGTTGACGACGCGTAGCAGCGTGGACTTGCCGGAGCCGGAGGGGCCGAGGATCACGGTGACCTCGCCCGGACGGACCGTCAGATCGATGCCCTGGAGCACGCGTTGGGTGCCGTACCACTTGTGGACGTCCCGGATCTCGACGGCCACGGGGGCCGTGCCGGCGGGGGCCGCGGGGGCGGTGGTGCTCATACGGCGGTCTCCTTGCGCACGCGCTCGCGCAGGTCGCCCAGGCCGGTGCGGAGCTTCTGGAACGGGGTCGGCGGCAGGGTGCGGGTGGCGCCCCGGGCGAAGTACCGCTCGACGTAGAACTGGACGACGGACACGGCGCTGGTGAGGATCAGGTACCAGACGGTGGCCACGAGCAGCAGCGGCACGATGTCGCCCGGGTAGGTGGATCCCATCGTCTGCACCGAGCCGAACAGGTCGAGCAGCGACACGTAGAACACCAGGGACGTGCCCTTGATGAGGCCGATCAGCTGGTTGACGTAGTTCGGGGTGATGGAACGCAGTGCCTGCGGCAGGACGATCCGGGTGAACTGGTAGCGCTTGGGCAGTCCCAGCGCGGAGGCGGCCTCGTGCTGGCCCTGGTCGACGGAGAGGATGCCGCCGCGGACCACTTCCGACGCGTACGCGGCCTCGTTGAGGCTGAGCCCGACGACCGCGACGGTCATGTCGGTGGCGAGGCGGGACTCGTCGAAGCTGACGAAGGACGGGCCGAAGGGCACGCCGAGGCTCAACGTCTGGTACAGAGCACTGAAGTTGTAGAGGAAGATCAGGACGACGATCAGCGGGACCGAGCGGAAGAGCCAGGTGTAGACCCAGCTCACCGAGCGCAGGACCGGGCTCGCGGACAGCCGGCAGACGGCGAGCAGCACTCCGCCGAGCAGCCCCAGCACGGCGCTGAGCGCGGTGACTTCGAGGGTGACGACGAGTCCGTCGAGGACGGTCGGCCGCAGGAACCAGTAGCGGAAGCGGTCCCACTGGTAGAAGGGGTTCGTGGCCAGCCCGTGCACGACCTGCGCCAGCAGGACCAGGACCACGGCGGTGGCGATCCACCGCCCGGGGCGTCGCAGGGGCAGGACGCGCTGCGCGACGGGGTGCGCGGCGGAGCGCTTCTCGGCGGACGCGGTTCCGGCGTCGGTCGGCTCGGCGGCCACGGATACGGCGGCGCCCGGGGGTTCACTCATGACGGCTCCAGCGGAGGCGGACTCCCCCGGGTCTGCCGTGCTCGCGTCACGTACCGGCGGCTCGCCCGCGGGGCTGTGGAAGGCATCGCGGGGACGGGACGGTCACGGAGAAACGCACGGAACCGGGGGCTGGCGGACAACGGCACACCGTCTCGGCGGTGTTCGTCGGGGATCCGGAGACTGCGGGACGGCCAGGTGCTGCGAGGAGAGGGAAACCGCGATGCGGTGTCAGCCTCGACAGCGGGCACGGCCCGGTGCGGTACACAGTGCGCTGTTGACGCGGAGCAGATCGACGGCGCGATCGGCGACGAGCGGTTCGGCGGACGGCTGTACGCAGCCCGCGGGACGGCCTGTCGCCGTCCGGGGGGCTGCGTACATGTCCGTCACCGTCACCGTTCCGGCCCGTCGGGCCTCGCGCTTACCGAATCACTTCCGGTCCGGTCGTCACCTGGGGCACCCCACCGCGGAGCGAGGGTTGCCGGTCAGCAAGCCAGGGCTTGTCGCTGACGCTCATGACCGTTCTGGGCGATAGTTAAGACAGGCGTGCGAGCGGATGTCAACGCCGGTCCACCTGCTGGTACGGCTCAGCAGTCGTCGGGGCGGGTGTCGTGCGCGGGTGAACTCCCCGCGTACGCGGCCCAGTCGAGGATCCGGACGGCGGCTCCGGCGGCCTCCAGGCCGCGGCAGCCCGCGCGGTGGCGGCGGTCGATGCCGGCCAGGTCGAGATGGGCGCCGAAGGCGGGGTGCGCGGTCAGCGCCCGCGCGTAGTCCCACAGGACGCGGTGGGCGGCGGCGCGGCGCACGGCGTCGGCGTCCAGGTGGTTGCGGTGCACGGTGTCGAGCCGCACCAGGGCCGTCCACAGTTCGATGTCGGCGGCGGTGGGCGCCTGTCCCGTCACGTGGGGGCCGGCCCCCACGAGCTGCTCGGCGGAGGCGAGGGCGGCGTCCAACTCATCGACGGCGGCGGCACGTTCGGCCTCGGTGGCGTCGGGCCGCCCCGCCCGCTGGGCGGCGCCGTCGATGCCTTCGGAGCAGAGCCGCTCGACGCTCTGGACGACGGACTCGGCGCCGCACGGGTAGAGGTCGGCGCGGCCGTCGCCGAAGTGCCGGGCGAGGTCGCGCATGATGTCGGGCGCGTGGGTGCTGACGATGCGGCCGGACCAGTCGTCGCTGAGCACCGGTTCGAGGGCGGGGCCGGAGTAGTGGTGCATGCTCGCCTCGTACAGCGGGCGCAGCACGGTGTGGCCGCCGTCGGGGCCGTCGGGCACGGCGGGCAGGAAGGTGACCGGACAGATGTCGTCGAGCGCGAGCAGCCGGTGGGCGACGGCGATGCGCAGGCCGCCCGGACAGGCCGTCGAGAGGTGGATGCGGTAGCGGCGCGGCACGGCGTAGTGGCCGCTGCGCGCGTCGCGTCCGATACGGCCGCGGAACGCGGGCACCGGGCGGCGGGACGGGTGCGCGGTGAGGTGCGTGACGGACATGGGTCTCCCGGGGTGGGGCGCAGGCGGCGCGGCATGGAGGACGGCCGGACGGCACGTCGTGGACGGCGGTTGCGGCGGTGCGGCGGGCGGACGTCCGCGGTGCGCGTCGCGCGGCGGGGCGGCGGGCCCCGTCCGCGCGCCGCGCACGCGCGGGAACGCCCGGGGCCGGCCCGTGGCGGGCGGGCGCCGGTACGTCGTCGTCCGGGCGGGAGGCGCGTCGGCTCAGCCGACGCGTCCGATCGCGCTGCAGACCCGCAGCAGGTCGATGTGGCGGCGGGAGGTCAGCAGGGGCGAGGCCGGTGCGGGCACGGCGGCCGGGGGTACGAGGGGCAGGGGCCCGCGCGGGGTACGCCGCCCACGGCCGGTGACCGCCTCGGGACGCCCCATATTTCCCTACCTGTTCACTAGGATTCCTCGACGAGTGTCGGACGGCCCGGATCACCCGTCAAGACCGCGTCCACCGATCGGTCACCGGGGCGTTCGGCCCGCCGGGCGGGGAGGGGCCGGGCCGCCCCGGCGCGACGGGCCGGCTGCCGCCCGCCGCCCCGCGGACGTCGACTCCCCGCCGGCGACGGCCCGTTGATCACGCCGTGGCGGCGCACCCCGGGCACAGCCCGCGGTACGTCACTTCCGCCTCCGAGACCGCGAACCCGAAACGCTGGTCCGCCGGGAGGGCGGAGAGCGGGTCGCCGACGGGGTGGACGTCGCGGATGGTGCCGCAGACCGAGCAGACCAGGTGCTGGTGCGGGCGGTGGGCGTTGGGGTCGTAGCGCTTGGCGCGGCCCTCGGAGGTGACCTCCATCACCTCGCCGAGGGTGACCAGTTCGCCCAGGGTGTTGTAGACGGTCGCGCGGGAGATCTCGGGCAGGAGCCGGGCCGCCGCCGCGTGCACCTCGTCGGCCGTGAGATGCACGTGATCGCCGTCGAGGACCTCGGCGACGACACGGCGCTGGGAGGTCATTCGCCAGCCACGTCCACGCAGTCGCCCCAGCAGGTCACTCATATTGGTTCACCTATCTCAAGTGCGGTGGGACGGGAGACGTCTCGCCGGTAACGTCCGGCTTGCGAGCCGATACGGATTTGGCGCCCTTCTTGACTTGGACTCTGTCCATCGTAGGATCAGTTCCGGCGACAGCCAAGAACCCCCGGTCCACCGGTACGGCAGGAGACGCACCCCCCGCCCCGAACGGCCCCGGGTCCTGGCGCCGCACCCTCAAGCTCCAGAGCTCAGCGATCTGCCAGGTCCGGAAGGATTTCCATGACTGAGAACCACGACGCAATCGTCACCGAACCCAAAGCCGAGGAGTCGGGCGGCTGCCCGGTCGTGCACACCGCGCGCGCCCCGCACCCCACGCAGGGTGGTGGCAACCGTCAGTGGTGGCCGGACCGGCTGAACCTGCGCATCCTTTCCAAGAACCCGGCCGTGGCGAACCCGCTGGGCGAGGACTTCGACTACGCGACCGCGTTCAAGTCGCTCGACCTGCCGGCGGTGAAGCGTGACCTCGCCGAGGTGCTGACCACCTCGCAGGACTGGTGGCCCGCCGACTTCGGCAACTACGGCCCGCTCATCATCCGCATGGCCTGGCACAGCGCCGGCACCTACCGGATCAGCGACGGCCGCGGCGGCGCCGGTGCCGGCCAGCAGCGGTTCGCCCCGCTGAACAGCTGGCCGGACAACGCCAACCTCGACAAGGCCCGCCGTCTGCTGTGGCCGGTCAAGAAGAAGTACGGCCAGAACATTTCCTGGGCCGACCTGCTGATCCTCGCCGGCAACGTCGCCCTGGAGACCATGGGCTTCGAGACGTTCGGCTTCGCCGGCGGCCGTGCCGACGTCTGGGAGGCCGAGGAGGACGTCTACTGGGGTCCCGAGACCACCTGGCTCGGTGACGAGCGCTACACGGGCGACCGCGAGCTGGAGAACCCGCTCGGCGCCGTGCAGATGGGCCTCATCTACGTCAACCCCGAGGGCCCCAACGGCAACCCGGACCCGCTGGCGTCGGCCCGCGACATCCGCGAGACGTTCCGCCGGATGGCGATGAACGACGAGGAGACCGTCGCCCTGATCGCGGGCGGCCACACCTTCGGCAAGACCCACGGCGCCGGCCCGGCCGACAACGTCGGCGACGACCCCGAGGCCGCCGCGCTGGAGGAGCAGGGGCTGGGCTGGAACAACACGTTCGGCACCGGCAAGGGCGGCGACACCATCACCAGCGGTCTCGAGGTGACCTGGACCAACACCCCGACCGCCTGGGACAACAGCTTCTTCGAGATCCTCTTCGGCTACGAGTGGGAGCTGTTCAAGAGCCCCGCGGGCGCCAACCAGTGGCGGCCGAAGGACGGTGCCGGCGCCGGCACCGTGCCGGACGCGCACGACGGCTCGAAGACGCACGCCCCGTCGATGCTGACGACCGACCTCGCCCTGCGCGTCGACCCGGTCTACGAGCAGATCTCGCGGCGCTTCCTGGAGAACCCTGCGGAGTTCGCCGACGCGTTCGCCCGCGCCTGGTACAAGCTGACCCACCGCGACATGGGCCCCGTCGTCCGCTACCTCGGCCCGGAGGTCCCCTCCGAGACGCTGCTGTGGCAGGACCCGCTGCCGGAGCGCACGTACGAGCCGGTCGACGCCGCCGACATCGCCGGCCTCAAGCAGCGGATCGCCGACTCGGGCCTGTCCGTGTCCGAGCTGGTCTCCACCGCCTGGGCCTCCGCCTCGTCCTTCCGCGGCAGTGACAAGCGCGGCGGTGCCAACGGCGCCCGCATCCGCCTGGAGCCCCAGCGCGGCTGGGAGGTCAACGAGCCCGAGCGCCTCGCGGGCGTCCTGCGCACCCTGGAGGGCGTGCAGGAGGCGTTCAACTCCGCGCAGGGCGGCGGCAAGCAGGTCTCGCTGGCCGACCTGATCGTGCTCGCCGGCGCCGTGGGTGTCGAACGCGCCGCGAAGGAGGGCGGGTTCGACGTCGAGGTGCCGTTCACGCCGGGCCGCGTCGACGCCACGCAGGAGCAGACGGACACCGAGTCGTTCGCCGCCCTGGAGCCGGCCGCCGACGGTTTCCGCAACTACCTCGGCAAGGGCAACCGCCTTCCGGCGGAGTTCCTGCTCGTCGACCGCGCCAACCTGCTGGAGCTCAGCGCTCCCGAAATGACCGTCCTGGTCGGCGGGTTGCGCGTGCTGGGTGCCAACCACGGGCAGTCGAAGGCGGGCGTCCTCACCGAGACCCCCGGTGTGCTGACGAACGACTTCTTCGCCAACCTGCTCGACATGGACACCAAGTGGACGCCGGTCGCCGGTGACCGCGACTCCTTCGAGGGCCACGACCGCGCCACCGGCGAGGTCCGCTGGACCGGTACGCGGTCGGACCTGGTCTTCGGTTCGAACTCCGAACTGCGGGCGCTGGCCGAGGTCTACGCGAGCGACGACGCGAAGTCGAAGTTCGTGACGGACTTCGTCGCCGCGTGGAGCAAGGTCATGGACCTCGACCGGTTCGACCTGGTCTGATCCCGTTCGGCCGGACCCCACCGGGTCCGGCCGGCCACGTCCCGGGGGCCGTCGCGGAGCAGATCCGCGACGGCCCCCGCGGTCGTGCGCGTTCGGCGCCGAAAGCCCCCTGTCCCCCTCGGCTTCCTGGCCGTACTCTGACAAGTCCGAGGTTGTGGGCGTGATCGACGGGGGGCCGTCATGTCCTGGGATCCACAGAGTTCGCACGACGGATACACACGTCCGCCGATGCCGACCGCTCCACCGCCGGCGCCACCCGCGCCCGCGGGACCGGCGGACCCGTTGCGGGCCGTCGCGGTCGGGCTGCTGAACCTCTCGGGGCTCGGGCTCGGTTACGCCCTGGTACGGCGCTGGGGCCTCATGGCGGTGTGCTGGATCGCCACGGCGGTGCTGCTCGTCGTGGCCCTGCCCGCGGACCCGGACGGCGTGCCCGGCGCCCTGCTGGTGGGGTACCTGGTCCTGCTGCTGCTCGCGGCCGCGCACGGCGCCGCCGTGGGCCTGCGCACCCGGCTGTCGCTGCTGCCGGGCGCCCTGGTCGCGGCCGTGCTGGGTCTCGTCCTGCTGGCCGTGCCGGCGGGCGGGGCGGTGCTGTACGACGGGGCGCGCGACGAGGCGACCGAACAGATGCTGCTCGACCGGCTGGACCGGGCGGACAAGCTGGTCGCGGCGGCCGCCGAGCGGCCCTTCGCGGCGTCCGAGGCCGACTACCGCCGCGCGCTGACCGCCTACGACCGACTGGTGAAGGACCACCCCGGCTCCCGTGCCGCAGGGCACGTGCCCGACCGGGTGCGGACCTACTACGCGACGGTCGCCGCCCCCTACACGGTGAAGGACTACTGCGGCGCCGTCGCGCCTCTCAAGTACCTGCGCACCGTGCCGGGTTCGGTCGCCCGGAAGACCGTGGGCGGACTCTCCGGCTGGCCCGACGACCGGCTCGCGACCTCCCTGTACGAATGCGGGGCCGCGTCGCTCGCCGCCGGATCGTCGGAGTGGACCACGCAGTTCGCCGATCTGCTGTCGACGTTCCCGAAGTCGTCCCAGGCCGGGGAGGTCGAGCCCGCAGTGAAGACGCGGGTGGACGCGGCGGTGAAGGCCGTCGGCGGCTCCGAACCCTGCGCCGCCGTTCAGCGGTTGGACTCCCTCGCCACCGACGTCCAGGAACTGCCCGGTGAGGAGGCGGGGCTCTCGGGCGCCCTCGACAAGGACGCCGGCCGGGCCACCGCGAGCGCACGGACAGGTGCGTACGCGTGCGGAGTCGACCAGTACCGGGACGGGAGTTACAGCGAGGCCGTCACGACGATGAACGACTTCGTCAAGGACAACCCGCACAGCGGGAACGCGGGGCGCGCCAAGAAGATCGCCATCGCCGCGGAGGTGGCCGAGACGGTCCCGGCGGCCGGCAAGAAGCTGCCCACCACCGCGTCGGGCGGCAGCATCTCCGTCACGATCAAGAACGACAGCCCCGACGACATCACGGTCCTGTACACCGGTCCGGTCACCGGGTCCCTCACCCTGAAGGCGTGCGGGAGTTGCTCGTCGTACTCCCTGAGCAGCACCCTGGGGCTCGGCTTCAAGCCGTGCTCGGCCGGCAAGAACTATCCGCAGAAGACCATCCGGCTGCCGGTCGGCACGACCTACTTCGTGCACAAGTCCCGTGACGACAGCGGCGGTTCCCCCGCGTCGGACACCGCGAAACTGCGGTCGGGCTACCTCTACACCGAGTGCGCCTACACCACGAACTACACCTATTGAACCGCCGCTTCGACCGCGCACGGCGGGGCCGCACCCACCGGCACCCCGGTGAACTCCCGTTTCAGCCCCGGGAGTTCACCGAGGCTCCGGTGCTCGCGGCCCCGGCGGCCACGTCCCCGTCCTCGTCCCGCGCACGGCCGCGCCGCTCCGGCAGCCACATCGCGAGGCCCACCGCCCCGGCCAGCACGGCCGTCGTGAGGAAGAACGTCAGCACCGGGTTGATGTACACGGGGACGAACTCCCGGACGAAACCGTCGGGCCAGTAGCAGGAGTTGCTCAGGGGGAAGAACGTGGCCGTCGGCAGGACGTGGCCCTGCCCGGTGAGTCCGTACCGGGTGACCGAGCACACCTTGGCGTCGTCCCCGAACTGCATGAAGCCGAACAGCAGCCCGGCTCCGTAGGTACCGAACGAGGCCGCGAGGCCGTACAGGGCGGTCTCCCGGCAGCGCGCCCCGAACTCGGGCGCCCACAGGGTGCCGCGCCGGGCGACTCGCCTGCCCAGCAGGACGAGCAGCAGGACGGCCAGGGCGAACAGCAGCAGAACCGCACCGGTGAGGCGGTAGAAGTGCAGTCCGGGTGCCGAGGCCAGGACGGCGGTGTTCACGGACGAGGCTCCTGGGAGGGCGGGGAGGGGGCGTACGGAGTATTCCAGTCCGCAGCCCGATCATCGTACGGGCCCCCTCCACGGCTCGGCGCGCAGGTCGCGGCGGACGCCCCACCGCCGAGTGTGCCGAGCCGGCCGGCGGACCGGAGCGGCGCATGATGGTGGGCCTCGCGCCCGAGGAGGTCGAGAGGTTCGAGGGGCACCGCGGGGAGCGCACCGCGCGTTGTCCTGACAGGTGTTCTGGCGGAGTGAGGGCGGATCATGGCCAACTCGACATCGGGGGAAACGGTCGCGGAACGGATCGTCCGCGTCCTGGAGACGTTCGACACGGACCGGACGGTGCAGACCGCGGCGGAGATCGGGCGGCGGGCGAGGCTGCCGTCGACGACGGCCTACCGCATGGTCGCCGAGCTGGTGGAGTGCGGCCTGCTGGAGAAGGACGAGGACCAGCGGCTGATGCTGGGGATGCGGTTGTGGGAGCTGGCCCTGCGGGGGTCGCGGGCGCTGCGGCTGCGGCAGACGGCGCTGCCGTACATGGAGCGCGTCCAGTCGCGGATCGGGGAGCACACCCAGCTCGCGGTCCTGGAGCGCGACGAGACCCTGTTCGTCGAGCGGCTGTCCCACCCGCACGCCGGCGCGAACATCACCCGGATCGCGGGGCGGCTGCCCCTGCACGCCTCGTCGTCGGGCCTGGTCCTGCTCGCGTTCAGCCCCGCCGAGCTGCGCGAACGGGTCCTTGGGCGCCCCCTGCGGGCGGTCTCGCGGGACACGGTGACCGATCCGAAGCGGCTGGCCGCCGTGCTCGCCGACATCAGGCGGGACGGGGTCGTCGTGGCGCCGGGCTCGGTGGAGCCGGTGTCGACGGGCGTCGCGGTGCCGGTGCGCGAGGGGCGCGGGCCGGTGATCGCCGCACTGTCGGTCGTCCTCCCCCGGGACGCACCGACCCGGCCCGCGGTCGAGGAACTGCGGGCTGCCGCGGCCGGCGTCTCCGCGGCGCTGAGTGCGCACGGGGCGCACGGGGCCCCCGGCACGACCGGTGCGTAGGACACGCACGGGCCGGCGCCGGTGCGACGGCCGAACACCCGCCGCGGGAGCGCTACTTGCCGGCGGAGCAGCCCGTCCCCCGCGACACCGGCACAACTCGATCCCCGTTGAACGGGAATCGGCGTCGTAGGGACGGGGCGCCGGGCGGCAGACTCCGGGCACCCCGCAACGGCGTCGAAGGAGACGACATGCTGGAACGCACCCGCGTCGCCATCATCGGCGCAGGCCCCGCAGGCCTGCTGCTGTCCCACCTGCTCCACCGGCACGGCATCGAGTCGGTCGTCCTGGACTCCCGCACCCGCGAGCAGATCGAGACCACGATCCGGGCCGGAATCCTGGAGCAGGGCACCGTGGAGGTCCTCGCCGGGACCGGCGCGTCGGACCGCGTGCTCACCGTCGGCCAGAAGCACGAGGGCATCGAGCTGCGCTTCGGCGGCGAGGGCCACCGGGTGGACTTCGCCGACATGGTCGGCCGGGCGGTGTGGCTGTATCCGCAGCACGAGGTGCTGAAGGACCTGATCGCGACCCGCCTGGCCGCGGGGCAGGACCTGCGGTTCGGGGTGACGGCCGAGCGCGTGGAGGACGCCGGGACGACCCGGCCTCGGGTGCTCGCGAGGGACGCCGACGGCAACGTGAGCGAGATCGAGGCCGACGTGGTGGTCGGCGCGGACGGTTCGCGCGGGGTGACCCGGGAGGCCGTCGCGGGAACCCGCGGAGGCTACTTCCGGGAGTACCCCTTCGCCTGGTTCGGCATCCTGTGCGAAGCCCCGCCGAGCGCAGACGAGTTGATCTACAGCAACTCGCCGGACGGCTTCGCCCTGATCAGCCAGCGCAGCCCCACGGTGCAGCGGATGTACTTCCAGTGCGCCCCGGACACCGACCCGGGGGCGTACTCGGAGGACCGGCTGTGGGAGATCCTCCAGGCCCGGGTGCCGGGGACGACGCTGCGCGAGGGCCGCGTCTTCCAGCGGGACGTGCTGCGGTTCCGCAGCTTCGTCACCCACGAGATGCGCCGCGGCCGGGTCGTCCTGGTCGGCGACGCGGCGCACACCGTTCCGCCCACCGGCGCCAAGGGCATGAACCTCGCGGTCGCGGACGTGGTCCTGCTGACCGAGGCGCTGCGGGCGCTTCTGCTCGACAAGGACGGCCGGCTGTTCGACGCGTTCCCGGAGACGGCCCAGGACCGCATCTGGAAGGCGCAGCACTTCTCCTGGTGGATGACCAGCATGCTGCACCTCCAGCCGGGGGCCGCCGCCTTCGACCGGCGACGTCAACTGGGCGAACTGCGCACGGTGGTGGAGTCCGGCGCCGGCCGGGCCTACCTCGCCGAGGCGTACACGGGCTGGCCCCTGCCGGGACGGGAGGCGATCCTCGGCTACTGAGGTTGAACTCGTAGTGTCGTAAGGGCTGTTGGGTGACCGGTTGCTGCGGTATGACCGTTGTATACGGTATCCACAAGGTGGTGGCCTGACTGCTGAACGGCAGTCGTTTCGCGAGGAGTTGCGAGTCCGGGCGGCCGAGCGGTTCGCCCTGGGCGACGCGAGTTCGGTGATCGCCAGGGACCTGCGGGTCAGTGTCCGGTCGGTCCAGCGGTGCGGCGGACCTGGGAGGAGGGCGGCCCGCGAGCTCTGCGTTCGCAGGGGCCGGCCTCGCTGCCCAGGCTCAGTGAGGCCCAGGTCGCCTCGCTGGAGGTGGAGTTGGCCAAGGGGCCGGCCGCGCACGGCTGGGAGGACCAGCGCTGGACCCTGGCCCGTATCAAGACGCTGATCGGCCGGCGCTTCCGCCTGACCTACACGATCCAGGGCGTACGCAAACTCCTGGATACGCAACGGCTGGTCCTGCCAGGTTCCGGCCCGCCGTGCTCTCGAGCGCGACGACGATGCCGTCACGGGATGGGTGAAGGACGTGTGGCCCTGCGCGGAAGGTTTCGCGGCGGCCCGTGGAGCCTGGCTCGTCTTCGAGGACGAAGCCGGACTCTCCATGACGCCGCCGACCGCCCGGACCTGGTCACCACGCGGCCGGACCCCGGTCGTCCGCGTTCGCGGCCGGTCCCGCAGACGTGTCCCCATCGCCGCTCTGACCTGCTACAAACCCGGCCACCGATCGAGGCTGATCTACCGGCCCCGACCAGACGACGCCCGGCGCGACGGACGTAAAAGCTTCTCCTGGCGCGACTACCGCGACCTGCTGAGCGCCGCCCACCAGCAACTCGGCGGCCCCATCGTTCTCGTCTGGGACAACCGCAATGTCCACAAGGCCGCCGGCCTGCGCGAGTTCGCCGAGAACCGCGACTGGCTGACCATCTACTACCTGCCGCCCTACGCGCCCGACCTCAACCCCGTCGAGGACATCTGGTCCCTCCTGCGACGCGGCTGGCTCTCCAACGTCGCCTTCCACACCCCGGACCACCTCATCAACACCGTCCGCCGCGGCCTGCGGCACATCCAGTACCGCAGCCACCTCATCGACGGCTGCCTCGCCGAGACCGGCCTCGCCATCAGAACCGACTGACACAACCCGACATGGCCGGTGCAGGGCCTTCGCGAAGCGATCGAGGGATTCTAGGACGATGTCGAGCAGATGGTGCTCGTCTGCGATCCAGTGCAGTTGGGCAGTATCGGCGAGGCGGATGAGCTGTTCTGGTTCGACTGGAGCGGCGTATTGCGCGGCGGCTGCGCGCGTGGTGGCCCGGCCCTCTGCTCGCAGCTGCCAGATGCCGGGGTATTCCTCGGAGAGGGTGCGCAGTTCTGCCGCGGGCCACCCGCCACCGCTGTACCGACCGGACACTGACCCACAGGTCCTTGGCGATGACGGAACTCGCCTTACCGCCCGCGAACCGCTCGGCCGCCTGCACCCGTAACTCCTCGCGGAACTGCTGCCGTTCGGCAGCCAACCCGCCACCCTGTGGATACCCGCATCACACCGTCATACCGCAGGCCGGGCACACCCAACGCCCCTACGAATTCAACCTCAGTAGCCGTTGTTAAAGACCGTCCGAGATCACACTGTCGTCACACCGGTAAAACGGCACAGGCACAAGGTCCGCTACCCCAAACCTTCCAGCGCCCTCACCGGAGAGGATTTTGTACAAAAATTCACTCATCGACGTGCCGAAATCTTCCCATCCTCCGACTTCACCCCTGGCGTGCACGGGCCATTCTTCGGGCCGAACTCCAGGGAGGGCGAGCCAGTAGAATTCTGCCGCCGTCTGAGTCACTGCCCATGGAATGAGTCCCCCTTCCCCCTCACGGAACAAGCCATGCGGGGCATATCCCATTTCAACGACGGGGTGCTCGGCAACAATTCCTCGCAATCTCTGGAGTTTTTCAACCACTGCCAGTTGAGCCCCGCCAGAACTGGAGTGCACACGCACATAGTCACAGAATTCCCCCTCACCGAAGCACTCGCAGAATTCCTTGAAATCTTCCGGCAAGGAGGTGCCGAGATGGCGCTCAATCCCTTCCCATTCAATGGATAGAGAAAGCGGCCTCCATGAGACTGCACTCGACAGGTCAGTAACCCAAGGCATCCGCACTCCACCAGGTCGCAATCACGGTACATTTGCGAGCGTTTTACTGCCGGAAGGTCCCATATTACCAGACCAGGAGAGCGTAACCGAGTCCGGAATTCCGCTACTGCCTTGATAATGCGGTATCACTTGATAGTAAATAGTTTCCCCGCTCTCCTGCACTCGTTTCGCTATTGCGTTTTCATATCCCGCCATGAGGGGAGTGTTCACTGCCGCGTAAAGGGGCACCAAATTACGCAGGTCATCTCCATCTCCGCCCAGCTGACGAGCCAAGAGGTGAGGCCATCATCGAGGCCGCGGAGGCCGGCCTGACGCCGTCGCTGGCCACGATGAGCCTCGCCGACTACGGCAGCGCGAACATGGAACTCGCCCTGCGCGGGATGGAGTTGAAGACCCTCGATCCTTACCTGTCGGGATGGCGGGTGCGTGTGGTCCCGGCACTGGGCCACCTCCCGGTGCGGATGATCACCAATGGTGTCGTCGACCGGACCGTGCAGAACTGGATCGCCGACGAGCACAGCCGCTCGACGGTGAAGAACACCATCGCCGTCCTGGTCCGCATCATGGAGCAAGCGGTCCGCGACGGCATCATCAAGGTCAACCCCGCCCGCGTGACAGGCTGGCAGAAGCTCTACAAGCAGGTCGAGGACGAGCTCCTCAACCCCCGCGCACTCGCCCTGCCCAACTGGGAAACCCTCGCCCGACTCTCACAGGCTCTCGTCGCCGCCTCCCACGACAAGTACCGCGGCTGGGGCGACGTCGTCCTCTTCGCGGCATCCACCGCCGCACGCATCGGCGAGGTATCCGGCTGCCGCGTCGGCGACATCGACACCACCCAGTGGATCTGGACCGTGCGCCGCCAGACCACCCCCGCACCCGGAGGACTCACCGACAAGGGCACCAAAGGCAAACGCGCGCAAGGTACCGATCATCGAAGAGATACGTCCCCTCGTCGCCCAGCACGTCTTGGCCGCCGGACCCAACCCCGACGCCCGCCTCTTCACCGGACCACGCGGAGGACGCATCTCCACCGCCGTCCTGCGCGACGCCACCCACTGGGACGACGTAGTCACCGCACTCGGCTACGAACACCTGCGCCGCCACGATCTCCGCCACACCGGCCTGACCTGGTTCGCCGACGCAGGCGTACAAATCCACGTCCTGCGCCGCATCGCCGGCCACGGATCACTGACCACCACCCAGCGTTACCTGACCCCGACGTCCACAAGATCACAGCCGCCGGCACCGCACTCACCACCCACCTGACCGCCCTGCGCGCCCCACGCACCCCGCCCAGCAGGATCGTCACCACCCGCTGACACCGGCGGTCCAGAGGACCTGGTCCCCAACTGGTCCCCAGAAACGGGTGAGGGCCGGTGTCGGAAAGCTCCGACACCGGCCCTCGTCTGCGACTGTCTCCAGTCGGGACGACAGGATTTGAACCTGCGACCCCTTGACCCCCAGTCAAGTGCGCTACCAAGCTGCGCCACGTCCCGGTGCGCGACCGGGCCGTCAGCCGTGTGGTCGCGCTCGGCAAGAATACCGTACGGGCACGGAGGGTGTTCCCCGGGCGCCCGGCCCGGGAGGGTTCAGAGGCGTGCCGCCCGGCGTTCCGCGCGCAGGAGCCACGCGAGGTAGAGGCCGCCGCCCACGCCCGTGACGACGCCGACCGGCAACAGGGCGGAGCCCGTGGCGCGTTGGGTGGCCAGGTCGGCGACCGAGACAAGGACCGCGCCCGTCCAGCCCGCCGCGAGGACGTTCGGGCCGGTCGCGCGGGTCACGCGGCGGGCCAACTGCGGGGCGGCGAGGGCGACGAACGGGATCGGTCCGGCCGCGGCGACGGCCATCGCGGTGAGGCCGGTGCCCGCGCACAGCAGGAGCAGGCGGCTGCGTTCGGGCGGTACGCCGAGCGCGGCGGCGGTGTCGTCGCCCATCTCCAGTACGGTCAGCCGCCGGCCGAGCACCACCACGACCGGCAGCAGCAGGACCAGGCCGAGCGCGGCGACGCGGACCTGGCTCCAGTCGCGGGAGTTGAGGGAACCGATCATCCAGCTCGCGGCCTCGGCGGCCTTGCCGATGTCGGCGCGGACGTACAGGAAGCTGGTGACCGAGCCGAGGACGGCGGACGCGCCGATGCCGACGAGGATCAGCCGGTAGCCGTGCACGCCGCGCTTCCACGCGAGCAGATAGACCGCGGTGGCCGTGGCGAAGCCGCCGCAGACGGCGCCGGCCGCGGTCTGCGGGGCGCCCGCGTCGAACAGGATGATGGCCACGAGGGCGCCCGCGGAGGCACCGTTGCCGAAGCCGGTGATATCGGGGCTGCCGAGCGGGTTGCGGGTCAGGGACTGGAAGACCGCGCCCGCCACGCCCATCGCGAAGCCGACGAGGACCGCCACGAGGGCGCGCGGCAGCCGCAGGTCGACGACGACGAACTCGGCGCCCGGCGGCCCGTCGCCGAGGAAGGTGCGCACCACGTCGAGCGGCGCGACCGCGTAACTGCCGGTGCCCACCGCGAAGACGGTGCTGACGGCAGCGATCACGGCCAGGGCCGCGCACACGGACAGGGCGCGGGGGTCGTAGCGGAGGGACCAGCGGCCGGTGCGCAGCAGGGCGCCGCGCGGCCCCTGCCGCACGGGCCCGCCGCGGCGGGGTGCCTCGGTGGTGCTCACAGTTGGGCCACCTTCCGTTTCCGCACGAGATGGAC
This sequence comes from Streptomyces sp. NPDC008150, assembly GCF_042956945.1. NCBI lineage: Bacteria > Bacillati > Actinomycetota > Actinomycetes > Kitasatosporales > Streptomycetaceae > Streptomyces > Streptomyces sp. NPDC008150. The sequence continues at coordinate 270,098 of NZ_JBIBHJ010000010.1, read as the reverse complement.
GAAGAGCAGGCCGCCGAGGAACGCGGTGACCGTGCCCACCTCGATCTCGGAGGGCGGCACGACCACCCGCCCGATCACGTCGGACACGAGCAGGAGGACCGGGGCGAACACCGCGCAGTACGGGAACAGCCAGCGGGGGTCGGGGCCGCTGAAGGAGCGGGCGGCGTGCGGGACCATCAGGCCCACGAAGCCGATCGGCCCGCACACGGCGGTCGCGGCGCCGCACAGCAGCGTGACCGCGACGACCGACAGGACGCGGGTGCGTTCGACCTTGGTGCCCAGGGCCCGTGCCTGGTCGTCCCCCAGCGAGAGCGCGCCGAGCGGACGGGCCAGGCCGAGGGCGAGCAGCGCGCCGGCCGCGAGCAGCGGCAGGACGACCACGAGCAGGTGGAGGTCGCGCTTGGCGAGGGTGCCGACCGACCAGTAGCGCATGGAGTCGAGCGTGCTCAGGTCCCAGAGCTGGAGGCCGTTGACGTAGCCGAGGAGCGCCGCGTTGACGGCCGTTCCGGCGAGGGCGAGTCGTACGGGGGTGGCACCCCGGCTGCCGCCGAGGGCGTTGACGGCGGTGGCGGCGACGGCCGCGCCCACCAGTGCGAACCAGAGGTAGCCGGTGAACGACGTGATCCCGAGCACACTGATCGCGGTCACCACTGCTGCCGCGGCACCGGAGTTGACGCCCAGCAGCCCGGGATCGGCGAGCGGGTTGCGGGTGACGGTCTGCATGACGGCACCGGCGAGGCCGAGGGCCGCGCCGACGGCGACGCCGATCAGGGTGCGGGGCAGCCTGAGTTGGCGCACGATCGCGTCGTCGGCGGTGCCCGACGGGGTGAACAGCCCGGACCAGACCTGGTCGAGGGGTATCTGCTTGGCACCGACCGCCAGGGAGAGTGCGGCCGCCGCGACCAGGAGGACAAGTCCCAGTACCAGTCCGGCCGTTCGGGCGCGGGTCCGGCCGGAACGGGGAGCGGCGGGTGCCTCGCCGGGCGGTGCGGGCGCGGCGGTGACGGCGGTCACGACGTGGTTCCGGACGGGGCGGGCGGGTAGGGAGGGCCCTGCCCGGGGCCCCCTTGGACGGCGGGGGCCGGGACGGAGGACGCGGGCCGGGAGCGAGGGGGGCGCCCGGCGAGGAGCGGCCGGCCCTCCCTCGGCCGGGGGCATGATCCAATGGACATGTGCTTAGCTTAGGCTAACCTAAGAAGTGTTGTTGACGATCTTGTTGGCACGCCGCCCCGAACCGTCCCCCGTGCCGGTCGGGCCAGGAGCGTGGATCGGCACGACCCTTTGCCCTTGCCGGCGACGAGAAGAGGAGAGATGCCCGCCCAGCAGAGCGCGCGACGGACCACCGGATCCTCCACCACGACGCGGAGCACCGTGCCGATCGCGACAGCCGCGCCCGACCCCGGCGCCACGGACCCGGCGGCCGATGCCCGCGACGGCACCCGGCCGGTCCGGACCACCGGCCCCCGGGTCACCCGCCTCCTCGGCCGCCTCGCGGCTGATGACGGTGAGCAACGGGCCGCCCTCTCGGCCGAGTTCTGGCGTGAAGTGGAGCGGCTGGGCACGCCGCTGATCGAGGAGATCGAGGACGAGCCCGACCACCGCGCCGTCACGTTCCTGTGGCGCGGTCACCGTGCTACCCGCCAAGTGGTGCTGCTGGCCAACAGATTGACGGACCGTCGGTTCCTGGCGGGCTCCCTGCTGGAGCAGGTCCCGGGCACGGACGTCTGGCACCTGGGGCTGAAGTTGCGCGCGGACCACCGGGGTACGTACCGTCTGGCCGCCGACATCTCGGTGAACGAACCGCCCGCGGACCCGGAGGGGTTGCAGCACCGGTTGCGCGGACTGTCCGCGCACGCCGCCGCCGATCCCCTCAACCCCCGTACGGTCGCCACACGTTGGGACGCCGCCGAGAGTTCGGTGTTCGCGCTGCCGCACGCCCCCGCCCAGCCGTGGGCGCAGCGGGTGGGCACAGTGCCGGCCGGGCGCGTGGAACGGCACCGCGTGGGCAGTGCCGTGCTCGGCGAGGACCGGGACGTGCGGCTCTACCTGCCGACCGGCGTCGCGCACGGCGGGCCCCTGGTCCAACAGCCGCTGCCGGTGGTCGTGTTGTGCGACGGCGACATGTGGTTCGGCCGCATGGGTCTCGAACACACCCTGGACGTGCTGATCGCCGACGGCACGCTGCCCCCGCTCGCGGTGGTCGCGCCGGAGGCCGTCGACCGGCACACCAGGTGGCGCGACCTCGGCGGACGCGACCCGTTCGTGGCCTTCCTCGCCGACGAGCTGCTCCCCTGGGCGGCCACCCGGGCACCGCTGACCACCGAACCGGGGCGGACGGTCGTCGCGGGGCAGAGCCTGGGCGGCACGACCGCGCTGTACGCCGCGCTCACCCGGCCCGAGCGGTTCGGCGCGGTGCTCGCCCAGTCGCCGTCGCTGTGGTGGCGGCCCGGGGTGGCGCAGGCGGAGCCCAAACCCCCGGTCGACGGCCTGCCCTGGCTCGTCGAGCGGTACACCGCCGCGCGGCTCGCGCCGACGACGTTCCACGTGGCCGTCGGACTGCACGAGGGCGCCATGGTGGACCACGCCCGCACGCTGACCGGCGCGTTGCGCGCGGGCGGCCACCGGGTGACCCACGGCGAGTTCAACGGCGGCCACGACCACGCCTGTTGGCACGGCGCGCTGGCCGACGGGCTGGTCGGGCTGCTGGGCACCGCCCGCCCCTGAGCACCCCGGCGCCGACGCGGGGGCCGACCACGGCCACATCCATGTCCTGTGCATGACATGCACCTCAGCACACCGCATCACACCCCACCACCAAGACAGAAACCGGAGTTGCCTCCCCATGCCCATCCCCCGTTCCCCTCGTGCCTCCCGCCCGTCCCGCGCCTCCCGCAGAACGTTCCTGGCGTCGGCCGCCGCCGCGGTGGCCGGAGCCGTCGTCCTGACCGGGTGCGGCGGCGACGACAAGGCCCAGGACGGCGGTTCGTCCGCCACCCGCCAGGTCACCGACGCCGACGGCCACAAGGTGAAGGTGCCCGCCGACCCGAAGAAGGTCGTCGCGCTGAGCGAGCCCACCCTCGACGCCTCCCTCGCGCTGGGCGTCCTGCCGGTCGGCACCACAGCGGGGCGCGGACAGAAGGGCGTGTCCACCTACCTCGCCGACAAGGCGAAGGGCACCCAGGTCGTGGCGACCGTCGCCGAGGCCGACCTGGAGAAGGTCGCGGCGCTCCAGCCGGACCTGATCCTGGTCGACGAGACCACCGCGGCCAAGAGCCAGCTCGCCAAGCTCAAGGCCATCGCGCCGACCGTGCTCACCGCCAAGCTCAACGAGGACTGGAAGAAGAGCTTCACCGCGACCGCCGACGCGCTCAACAAGAAGCCGGAGGCCACCAAGTGGCTCGCCGGCTTCGACAGCGACGTGGCCGCCGCGAAGAAGAGGCTCGGCGCCAACGCGGGCACCGAGGCGAGCGTCGTGCGCTGGCAGAACGGCGCGCCCTCCACCGTGGGCGTGGGCAAGAACCACGTCGGCTCCACCCTCGCCCAGCTCGGCCTGACCCGGCCCGCGAACCAGCGGGGCACCGGCGTCGGGCACAGCGTGCCGGTCAGCCCGGAGAAGCTCTCCACCATCGACGGCGACTGGCTGTTCTTCGGCGTCCTCGGCACGAAGGCCGACGGCGAGACCGCCTACGCCGAGGCGAGGAAGGTCGCCAACTTCGGCCGCCTGAAGGCGGAGAAGGAGGGACACGTCGTGGTCGTCCAGGGCTCCGCCTGGAACAGCGCGGGGGGCCCGCTCGCGGCCCGGATCGTGCTCGACGACGTGACCAAGGCGCTCGCCCCGTGAGCGCCCGTACCGGCGGCGGGACCGCGGGAACCACCGGGGAACCGGGACTCGACGGGCGTCTCGCCCTCGTGACCGGAGCGGGACGCGGCATCGGCGCCGCCGTCGTCACCGCCCTCGTCGAGCGCGGCGCCCGCGTCCTCGCCACCGATCTGGGGCCGGAGGGCATCGGCGAACTCGCCGAGAGGCACCCGCATCAGGTCACCGCCCGCACCCTCGACGTCACCGACGCCGCCGCCGTCGAGGCGCTGGTCGACGACACCGAGACCACGCTCGGCGCCCTCGACGTCTGCGTCAACGTGGCCGGGGTGCTGCGCATGTCCGACGTCGTCGACCTGGACCACGCGGACTGGGCGGCGACCTTCGCCGTCAACACCAACGGCGTGTTCCACGTGTCGCAGGCCGCCGCCCGCCGGATGACCGCGCGCGGCCGGGGCAGCATCGTCACCGTCGCGTCCAACGCGGGCGGCATCCCCCGTACGGGCATGGCGGCGTACGCGGCGTCGAAGGCCGCGACGGTGATGTTCACCAAGTGCCTCGGCCTGGAGGTCGCGGGACGGGGCGTGCGGTGCAACACCGTCTCCCCCGGCTCCACCCTCACCGACATGCAGCGCGGCATGTGGGCGGCCGGCGACGAGGACGCCGCCGCGCGGCGGGTGATCGAGGGGGACCCGGCGACGTACCGCACGGGCATCCCGCTCGGCCGGATCGCCGAACCCTCCGACATCGCGGACGCAGTGGTCTTCCTCGCCTCGGACCGCGCCCGCCACATCACCCTGCACGACCTGTACGTGGACGGCGGCGCCACGTTGCGGGCCTGACCCCCGCCGCGGGCGCCGCCGGGCCGGCCGTCCCCCCGCCGGCCCCGGCCCCGCGCGCCGCACCGCACCGTGCCCCGTCCGTGCCGTCCGTCCCCCCACTGGAGACAACCATGACCGCCCCTGTGCACGAACCCGTCACACCCGAGTTGGTCCCGCCCGGCGAGGCCACCGGTCTGATCGACGTCTACCGGCCGGCCACCGACCGGTTCCTCGCCTCGCCCCGGCACACCCTCCTCGGCCGCGGCACCGCCGCCGAAATACCCGACGGGAGCGACCCGTTGGCCGTCCGCGTGCGGGAGACGCTCCGGGCACGGCGGCGGGCGGGCGACCCCGCTCCCGTCGTGATCGGCGCGCTGCCGTTCGCCCCGGACGCGGCACCCATGCTCGCCGTTCCGGAGAGCGTCCGCTGGGCGCCGCCGCTGCGCGAGGACCCGCTGATCGCGCTGCCGGTGCCGGACACCGAGAGCCGGACGGACTGGCAGGTCACCGAGGTACCGGCCGCCGCGGAGTACGCGGCCGCCGTCGCCTCCGCCGTCACGCGCATGCGGGCGGGCGAGTTCGACAAGGTCGTCCTCGCCCGCACCCTCGAACTGACCGCGCCCCGGCGCCCCGACCTGCCCGCCATGCTGCGGCGGCTGGCCCGCCGCGACCCGGCCGGTTACACGTTCGCCGTGCCGACCGGTCCGGGCCGCACCCTCGTGGGCGCCAGCCCCGAACTGCTGGTCGCCCGGCGGGGCGGGCGGCTCGTCGCCAACCCGCTCGCCGGGTCCGCGCCGCGCAGCCCCGACCTCGCCGAGGACGTCCGCCGGGCCGCGGCGCTGCTGGAGTCGCCGAAGGACCTGCACGAGCACGCCGTCGTCGTGGACGCGGTCCGGGCGGCCCTGGCCCCCTTCTGCGACGGGCTCGACGTGCCGGAGCGGCCCACGCTGGTGCGGACGGCGGCCATGTGGCACCTGTCGACCACCGTCACCGGCCGCCTCGCCGACCCGGGCACGACCGCGCTGGACCTGGCCGCCGCGCTGCACCCGACGCCCGCCGTGTGCGGGACGCCGACCGACGTGGCGCGCGCCGTGATCGCCGCGTCGGAGCCGTTCGACCGGGGCGCCTACACCGGCATGGTCGGCTGGCAGGACGCGGACGGCGAAGGAGAGTGGGTCGTGACGATCCGCTGCGCCGAGGCCGAGGGCCGCTCGCTGCGGCTGTTCGCGGGCGCCGGTGTGGTGGCCGCGTCGTCGCCGGAGGCGGAGACCGCCGAGACCGGTGCCAAGTTCCGTACGTTCCTCAGTGCCGTGGGGGCCTCGCTGTGACCACCTCCGTGACCGACAACGCCCTTGCAGCCGAGGCCGGTTCACCGCCCGCGACCACGCCGGGGCTCGACGCGCCCACCTGGCCGGCCGGGTTCGCCGAGCGCTACCGCGCGGCGGGCCACTGGCGCGGCGAGACCTTCGGCGGGATGCTGCGCGACCGCGCCGCGACCCACCCCGACCGGGTGGCGCTGGTCGAGCCGGGTGCCGTGCGCCGCACCTGGACCTACCGCCAACTCGACGAGAACGCCGACCGGTTGGCCGCGGGATTCGCCGCGCGCGGCATCCGCAAGGGCGACCGCGTCGTCCTCCAGCTCCCGAACGTCGGTGAGTTCGTCGAGGTCGTCTTCGCGCTGTTCCGGATCGGCGCGCTGCCGGTCTACACGCTGCCCGCGCACCGGGACACCGAGATCGCCCATCTGTGCGCCGCCACGGAGGCCGTCGCGTACGTGATCCCGGACCGCAACGCCGGATTCGACCACCGCGAACTGGCGACGCGCGTGAAGGACGCCACCCCCTCGCTGCGCGAGGTGTTCGTGGCCGGCGACCCGGGCCCGCACACGGCGCTCTCCGACGTGCCGCGCGAGCCGGACGGCGCCCTCGCCGGGCCCCTGGCGCACGAGCTGGCGTTCCTCCAGCTCTCGGGCGGCACGACGGGCGTCCCGAAGCTCATCCCCCGCACGCACGACGACTACCTGTACTCGCTGCGGGGTTCCAACGAGATCTGCGGGGTCGACGGCGGCACCCGCTTCCTCGTCGTCCTGCCGGCGGCCCACAACTACCCCATGAGTTCGCCGGGTTGGCTGGGTGTGCTGTACGCGGGCGGCACCGCCGTACTGAGTCCGGCACCCGATCCGGGCACCGCGTTCCCCCTCGTGGAGCGGGAGCGGATCACCATGACGGGGCTGGTGCCGCCGCTCGCGCTGGTGTGGACGGAGGCCGCCGCGAAGAGCGCGCACGACCTGTCGAGCCTGGAGCTCGTACTCGTCGGCGGCGCCAAGTACAGCGCGGAGGCGGCCCGTCGGCTGGAACCGGCACTCGGCTGCCGGCTCATGCAGGTGTTCGGCATGGCCGAGGGGCTGGTCAACTACACGCGCCTGGACGACGACACGGAGACGGTGGTCACCACGCAGGGCCGGCCGATCTCGGCCGACGACGAGGTGCGCGTCGTGGACGACGAGGACAACGACCTGCCCGACGGGGAGTTCGGGCACCTGCTGACCCGCGGGCCGTACACGATCCGCGGCTACTGGCGGGCCCCGGAGCACAACGCGCGCTCGTTCACCGGGGACGGCTTCTACCGCACCGGCGACATCGTGCGGCGGCTGCCGAGCGGGCACCTGGTCGTCGAGGGGCGGGCGAAGGACCAGATCAACCGGGGCGGCGAGAAGATCGCGCCGGAGGAGGTCGAGAACGTCATCCTGGGCCATCCGTCGGTGCACGACGTGTCGGTGGTCGGGGTGCCGGACGAGTACCTCGGGGAGCGTTCGCTGGCGTACGTCGTCCTGCGCGAGGGTGCCGAGCCGCTGCGGGCCGTCGCGGTGAAACGGTTCGTGCGCGAGCGCGGCATCGCCGCCTACAAGGTCCCCGACCTGGTCGAGTTCGTCGACGCGTTCCCGCAGACCGGCGTCGGCAAGGTCAGCAAGAAGCACCAGCGGTCCGCCGCCGAGCAGCACTGAAAGGCCCCCACCGACATGGCACTTCCCGCCATCGCCCCGTATCCCCTGCCCACGGCCGACGAGTTGCCCGCCAACCGGGTCGGCTGGACCGTCGACCCCGACCGCGCCGTGCTGCTCGTGCACGACCTCCAGGAGCACTTCCTGTCCGCCTTCCCGGCCGGGCAGCAGCCGTTGACCGGCATGCTCGACAACACCGCCCGCCTGCTGAAGGAGGGCCGGCGCCTCGGCGTGCCGGTCGTCTACTCCACGCAGCGCGGCGGCCAGACCCCCGAGGAACGCGGACTCCAGCTCGACTTCTGGGGCCCCGGTGTCGCCGACGACCCGGCACGGCTCGCCGTGCCCGACGCGGTGGCGCCCGACGCGGACGACGTGGTGCTCACCAAGTGGAAGTACAGCGCCTACGTACGCACCGAACTGGCCGAGCTGATGGCCGGTTGGGGCCGCGACCAGATCGTCGTCGTCGGCGTGTACGCGCACATCGGCGTCATGATGACCGCCTGCGACGCGTGGATGCGCGACGTCCAGGCGTTCGTCGTCGCGGACGCCGTCGCCGACTTCTCCCGGGACGACCACGACATGGCGCTGCGCTGGTCCGCCGGCCGCTGCGCGGTCGTGACCACCACCGACGCCCTCTTCAAGGAGGTCTGAGCCGTCATGGCCCTCACCCTGGAGCAGATCCGCACCGACGTCGCCGACTGCCTCGGCGAGGATCCCGCGGACATCCCCCTCGACGAGAACCTCGTCGACCACGGGCTCGACTCCGTGCGCATCATGGCGCTGCTGGAACGCTGGCGCCGCGACCACGGCGTGCACGCCGACTTCGCCGATCTCGCCGAGCAGCCGGCCATCGAGGTCTGGGCGCCGAAGCTGGGGGCGGTATGACGCTGCTGCACACCGGCGCCGACCCGGTCGGCCTGCCGGTCACCGAACTCCCGCTCACCGCCGCCCAGTCGGGCATGTGGTACGCGCGGGCCCTCGACCCGGACAGCCCCGCGCAGAACACCGCGGAGTGCCTGGAGATCGACGGCCCGGTCGACCCGGAGACGTTCGCGGAAGCACTCCGCCGCGTCGTCGCCGAGGCGGACGCGCTGCGCGTGCGGTTCACGGACACCCCCGACGGGCCTCGCCAACTGCTGTACGACGAGGTTGAGTTGCCGCTCACCGTGCGGGACCTGCGGGCCGCGCACGACGCGGTGCGCACGGCCGAGGAGTGGATGGCCGCCGACCTGGCCCGCCCCTGCGACCCGACGTCCGAACCGCCTTTCGCGCACGCCCTGTTCCGGGTCGGCGAGCGGCGCTGGCTCTGGTACCAGCGCATCCACCACCTGGTCACCGACGGGTACGGCTACTCGCTCCTCGTGCGCCGCACCGCCGAGGTGTACGGGGCCCTGGCCGCCGGCGAGGAGCCGTCCCCGCGCGCCTTCGGCACGCTGGCCGGCCTGGTGGCCGACGACGCGTCGTACCGCGGCTCGGAGGCGTTCGCCGCCGACCGCGACCACTGGTCCGCCGCGTTCGCCGACCGCCCGGAGGCGCCGCGCCTGGCCGGCCGGTCCGCGCTCCCCCGGCGGACGTTCCTGCGCCGCACCGCGTACCTCTCCCCGGAGGCGACCGAGAGCCTGCGCGAACTGGCCGCCCGGCTGCGGGCGACCTGGCCGGACGTGCTGATCGCCGCGCAGGCCCTGTACACCTCCCGCGCGACAGGCCGCGCGGACGTGGTGCTCGGGCTGCCGATGATGGGCCGCATGGGCTCGGTGGCGCTGCGGGTGCCGGGCATGGTGATGAACGTGCTGCCGCTGCGCCTGACGGTCTCCCCCGACGCGACGTTCGCGGAGCTGGTGCGCCGGGTCGTCCTCGGCATCCGTGAGGTGCGCCGCCACCAGCGCTACCGGTACGAGGACATCCGCCGCGACCTCGGCCTGCTGGGCGAGGGCCGGGGCCTGGTGGGCCCGCTCGTGAACGTCATGCCCTTCGACTACGGCGCGGACTTCGCGGGGTCGCCGGCCCGGGCCCGGAACCTGTCGGCGGGGCCCGTCGACGACCTCACCGTGAACGTCTACGACCGGGCGGACGGCCGGGGCCTGCGGGTCGACCACGACGGCAACCCGGCGCTGTACGGACGCGCCGACCTGGCCGCGCACCAGGACCGGTTCCTGCACCTGCTCGACCGCGTCGCCGTCGCCGACCCGCAGGCGCCGCTCGCCCGGCACGGCATCGCGACCCCGGCCGAACACGCCCTGGTGGTCGACGAGTTCAACCGTACGGCGCGCACGCTGCCGAGGACCACGCTGGTGGGCCCGATCGAGGCGCGGGCCGCGCGCACCCCGCACGCGATCGCGCTGGTGCACGGGGACACGACCCTCACCTACGGCGACCTGAACGCGCGCGCCAACCGGCTGGCGCGGCACCTGCAACGGCAGGGCGCGGGACCGGGCCGGGTGGTGGCGGTGTCGGTGCCGCGCTCGGTGGAGCTGGTGGTGTCTCTGCTCGCGGTGCTCAAGGCGGGCGCCGCCTACCTGCCGCTCGACCCCGACTACCCGGCGCCGCGGCTGACGTACATGCTGGAGGACGCCGCCCCCGTGTGCGCGGTCACGGACAGCGCGGAGCGGCTGCCCGCCGGGACGGCGACACCGCTCGTGGTGCTGGACGGCCTCGACCTCTCCGCGTACCCGTGGGTGAACCCGGCGCGCGCGCTCACGCCCGGCCATCCCGCCTATGTCATCTACACCTCCGGCTCGACGGGCCGGCCCAAGGGTGTCGTGGTGTCGCACGGTGCGATCGACAACCGGCTGCGCTGGATGCAGCACACGTACGGGCTGACCGCCGGGGACCGGGTGCTGCAGAAGACGCCCTCGTCGTTCGACGTGTCGGTGTGGGAGTTCTTCTGGCCGCTGCGGCAGGGCGCGACGCTGGTCGTCGCCGACCCGGGCGGGCACAAGGACCCGGTGTACCTGGCCCGGCTGATCCGCGAACAGGCCGTCACCACCTGCCACTTCGTGCCGTCGATGCTCCAGGTCTTCCTGGCCGGCCCGGACGCGGCGTCCTGCACCGGACTGCGCCGCGTCTTCTGCTCCGGCGAGGCGCTGCCCCGCGAGACGGCGAACGCCTTCGGGCACGCGCTGCCCGGCGTGGAGCTGCACAACCTGTACGGCCCGACGGAGGCCGCGGTCGACGTCACCTTCCACGCGTGCGCGCCGTACGGTACGGGTCCCGTGCCGATCGGGGCGCCGGTGTGGAACACCCGCCTGTACGTCCTGGACGCGGCGCTCCAGCCGTGCCCGCCCGGCGTTCCGGGCGAACTGTTCCTGGCGGGTGCGCAGTTGGCGGACGGCTACCTCAACAGGCCCGAGCTGAACGCGACCCGGTTCGTGGCCGATCCGTTCGGTGCGCCCGGCACCCGCATGTACCGCACCGGCGACCTGGCCCGGTGGACGCGCGACGGCGAGGTCGAGTACCTGGGCCGCACCGACCACCAGGTGAAGCTGCGCGGGCAGCGCATCGAACTCGGCGAGATCGAGGCCGTGCTGGCGGCCCGGGACGGCGTGGACGGCGCCTGCGCGCTGGTGCTGGAGGACCGCCTCGTCGGCTACGTCACCGGCGCGGTCGACGGCGCTGCCGTGCGCGCCGCCGTCGCCCGTGAACTGCCCGAGCACATGGTGCCGTCGGCGGTGGTCGTCCTCGACGCGTTCCCGCTCAGCCCCAACGGCAAGCTGGACCGCCGGGAGCTGCCCGCCCCCGTGTTCGCGGGCGGCCCGGGTGCCCGGCGCCCGTCGGGTCCGCGGGAGGAGGCCCTGACCCGGCTGTTCGCCGAGGTGCTGGGGGTGGACGGCGTCGGTCCCGACGACGCCTTCTTCGACCTGGGCGGCACCTCGCTGCTCGCGGTGCGACTGGTGGGCCGGGTACGGGAGGAGTTCGGCACGGAACTGACCATCGGCTCCCTGTTCGAGGCGCCCACCCCGGCCGCGCTCGCACCGCGTCTCGACGCCGGGCGCCCGGCGTCCGGGGACGCGCTCGGCGTGGTGCTGCCGCTGCGCGCGGAGGGCGGGCGCGCCCCGCTGTTCGCGATCCATCCGGCGGGCGGTATCGCGTGGTGCTACGCCGGACTGGCCGCACGTCTGGGCCCCGACCAGCCCGTGTACGGGATCCAGGCGCGCGGCCTCGCCGACGACGACCCGCTGCCGGCCAGCCTCCAGGAGGAGGCGGAGGACTACGTCCGGCAGATCCGCCGGACGCGCCCGCACGGCCCGTACCGGCTCGTCGGCTGGTCCGTCGGCGGGGTCCTCGCGCACACCGTCGCCGTGCTGCTCCAGGAGGCGGGCGAGGAGGTCGAACTCCTCGCGCTGCTCGACTCGTTCCCCGCCGAGCAGTGGCGGGAACGGTCCGCGCCCGAGGAGGGCGACGCGCTCACGGCGGTGCTGCGCATGGCGGGCTTCGAGCGCACCGGCGAACGCGACCGCGACGACGTGCTCGCCACGCTGCGCCGGGCCGGCAGTCCGCTCGCGGGACTCGGTGACCGCACGCTGTCGCGGATCGTGGACATCGTGCCGAACCACGCGCGGATGATGCGCGAACACCGGCACGCCCGGTACGACGGCGACGTGCTGTTCTTCACGGCGGCGGCGCCGCGCGCCGAGGACTGGCTGACCCGCGAGGCGTGGCGTCCGCACGTCGGCGGCGAGATCGTCAACCTCGATCTCGACTGCACGCACCCGCAGTTGATGCGTGACCGGTTCCTCGACGACATCGCCGCCGCGCTGACGGCCCGGCTGAGGGAGATCGACGCGTGAGCGCCGCCGGCCCGTTCGACCCGGGTCCCGAGGGCCACGACACCCACCTCGTGCTGGAGAGCCCGCGCGGCGCGGTGTCGCTGTGGCCGGCCTGGCGGGCGGTGCCCCCGGGCTGGGCGGCCCGCTTCGGCCCGGCGCCGCACGACGCGTGCGTGCGGCGGGTGGAGCGGGGGTGAGCGCGGTGTCCGGGACCGGGGCACGGGGGTCCGGCGGGGCGCCCGCGACGAGCGGGCCGCGGTCGCCGCGGCTGTGGCTGGTGCGGACGGTCCCCGGCGGGTCCCCGGCGGACCCGCCGGGGTGGTCCGCGCTGAGCTCCGGCGAACGGGAGCGGGCGTCGGCGCTGCGGCGTGCCGACGACCGTGCGCTGTACGTCGCCGCGCACGCCGTGCTGCGCCTGCTGCTGGGGCTGCGGCTCGGGTCGGCCCCGGCGGAGGTACCGCTGACGCGGCTGCCCTGTCCCGGCTGCGGGGGCCCGCACGGCCGCCCGGCGGTCGCGGGACCGGCCGGGGCCGGGCTGCACTTCTCGCTCTCCCGCACGGCCGGCGCCGCACTGCTGGGCGTGGCCGCCGCCCCGGTCGGGGTGGATCTGGAGCGGACCCCGGACCCGGACCTGGTACGGGACGCGACCGCGGCCCTGCACCCCCGCGAGCAAGGGGAGTTGGCCCGTCTCGCACCGGGCGGACGGGCCGCCGCGTTCGCCCGGTGCTGGACGCGCAAGGAGGCGCTGTTGAAGGCGACGGGCGAGGGGCTGTCGCACCGTGCCCTCCGGGAACACTTCGTGGGCACGGGGACACGTCCGGCGTCGGGGGCGGGGGGGGCCCCCCGCCCCCCCCCCCGGGGGCCCCCGGCCGGGGGGGGGGGCGGCGCGGGGGCCGCCCGCCCCCCCCCCCCCCCCCCCCCCGGGGGGGGGGGGGGGGCCGGGGGGGGGGGGGGGGGGGGCGGCCCCCCCCCCCCCCCCACGCCGTGGTCCCCGGGCCGTGGGCGGGGGCCTGCGCGGTCGCGCCGCTCCCCCGCACCGCCGGACCGGCCGCGGCACGGCGACCGCCGCCCGGCCGGGGCGCGTCAGCCCGCGCCGAGGAGTTCGACCAGGCCGTCCGCGAGTTCCGTGCGCCAGCAGAGATAGTCGTGACCCCCGTTGAACTCGCGGTAGGTCACGTCGTCGTACCCGGCGGCGGCGAGCGTGTCGCGCAGGCGCCGGGCCGCGGGCAGCGCGACCCACTCCTGCTCGCCGAAGGAGAGCCGCAGACGCACGGGCAGCGGCGGTGACGCGGCGATGCGCGCGGTGAGCCACTCGGCGTCCGGGCCCACCGGCCACCAGAACGACCCCGACTGGACAAGGGCGTTGCCGAACCGGTGCGGCGCGCCCAGGGCCGCGTGGACGGCGGTGAGTCCGCCGAGGCTCTGTCCGGCCAGCACCGTGCGCGCGGGGTCGTCGGTGAGGGCGGGCTGCCGCCCGGCGGCCCAGGGCAGCAGCTCGTCGGCGAGGAAGGACGTGAACGCGGGGCGGCACGACAGCTCGGCCCAGCGGGTGGCGGCGTCGACCGACTCCGGCAGGACGGCGGCGGTCGGCGGGATCCGGCCGTCGGCGATGAGGTTGTCCAGCAGCGCGGACACCCCGAGACCCGGCTGCCAGTGCTCCCCGTCCAGCAGTACGAGCACCGGGAGATCGGCGAACTCCCCCGCACGTCCCGGGGGTTCGTACAGCCACACGCGGCGGCTGCCGCCGAGCACCCGGCTCGCGACGGTGTGCTCGGTGACGGTCCCGGCGGGCACCCCCGGCCGGGCCTGCCAGTCGCCCGCCCGCGGCGCGCGCGGAAGCTCGGCGTACGGGACCGGGACACCGCCCCAGCGACGGGGCAGCGTACGGGAGTTGAGGGGGTCGGCACGCGGACGGGTACGCAGCCGGGCCCAGTAGTCACGGGTGCCGGGCTCGGGGCAGTCGCCCTCGTCCACGAACAGGTCGTAGGTACCGCGCCAGTCGTCGCGCAGCCGCAGCGTCCAGTGCCAGACGTCGGTGCCCGGCACCCGCTCCATCAGGTTGCCCTCGGGCGACCGGGGATCGCCGAGCTTGTTCGGCAGGACGTGCACCGCGCGCGTCGCGGGGGTGCCCCGCCACAGGAACGTCACCGCCAAGTGGTCGGCCGCGCCCAGCGGATCGGGGGCCAGGAGCGGTGTGCCCCGGCGGGCCGCCTCGGCCCAGAACTCCTCCGCATCGGCTGGGTCCGGGAGTTGGACACCGGGGGCGGACAACCGCGGCACCGGGTCGGGCCTGGTCAGCCGGGGCGGGTGGTGCGGTGCCCCCTGGGGCGGGGCGGACGCGATCATCGTGGCTCCGGGGTGAGAGAACGTTCCAACAGAAGGTTAGGCTAACCTAAGTCAACATCGTCGGGGGGTGCGGGCCCCGGTGCCGCGACCCGGTGTCACGCACCCGCGCACGCCCGCGCCCCACTCCCGACGCCTTCTCACTTCGCGCCCTCGCGCCGCACGTCAGGAGCCCCGTCCCATGAACTCCGGCAGACCCACCACGACTCCGTCCCGGACCCGCGCCCACCGCGCCGTCGCGCTGACGGCCGGGGCCACGCTCGGCCTGGGCGCGCTCGCCGCGGCGCTCCCCCTGGCCACCGGCGACGGCACGGTCGACACCACGG
Organism: Streptomyces sp. NPDC008150; assembly: GCF_042956945.1. Lineage (NCBI taxonomy): Bacteria > Bacillati > Actinomycetota > Actinomycetes > Kitasatosporales > Streptomycetaceae > Streptomyces > Streptomyces sp. NPDC008150. Next base: position 255,024 of record NZ_JBIBHJ010000010.1, on the reverse strand, counting down.
GCACGGTGGCCCTCGCCGCGGACGCCACGACGCCCTCGGTGAGCCTCGGCAGCACGTCGGTGAAGCCGGGCGGGGACGTCTCCTTCACGGTCACCGGCTTCCCGGCCGGCGGCACCCTGAGCGTCAAGTTCGACGACACCGCGCTGCTCAAGCAGTTCACCATCGGGGACGACGGCGGCTTCTCCGGCAGCGTCACCGTTCCCGCCGGCGCGACGGTGGGCGACGGGCACTGGCTGCGCTTCCTGTCCACCGGCACGAGCGTCCGGAGCGACGCCCTCTCGGTGGTGGCGGAGAGCACCCCCACGCCGACGCCCACACCCACCGCGACCCCCACCAAGGCCGCCGATCCGGCGATCGGGCTGGGGAGTTCGTCGGTGCGGGCGGGCGGCAAGGTCTCCTTCGACCTGTCCGGCTTCGCCAAGGGGCAGACGGTCACGGTCAAGCTGGACGACGCGGACATCATCGGCCAGTGGAAGTCGGCGGTCGGCGCCGACGGCACCTTCTCCGCCTCGGTGACCGTGCCCGCGGGCACCTCGGCGGGCGCGCACTGGCTGCGGGTGCTCGCCGCCGACCCGGCGACGAGCCTGAAGGCGGACATCACGGTCACGGCGTCCGGTTCGGGCGGCGGCGACGGCGGAAGCCCGTCGGGCTCGGGCGGCTCGGCCTCCGGCGGCTCCTCGTCCGGCGGTTCGGGCTCGGGCGGCTCGTCGTCCGGCGGCTCGTCCTCGGGCGGCTCCAACGGCGTTTCCGGGGGCGGCGGTTCGACCGGCTCGGCCTCCGGCGGCTCAGGCACCTCCGGCACCACGGCGACCGTCACGGGCGGCTCCCGGGTGGCCGCCGGCGGCACCGTCTCCTACCGGGTGACGGGCTTCCCGGCCGGTCAGCAGCTCACCGTGAAGCTGGACGACGAGACCATCGTCGCCCAGACCACGATCGGGTCGGACGGCAGCCGCTCCGGCAGCGTCACCGTGCCGGACGACATCACGAAGGGCGCGCACTGGCTGCGCTTCCTCGCGCCCAACCCGCCCACCAGCCTCAAGGCGGCCTTCACGGTGACCTCGGGCGCGGAGGCGGGCACCTCCGGCTCGGGCACGACGGGCTCCACCGGCGCGGACGGCGCCGACGGCACGTCCGCCACCCCGGTCCCGGAGGCGTCGGGCGAGCCCGCCAGCGCCACCAACGACGCGGGCGCCAGGGCGACGATCACCGCGACCAAGGTCCAGGCGGGCGGCAGGCTGCACTTCAGGGTGACCAAGTTCCCGGCGTCGCAGCAGGTCACCCTCAAGCTGGACGACGAGGACATCCTCGGCCAGTGGAAGACCGACGCGGACGGCGCCTACGAGGGTGACGTGACCGTCCCCGCCGGCACCTCGGCGGGCGCGCACTGGCTGCGCTTCCTCGCGCCCAACCCGCCCACCACGCTGAAGGTCGGCTTCACGGTGACGGCGGCGACGGCGGCCGCCGCCTCCGGCGACGACACCGCCACGACCGGCACCGGCTCCGGCGACATCGGCTCGGCGGCCACGACGGCGAACGCCGCGTCCCTGGAGGCGCCGGTCTCCTACGCCACGATCGCCTGGTCGGCCGCGGCGGCGGCCGTGGGCGGCGCTGCCGGGGCCGCGGCCACGACGCTGTACGTGGTGCGCCGCCGCACGAGTTCCGGGGGCACCGCGACCACCACCCCCGCAGCCGGCTGACACCCCGGCACGACCCCGCACACCGGCAGCCCCCGGGACCGGTCCGCCCCCAACGGGCGGCGCCCCGGGGGCCGTTGGCGCGCCCTGATGCCGCCCTGCGCGTTCCGTCCGCCCCCGGAAGATCGAATGTAACCGGGCTCACACGGCAAGAGTTCCTTACTTAGGTAAGCCTAAGCTAAGTTGAAGAGGTCGGATCCGCACACCAACTACGTACCGATGCCTTGGAGTTGACCCTTTCCATGTCCTCAACCACTCGCGGCACCAGCCGTGCCGCCGCCCGCACGTCGATCGCCGTCGCGGTCGCGGCGGGTACCGCCCTCGCCCTCACCGGGACGGCGTCCGCGCACTCCGGAGCCACGAGCACGTCCAAGGTGACGGTCGCCTCGCTGACCGCCGGCCTCTACCAGTCCGCGTACTCCGAGCGGAACCACACCCTCTGGGTCACCAGCGCCGTGGGCCGCGCGGGCACGCCCTCCTCGCTCAGCAAGGTGGACCCCCGCACCCTTGAGGTGAAGGCGACCTACGCGGCCGCCACCGACGCCGCCACGGGCGCCGTCGAGGCCGTGTACGGCGTGGCCGTGGACGACGAGCACGACACGGTCTGGACGACCAACACGCGCTCCAACTCGGTCGGCGTCTACAGCCAGCGCACCGGGGCCCACCTCGCCACCCTGCCGAACGTCAGCCACGCACGGGAGATCGTGGTCGACGAGGCGCACGACACCGTGTGGGCGAGCGCCTACGGCGACGGCACCCTCGTGGCGTACGACAGCCGCACCTTCAAGGAGAAGGAGCGCGTCACGATCGAGGGCGCCGGACCGGCCGGACTCGCCGTGAACGAGAGGACCGGCACGCTGTACGCGGCCGACCTCGCGGGCGACCGCATCATCGAGCTGCGCCGCCACTCCGCCACGCCCGTGTTCGTCCCGGCCGGCGACGGCCCGATCTCCGTCTCCCTGTCGAAGGACGGCAGGACCGCGTACACGGCCGACCAGACCGGCGGTGACGTCTCGGTCGTCGACCTGCGCAAGGGAGTTGTCACCCGGACCGTCGCCACCGGCGCGGGCGCCCTGTCCGTCGCCACCGACGAGCGGTCGGGCAACGTCGTGGTGGTCAACCGCACCGCCGCCACCGCCACGGTCGTCGACCCGCGCAAGGGCACCGTCAAGGAGAGCGTCGCGACCGGGGCCAACCCCAACCACGTCGAGGTCGTCGACGGCACCGCGTACGTCGTCGACAAGTCCGGCGCGGGCGTGGACGGTTCGGACCAGATCACGCGCGTCGTGCTCGGCCGCTGAGCCACTGAGCCGCTGAGCCGCTGAGCCGCTGAGCCGCTGAGGCACTGAGCCACCGCGGGCCCGGACCGGGCCGTCCCCGTCGCGACCGACCGCGAGCGTGTCGCGGCGCCGGACGTCGGCCGGACACGGGCCCCCTCGCCCGGTCCTCCGGTCCGGGCCCGCGGTTCCCCGAGGACAACTCAGCTGCTCTGCATGTCAGTTGACGCGCAGTCATAGAAGAAACGGCCGCCGCCCGCGTCCCCCCGGACACGTGCGGCGGCCGTCGGGCGGGGGCCTCCTCGGCAGGAGGCCCCCGCCGGTTCAGGCCGAGACCGGCTTCGGCACCGGAACGCCCAGGCGCTCCGCGCTCTCGTTCAGCTCGCGCCAGACCTTCGGCGCCACCGGGATGCCCTTGTCCGCGCGGCCGGCGGCCACCGTGGAGCTCCGCTCGCCGGGGTAGAAGACGCCCTCGGCGTCGTCGGCGGCCGGCAGGCCCTTGAGGGTGGTGAGCGTCTGGTCGACGGCCGCGGTGAAGCCCTCGGCCCCGCCGAACGCCGCCGGGTCCAGGGCGATGAGCAGCGCGTTCTGGCGGTGCTTGCGGCCCTTCGGGTCGTCCGAGTGGAACGACGAGAAGATCGGCGCGCCGACCAGCACACTGGTCAGCAGCTCGAACGCCAGTGACATGCCGGACCCCTTGGCGCCGCCCAACGGCAGCGGCATGACCGCGAGTTCGGGGTCCGTGGTCGGGGTGCCGTCGGCGGTGGCCGCGGCGCCCTCGGGCAGCGGGGTGCCGCTCGCCTTCGCCTGGCGGATCTTGCCCAGGGCGATGGTGGCGGTGGCCATGTCGAGCAGCAGCGGCGCGTGGTCCTCGGCCGGGACGGCGATGGCCAGCGGGCTGGTGGCGACGGCCGCGCCCTTGACGCCGGTGTAGCCCATGTTGGGCATGCCGGCGACGAACCCGAGCCCGACCAGGCCCTGTTCGGCGATCTTCGTGACGTAGTAGCCGATGGCGCCGGTGTGCACGGTGGTGCGCACGCCCACGGCGGCGATGCCGCCGGTCCTCGCCCGCTTCACGGCCTCGTCCGCGGCGGCGCTCAGGGCCACCGGGCCCGGGGCGCGGTCGGCGTCCACGACGGCGGCCATCGGGGAGGTCGACTCGACCTTGATGTCGGGCGTGGCGTTGGCGATGCCCTTGGAGATCAGCTCCAGGTAGGCGGGGACGCGCGCGATGCCGTGCGAGTCGACGCCGCGCAGTGCGGCCCAGACGAAGACGTCCGCGGTGGTGGCGGCGTGTTCGGCGCTGAGGCCGCCCTTCTCGAGGAGCGCGGCGGAGAAGGTGCGCAGGTCCTCGGCGGGAACCAGTACCTTGCCCGGCTTGGGTGCGGGTGTGTCGGTCATGGTGGCGGATGCCTCTCGGTTCAGCGGGTGACGAGGACGTCGACGACCGCGGTGGTGCCCTCGGCGACGGCCTTGAGCGCGCGCTCCAGGGCGGGCGCGAGGGCGTCGGAGGTGTCGACGGTCTCGGTGTGCATCCCGAACGGTTCGGCGAAGGCCGCGAGTCGGGGAAGGCGGTGCAGGTCGGTGCCGAGCCACTCGCCGGTGTCGGCCGCCGCGCCCTCGGGGTAGAACCTGCGGTGGTTCAGGTTCATCGACTTGTAGACACGGTTGTTGAACACCACGATCAGCACCGGCAGGCCGTACGCGTTGGACGCGTCGTACGACTGGATCACCGGGTTGTAGGTGAAGGCGCCGTCGCCGATGGTGAGCACCACGGGGCGCTCCTTGGCGGCGAGCTTCACGCCCAGCGCGACCGCCATGCCCTGGCCGAGTCCGCCCTGCACGTAGAAGTACGAGTCGGGGTCGTCGGTCCGCACGTGGCGCTTGACGACACGGCTGTGCGTGATCGTCTCGTCGACGACGATGCCGTCCTTGCCGTCGAGCAGTTTGCGCAGGGTCGCGGCGACGAGCACCGGGTCGACGCCCTCGCTCTGCTCGGCCCTGGCCTCGGCCGCGGCGATGGCGGCCTGCTCGGCGGCGCGGCGCTCCTCCTGCGCGGCGAGGCGCGCGGTGACGGCGTCGGCGTCGAGGTCCTTGGCGCGCTTTGCGAGCTGGCGCAGGGTGTTCGCGACGTTGCCCTCCAGGTACACGTCGGCGAACAGCACCTGGTAGACCACGTGCGGGCGCTGCGGTACCTGGTCGATGACGACGATCTTCGCCTTCGACGGCTTGCGGCTCGGCGGGTAGAACGGCACGCGGCAGTTGACCAGGAGGATCAGGTCCGCCTCGTCCATCCACGGGCCGATGTCGCTGCCCGCGTGCAGCGGGTGGGTGCGCGGGAAGTTGCCGCACACCGCCGAGTCGGGCTCGACGACCGGGATGTTCCACGCCTCGGCGAAGGCGACGAGCGACTCGAAGCCGCCGTCCTCGCGGCCGGCCGTCTCCGTGACGATCACGGGGTTCTTCGCCTCGCGGATCATCTGGGCGACGGGGTCGACCTCTTCGGGCGAGCTGTGCATGGAGCCCGGCCTGACGATGTCCTTGGCCGCGCGGCCGTCCCACTCCTCCAGGAGGATCTCCAGGGGGATGTTCAGGTACGCGGGGCCCTGCGGGGCGCGCCAGGACAGCTCGGCCGCGCGGGTGATCATCGTCGGCAGCGTGTGCACGCTGGCCGCCTCGTTCGACCACTTCGTGAACGGCTGGGCGATGTTGTGCGGCCCGCCCACGATCGACAGGTTGCGGTACCACTGGCCGCCGGGGTCCTGGCCCGGTCCGTCGCCGTAGGTGCTCGACTCCGAGGAGGTGACCACCATGGGGACGCCGGCGAGCAGGGCGCCGTGCACGGCCATGGAGCCCTGGAGCAGCCCGGGGGCCGCGTGCAGGAGCACGCCCTGCGGGCGGCGGGCGACCAGGCCGTAGCCGGTCGCCATGCCGACCGCGACGGTCTCGTGGGTCAGGTCCAGGTACTCCGGCGCCGGGTCACCGTCACGGTGACGCCGGGCCAGGGACTCCCACACCGGGGCCCATTCGGACCCCGAGGAGCAGAAGATGTAGTCGGCGCCGACGGCGTTGAACGCGGAGACGACGGCGTCACCGCCGTCGGTGCCTGGGGTGTGCTTGCTGTCCGTCATCTCTGGTGTTTCCTCAGCCCTCGATCGGCCAGTTCAGGACCTCGCTGATGCCGCGGCCCATGATCCACTCAAGCTCTTCCGGCGTGAAGTCGTAGTGCTTGGTGAACTGCTCGATCGTGTCGGTGTAGGTGATGCCGTGGCCGAGCAGGCGGGTGATGTCCGTGCCGTAGAAGCAGCGCTGCGGGCCCATCTTGTCGACCATCTCGCGCACGTACTTCTCGATGTTCTTGTTCGGGAAGGGCTGCGTCGAGTAGCCGGGGAGCGCCGAGACCTTGACGTAGATGTTCGGGTGCGGGGCCAGGTCGGCGGTCTCCGCGACCCAGTAGCCGATCGCGTCGTCGACGCAGCGGGCCATGATGCCCATGTGGTCGATGATGATCTTCAGGCCCGGGTGCTTCTGGGCGATCTCGCCGAGCTCGCGCTTCCAGATGGGCGCGTGGACCATCGTGGGGACGTTCAGCTCCTCGGCGACCGGCCAGTACCAGTCGTTGGTGCCGTCGATCATCCAGTTGCGGTCCTGCGGGCGGTGGAAGGTGAGGCGGGTGCCCTTGATGTAAGGATTCTGCGCGAAGTCCTTGAGCATCGCGGTGCCCTCGACCTCGTTGTCCTGCGGGACACGGGCCATGATGCCGAAGCGGTCCGGGTGGGCCTCACAGGCTTCCAGCGCGTAGTCGATGCGGTTGCCCTCCCACGACGGCGGCAGGATCAGCGCACGGTTCACGCCGGCCTCGTCCATGAGCTCCAGGGCCTCCTCGTACGAGAAAGCTTCCTCACGGTGGCCGTTGAGGCGGATCCGCTCGCGAGCGCCGGGGACCCAGGGACGGTCCGGCGTCTCTTCCTTCCAGATGTGGATCTGCGTGTCGACAACGAACATGGTGTGACTCTTTCTCTTCGACGGGGGGTGGTGAAGTGGTGCGGAAGGAACGCTAGGCGGACGGGAACGCCTTGCCGAGAGCTGGGGATGCAAGCAGTAGTTGCGCGGAAGTGCGCAGTACGCAGGGCATTTTCAGCTTGCGGAACCGTCGCCGAAGACGGCCGCGGCCACGTGCTCCGCGATCGCCATGGACGCCGTGGCGGCGGGCGAGGGGGCGTTGCGCACGGCGGTGATGCGGCCCACCTGATGGATGCGGAAGTCGTCCACGAGGGTGCCGTCCCGGTCCAGTGCCTGGGCGCGCACGCCCGCTCCGCCGCGCACCACGTCGGCGGGTCCGACGCCGGGCACGTAGAGCTTCGCGTCCTTCATGAACGCGGCCGTGGACAGCGAGCCCCGGTACTCCTTGACGCCGGTCCGCCAGTGCTGGGCGGCCATCTTCCAGGCACCGGGGTACGCGGCGAGCGCCGCCAGGTCCCTCACGGAGACCCTGCCCAGGCTGTAGCCCTCCTTGGCGAGCGCCAGGACGGCGTTGGGGCCGACCTCGACGGAGCCGTCGACGCGCGGGGTGAAGTGCACGCCGAGGAAGGGGTAACGGGGGTCCGGGACAGGGTAGATGAGGCCGTTGACCAGGTCCGTCTTCTCCGGCTTGAGCAGCATGTACTCGCCCCGGAACGGCACGATCCGCGGCTCCTGCTTGTCCTGCGCGAGCTTCGCGACGGAGTCCGACTGGAGGCCGGCGCACAGCAGCAGCCGGTCGACCTTCACCCTGTCCTGCCCGGAGGCGACCTCGATGCCGCCGGGCACGTTGGTGATGGACGTGACCGCGAAGCCGAGGCGGACCTCGCCGCCGGAGTCCTCGATGTCCTTGGCGAACCCGCGGGCGACCGCCGGGTAGTCGGTGATCGCGGTGCGCGGCGAGTGCAGTGCGGCGATGCCGCCCGCGTTCGGTTCGAGCTCCCTGATCTCCTCCTTGGAGACCTTGCGGAGATCGGGCACGTGGTTGTTCCCGGCCCGCTCGTACAGGCCCTCCATGCGGCCCAGTTCGTCCTCGCGGACGGCCATCACGAGCTTGCCGATCTCCCGGTACGGGATGCCCCGCTCCTGGCAGTACTCGCGCAGCAGCGGCACGCCCCGCACGCACAGGTCGGCCTTGAGGCTGCCCGGCGCGTAGTAGATGCCTGCGTGCACGACGCCCGAGTTGTGGCCGGTCTGGTGGACGGCGACCGTCCGCTCCTTCTCGAACACCACGACACGGGTGCCGGGGCGGCGCAGCGCGATCTCGCGGCCCGTGGCCAGGCCCACGATGCCGGCGCCGACGATGCCGATCGTCTCGTCAGCCATCGGCATCCTCCTTTCCTTGCTGGGAGACCCGGGCGTCAGGCACCGAAGTGGATGGCGACGGTCTTGACGCGGGTGTAGAACCGCAGGGCTTCCTCGCCCTGCTCCTTGAACGGCGAGCCGGAGTCCCGGAAGCCGCCGAAGGGGTGGTGGACGTCCCAGCCGGAGGTGGTGGTGTTGACGGCGATCTGGCCGCACTCCGCCTCGTCGGTGAACCGGTAGGCGTTGCCCAGGTCCTTGGTGAAGACGGCGGCGGCGAGGCCGAAGACGGAGTCGTTGACCGCCTCGACCGCCTCCTCGAAGGTGTCCACCGGGTACAGCGCGACGACGGGCCCGAAGACCTCCTCGCGCCAGATGTCGAGGTCGGCGGTGACGTCGCCGAGCACGGTCGGGGTGACGTAGCAGCCGTGGCCGAGGGCCTCGTCGGCCGGGCGGTCGCCGCCGGCGAGGACGGACGCGCCCTGCTTGACGGCGCGTTCGATGTCGGCGAGGACACCGTCCCGCTGCCGGGCGCTGACCAGCGGCCCCATGGTGGTGCCCTCGGCGAGGCCGGGGCCCAGGCGCAGGGCGGCGGCCTCGGCGAGCAGCAGCCTGCTGAACTCGTCGTACACCGGGCGCTGCACGATGACGCGGCTGGTGGCGGTGCAGCGCTGGCCGGCCTGGGCGAACCCGGCGTTGGCGACGGCCTTCGCGGCGGCGGCGAGGTCGGCGTCGGCGAGGACGACGGTGGCGTTCTTGCCGCCGAGTTCGCCCTGGAAGCGGACGCCGGTGGCGGCGAGCTGCGCGCGCAGCGCCTCGCCGACCTCGTTGCTGCCGGTGAAGGACAGCGCGCGCAGCCGGGAGTCGGCGATCAGCGGGTCGGAGATCTGCGCGCCGCGGCCGGTGACGACGTTGAGGACACCGGCGGGCAGGCCCGCGTCGTGCAGGGCGCGCGCCAGGTGCAGCGCGGACTGCGGGGTGTCGGTGGCCGGCTTGAGGATCGCCGCGTTGCCCGCGGCGAGGCAGGGCGCGAGCTTGCGGGCCGGGGTGATCAGCGGATCGTTCCACGGGGTGATCAGCAGGACGACGCCGAGCGGTTCGCGCTGGTAGCTGGTGCGGGTCTCGGGGCGCGCGTCGTGCAGCAGCGTCCCGTAGCCCTGGCGGGCGACGCCCGCGTAGTACTCCAGGAAGTCGGCCGCCTTGATCGTCTCGCCCGTCGCCTCGGCGCGGGTCTTGCCCATCTCGGTGCTGACGTCCTCGGCGATCCGTCCGACGCGCTCGCGCAGCAGGCGGGCCGCGTCGGTCATGATCCGGGCCCGCTCGAAGGGGCTGGTGCGCTTCCAGGTCGCGAAGCCCTGCTCGGCGTGGTCGTAGGCGCGGGCGACGTCCGCGGCGCTCATCGCGGGAACGCGGGCCACCGGGGTGCGCAGGTCGGAGGGGTCGTGGACGTCGATCCACTCACCGGTCGCGACCCACTCCCCGCCGGAGAGGGTTTCCAGGGTACGCATTGAAAGATCACTTCCTTTGTCGGCCGTGGTGACGCGTTCCGCACTGTGGCGCTGCAGAACGGGCCGGATGTGACCACACACCATGAAGCGGTACCCGCACCACCCCCGCGCGGGAAGGCATTGCTTGCACCGCGCGCGGGCCGGGGCGGGGGCCGGCCGTGTTGGAATCAGCAGGCCGGACGGCATGTGCCACGCCGCCGGGAGCCGACGGGCCGGGGCGGGGAGCCCGCGGCCCGGCCCGTACGAAGGAGAACCACGGATGGCCTACGCAGTCGTCGCCCGCTACCACTGTGAGCCCGCCGACGAGGCCGCGGTGCGTGCCGCGCTGCTGAAGGTGCGCGAGCACACCCGGGCCGAGGAGGCGAACCTCGCGTACGAGGTGCACGCCGAGGTGGACCGGCCGGGCAGCTTCGTGCTGTACGAGCAGTACGCGGACCGCGCCGGGTTCGACGCGCACAAGGACGCGGCCCACTTCCAGGAGCTGATCGTGGGGACGGTGTGGCCGCTGCTGACGGACCGTTCGGTGACGTTCGCCGACGTGCTCTGAGGAACCGGCGGCGCCGGTACGGGAGTTCGCGGCGTCGCGCACGCCGCAGGCCGGGAGACGCTCACGCGTCTTCCGGCCTTTCGCGTGCCCCGGGTGCGGAGGGCGGCCTCCGCGCCCGGGGGTGCCGCGGTCAGAACTCGTTGCCCCAGCAGTAGCGGGCCAGCGTCTCCACCAGGACCAGCTTGCGGCGCTGCTCCTCGGCGGTCAGCAGCGGCCGTGCGGCCACGTCGGCGAAGCCGCGCGAGGGGGCGATCGCCATGTCCTCGATGTCCTTGAACTCCGCGCCGGCGTCGACCCGTGCCATGACGGTGTCGATGTCCTCCAGCTCGGCGGTGGTCGCGTCCACGACGCCCAGGCACACGTCCCGGTCCTCGGGCAGCGCCTTGAGCAGCTCCAGCTCGCTCTCGGTGCCCTGGAAGTAGGGGAGCACCCAGCGGTCCACCGGGATGCCGGCGTACAGCTGCCCGACCTTCGCCGCGTCGAGTGCGGCGGGCGCCTCGAAGCCGGGGGCGAGGCCGATGCGGACGCCCTCGGGGCGCTCGTCCAGGCGCACGGCGAGCGCGTCCACGGCGAGGGCGTCCTCGAAGGACAGCGCGCCGCCCCCGGCGGGCTCGGCGGCGACCTGGGCGAGCAGCAGCGGGTTGTTGAGCTGGATCAGGCGCACGCCGCGCGTGACGAGGAGTTCGATCTCGGCCTGCACGATCGCGGCGAGGGCCTCGCCGAGTTCGCGGGCCGAGGCGGGGCCGCCGGAGGAGGCGAGCGCCGGGTCGAAGGTGGTGGCGGCGATGTAGGCGGGCGACGGCAGGGTCACCTTGGGAGCGATCCAGGTCAGGTCCGCCAGGCGGGCCGCCCAGTCGGCGACGAGCGGGCCGTCGGCCTTGGGCAGCGACTCGGCGACCCAGCGGACCAGGCCGTCCTCGTCCGTGTCGTCGGTGCGGCGGAAGCCGGAGACGCCTTCGAGCACGGCGCTGCGGAAGTCCTCGCGGGGCAGGTCGCCGTCGGTGACGACGGTGGAGCGCAGCTTGCGCTGGACCGCCACGACCTCCTGGACCGCCGCCAGCTCCGCCTCGCGCAGGGCCGCGGCGTCGATGTCGCCGGCGGCGTGCCTCTCGCGCGCGGTCACCAGCTCGACGGGGCGGACCAGGCTGCCGTGGTGGTCGATGCGGTAGTTGAACGTGTCCGCCATGGGTCAGTCGTCCTTTCCGGCGGGCTTGCCCGCGACACCCCAGGCTGCGAACTCCAGTTCGTAGCCGAGACCCGACAGCACGTCCTCGGCGATCTGCTGGTCCTCGTCGGCGGTACCGCCGGCGATGCCCAGGCCGCCGATGATCTCGCCGTCCTTCTTGATGGTGAGGCTGCCCTCGGTGGCGAGGATCGGCATCGAGGCGCCGGGGAGCTGGGAGAGCTGGGAGAAGAAGACCGGCTGGCTCTCCTGCCACTTCTTCAGCATCTTGCCGGGGCGCTGCATGATCGCCGCGGTGTACGCCTTGGCGCGGGCGATGTCCGGGGTGAGCGGACGGGCGCCGTCGGGGCGGCGGATCGCGATGGGGAAGCCACCGGCGTCCACCACGGCGACACTCACGGCCTTGCCGATCGCCTGGGCGCGCTTGTGGGCGGCGGCGATGATCTCTTCGGCGGCGTCGAGGGTGAGGCTGCTCATGCTGCTTCCTTACTTCGCGGTCAGGGTGCGGCGCAGGTGGGCGACGGCCGCGTTGTACTTCTCCGGCGTCTCCCAGTACATCGAGTGCGGGGCGCCGGGAACGATCTCCAGGTGGGAGCCGGGCAGGAGTTCGTGGGCGCGGGTCACCGTCTTCACGCTGAGCACCGCGTCCTTCTCGCCGGCGAGGAACGCGACCTTGACGCCGGACGCCTCGATCTCCTCCAGGCTGGGCCCGTTGGTGTCGAGGTTGCGCAGGTCGGCCATCTTGGCGACGTTGAACGTGCCCATCTGCTGGAACAGGAACGTGAGGTCGGCGCGCTCCTGCTGGAACTGCTTGGTCAACAGCCGGTCGATCACCGGGAGTTTGACGGCCTCGGCGCGGTCGGCGGCGGCCAGCTCCTTCAACTCGGGATGGCTCAGGCCGCCGAGCGAGTGGCCGAGCGCGACGGAGGTGACGCGCTCGGGACGCAGCAGGCCGGCGCGCAGGGCGGCGACGGAGCCGATGGACTGGCCCACCAGCATGACGTCGGTGAGGTCCTCCTGGTCGAGCACGGCGACGACGTCCCCGGGGAAGTCCTGGCCGTCGAACTCGGGCATGGAGGAGTCGGACTTGCCGAAGCCCCGCAGGTCCACGGTGACGACCGTGAACTCGTCGCGCAGCGCCGCCACTTGCTGCCACCAGGCGGCGTGGTGTCCGCCGCTGCCGTGCACGAAGAGGATCGCCGGGCCGCTGCCGTGGCGCTCGTAGTAGATGGAGGTGCCGTCGGAGTCGGCGATAGGCATGAGGGTGAACTCCTAGCTGGTGGCGGTCAGTTGGGGCGCTTGCCGTGGAAGACCAGCTCGATCATGGTGTGGTCGGGGTCGTGGATGTAGCAGAACTTGGACTGGTTCTCGGGGCGCTCGATGGGCCGGGTGTGCCTGATGCCCAGCTCGTTCAGGTGCGCGAGGAACTCGTCCCAGTCGTCGACCTCGACGGCGAAGTGATAGGGCGCCATGCGCTCCATCTCCTCGACGGGGGTGAAGTGCAGGTCGAAGTTGCCGCGGGTCATCAGCACCACTTTGGTGTTGGACTTGGGCATGATGCGCTTCATCCCGAAGACCTTCGTGTACCACTCGGCGGTACGGTCCGGGTCCGTGGTGGGGAAGTTGACGTGATGGATGTAGCGGGGGGCGTTGCTCATGACTGCTGCCTTTCCGGGGGTTCGGCCTGAACGGGGTTGGACAGGACGCCGATTCCGCTGATCTCGATGTCCACGGTCTGCCCCGGCTCCAGCTGGCAGGTGGACTCGGCACCCATCCACAGCACGTCACCGGGGTGCATGGTGTTGTGCCGGGTGATCTCGACGATGAAGTCGAAGGGGTCGAAGACCATGTCGCCGGTGGCAAACGAGGCACGTTCCTCGCCGTCGACGCGGAGGGTGGTCGTCTGTGCCAGGGCGTCGACGTCGGTCTCGATCCACGGCCCCATGGGCTTGAACGTGTCGCTGTTCTTGCTGCGCCAGAACGTGCGGTCCTGGTGCTGCCAGGTGCGGGCGCTGACGTCGTTGCCGATCGTCCAGCCGAAGACCGCCTCGCGTGCCTCCTCGCGGGTGGCGTGGCGCAGCGTGCGGCCGATGACGGCGACGAGTTCGGGTTCGGCCTCGAAGCGGCCCTCGACGCCCGCGGGCCTGACGATGGGTGAACGGTGGCCGGTGAGCGCGTTGTTGGCGCGGTAGCCGACCTCGGGCGTCTTCGGCACGACGGCGGCCGCGTTGCCGAGCCGCGCGGCGTGCTCGATGTGGCGCGGGTAGTTCATGCCGACCGCGTAGAACACGGGCGGCACGACGACGGGCAGCCAGACGGCGTCGGCGCGCGGGACGGTGCCGATGACGGTGGGCTCGCCGTCGAGGGGGGACTCGGACAGCAGTTCGACGTCCTCCTCCCCCACGCGGCCCCAGACCGCCCGGCCGCCGACGGACACGCGGGTGTACCTCATGGCGTCAGCCCGCCAGCAGGTGGGAGACGCGCTTGGTGACGAGGTAGGCGTCCAGTGCCTCGGGGCCGCCCTCCCTGCCGTAGCCGCTGTCCTTGAAGCCGCCGGAGGGGGCCTCGTGGACGGAGCCGCCGCAGTGGTTGATGGAGAGGATGCCGGCCTCGAACCCCTCCACCAGGCGCTCGGCGGTGGCCGCGCTCTCGGTGAAGCCGTAGGCGGCCAGGCCGTACGGAAGGGAGTTGGCGACGGCGAGCGCCTCGTCGAGGTCGGTGAACGGGACGATCGGGGCGAGCGGGCCGAAGGGCTCCTCGCTCATCAGGTCGGCGTCGGCGGGGACGTCGGTCAGGACGGTCGGCGCGAAGAAGTAGCCGGGCCGGTCCAGGCGTTCGCCGCCGGTGCGGACGGTGGCGCCGCGGCGCACGGCGTCGGCGGTCAGCCGCTCGACGGACTCCAGGCGGCGCTCGTTGGCGAGCGGGCCCATGGTGGTGCCGTCCGCGAGGCCGTCGCCGACGACGACCGCCTCGGCGGCCTTCACGAACTCGGCGGTGAACGCCTCGATGAGGCTCTCGTGGACGAGGAACCGGCTCGGGGAGGTGCACACCTGGCCGGCGTTGGCGAACTTCGCCTGCGCGGCCTTGCGGGCGGCCTTCACGGGATCGGCGTCGGCGCACACGATGACGGGGGCGTGGCCGCCGAGCTCCATCAGCGAGGGCTTCATGACCTTGCCGGCCTCGCCCGCCAGCAGCTTGCCGACGGGCACCGAGCCGGTGAACGCGATCAGGCGCGTGACCGGGGAGCCGATCAGGTGCGCGGACACCTCGGCGGGCTCGCCGAAGACGAGGTTGATCACGCCGGCCGGCAGGCCCGCGTCGACGAAGCAGGCCACGAGCGCGGCGGCGGTCCCGGGGGTCTCCTCGGACGCCTTGATGACGATGGAGCAGCCGGAGGCGAGCGCGGAGGAGATCTTGCGCATCGGACCGCCGGCGGGGAAATTCCACGGCACGAACGCGGCGACGGGGCCGATGGGTTCGCGGCGCACGGACAGCAGGGTGCCGGGCTCGGAGGGGATGATCCGGCCGTAGGCGCGGCGGGCGTCGTCCGCGTGCCAGCGCAGGGTGCCGGAGACGCGGCGGGCCTCGCCGGTGGACTCCCGCAGCGGCTTGCCCTGCTCCAGGGTGGAGATCCGGCCGATGTCGGCGGCGCGCTCCTCCAGCAGGTCGGCCGCGGCGTGCAGGATCTCGGTGCGCCTGGCGACGGGCGTCGCGCGCCAGACCTTGAAGCCCTCCGCGGAGGAGGCGAGGGCGCGGTCGAGGTCGTCGGCGGTGGCGAGCGGCACGTCGCCGACCGGCTTCTCGGTGGCGGGGTTGACGACGGGGGCGGTCCGTCCGGTGCCGCCCTGGACCCACTCGCCCGCGATGTACATGCGGACGGCGGGATAACCGTGGTCGGTGGTCATGGATGGGTGCCTTTCCAGGCTGCGGGCTGCGGGGTGGTGGTCAGGAGGCCGGCGCGTCCTGCGCGTCGCGGTTGGTGCGCAGGGTCCAGATGTGGTGCGGCGGGGTCTCCTCGTGCACGCGGGTCTCGTACGTGTCGTCGACCCGGTCCATGTCCGCCGCGTACTCCACGCGTCCGCCGCACGGGGCGTGCACGAAGCGGAAGACGTTGGAGCCCACCGTGTGGCGCCCGAGCTTGCGGGCCTCGCGCCAGCCCTTCTCGATCATGTAGTTGCCGCCCTCGATGACGTCGTCGAAGCCGGGCACCTCGTAGGCGATGTGGTTGACACCGGCCTTGTCGGGGCGGTGGCACAGCAGCATCGTGTGCTGGTCGTCGTCGCCGGGGGCCTGCATGAACACGCCCATCGGCTTGACGATGTCGACGGCGCGGAAGCCGAGGCGGTCGGTGTAGAAGCCGACGGCCTCGTCCTTGCCGGGCTTCGGGATGTTCAGCGCGACGTGGCACATGCGCAGCGGGTGCGCGCGGTGCAGGGGACCGAGGTTGTCGTTCCAGCGCGTGACGGCGCCCAGCGCGTTGGCCGGGCGGGGCTCGACGTCCGCGTTGCGCGGGCGGGCGAGGGTCAGGCCGACGCCGAAGCCGGTCTCGTCCTTGGTGTGGTGCACACCGGCGGCGTCGGAGAGGACCTCGCGGTCGCGGCTCACCTCGGCCACCAGGCGGTCCAGTTCGTCCTGGGTGTCGACGCCCCAGGTGACCTCGCGCAGGGTGGGGCCGGACTCGACGGGCGCCGGGAGCCAGGAGGCGGGCTCGGTGTCGAGCTGGAGGGTCTGTCCGGTGAGCGTCTCGAAGACGGCGTGCTCGTCGGTCCGCTCGACCAGGTGGAGCCCGAAGTCCTCGAAGAAGCGGACGCACTCGTCGAGGTCGTCGATGCCGTAGGTGACCGATTCGATTCTCTGGATTCCCATCGATTCCTCGCTTAGTCGCAGATCATGCCCCTGCGGTGGCTCACACGGTCACCGGTCCTCGGCGATCGTAGGTTTGGCCGTCGGGCAGCCTCAACAGCCACGTCACGCGGGCATTGCAATCGTTTCTTGCACACTGGGTCGCCCCCGCGGGGAACGGCTGCGCCGCAGGTCAGTGGCCGATCGCGGGAATGGGGTTGCTGGAGAACCACTCGGTGAGGAAGTCGAGGAAGACCGTCACCTTGCGCGGGGTGGCCTGTCCCGGGCCGTAGATGGCGTAGAGCGGGCGGTCCGGCACGGTGAGTTCCGGGAGCAGCACGCGCAGGGCGCCGGACATGAGGTCGTCGTAGGCCGGGCGCTGCGGGAGCAGGGCGATGCCGCGGCCGTAGAGGGCGGCCTTCTGGAGCGCGATGTACGAGTTGGACGAGAACGCGACGTTGCGGATCTTGTGCAGGGTGGACGCGTGACCGTGGCCGATGCGCCAGACCGGGTCGTTGACGTGCACGAGGCACTCGTGCTGCGCGAGGCCGTTGGGCTCGGTGAGCGGGCCCTGCCGGTCGAGGTAGCCCTCGGAGGCGCAGAGCACGAACGGCAGCGAGGCGATCTTCTTCAGCCGGACGCTGGAGTCCCGGAGGTCGCGGGTGTGGAAGGCGACGTCGAAGCCGCTGTCCAGGAAGTCGTACGTGCGGTCGGACATGCCGCCCAGCTCGAAGCGGACGTGGATCTTGGGGTGTGCGGCGGAGAAGGCGGCTATCGCGTCGCCGAGGTCGAGGCTGCCGATCCACTTGGGACAGATGATGCTGAGGGTGCCCTCGGGACGGTCGTGCAGCTGGCCGAGGGTGGCGTCCTCGGCGTCGATCTCCTCGAGGATGCGCGCGGCGAACTCCGCGTAGCGCTGGCCGGGTTCGGTCAGGCTCACCGAGCGGGCGGTGCGGTTGACCAGGCGGACGCCCACCTGACGCTCCAGTTCGGCCACGTGGCGCGAGACCAGCGACCCCGAGGAGCCCAGCTTCTTGGCGGCGCCGCTGAAGCTGCCGGCCTGTGCGACGGTGACGAAGCTGTGCATGAGGAGCAAGCGGTCCATGTTTCCTCCGGAGAACCCGGGCTGCCAGGGGTGCCCCCGGCCACGCCGGTCGTACGTTAGTGCGGGTGGGTGGTCGCCCGGAGACGGGACTCACGGCATGTGCTGGACGTGGGATCACGCCACTCCGGAATGCCTTCACAGCGGCTCTGTCAAGGCATTCCGGACACCTGGCGGACGGGCGGCTCAGGACTCGGATCAGTGGGGCACCGCTCCCGGCGGCGGCCCGTTCACCTTACTTCGGGCAGTACTGAGGGGCCTCGCTCACGTTGTCCTTGGTGACCAAGACAAGAGGAATGTTGGCAATCTTGTCAACCTTCTTCTTTTCAAGGAGTCCTATCGAATTCTTGACCGCCGTTTGGCCGATGCTCATGGCAGAGTTGGCGACGGTCGCGGAGAACCTGCCGTCCTTCACGGCGGCCAGGCCCTCGTCCGTACCGTTGACCGTGACGATCTTGACGTCCTTGGCGCCCGCCGCGTCGAACGCCTTGCGCACCGCGAGACCCATCTCCTCGTTGGCGACGAAGGCGTAGTCCAGGTCCGGCTGGGCCTGGATCATGTTCTCGGCGACGTCCTGCGCCTTGGCCGCGTTGAACATGCCGGGCTGGTTGGCGACGACCTTGGCGTTGGCCGGCAGGGCCTTGGTGAAGCCGTTGACCAGCAGGTCGGAGGCGGCACCGGGGGCACCGGCGACGATGCCGACCTTGACGTCCTTGCCGCCCGCGTCCTTGGACACCCAGCCGGCGTCGAGGGCGCCGACCTTGCCGAGGTCGACGACGGCCGCGCCGAGGATGTCGTCGACGTCGCTGGTGGCGACGGACGTCAGGTAGATCGGGATGTTCGAGGCCTTGGCCTTGGCGATGTCGCCCTTGAGGGCGTCGACGTTGACCGTCTGCACGATCAGCGCGTCCACGTTCCGGGAGATCATGTCCTCGATGTTGGACAGTTCGGCCCCGGAGTCCTGGTGCGAGCTGGCCGTCAGGACCTTGGCTCCGTCGGTCTTGGCCTGCTGCTGGACCGCCTTCTGCAGACACGTGTGGAACTCGGTGTCACCGCCGTTGACGAACCCGAGGGTCTTGTCGCCGGAACTCCCGCTGCCGCCGCCGTCGTTGCCGCAGCCGGCCAGTACGAGGGTGGTGCCGGCGACAGCCGCGAACAGTGCTCTGCGGGAGTGGACGGAGAGTCTCATGGTGTAACGCCTTTCCTGAGCGGATTTCATGACGGAGCGTCAGAGGAATGGTTCAGTGGCGTGGTTCAGTGCCACGGTTGGTGCCGTGGTGCGTCGGCGACGTGCCCCGAGGTGCGCCCGGGGTGTGTCCGGACGTGTTCCGGGTGTCGCCGATGGGGCCCGGGGCGGGTTCCAAGTGCCGCCGTGGGCCGGGGAGTCGCGTCCCGCGTGGGAGGTGCGGCGCGGTCAGCCGCGCGCGGCGCGTGCCTTGTGCATCTCGTTGGCGACGGCGGCGATCAGCAGCACACCGCCCACCGAGACCTGCTGGTAGTAGCTGGAGACCTGCACGAGGTTGAGCGCGTTGGCGACGACGCCCAGCAGGACGACGCCGAGCGCGGTGCCCACGACGGTTCCGTGGCCGCCGGCCAGCGAGGTGCCGCCGATCACCACCGCGGCCACGGCGGTGAGCTGGAGCGTGAGACCGCCCGTGCCGGGGCTGCTGGAGCCCAGCCGGGACAGCAGCATCAGGCCCGCGAGACCGGAGAGCGCGCCGGTGACGGCGTACAGCGACAGCTTGCGGGCGGTGACGTTGATGCCGGACAGGCGGGCGACGTGTTCGTTGCCGCCGATGGCGTAGGCGTCGCGGCCGAACACGGTGAACCGCATGACCAGGGCGGTCGCCAGGAGCACGACGATCGCCACGACCAGCAGGTACGGCACACCGAGCACCTTGTCGTTGCCCAGCGCGAACATCTTGGTGCCGATGGACACGCTCATGCCGTTCAGCACGAGCAGGGCCACTCCGTCCAGGAGCGTCGCCGTCGCGAGGGTGGCGACGAACGGGGCGACGTTGGTGAAGGTCACCACGAGCCCGTTGACCAGGCCGAGAAGCGTGGCGAGCACGATCGAGGCGACCATGGTGAACAGGGTGGAGTGGCCGTGCGAGAGCAGTTGCGCGCCGACCGCGGTGGTGACGGCGACGTTGCTGCCCATGGAGAAGTCCATGCCGCCGGCCGTCATCAGCAGCGTCAGGCCCGCCGCGATCACGGCGGTCACACTGACCTGGCGCAGCACGTTGACGATGTTGTTCGTGGTGGTGAACGAGTCGGTCTGCGTCGCGGTGGCGACGATCACGACGACCAGGACCGCGATCAGTCCGATGTGGGGTATCCGCCCCAGCGCGGCCGGCGAGAACCGGGAACCCGCTGCCGCGCCCGGTTCCGTGAGGTCCGGACCGTCGGTAAGTGTCTTGACGCTCACTGCGGTTGTCCTCCGAGGGCGGTGGCGACGAGTTCGTCGTGGGTGATGTCTTCGATGGCGTGCTCGGCGACGACACGTCCGGAGCGGACGACGACGACCCGGTCGGCCAGGCGCATGACCTCCTCCGCGGAGGACGACGCGAGGAGCACGGCGACGCCCCGGGAGGCGAGGTCGTCGACGAGGACGTGGATGTCCGCCATCGCCGCGATGTCCACCCCGTTGGTGGGGTCCTCCAGGAAGCAGGCGACGGGTTCCGTCTCCAGCCACTTGCCCAGCAGGACCTTCTGCTGGTTGCCGCCGGACAGCGAGCCCACGGGCGGGTTGCCGGACAGCGCGACCACGCCGTAGGCGGTGCGCACGGGTGCCGCGCGGCGGGCCAGGGCGGTCGTGCGGTGCAGGCGGCGGCGGGCGAACCGGTCGCCGGCCAGCATCAGGTTCTCGTCCACCGTCAGCCCCGGCACCAGGCCGAGGGTCCTGCGGTCTCCGGTGACGCAGCGCAGACCGCCGCGCAGCGCGTGCGCGACCCGGCCCGGCGGTATCCGCCTGCCGTCGACGTGCACGGCGCCCGCCGCCGGGCGCTCGCGCCCCGACAACAGGTGGAACAGGCGGGACTGCGCGTCGCCCGCCGGGCCGAGCACGGCGACGATCTCGCCCTTGCGGACGTCCACGGCGAAGTCGTGGATGGCCCGTCCGTCGCCGAGGCCGCGCACCGCGAGGCCGATCTCCGCCTTGGGAGCCGGGCGTTCGGGGCGGGTGGACACGACGTCCCTGCCGACCATCGAGCGGACCAGGAGCGCCGGGTCCATCTCGGCCGCCGGGGCGCTGCGCACCACGGCCCCGTCCCGGAGCACGGTCAGCCGGTCGGCGACCGCCATGACCTCGTCGATGTAGTGCGAGATGTACACCACGGCGACACCCTCGTCGCGCAGGGTGCGCACCAGGGCCCTGATCTGGTTGGCGGCCTCCGCGCTCAGACACGCGGTCGGCTCGTCCAGGATCAGCACCCGCCCGCCGCGGCGGACCTCGCGGGCGACCTCCACCATCGTCTGTTCGGCGACGGTGAGCGAGCCCGCGACGCGTTCCACGTCGATGTCGATGCCGAGCGCGGCCAGGGCCGCGCGGGCCTCCGAGCGGACCCGGCGCCAGTGCACCGCGCCGGCCCGCCTCGGCAGGTCGCCGAGCATGACGTTCTCGGCGACGGTGAGCCCCATCGCGAGCTCCCGCCGCTGCGGCACGGACGAGATGCCGAGCCGCCGGGCCCTGCGCACGGTCAGTCCGTGCTCGGTGTGCCCGTTCACCTCCACGGTGCCGGAGTCGGGCTGGTGGATCCCCGAGAGGACCTGCACCAGCGTCGACTTGCCGGCGCCGTTCATGCCCATCAGGGCGTGGATCTCACCCGGGTACAGGTCCAGGTCCACGTCCTTGAGCGCGGCCGCCCCGCCGAAGCTCTTGGTGACACCCCGTACGCGCACGACGGCCTCCGGCACCCCGGCGCCCCTGCCGTCCGCGACGGACGGTGCGGGGGCGCCTCCCCCCTCCGGGTTCCGGTCTCTGAGAGAGGTCATGGAGTGTCTTCCCCGTCCGGTGCGACACGGCCGTAGCCGCGGATGTCGGGGAACGGGGGCTGCTTGTCGGCCTGGAGGTCCACCTGGAAGGTGTTCAGGCACATGCCGAGCATCGTGAAGTTGCCGAGCGCGCCGATGGTGTCCACGAGCGCGGTCGCGTCGAAGTGCTCCTGGACGGCCGCGAACGTCTCGTCGGAGACGAAGTGCTCCTCCAGGATCTCCCGGCAGAACTGGTAGAACGCCTGGTCCTTGGCGTTGTCGAACGCGGCGGGGCGCTTCTCCGCGATGGCCTTGACGGCCGTCTCCGGCACGCCGGCCTCGATCGCCTGGTGCACGTGGGCGTTCCAGGAGTACTGCGCGTCCCAGTTGCGGGCCGCCATCAGCAGCGTCAGCTCCCGCAGGTGCTTGGGCAGGCTGCAGTCGAAGCGGGCGAAGGCGCCGAGCGACTCGACGCGGTCGCACAGGTCCGGGCTGTTGAGCCACACCCGGAAGGGGCCGCGCACGGCACCGCGGCGCGCGGTGATGCGGGCCGCCAGCTCCTGCTGGCGGGGGTTCATTTCCTCTTCGGTGAGAACGGGGAGCCTCATGGGGCCGTACCTGCCTTTTCTTTCCGGCGCGTTACACGCACGGATCCACGGACCGTGCGACGCCGCCGACGCTACAGCCGGGTTCAAGAAGCCAGCCCTTCCCGGAGCGCAAGGTAAACCTGCACGGGAGGGGGCACCCATTCACGGGGCGGACACCTAACGTCGTTCGACGCAACACCGCACCGTCGAGAGGAACCCGGATGCCCACCATCATCAAGGTCGCGGACGTCCCCCTGCTGGACCGAGGGGGCGCCGTCGTGACGACGCCGCTGATCACCACGTCGTCCGCGGGCGGCGAGAACCGCATCACCAGCGGTATGAGCGTGTATCCGGTCGGCTCGGGCGCCCCGCTGCACTCGCACAACTGCGACGAGCACGTCACCGTCCTGGAGGGCAGCGCGGAGGTGGTGGTCGACGGCGAGGTGACGAAGCTGGAGCAGTACGACACCACGTACGTGCCCTCGCCCGTCCCCCACCTGTTCCGCAACACCGGTGACGTGCCGCTGCGCATCCTGTGGGTGTACTCGTCGGGCCACGTGACCCGGACGTTCACCGAGACCGGGGTGACGGTGGAGCACCTGTCGGCCGAGGACCAGATGGGCAAGTAGCCCAACAGGCCCCCGGCCGAAGGTGGTTCAGGCGCCCAGGCCCTCCCAGAACGCCGTGCGGTGCTCGGCCGCGAAGCCGGTGCCCGCCGCGGAGCAGGCGGCCGGGGGCGCACCGGAGGCCGGCGAGGTGTCGCACGCCACGAGCCGCATCATCGTGTCGGTGCGGGTGCCGTACGCGGGCCAGCGGGGGGTGTGCGGGCCGTTGGGGTCACCCGTGGCGGCGAACGTCCCCCAGTACGCGATCATCTGGTTCGACAGTTCCAACTCGTCGTCGTCGTACGGGAGTGTCTGCCCGAGGTAGTCCCAGAGGTAGCCGAGGTCGTCGACGTGGGTCGCCCCGAACGGGAACGCCCTGGCCGTGTCGCTCTTCTGCTGGAGCAGGTAGATCGACGCGAACTGCGGGGTGTCGTTCTCCGCGAACTCGTAGGAGTACGTGGGGACGTACCGCGAGAGCGAACCCATGAGGGTGCGCCGCACGGTGGCGGTGTCGTCGTTCTGCACGGCGGTCCACGCCTGGCCGGGGGTCGCGTAGTCCGCCACCGGGTACTCGGCGAGCACCTTGCCCGCGTCCGCCCCGTACGAGGAGGCCACCAGCGCCTCGTACTGCGCGGCGGTCAGCGGCTTGCCGGCGTAGTCGTAGTTCTGGAACGTGAACAGCGCCCTTTCATTGGTCACTTGGCCCAGCATGACCGGGACGCGGTTGAACTTCCCGGCCGGGACGGCGGTCGCCGGGTCGGCCGGGAACGCCGCGCCGCCCACCGAGGGCCGCACACCGGCCTTCTGCTGGGCGGCGACGATGTCGGCGGTGGACTTTCCGCGCAGGCAGGCCAGGACCCCGGCGGCGCCGGCGCAGCCGATCTGCCGCACGAAGGCCTCGCTCGCGGTGCGCGCGGCGGTGACCGAGGTGAGGGCGCAGCTTCCGCTCATGATGATCGCGCGGTCGAACAGGCCCTTCGCGGTGGGCGAGGCGAGCTGGGCGCAGACCGAGGTGCCGCCCGCCGACTGGCCGGCGATGGTGACGTCGTCCGCGTTTCCGCCGAAGCCGGCGACGTTGGAGCGCACCCAGCGCAGCGCGGCCTGCTGGTCGAGGAGGCCGTAGTTGCCCGCGCCGTTCGCGCTCTCCTTCGCCAGTTCCGGAAGGTTGAGGTAACCCAGGGCGCCGAGGCGGTAGTTGACGGTCACGACGACCGCGCCGGCCTGCTGGGCGAACTTGCGCGGGTCGGTGTCCTGGCCGGCTCCGCCGGTGAAGCCGCCGCCGTGGATCCACACGACCACGGGCAGGCCGCCCCTGGTGCCGTGCGGTGTGTACACGTTGAGCGAGAGGCAGTCCTCGGTGAGGGTGGTCCGTTCGTAGCCGGGGTCCCAGCCGCTCGCCTGGGCGCAGCGGTCGCCGAACCCGGTGGCGTCGCGCACCCCGGTCCACGCGGCGGCGGCGCGCGGCGCGGTCCAGCGGTCGGCGCCGGTGGGGTCGGCGGCGTAGGGGATGCCGAGCCATGCGTCGTAGCCGGTCAGGCTGCGGCCCCGGACCTTGCCCCCGGTGGTCTTCACGACCGTTGACGTGGGCGCCGCCGACCGCTGGGCCGTCGGGCCGCTCTGCGACTGCGCCACCACGGGTGACACGAGTCCGAGACAGACCAGGCCTGCGCTCACGAGGGCGGCGGCAAGTTTGCCGCGGGTTCTCGACCGAGTCATCGCTCCCTGCTTTCTCCGGACGTGCGGACGGACATGCGGACACACGTCGGGCAGGGACATGACATATCTGAAGTCGTCCCCGCCGACGCGGACTTGAGGTGTGCCGGGAAGGGCGGGTGTGAACGGAACACGTTTGAGTGGGTGAGGTCGCGGGTGCGACCGCCGGGGCGTGCGGTGCCCCGCCGGGTTCCCTCCGGCGGGCGACCGCCCTGTGGCGCCGAGGGCGCGGCGCCCCTCGGGCGAGCGGCGCGGGTCGGCGCCCGGACAGCGGCCGGCGGCGGACGGGGCCCGCGCCCGGCACGGACGCGGTGGCCGCGCGTTCCGGTTCGTCGTTGTCATGGCGACGCTAACCGCGGTGCGTGACCTGCCACAAGGGTTGTGACCAAAGTTGTCGACAGTTCGAGGGGGTGACGGAAGCCGGGGCCGGACCGGGCGGTGCGCCCGGTCCGGCCCCGGCCGGCACGTCGTGGTCCGCGTCAGTGCGTGGCCGTCAACTCCTGTCGCGGGGCGCCCTCCACGGGCCTGTTCGCGCCGCGCAGGCTGCTGATGCCGATGAGGACCATGGAGAACACGCCCGCGATGGCGAACGCCGTGAAACCCCAGTCGCCGTTGCCGTTCGCGAGGAGCTGGCCGCCGAGCCACGGCCCGAACACGGCGCCGAACCGCCCCATGCCGGAGGTCCAGCCGACCGCCGTGGCCCGGTTCTCGGGCGAGGAGCGGATGGAGACCGTCGCGTAGATCATGACCTGCGCGCTGTTGAGGAACACACCCGTCAGGAACACCACGACGAACGTGAGGGCCAGCGGCATGTGCACGCTGAGCAGGAACACTCCCGCGGCGGTCAGCGCGAACCAGACCGCCGAGATCCGCGGGGCGCCGAAGCGGTCGGCGGCCCGGCCGGCGACCAGCATGCCCACGATGCCGCCGAGGTTGAAGACGACCACGAAGGTGAGGGCGGAGCCCAGTTCGTAGCCCTCGCCGCGCATGAGGGTCGGCAGCCAGGTCGCGACGCCGTAGACGAGGAGGAGTCCGCCGAAGGAGGCCAGCCAGTACAGCAGCGTCTGTATCCACTCGCGGCCGTCGAACAGGGCGCGCAGCGCGTTCCAGCGGTCGGCGACGGCCTGGCGTCCCGCACCGGCCGCGGCGGGCAGTTCGACGCCGTAGCGCCGGGACAGGTCGGCCGCCTCGTCGGCCCGGCCCTTGGCGAGCAGGAAGCTGAGCGACTCCGGCATGAACCGGAACAGCACCGGCAGGAACAGCAGCGGCACCACGCAGACCCAGAACGCGGCACGCCAGCCGAGGGGTTCGACCACCCAGAGGGCCACGTAGGCGGAGAGGATGCCGCCCGCGTGGTGGGCGGTCATCAGCATGCCGATGGTGAGGGCGCCGCGGCCCCGGGGCGCGTAGTCGGAGACCAGGGTGATCGCGGTGGGCAGCAGCCCGCCCAGGCCGACACCGGCGAGGGTACGGCCGAGGCCGAAGACCATGACGTTCGGGGCGAGCGCGCACAGGCCCGAGGCCAGCGAGAACAGCGTGACGCAGGAGAGCATCAGCTTCCGGCGGCCGATCCGGTCGGAGACCGTTCCCGCCGCGAGCGCGCCGATCAGCATGCCGAAGGTGGCGTAGCTGCCGAGGTCGCCGGCCTGACCGGAGGTGAGCCCGAGGGCGTGCTCCTCCAGCATGTGCGGCAGCACCGAGCCGTAGATGAACATGTCCAGTCCGTCGAAGAGCACGGCGAACCAGCACAGCACGACGACCAGAACGGCCAGTCTGCTCCCGCGGGAGAGCGAGGGTGAGGAGGACATCGTTGTTTTCCTCTCGTCCAGGAGTCGTTCCCTGGAGGGGACCGGTGAGGCGGACCCGATCGGCGTGAGCGGCCGGTCGGCGGGCCCGGTGCGCTAGAACCTAAGATCACCTCGGGAGAGTGTCAACACCTTTGTCAACAATCTCATCAACGATCCATCGGGGCCGGATGCGCGAAGGGGCGGGCCGCACACGGTTCGTGTACGACCCACCCCCAAGTAGGCTGCCGCGCGCGGAAGTTGCGGCGAACGCGCAGGTCTAGGCGACGGGCGGCGTGCCGTGGGTGTGGAAGGACTCGATGGTCTTCAGGCCCCACGCCTGCCCCTTGGCCCGTTCGTCCTCGGTCCAGGTGATCAGCGGCCAGTCCGGGGCGAGCACCAGCCGGGTCTGCGGGTTGCACAGCTCGATCCGGTTGCCGCCGGGTTCGTAGACGTAGAGGAAGAACGTCTGCTGGATGGCGTGCTTGTGCGGGCCCGTCTCGATGAACACCCCTGTGTCCAGGGCGAGATCGGCGGCACGCAGGATGTCCTCGCGGTTGTCCGTCGCGAACGCGATGTGGTGCAGGCGCCCTTGGGAACCGGTCCAGTCCTCGGTGTAGACGATGTCGTAGGACTTGTTGGTGAAGGTCAGCCACTTGCCCGCGACGCGGCCGGAGTTGAGCCGGATCTGCTCGGTGGGCCGCGCGCCCAGGACGTCCTGGTGGAAGTCCGCGTTGGCGGCGACGTCGGCGGCGAGGTAGTTGACGTGGTCGAGCCGCCGCACGCCGACGCCGTGGCCGGGCTTGGCCTGCGGCTGGTTCTTCAGGCCCGGCCGCAGTTCCTCGGGGGCCTGGTACCACTCGCTCTCCCAGTACAGGGCGAGTTCGTGCCCGTCGGGGTCCGTGGTGACGTACAGCTTGCCGATGCCCGGCTCGTCCTCTGTCCAGCGGCCCGGCCGGCCCGCCGCCTCCAGCGCCGCGACCCGGCGCTGGAGCGCCTCCTCCCCCGAGGTGCGCAGCGCGGTCCTGCGTATGCCGGCGGTGGCGTTTGCGGTGAGGACGAGACTGTGGTGCTCGTAGTCGTCCCAGGTCCGCAGATAGACCGAGTCGCCGCTGCGGCCGTTGACCGTCAGACCCAGGTACTCGGTGAAGAACCTCAGACTGTTGTCGAGGTCGGGGGTGAGCAGTTCGACATGCCCGAGATGGGCGATGTCCCCAAGGGGCGGAGTCATCGTCAACTCCTCCTAACGGCCTTGTGCGGATGTCGGTGCGGAATCGGCGGCCCGCGGGAAGACGGTGCCGTCGAAGATCTTGCGCGCGGTGCGCACCACGGCGGTGCGGCGCGCGACGGGGGGCGTGCCCCCCTCCCCGGGGTCGACGCTGACGTCGACGTCCAGGAAGCCGGTGGGGTGCTCGACACGGGTGCGGTCGCCGGTCGCGGGCAGCCGCGCGACGTCCTCGCCCACGTTGCCGGGCAGACGCAGGCCCGCGGCCACGCTCGCGGCGCCGAGCACGCCGATCGAGGTGTGGCAGCGGACGGGTATGAAGGTGCGGGTCGTGACCGCGCCGCCGTCGCGCGGTGCCGCGAGCAGGCTGAGCTTGGGCACGGTGGCCCGCTCGACGTCGCCGAGTCCCATCAACAGGCCCGCCTCCAGGCGGATTTCGTGCAGCCGGTCGGCGAGGGCGACGTCCTCCTCCAGGTCCCGGGGTTCCTCGTAGCCGGTGACCTTGAGGGCGGTGGCGGGGATCAGGACCGTGGGCATGCCGTTGTCGACGCAGGTCACCTCGACCCCGGCGACGGTGTCGCGGACGTTGCCGGTGGGCAGCAACGGGCTGTCGCCCTGCGGGAATTCGATCTCCACGGCGGCGGCCGTGCCCGGCACCCCGGAGATCTCCGCCGAGCCGGTGTACTCGACGCGCCCGCCCGGCGTGGGGAACGTGGCGACGGCCAGTTCCGCCGTGTTGACCATGCGGATGCGGACGGTGGTCTCGGTGTCCCCGGCGGTGACCAGACCGCGTTCCACGGCGAACGGTCCCACGCCGGCCAGGATGTTGCCGCAGTTCTGGCGGTCCGACACCTCCGGCCGGTCGACGACGACCTGGAGGAACAGATAGTCGACGTCGGCCTCCGGGTCCTCGGACACGGAGATCACGCCGACCTTGCTGGTGAGCGGGTGCGCCCCGCCGAGGCCGTCGATCTGGGCGGGGTCGGGACTGCCCATGACGCGCAGCAGCAGGTCGTCCCGGTCCGCCGGGTCGGCGGGCAGCTCGTCGGCGAGGAAGTAGGCGCCCTTGGAGGTGCCGCCGCGCATCAGCATGCAGCGCACCTCCTCGTAACTCGTCGTGGAGCGGCTCCCGTTGCCCTGCGTCATGGGTGAAATCTCCTTGTGGACGGGCGCCCGCCCACGCGCCGCGGATGTCCGCGGCCGCACGGCCCGGGGGCCGGCGGCGCGCCGCGTCGCCGCGTGCCGGACCGGGACCGCGGACCGCGCGGTGCGGCCCGCCCGGCCCGTGCCGGTCCGGGCACGCGTCAGTCGCGGTACGCGTCCATCACGCTCGTGAGGTGGGCGCGGACGGCCGCGTCGGCCGCCTGCGGATCCCTGGCCCTGATCGCCTCGATCATGGCCAGATGCTCGTTCAGGGACTGCTGGGGACGTCCCGGCCTCAGAGCCAACTGGAAGCGGTGACGCACCAGTTGGGCGTTGAGACGCTCCAGCAGCTCCACCGCGGTCTGCTGGCCGGAGATCTCACGGATCCGGTCGTGCAGGACGTGGTTCAGTTCGGAGTACGTCACGGGCTCGCCGTCGGCGACGGCCTTGGTCATGGCCGCCCCCAGACCCGCGAGTTCGTCCAGTTCCTGCTCGGTGGCCGAGAGGGCCGCCTTCGCGGCGCACAGCCCTTCGAGGACCATGCGGCACTCGGTGATGGCGACGGCCTCCTCGACCGTCACCACCCGTACCCGCGAACCGCGGTTGCGGATGCGTTCCACGAGGCCTTCCGCCGCCAGGTCGATCAGCGCCGCCCTGATGCTCGCCCGTGTCACCCCGAACTGCTCGGCGAGTTCGTTCTCCACGAGCCGTTGGGCCGGCGCCATCTCACCGAGCAGGATCGCCTGCCGCAGCTGCGTCAACGCGTGCTGCTTGGCCTGCTCTCCGGTGCTCGGCCGGGCTTCTTTCAGCATCGTGCTCTCCCTGAGTGAGTGCGTGTCGAACCTAAAGCTAGCCAAACAAGATTGTCAACAATTTTGTCCCCCATATTGCGGGCATGGGTCGGGGACGCAACGATCCACTGTCGGAGCCCGTCGGCACGGCGAAACGCGCGCCGCCGGGCGTCCCCCGGTTCCCCCCGTCCTCGCTCCCGCCCGCCTTCTCCGGCGACAACCTACCGCCGGGTCCCGCGCGACGATGTGTCCGTGCGGCCCCCCGGAATCCGCACACTGTGTCGCCGCCCCGCCCGGCCGGCCCTGGCTAGGGTCGCTCCCATGACCACGCACAGCTTCGCGCTCCACGTACCCGACGCCGACCTCGAACCCGAACCGCTCGACCCGGCACAGATCGTCTCCGGCACCCCCGAGGTCACCGGAAAGGTGGTGTGGGAGTCGGCCGACGGCCGCCGCGTGCGCGGGATCTGGCAGATGACACCGGGCGTGGTCACCGACACCGAGGCCGACGAACTGTTCGTCGTGATCGGCGGATCGGCCACCGTCGAGGTCGAGGGCGGCGCGACACTGGAGGTCGGACCGGGCGACATGGCCGTCCTGCGCGCGGGCGACCGCACCGTCTGGACGGTCCACGAGACCCTGCGCAAGGTGTACGAGGTCAGCCTCTGAGGGACAGGTCCCGTATGGAGGACCACACCGTGCAGGAAGACCGCCGGGACGATTCCCGGGAACCGCTGGGCGTGGCGGTGATCGGCTTCGGCTGGATGGGGCGCGTGCACACGCAGGCGTACGCGCGCGTGCTGCACCACTTCCCCGGGCTGACCGTACGGCCCCGGCTGGTGGCGGTCGCCGACGAGGTGCCGGGCCGCGCCGAGGAGGCCGCGGCCCGGTTCGGTTTCGCGTCGGCGGTCCACGACTGGCGGGCGGTCGTCGCCGACCCGCGCGTACGCGCGGTGAGCGTCACGGTGCCGAACTTCCTGCACCGCGAGATCGGCACCGCGCTCGCGGCGGCCGGCAAGCACGTGTGGATGGAGAAGCCGGTCGGACTGACCTGCGCGGACGCCCGCGCTGTCGCCGACGCGGTCGCCGCCGCCGGCGTACAGGGCGCGGTCGGCTTCAACTACCGCTGCGCGCCCGCCGTCGAGGCCGCCCGCGACCTCATCGCGAGCGGCTCCCTCGGCACCGTCACGCACGCCCGCTTCCGCCTGTTCAGCGACTACGCGGCCGACCCGGACGCCGCTCTCACCTGGCGCTACGAGCGTGAGCGCGGCGGCAGCGGAGTGCTCGGCGACCTCGCCTCGCACGGTGTCGACCTGGCCAGGCACCTGCTCGGCGACATCGACCGGCTGACCGCCGACACCGCGGTGTTCGTGCCGCTGCGGTCCCGTCCCCCGGGTGCGACCGCCGGGCACGCCCGGTCCGCGGGGGGCGAGCCCGGTCCCGTCGAGAACGAGGACTACGTCGGCTGCCTGCTGCGCTTCGCCTCGGGGGCACGCGGGGTGCTGGAGGCGTGCCGGGTCTCGGTGGGCGAGCAGAACAACTACGGCTTCGCGGTCCACGGCACCCGGGGCTCGGTCTTCTGGGACTTCCGCCGGATGAACGAACTGGGCGTCAGCGGCGGCCCCTCCCGCCAGGACCAGCCGGTCGCCCGCGTCTTCACCGGACCGGGGCACGGCGTGTACGGGGCGTTCCAGCCGGGGGCCGCGAACGCCATGGGGTACGACGACCTGAAGGTGGTCGAGGCGTACCGCTTCCTGCGCTCGGTCGCTGAGGGCGTCCCGCACGGGGCCACGCTCACCGACGCCGTGCACAGCGCCGCCGCACTGGACGCGATGGCACGCTCGGCGGCGGAGGGCACCTGGGTGGACGTACGGGTGCCGGGGTAGCGGTGCCCGCGGGGGCGCGGCCGGTCAGGCGCCGCAGGAGCGCAGGAAGGCGCGGGTGCGGGTGGCGACGGGCAGCGGGCGGTCCGGCGGGCAGGGGTACATGTCCTGCTCGACGATGGCGAACAGGTCCACCCCGAGCCCCTGCGCCGCCGCCAGCACCGGCTGCAGCTCCGGTACGCCGTGCGGTGGTTCGCACATGACGCCGCGTGCGACCGCGGGCCCGAAGGGCAGTTGGCGGGCGACGACGTCCGCGAGGACCTCCGGGTCGACCTGCTTGAGGTGCAGGTAGCCGATCCTCTCGCCGTACGTCTCGATCAACTTGACGCTGTCGCCGCCGCAGTAGGCGTAGTGCCCCGTGTCCAGGCACAGGGACACCAGGTCGGGGTCGGTGGCGTCGAGGAAGCGGGTGACGTGCTCCTCGGTGTCGATGTGCGTGTCGGCGTGCGGGTGCACCACGATGTCGAGGCCGTGGGTCTCCGCGACCATGTGCCCCAGCCGTTCCATGCCGCGGGCGAGGTGGTCCCACTGCTCCCCGGTCAGCTCCGGCGGTTCGAGGATCTCGGCGGTCTTGTCGTCGCGCCAGAAGGAGGGGATGACGACGAGGTGTCCGGCGCCGGTCGCCCGCGCGAGGGAGGCGACCCGGTCGACGTGGCGCCAGGTCTCGTCCCACATGCCGGGCCCGCGGTGCAGCCCGGTGAAGACGGTGCCGGCCGACACCGACAGCTCGCGCCGGGCCAGCTCGTCGGCCAGCCGCACCGGATCGGTGGGCAGGTAGCCGTACGGCCCGAGTTCGATCCAGGAGTAACCGGCCCGCGCCACCTCGTCGAGGAAGCGGTCCCACGGCACCTGCCGGGGGTCGTCGGGGAACCACACCCCCCAGGAGTCGGGGGCGGAACCGACCCGGATGCGGTCGAGAGCGGGAACGTCGGTCGCCTCGGTCATCTCGGTCGTCCCTTCGTGCGAGTGCGGGCCCGGCGACGCCTCCGCGCCGGGGCGGTGCGGCGCCGTCAGTCCTCGGTGCCGAACAGGCGGCGTCCGCCGTACTTCTTGTGCACGGCCTGCTTGCTGACACCGAGGGCGGCCGCGATCTCCACCCACGTCACGCCCTGCGCACGCGCGCAGCGCACGAGTCCGGCCTGGATCCGTTCGAACTGCCGGGCAGCCTCGGCGGTCGCCTCCAGCGCGACCCTCGGGTCGTCGTCCTCCGTCGCCTTGAGCAGCTCGGCCAGCCGGGATGTCGCCATGCCGACCACGGTAGGGACCACCCTGGAGGCGGTCAACTCCGGCTGACGCCGCCCGGCCCCACGACCGGGGGGACCTTCCTCGCACGTCTACAGCTATGTAGACTCATCGGCGGCCGGGCCTGACTCGCCGTCACGCCGTCACCTCCTCCGTCACCTCCGCCGGCGCGGACCGGGGCGCGGCCGTGGCCCCCGTCGGGCCGGACGGCGGACGACCGAAGAACTTGGAGAGCGGTGTACGAGTCGAAGGAGTCCCCTCCTCCTCGGCCGGGACCCGCGGATCCGGCGGCCGGTGTCATGGCCTGGCTCGGCGGGCGCGACGAGGTCGACCGCGAGCTGAGCAGGGCGCTGGGCGAGCAGCCGAGCCAGCGCGACGAGACCCTGTCGCGGATGGCCGACGTGCTCCAGGCGACGGCTCAGGGGCTCGGGCAGGAGGCGGCCGCGGTCTGGGCGGGCGTTCCGAACCGGGTCCTGGAGGGCTGGCTGCGCAAGGATCCCGCGTTCGCCGCCGCCGTGCGATCGGCGGCGGCCCTGGCGGACGCGCACGGGATCACGCCCGGCGGCGAACCGACCCCCGCGATGATCCGCGTCGTGCTGGTCGCGCTCAGCAGGGGCACCGACTGGCCGACGGCCGCCCGCACCGCGGGCTTCACCCTCTACCGGCTTCGCCGCCTGTGGCGGACCTCGCCGTCCCTGGTCCAGCTGGCGAACACCGCGCGGATGGCGCGGCCCCGGCTGCCGAGGGGCCCCGCCCCGGCGTCCGGCCGGCCGGGACCGGCGGGACGGCCGGCACGCGAGCACGGCTACCGCCTGGTACGGCTCAACGATCCCGCGCAGCCGCCCCCGCACCCCGAGGACGAGTGACCCCCGGCCGTCGGCCGGTCCCCGGGACGACCGCCCGCGCCGGTCGCCCGGCGCCCGCCGTGCGGTCAGCGCTCGTTCTCCTCCAGCAGGCGCCGCAGCTCGGCACCGTCGTCGCTGCTGAGACCCTCGACGAACCGCGCCAGCACCGTGTGCCGGTCCGCGTCCTGGTCCAGCTCGCGGTGCATACGGCGGGCGGTGAGCCCGTGGGAGTCCTCGACGGGAAAGTAGACGAAGCCGCGCTTCGCGGGACTGCGGCCGACGACGCCCTTGTCGTGGAGGCGGCCCAGCAGCGTCGCCACCGTCGTCCGGGCGAGCAGTTGCGGCATCCACGCCTTGATCTCGGCGGTCGACAGCGGTTTCCCCGCCGCCCAGAGCGCGGCCAGCACGCTGGCCTCCAGTTCCCCCGCGGGCCGACGCTCGCCCTCGTCCACGATCCCTCCCTCTCGTCACCAGGTCGCGGCGCGGAATGGCAGGGTCGTTCCGCCCGGGAGCTCAACGGCGCTTCCGCGCCCATTATCGGGTGCGCCCGCCCCGTCGGCACCGGAAGCCCCGGTCCGGCCCCCGCCCCGCTTCCCCACCGGGCCGTTCCGGTGCACAACCGCCCGCCGCCGACGGCCACTTGGGGCCGTCGAGCGTGAGCATGGCACAGCCGGTACGGGACTTCACGTGAGCTGCCGGACGACCGCGCGCCGGGAGATCCCCCGCCGTTTTCCGCGGCCCGAGGGCCGCCGTCGGCGCAGCGCGGCCCGCGGGACCCCGGAGCCAGGGCGATCAACCGCCCGCGGCGGCACCGCCCGTGGCCGCGGGACCGCACGACTCCGGGCAGCGCCGCACCTCCGAGCCGTCAACGTCACTGCGGGTCCATGGGTCCATCTCCAGCAGCCTGCGCAGGACTTCCTCGTCACCGGTGCTCAACCGGGCGACGAAACGGGCCAGACCAGTCCCCCGGCCGACGAGCCCCTTCCCGAAGAGGCGGAACAGGATCGCGCTGACCGTGGTGCGCGCCAGGTCGGCGTCGAGCCGCTCCTGCGCGCGGCCCGGCGTGAGCGGTACGCCGGCGGACCCACGGGGCCGCCATCACTGCGGCTTCGAGCTGACCGGAAGGACGCCTCTCGTCCATGTCCCGCGCCACAGGAACCTTCCGCGGTCCGCATTCGTCTACAGTGTTGTAGACCGTCTACAGCATTGTAGTCGCTCGGGTGCCGTCGTCGCAGTGCCCGTTCATCCACCAAGGAGAGGGCACGCACCCATGGTGACTCCACCCTTCATCGCCTCGTCAGAGCTGGCGGTGAACGTACTCAGCGCCCAGTCCCTGCTCGCCGCCTTCGGTGTCCTGGGGGTCGCCGCAGTGCTCTTCGCCGAGACGGGGCTGCTGGTCGGCTTCTTCCTCCCCGGGGACTCGCTGCTGTTCACGGCCGGCCTGCCGTGCACCGGCGGCTCCGGGCGCAGCGTGCACCTGTCCCTCGCGCCGCTGCTGACCGCGGCCGCGGTGGGCGCCGTCGCGGGCGCACAGGCCGGGTATCTGCTGGGCCGGAAGGCGGGCGGCGCCCTGCTCGCGCGCAGAGACTCGGGCCGGCTGGCCGAGGGGGCGAAACGCGCCGAGGAACTGCTGGAGCGGTACGGGTACGCCAAGGCGATCATGCTGGCCCGCTTCGTGCCGGTGGTCCGGACCGTCCTCAACCCGATGGCCGGCGCGCTCGGCGTCCCGGTGCGGACGTTCACGATCTGGCAGGTCGCGGGCGGACTCGTGTGGAGCCTGGGTCTGACCCTCGCCGGGTACGCGCTCGGCTCGTCGGTGCCCGACATCGACACGTACCTGCTGCCGGTGATCGCGCTCGTCGTGATCGTGTCGCTGCTGCCGCTCGTCCTCGAAGTGCTCCGCTCCCGCGCGGCGTCCCGGGCGGCCAGGGCCGGGGAGGCACGCCGATGACGCCCGCGTTCCTCGCCGCTCCCCCGGACGGCCCCGCGTACACGGACGTCGTGCACATGGCGAGCCAGGCGCCCGACTGGCTGGACGACGCGATCGCGGTCTGGTCGGCCTACGGACTCCTCGTGTTCGCGGTGCTCATGGTCCTGGGCTGGTGGCGCGCCCGCCGCACCGGCAGCCGCGCGGCGCTCGTCGCGCTGGCCGTGCCGGTGATCGTGGTGCTGTCGTACGCGGTGGACTCCGTCCTGAAATCGATCGCGCACGAGAACCGCCCGTGCCAGGGGGCGCACGTCGCGACTCTGGAGGCGTGCCCGGCGGCCGGTGACTGGTCCTTCCCCAGCAACCACGCGACGATCGCCGCGGCGTCGGCGGTCGCCCTGTTCTTCGTCTCCCGCGGGCTCGGCCTGATCGCCACCGCCGCCGCGCTGATGATGGCCGCGTCGAGGGTGTGGGTCGGCGTCCACTACCCGCACGACGTCGTGGCCGGTCTGCTGGTGGGCGCCCTCGTGGCCGCGGGCGCGGTCGCCCTGCTCAGGCGGAGGCTGGACACGCTGGCCCCGCGCATGGAAACCACGCCCCTGCGGCGGCTGTTGCTGCGATGAGGCGCAGAACCGTCGTGGAGTTCGCGGGCAGTGCGGCCCTCGGTCTCTGGGCCGCGTTCACCGTGCTGACCCTGGCGGTCGTCGGCCGCGGCGGTGCCCCGCTGTTCCCGGACCGGGCGCTGCTGTCCTGGTCGCTGGGCCACCACCCCGGCGCCGCGCAGACCCTGGCCCGGGGGATCACGTACACGGGCACCGGCGCCGTTCCCTACGTACTCGTGGCACTCTCGGGCCTCTCCGTGGGACGAACCCGGCGACAGCGGCTCACGGCGGCGGCCCTCTGGCTCTCCTGCCTCTGCGCCTGCCAGGCGCTGCGGCTCGCGGTCATGTCACTGGTCGCGAGGGCCCGCCCGCCGATGGGGAGTTGGGCCACACACGCGTCGGGCTGGTCGTTCCCCTCCGGTCACACCACCACCTCGGCCGCCACAGCCGGCCTGGTCGTCGTGGCGGCCTGCCTGCGCTCTCCGCGCGGTCGCGGTCCCGTCTGCGTGCTCGCGGGCGTCTGGGGTGTGCTGGTCGGACTGACACGTGTGTACTTGCGCGTGCACTGGTTCAGCGACGTGATCGGCGGATGGCTGTTCGCGGGCGCCTGGCTCGCGACATGTCTGTGCGTGGCGGCCCGGTGCCTGCCCGCCGGAGCGGTCCGGGACCGCGAGGCCGACCCGGCGGACTCCGGGGCCCGGCCGGGCTGACCCGCCGCGCACGGCGCCGGAAGAACCGGCGGCCGGGAACGTCACCCGTCCTCCGGTCCCGCGACGGCGGACGTCAGGTTCGGCGCCTGTCCCCGGCGTACGCGGGCGCCGCCGACCGCCCTCGGCACAGTTGGGGGAACCGGCCCGACCGGCCCCGGCAAACGGAAGAGGGCCGGTGTCGGACACCTCCGACACCGGCCCTCATCTGCGACTGTCTCCAGTCGGGACGACAGGATTTGAACCTGCGACCCCTTGACCCCCAGTCAAGTGCGCTACCAAGCTGCGCCACGTCCCGGTGCGTTTCGTGCGCGGTGAACCGCGTGATCACGCCTGAAGAACTCTACCCCACCGCCCCGGGTGCTCCGAAGACGGCCGGGGCGCGGGACAATCGGGTCCATGGGCAGCACGGACAGCACCGACAGCACACGCGGTACGGGCAGCACGGGCAGCGCCTCCCCCGGCCGGACGGCCGCCGCGCGGGACCGGGACGGCGACGGGCGGGCCCGCAACGCCCGCCCCCGGGACGGCCTCGGCCGCCCGTTGCCGTACGGCGCGGACGGGGTGGCGCGGCAGCCGGAGGGAATCGTGCGCCCCCCCGGGCGGACGGTCGCGGAGGCGCAGTCGCTGCTGGACGCGGGCCGCCCGTTCCACGCGCACGAGGTGTTCGAGGACGCCTGGAAGGCCGGCCCCGAAGCCGACCGCGAGCTGTGGCGCGGTCTGGCCCAGCTCGCGGTGGGCCTGACCCACTCCGCGCGCGGCAACCTCACGGGCGGCGCCCGGCTGCTCCGGCGCGGCGCGCGGGCCGTCGAGGAGTGGGCGTCCGGGTCCGGGCGCCGGCAGCCGTACGGGATCGACCTCGCCGGGGTGACCGCCTGGGCGCGCGACCTCGCGGCCGTCGTGGAGAGCGGCGCGGGACCTGTCGACGCGGCGCGGAGCGCACCGCGGCTGCGCGGGCCGGAACCCGAACTCTGACGGGAGCGGCGCCCGCCGCGACCGCTCCGCGCCGCCGTACCGGGGGCACGGGTGCGCGGGCCCACCGGGGCGTGCGGCAGACTCTGCCCGTGCGAAAGATTCAGGTCATCGGTATCGGCGCGGGCGACCCCGACCAGCTCACCCTCCAGGCGGTCAAGGCGCTGCGGCGCACGGACGCGTTCTTCGTCCTCGACAAGGGCGAGACGAAGTCCGACCTCACACAGTTGCGCCGGGACATGCTGGACGCACACGTGCCGCCGGGCACGTACCGGGTCGCGGAGGTGTCCGACCCCGAGCGCGACCGGAAGGCCGGCGGGGCCGCGTACTCCCCCGCCGTCGGGGACTGGCGGACCGCCCGCGCCGCCCTGTACGCACGGCTGATCGCCGACGAGCTGGGCGAGGACGAGACCGGGGCGTTCCTGGTCTGGGGCGATCCGGCGCTGTACGACAGCACCCTCGGCATCCTGGAGGAGGTGCTCGCCGGCGGGTCCGTCGACTTCACGTACGACGTCGTTCCCGGCATCAGCAGCGTCTCCGCGCTGGTGGCCAGACACCGCACGGGGCTGAACCGCGTGGCCCGGCCGGTGCAGATCACCACCGGCCGGCGGCTCGCCGAGGGACTGCCCGAGGGGGTGGACGACGTGGTCGTGATGCTCGACGCGCACCAGTCGTTCACGCGCTACGCCGACCAGGACATCGACATCTACTGGGGCGCCTACATCGGCACGCCGGACGAGATCCTCGTGGCCGGTCCGATAGCCGAGGCCGGTCCCGAGATCGTCCGGGTGCGCGCCGAGGCCCGGGAGCGCAAGGGCTGGATCATGGACACGTATCTGCTGCGCAGGCGCCCGTCGGACGACGCCTGAGACTGGGCCGGGGTTGGGACTTGGCAGCGGCTGGGACTTGGCTGCGGTTGGGGCTTGACCGCGGTTGGGGCTTGACCGCGGTTGAGGCCTGACGGCGGCTGGGGCTTGGACGCGGTTGGGACCTGACCGTGGTTGGGCCTTGGCCGCGGCTGAGACCGGGAAGGCCCGGCGGGGTCCGGCGGGGGCGGCCGGGTCGAGCCGGAGGCGGCGGGGGTCGCCGAGGGCGGCGGGTGTCCCGGGGCGGGCGGGGTTCGCCGGGAGCGGCAGGGTTTCCCGGGGCGGCGGGGTGTCCCGGGACCGGCGGGGTTCGCCGAGGGCAGCGGCCGGGTCGAGCCAGAGCTGTCGGGGTTAGCCGGGAGCCGCAGGGTTCGCCGGGAGCGGCGGGGTGTCCCGGGACCGGCGGGGTTCGCCGTAGGCGGCAGGTTCGCCAGGGGCGGCAGGTTCGCCGGGGCGAGCCGGAGCCAACGGGATCGGGGCCCGGCGGGAATTGCCCCGGCCCGCGCCTTCTCCGCCGCGAACCCGCCCGGACCGTTCCCACGTGCGGCGGCGACGGGCCGGTGTGAGGGTGGCCACGTGACAGTTGCCGAGGGAACCCTGCCGGCCGCCGCGCAGCCGCCCGTGCTCGACCCGCGCCGGCGGAACATCGTCTTCGCCACCATCGTGCTCGGGATGCTGCTCGCGGCCCTCGACCAGACCATCGTGGGCACCGCGCTGCCGACGATCGTCTCGGACCTGGGCGGCGCCGCGCACATGTCCTGGGTGGTGACCGCCTACCTGCTGGCGGAGACGGTCGCGACCGTCCTCGTCGGCAAGTTCGGCGACCTCTTCGGCCGCAAGGTCGTCTTCCAGGTCTCCGCGATCGTGTTCATCACCGGCTCCTTCCTCTGCGGCCTCGCCTCCAACATGACGCTGCTGATCCTGTGGCGGGCGATGCAGGGCGTCGGCGCGGGCGGGCTGATGGTGACGGCGATGGCGCTGATCGCCGACGTGATCCCGCTGCGCGAACGCGGCAAGTACCAGGGCGCCATCGGCGCGGTGTTCGGTGTGGCCACCGTCGTCGGACCGCTCCTCGGCGGCCTGTTCACCGACCACCTGACCTGGCGCTGGGCGTTCTACATCAACGTCCCCATCGCGATCGTCGTCGTCATCGCCGCCGCCCGCACCATCCCGGTGGTCAAGTCGGCGGTGCGGCCCGTCATCGACTACCTCGGCATCGCCCTCGTCGCGATCGGCGCGAGCGCCCTCATCCTCGGGACGAGTTGGGGCGGCAACCAGTACGCCTGGGGCTCCGGCGTCATCATCGGCCTGTTCATCGGCGGGGTGATCGCGCTCGGCCTGTTCTGCTGGGTGGAGACACGGGCCGCGCAACCGATGCTCCCCATGCGGCTGTTCCGCAACCCCGTCTTCGCGGTCTGCTCGATCCTCAGCTTCATCGTGGGCTTCGCCATGCTCGGCGCCCTCACCTACCTCCCGACCTACCTCCAGTACGTCGACGGCAACTCGGCCACCATCTCCGGCGTGCGCACCCTGCCCATGGTGATCGGACTGCTCATCGCATCGGTCTTCAGCGGCAACGTGGTCAGCAAGACGGGCAAGTACCGGTTCTTCCCGATCGTCGGCTCCGTGGTCATGGGCGTGGGCCTGTGGCTGATGTCCCTGATGGGCCCGGACAGCGGCAACTGGCTGGAGTCGCTGTACATGTTCGTGCTCGGCGCCGGGATCGGTCTGAGCATGCAGGTCCTGACCATCGCCGTGCAGAACACCGTCGAGTACACGGACCTCGGCACGGCGACCTCCGGTGTCACCTTCTTCCGTACGCTCGGCAGTTCGTTCGGCACCGCCGTCTTCGGCACCATCTACGCCAACTCCCTCACCCCCAACCTGGCCGCCGGCATCGCCGCCGCCGACCGCGTCAGCGTCCTGTCGCCCGCCGCCATCACCAGGGCCGCGTCCAGCCCCGAGGGGTTGCACCGACTGCCCGCGCCGGTGGCCGCGCCAATCATCCATGCCTACGCGGACACCATCTCGACCGTCTTCCTGTGGACCGTCCCGGTCGCCGCCATCGGTTTCGTCGTGGCCCTGTTCCTGAAGCAGGTGCAGTTGCGGGACAGCGCGCGCGTCGGTACGTCCGACATGGGCGAGGGGTTCGCCTCACCGCACGGCGCCGACTCGCAGCGACTGCTGGAGACCTCCGTCGCGCGGATCATCGGGGGCACGGACGTGGCCACCGCCCGACGTCTCGTCGAGGAGTCCGACACACGGCTCGACGTGGCCGGCGCCTGGGCCGTCATGCAGGTCGAACTCCTCACCCGCCTCGTGGGTCACGCCAACCTCCGCATGATCGCGGCCCGTCGCAGGGTGCCGCCGGAGGTCCTGCTGCCCGTGTTCGAGCGCATGGTCGACGAGGGCTACATGACCCGCCACGGTTCGATCCTCTCCCACACGCAGGCGGGCGAACGTGAGGCCCGGGTGATCAGCCGCGCGTGGGGGAACTGGCTGGAGGAACGCGTCCAGGCGGACGTCGGCCACCCCTCCGACCAGCAACTCCGCACCGCCGTCGACGCAATCGCGAAGCGCCTCCTGGTCGAGGACATGAACAACGGCCTCCCGGACCGAACCCTGGAACGGGCAACGGCCACGGACCGCGGCAACGC
Source organism: Streptomyces sp. NPDC008150 (assembly GCF_042956945.1). Classification (NCBI taxonomy): domain Bacteria; kingdom Bacillati; phylum Actinomycetota; class Actinomycetes; order Kitasatosporales; family Streptomycetaceae; genus Streptomyces; species Streptomyces sp. NPDC008150. The sequence goes on along the minus strand of NZ_JBIBHJ010000010.1, from coordinate 214,028 downwards.
CTAGCCTCGGGAACGGAGCGACAACGGCGGGCCACTGGCCGGAACCCCCGCGACGGCCCCGCGACGGCGGGACCGTCGCAGGCCGCAGGACCGGACCCCGAGCCCGGAGCCCGGACGGCGACGGGCCGGGCGGCAGCCGGACCGCGACAGGCCGGCGCAGGTGACCGAACTCCGGTCGGCTCGGCGGCAGTTGCCGGACGGCCGAATGCGGCCAGCCGTAGGCCGGACGACGGCAGGCCCGACAACGGCCCAGCCGCGACAGGCCCGACGACGATGGCCCGCCCACCGAAAACCGCGAGCCCAGAAGCGCCACGACAACAGGCCCGATGTCAGCGGCAGGACGGCGACTGCCGAACGACGGCCGACCCAACGACGGTTGCCGGACGGCGACCAAAGTCCGACAACAGCCGAGCCCGCGACAGGCCCGACAACCGTGGCCCAACCCACCGAAACCGCAAGCCCGGAAGCCACACAACAACAGGCACGGTGCCGGTTGCCGGACCACGGCCAGCCCAACGGCGGTGGCCCGACGGCCGGCAGCGGTCCTGCCGAGGGCGGGGCAAGCCGGTGCCCCGGTCCGTGGGCGGTGGTGCCGTCCGCCTCAGTCGACGACACACAGCATGCGGTGGGCCGGCACCACCGGCTCGCTGGGCGACGGATCGACCCCGCGAATCCGTACGGCCACGATGTCGGTCGGTACGCGGGACCGCTCCGGGAGCTGCGTCAGACGCCAGCGATAGGGCTCGGGGACGTCCTTCGCGGGAAGCTCCACCATCGCGAGACTTACCCAACGGCCGTAGTTCGTCCGGTAGATGCGAACCGACGCACCGCATTCGGGACACGTGGGCGGCTCGACCCAGGACACGTCCTCGGGGTCGAACTCGGGCCTCGGCGCAGCCGTGGCCCCGTCCGCCTCGGCCATCTCGTTGGCGTACGCGTTCCAGCAGCCGTCGCAGAGGCGGACCATGAAGGCGATTCGCCCGCGCTCGGCCACGCTCGAACCCGCCTTGCCGCAACGATCACATACAGAAAGGTCACGACCGGATAAGTCCGCCATGTCTCCGAGTGTGAACGGAGTTGACGGCCTTTCAGTAGCCCGCGTTTCGGCCTGGCTGAGTGCGCCCCACACCCACCTCGACCCGTCATCCGCCTCAGTGCCGCGCGCGAAAACCGTCCCCGTACCACCTCCCGAGGCGCCCGGCGCGCGGGTAGGTGCCGATCGGTCCGGCGGGCAGTCGGCATCCATCGCGCGAGAGCGCCGATCACGAACGAGAGCATCGATCTCGCGTGAGAGCACTGATCTCCTACGAGAGCACCTGTCCGCAGAGAGAGCGCCGCTCGTGCAGAGGTGCAGCGCTCTCATGCGAGAGCACTGCTCTCGAACCAGCGCGCCAGTCACCACCGTGAGCAGTGCTCTCGAAGCGGAGCACCCGTCTCGAAGCTGATCACCGCTCTCGGGCCGGAGGCCGGCCGCACCTACCGGTCACTCGCCCCCGGTGCCGACGCCTCCCCCAGCCAAACCCCCCGCGCCTGCCAAACCCCCCGCGCCCGCCGCGCCGAGTCCCAGCCACGCCAGGACCCCCGCGACGTCCGGCACCGTCCGCACACCCGGCGGCAGCGGCGGGCGCCGGACGAGCACCACCGGTAGCCCCGCCTCCCTGGCCGCCGTCAGTTTGGCGGCTGTCGCCGCCGCGCCGCTGTCCTTGGTCACCAGTACGTCGACGCGGTGCCTGCGCAGGAGTTGGGCCTCGTCGGACACGGTGAACGGGCCGCGTGCCAGGACGACGTCCGTGAGCGGGGGCAGCGGAGGATCGGGCTGTTCGACGGAGCGTACGACGAAGCGGACGTCCGTCACGTGGGCGAAGGACGCCAGTCCGAGGCGGCCGGTCGTCAGGAACACGACGCGGCCCAGGCTCGGCAGCAGGGCGGCTGCCTCGGCGAGCGAGTCGACGGTGTGCCAGCGGTCGCCGGGGCCGGGCTGCCAGCCGGGGCGGCGCAGTACCACCGCCGGTACGCCCGTGCTGTCGGCCGCGCGGGCCGCGTTGGCCGTGATCGTGGCGGCGAAGGGGTGGGTGGCGTCGACGACCGCGTCCACCTGTCGGTCCCGGATCCAGGCGGCGAGTCCCTCCGCGCCACCGAAGCCCCCGGTGCGGACTTCCCCGGGCAGGGCGCCGGGGCGGGCCACCCGGCCGGCGAGGGACGTCGTCACCCGGAAACCGGGGCGGGCGGAGAGGTCGGCGGCCAGCGTGCGCGACTCGGTGGTGCCGCCGAGGACCAGGACGTGCGGGGACATGGTGTCGAGCGTACGAGGTGGGCGGGCGGAGGGGGGAGGGCGGGGACGGTCGGGCGGTGGCCCCGCGGTGTCCGCTCTCGGACGAATCCCTTCCCGGTGCCTCCCCAACCACGGCCGCATGGCCCATAGTTCGGGGGATCGTGCGCCGAGCCGCGGCGCGGAACGGACGGTCTGGCATGGCTTGGTCGTGGGACGACGGCTCCCGCCGCCACCGGCTCGCGTGGACGAACGAGCCGCGCGGGGCGGGCGGGAAGGCGGGGTGCGCGGGACCTCCCGCCAGGGCGGGAGCGGTGGGCGAGCTGCGCCTGTTCGACGTGCGGGGAAGCGTGGTGGGGCTGCTGCATTACCGGGTCTGCGCGGACTGCCGTACCGGGCGGATACTCGACGTCTGGATACGGGACGGATGGCAGGGCGAGGGGCGGGGGCGGGAACTGCTCCAGTCGGTGCTGGGCCGGCATCCCGGTCTGCGCTGGAGCACCACGCAGCAGTCGGCGGCGGGGCGGGGCTTCTTCGCGGCGATGTCCGGGGAGTCGTCGCTCGACTTCCCGTCGTGCGGCCCGCTCTGCCCGCATCTGCGCGGCTGGTTGCGTCGGGTGCTGGGGCTCTCGCGGACGTCAGCGGCCGCGGCGGCCTGACGTGGCGCGTGCGTGTCGGGCGTGTGGGCGTGGGTGTGTCGAGGCGGCTCAGCGGAGCAGCAGTTCCAGGGCGCCCACGATCGTTGCCGCGATCACGAGTTGTTCGAAGAGTCGCTGGTTGATCCGGTTCACAGCCCATTTGCCGATGAACGCGCCGGGCACGACGAAGATCGCGAGTGCGGCGTCGAGCAGCAGCGACCGTCCGTCGATCAGCCCGAGCCCCACGCTGAACGGGACCTTCGAGATGTTGACGATCAGGAAGAAGAAGGCGGAGGTACCGAGGAAGCCCAGCTTCCGGAAGCCCGCCGACAGGAGATACATCGACATCACCGGTCCCCCGGCGTTGGCGACCATGGTGGTGAAACCGCCGGTGACACCGTAGGACCGGGCCTTGAGCCGACCCGCGCGGGTGCTGACGGTGTCCGGGCCGTCCGACGTGCCGGCGGTGCGCCGCCGCCAGACCGTCACTCCCGCCATCAGCAGCAGGATCGCGCCGATGGACGTGCGGACCACGCCGTCGTCGGCCCACACCAGGAACAGGGTGCCGATCACCACCCCCGCCGCGACGGCCGGGAAGAGCCGCCACAGAGTGGGCCAGTGGGCGTGCCGCCGGTAGGTGAGGACCGCCAGGACGTCGCCGACGATCAGGATCGGGAGCAGCACGCCGGTCGACGCGCGGGCGGGCAGTACCGCCGCGAAGATCGCGAGGCTGACCGTGTTGGCGCCGCTCACTGCGGTCTTGGAGAAGCCGACGAGCAGGGCGGCGCCGGCGAGTGCGGCGAACCCCCAGCCGGACATGTGCCAGAGCGTCATCGTGTTCATGCCGTGACCGATGTTATGCGCGGGCAACCGTGCCGGGTAAGCGGGCCCCCGGTCCGACGCGGGCGGCAGCGGCCCGAACGCCACGACTCAACTCGCTTCCGTCCGGGCCGTGTTCGCTCGCGTCCGTGCTCAGCCCGCCTGCGCGTACCGGGTGCGCAGCTCCCGCTTGAGCACCTTCATGCTGGGGCCGAGGGGGAGTTCGGCGGCGAACTCGACGCGCCGCGGGTACTTGTGCCGTCCCAGGAGTTCCTTGGACCACTCCGTTATGGCCGCCCCGTCCCGCTCGGCGCCCGGCGCGGGGACGATCACCGCGCACACCTCCTCGCCGTGCAGTTCGTCGGGCAGACCGATCACGGCGACCTGCGCGACGGCGGGGTGGCGTACGAGGACCTCCTCGACCTCGCGGGGGTAGACGTTGAAGCCGCCGCGGATGATGACGTCCTTCTTGCGGTCCACGATGCGCAGGAAACCGTCGTCGTCCTTGGTGCCGAGGTCGCCCGTGCGGAACCAGCCGTCCACCATGGCCTCGGCGGTCGCTTCGGGGCGGCCGAGGTAGCCGGAGAACACGTTGTGGCCGCGGACGACGACCTCGCCCAACTCCCCCGTGGGCAGCAACTCGACGCGCTCCTCGGTCTCGGCGCGCGCGATCTCCACCTCGACACCCCACAGCGGGTGGCCGATGGTGCCCGCCTTCGTCCCGAACCACGGCTGGTTGACGGTCGCGGTGGGCGAGGTCTCGGAGAGCCCGTACCCCTCGTAGACGGGCGCGCCGAACGCCTTCTCGAAGCGTTCCAGCACGGCGACGGGCAGGGAGGCGCCGCCCGAGACGCACACGCGCAGTTCGGGCAGCGCGTCCGCGTCGGCCGCAGCGGCGGCGAGGGCGACGTACATCGTCGGCACCCCGTGGAACGTGTTGACGTTCTCCCGCACCATCAGCTCGATCGCCCGCGCCGCGTCGAAGCGCGGCAGCAGCACGAGTGTCGCCCCGGCCCGCCAGACGGAGTTGAGGGAGACGGTCTGCCCGAAGGCGTGGAACAGCGGGAGGGCGCCGAGCGCGATGTCGTCGGTGTGCAGGTCGTTGGCGTCGAAGGCGTTGACGGTCGCGTTCATCACGAGGTTGAAGTGGCTGAGCACGGCGCCCTTCGGGGTACCGGTGGTGCCGCTCGTGTAGAAGATGACGGCCGGGTCGTCGGCGTCGCGCCCGACGTAGGACCGGGGTGCCTCGGCGGCCGCCGCGAGCGCGTCGAACTCCGCGCCCAGGGTGACCACTTGGATGCCCACCGCCCGCGCGGCGGCGGTGGCCTGCTCGGCCTGCGCGGGGTGACAGAGCAGGAGGGTGCTGCCGCTGTCGCGCAGGACGTGCTCGATCTCCGTGCCGGTGAGGAGGAGGTGCACGGGGACGACGACGGCCCCGGCGGCGAGGGCGGCGTAGTAGGCCTGCGGGAACTCCGCGGTGTTGGGCGCCATCAGGGCCACCCGGTCCCCCGGACGCACGCCGAGACCCGCGAGCGCGCCGGCCCGGTCGAGGGCGCGCTGCCACATCTCGGCGAAGGTCAGGCGCAATTCACCCTCGACGAGGGCTGTCTTGTCCGGACGACGCCGGGCGTTCTCGGCCAGGACGGCTGCGAGGGAGAGGCTTGCCATGGAGGGACGCTCCGTTTCTTGCTGCGGCTCGGGGAGGTGTGGCTTGCGGTGGTGGGGTGCGGATGTTCCGGGGCTCAGGACCGCTCGACGAGTACGGCGCTGCCCTGTCCCACGCCGACGCACATGGTCGCGAGACCCCGGGTGGCCCGGGTGCGGCGCATCCGGTGCAGCAGGGTGGTGAGGATGCGGGCGCCGGAGCAGCCGAGCGGGTGGCCGAGGGCGATGGCGCCGCCGCTCGGGTTCACCAGGCCCGGGTCGAAGCCGAGTTGATCCACGCACGCGAGAGCCTGGGCGGCGAACGCCTCGTTGAATTCCGCCTCCTGCACGTCGTCGACGCTCCAGCCGACGCGCGCCAGGGCCTTGCGGGTGGCCGGTACCGGGCCGATGCCCATGACGTCCGGGTGGACGCCCGCCGAGGCGCCCGCGACGTAGCGGCCCAGGGACTCCAGGCCGAGTTCGTTCAGGGCGTCCTCGCTGACGAGGAGCAGGCCCGCGGCGCCGTCGTTCATCGGTGAGGCGTTGCCCGCGGTGACGGAACCGCCCTGCCGGAAGGCCGGCTTGAGACGGGAGAGCTTCTCGTAGGAGGTGTCCTCACGGATTCCCTCGTCGCGGTCGACGACGACGCCGTCGGGGCGCTCCACAGCGAGGAGTTCGTCGTCGAAGTGGCCGTTCTGCCGCGCCTTGGCCGCCAGTTGGTGGCTGCGCAGCGCGAACTCGTCCTGGCGCTCACGGGAAATGCCGTGGCGTTCGGCGACCTCCTCGGCGGTCTCGCCCATGGCGAGCAGTCCGTGCAGGTCCTTCATCGCGGGGTTCACCAGTCGCCAGCCGAGCCGGGTGTCGACCGTCTCCATGCGGTGCGGCAGCGCCTCGTCGGGCCGGGCCAGGACGAACGGGGCGCGGCTCATCGACTCGGATCCGCCCGCGAGCACGATGTCGGCCTCTCCGGCGGCGACGGTCCGGGCGGCCGCGGTGACGGCCTCCATGCCGGAGGCGCACAGCCGGTTGACGGTCGCGCCCGGCACGGTCTCGGGGAGCCCGGCGAGCAGCGCGGCCATGCGGGCGACGTTGCGGTTGTCCTCGCCCGCCTGATTGGCGGCGCCCCAGTAGACGTCGTCGATGCGGGCGGGGTCGAGGGCGGGCACCCCGGCGACCAGTCCACGGATCACGGCGGCGGCGAGATCGTCCGGGCGGACGGTGGACAGGGCCCCGCGGAGCCTGCCGATGGGGGTGCGGCGGGCGGCCGCGAAGTGAACGGGACGCACGGAGGACTCCTGACCGGTGGTGTGGTGGCTGCGTTGCCCCACGGCCCATTAATTAGCACTGCTAGTTTTTGACTATAGGCCCCGTCCCGTCTCCTGGGAAGGACCACGTGCCACGGCCGCACCACGGCAGCCGAACGGGGCGCCTCGCGGCACCGGGCCGGAGGACGGAGGGCGTCCGGAGGGGCGGGCGGCGCCGGACGGCCTCGCCCGGGAGGCCGCGACGGCAGCGATGGAACACGCTGGAGACACGGTCGGCGGAGTTTGCGCGAGTTTCACGACGGGCACCCGCGCCCGCAGGACGGGAACGGAACCAGGACCGGGACCAGGACCGGAACCAGGACCAGCAGCAGAGAAGCGGCACCGAAGGAAGCGACCAGGGGCCGACAGGCCCGCACGGGCGGCGCGCGCGGCATCGGTCACCGGCAGACACCGGTTGACCGTACGCACGGCGTGACCGTACGCAGGGAAGGACGGCAGCACCATGACGGACGCCTTCGAGCTCGACGCCCTCTGGGAGGAGTTTCACCGCCTGGTGAACATGACCTCGCCGGAGCTGGCCGCCTGGCTCCAGGTCCGCGAGGAGCGCGCCGGCCACGGGCCGGCGGAGGGCGAGGCGGCGCCGGGGGCGGATGCCGGGGCCGGGGCGCGGACAGGGGCGGAGACGGAGACGGGCGAGCAGATCCTCTCCATCCTCCAGAAGCGCCGCATGGACCTCACGGACGACGACGCCCGGGTGATGTACCGCGTCGTGGACACCGTGGAGGAGATCACCTCACGGGCGGCGCCCGGCACGGAGGCCGAGGCGGACGCCCGGCGGCAGGACCTCATGGCGCTCGGACACGACCCGCACCGGGCGTCCGGCACGGCAGGCGCCTCCGCCACCGCGTGACGGACACGCCTCCCCGGCACGCCCCTCCGGCTGCACCTCCGCCACCGCGTGACGGACACACCCCGCCCGGCGGCACCCCTGCCACCGCGTGACGGACACGCCCCGCCGGACGCGCACGTCCGCCATCGTCACCGAGCAGCCCCGGCGGCCCGCGCGGCCGGAGAAGGGGCGACGCCGGGCGAACGGGACCTACAGGCCGTCGTCCCCTTCCACTCCGGTGACGTCCAGCGCGAAGGCCAGTGAGCGTGCGAAGCAGTCCTCCACCACCGAGTCGTCCGGCCCCACCCAGAGGTGGTCGGCACCGGGCACGGGGACGAACTCGGCCTCCGCGCCCGCCTGTTGCAGTGCGGCGACGAGCGCCTCGCCCTGCGCGGGCGGGATCAGCGAGTCGTCCGTGCCGTGCAGGACGAGGAACGGCGGGGCTCCCGCGGTGACCCGCGCCACGGGGCTTGCCGCGCGGGCGAGTTCGGGCCGCTCGGCGGCGGGCCCGCCGAGCAGGGTCGCCTCGGGGGTGCCCGCCGGGGCCGCGGTGAGGTCCGTGGGCCCGTACCAGACCACGCACCCCGACGCCTGCGGCCCCGTGGAGAGCGCGAGCAGGGCTGCGAGATGAGCACCCGCCGACTCGCCCCAGGTGACCAATCGCCGCATGTCCAGGCCGAGTTCGTCACCGCGTCCGTCCAGCCAGCGCAGCGCCTCCGTGAGGTCGTCCTCCTGCGCGGGGAAGGGCGCCTCGCCGCTGAGCCGGTAGTCCGGGCAGGCCACGGCGAAGCCCGCGCGTGCCAACCGGGCGAAGGGTCCGGGCCGCCAGGCGCGGAACCGCGGACCAAGGTCGTCGCGCATCCCCTTGCGCCAGGCGCCGCCGTGCACGAAGACGATCACCGGAAGCGGTCCGGCCGGACGTCCCTCGGGCAGCCAGAGGTCCAGTTCGAGGGGGCGGCTGCCGTCCCGGAAGCAGCAGGGAACCCCGCGCAACAGCCTTACCCCGTCGGCCGGTTGGGCAGCGGGCGGCAGAGGCAGCGTGGCGAGGTCGGGCAGCGCGAGGAACGGGGCGAGGGCGGCGGACGGCTGGGGCACGGCGGAACCTCCGGAGGGGTCGGGGGCCGGGCGCGGCGGCGGGCGCCGCGCGTCGGCGGTGGTGGTCGAAACTGCCGCTCCGGGACACCGGGGCACGGGCCCGCTGCCGGGCGGCGCACCGACCCGGCGGCGGGGCGGGCGACGGCGACCGGGGCGGACGACGACGGCCGCGTCGACCTCGCGGGCGAGGCCACGGGCGGACGACGACGGCCGGCGACGGGCGACCGCGTCGCCGGACCGGAAGGCGTGCGGGGACCCTGCGGGCAGCTCGCGGGCCGCGGTCGGCGCTCGCCGCCGCGCGAAGGGGCCGGTGATGAAGGGGGCGGGCGCGCCGACGAGTCCGGTCGGCCCGGTCGTGCCGAGGGAGGCTTCCCGTGCGGTGTCGTGCGGTCCCGCCCGCGCCCGCGGCGGTCAGCCGCCGGTGCGCCACTGGTGGTCGGGCAGGAACGTGACGTCGTAATTCTGCGGCACGGTACCGAACTTGTGCGGTTCGGGCACGAACGGGCGCTGCGGCAGGCCCTGTTCGTCGGTGGGGGTGCCGAGGTTCTCGAAGAAGCGCTCGAAGGTGCCGCCGGGCCCGGCGGCCACGCCGACGATGCGGCTGTGGTGGCGCTCGATGCGGTAGGAGTGCGGGCAGTTCTTGGGGACGAGGCCGAAGTCGCCCTCGGTGAGCAGCTTTTCGTGCTGCTCGCCGTCGAGGTCCTCGACGAACAGGCGCACCGCGCCGTCGGTGACGAAGAAGACCTCGTAGGTGTCGGAGTGCGAGTGGGCCGGGATGATGTCGCCCCGGGGGCCCTCGCAGGTGAAGAAGTTGAAGGTGTTCTCGGTCTGCGGACCGCCCGCGTAGACGGTGAACAGATCGCCGAAGAGATGGGCGCGGTCGCCCATGCCCTTCTCGATGAAGTACGGCTTGCCGGGTTCGGCGGGAATGAGTGAACGAGTGCGTCGGGCGAACTCCATGGTCATGTGGCCGGCCTCCGGTTCGGTCGCGCGCCGGGGAGCACCCGGCATTAATGTCAGGCTACCTGACATCACCCGGAAGGCAATCCCTTGTGCACCGCGAACGGCCCGTATGCTCGTGGACCGGGAAAACGAGGAGCCATGGCCGAACCCACGCACAACATGCCGATGCTGCTGGCCGACGCCAAGCGCTGGTTCGACGACGCGCTCACCGCGAGCATGCGGGCGGCCGGCGAACAGCCGGTGACCAGCGCGCAGGGCCAGATCTTCGCCAGTCTCGACGACGGCGGCACCACGGTCTCGGAGGTCGCGCGCCGACTGGGCGTGACCCGGCAGACCGTCCACCAGGCGGTGCACGGCCTGGTATCCATGGGCCTGCTCGAACAGATCGCCGACCCCTCCTCGGCCCGCAGCCGGCTCGTCCGGATGACCGCGGAGGGGCACCGGGTGCACGCCCGCGCGCAGGCCACGCTCGCCGTCGTCGAGGACGTGCTCGCCGACCGCATCGGCACGGGCCCGGCTCGGGCGCTGCGCCACGCGCTGCTCCTGCCGCGCGGCGAACCGCCCCTGGTCGAGGCGCCCTGACCCCTGCGCCCGAACACCCGTCCACTCCCCCGGCGTCCCCCACCTCCCGGCGACACACCGCTCCCGCCCGGCCCCCACCCCCGTCCGGAGCCGGTCCGCGCGATCTCCGGACAGGTGGATCACCGGACGGCACAATGGCGGAACGACCGTGCCGCCACCGGGCGGCCGTGCGGTTCTGGAGCGGCACCGCTGGGGTGCGTGAGGAGCGGACGTGACCGAGAGCCACCCCCCGGCCGGCGGAACTCCCCGGCTCAACACAGCCGTTGCGCACAACGCGCGCGTGTGGAACTACTGGATCGGCGGCAAGGACCACTACGAGATCGACCAGCGTGTGGGCGAGCACATCGCCGACATGTTCCCGGTGATCCGTGAAGTGGCCCGCGCCGACCGCGACTTCCTGAAGCGGGCGGTACGGCTGCTCACCGAGGAACTCGGCGTCCGGCAGTTCCTGGACATCGGCACGGGCCTGCCCACGGCCGACAACACCCACGACACCGCACAGACGATCGCCCCCGACGCCCGGATCGTCTACGTCGACAACGACCCCGTCGTGCTCCTGCACGCGCGGTCGCTGCTGACGAGCGCCCCCGAGGGTGTCACCGCCTACGTCGACGCCGACGTGCACGACCCGGACGCGATCGTCGCGCGGGCGGCGGAGACCCTGGACATGAAGCGGCCCGTCGCGGTGATGATGCTCGGCATCCTCAACTTCGTGCGGGACACCACCGAGGCCCGTGACATCGCGCGACGGGTCATGGCCGCCGTCCCGCCCGGCAGTTACCTCGTACTGACGCATCCGACGTTCGACGCCGAGGTCGGCGGGGAGGGCAATGTCGAGGCGATGCGCTTCTGGAACGAGAACGCCACTCCGCCGATCACCGCCCGCTCGCACGCCGAGATCGCGTCCTTTCTCGACGGCCTGGACCTGCTCGCCCCCGGCCTCGTGCCCTGCTCCCGGTGGCACGCCGGGGACGGCGCACCGGCGGTCCCCCAGTACGGCGCGGTCGCCGTGAAACCCTGAAGCCCTTCCAGCGCCCCCACCCGCCGGCCGACACCGGGACGGGCCGCGCCCGCGCACGACGACACGACGGCCCTCCCGCGGCGGTTGCCCGGCGGGGCGAGGGCGGTCACAGTTGGCCCGGAGCGGCTCACCCGGAGCGGAATCACTGAAAGTATGATCAAGCAATGTCTGACATGACGGAGACCACGCCCGGTTGGCTGTCCGCCGACGAACTCGACTCGGCCCGCTCGCGCATGCCGATCCTCTACGTCGAGGCGGTGCCGGTACGCGTGGACGACAGCGGTGACGTCACCAGCATCGGCCTGCTGCTGCGCATGGGGCCGGAGGGCACGGTCAGCCGCACCCTCGTCTCCGGCCGGGTGCTGCACCACGAGCGGGTGCGCGACGCGCTGCTGCGACACCTGGAGAAGGACCTGGGCCCGGTGGCACTGCCGCGGGTCCCGGCCTCGCTCCAGCCGTTCACCGTCGCCGAGTACTTCCCGACGCAGGGCATCACGCCGTACCACGACCCCCGTCAGCACGCGGTGTCGCTGGCGTACGTGGTCCCGGTGACCGGCGACTGCCGGCCGCGCCAGGACGCCCTGGACCTGGTCTGGTTCAGCCCCCAGGAGGCCGCCTCGCAGGCCCTCCAGAACGAGATGCCGGGCGGCCACGGCGTCCTGCTGAAGCAGGCCCTGGCCCACGTGGGCCACCTGGTCTGACCGACCCGCCGAAGAGGCCGCGGCGCCCCGCGCCGCAGCCGGGCCGGCGGGTGCCGCCCGAGGGACATACGACGCGTGCCGTCGGCGTGCCGGTCGGCACCGGACGACACGGCGGGCAGGACGCGGACCGGGACGGGCAAGCGCGGACAACAACGAAAGGCCGGTTTCGGATCACTCCGAAACCGGCCTGAAATCGACTCTCGCGAGTCGGGACGACAGGATTTGAACCTGCGACCCCTTGACCCCCAGTCAAGTGCGCTACCAAGCTGCGCCACGTCCCGGTGCCCGTCTGACCTGGGGTTTCCCCTGGCCGAACGCGCAGAGCAACCATACCGCACTCGGGTCCGTGGTCGCGCACGGCTTTGTCGTGGGCGGCGCCGTCGGCGACGGGGCCTTGACCTCAAGCGGACTTGAGGTTTCAGACTCGGAGGCATGACCACCACCGAGAGCCCGACGGCCGACGACACCCACGCCCGGACGTACGCGGACCTGCCCGCGCTCATGAGCCTGATGACCGGCGACGAGAAGCACGGTCCGGCCTCCACCTCCACCCTGGACGTCCTCTGGGTCCTGTACGACCGCGTCCTGCGGGTCGGCCCCGAACTGGTCGACGACCCCGCGCGGGACCGGTTCCTGCTGTCCAAGGGGCACGGTCCCACGGCGTACTACGCGGTGCTCGCCGCGAAGGGGTTCCTGCCCCTCGGCCTGCTGCCCGGCTTCGGCACGTTCGACTCGCCGCTCGGGCATCACCCGGACCGCACGCTGCTGCCGGGCGTCGAGATCGGCAGCGGTTCCCTCGGGCACGGGCTGCCGCTCGGCGTCGGCACCGCGCTGGGGCTGCGCGCGCGAGGGCTCACCGGGCCGCGCGTGTGGGTGCTGACGGGCGACGCGGAACTGGACGAGGGCAGCAACCACGAGGCGATCGACTTCGCCGGCGCCACCGGCCTCGACACGCTGCACACGGTCGTCGTCGACAACGCGTCCTCCCGGTACGCACCGCCCGGCGGTGTCGCCGCGCGGTTCGCCACGGCCGGATGGTCCACGGCGACCGTCGACGGCCGTGACCACGACGCGCTGTACGGGGCGTTCACCGCGGCGCACCCGGGCCGGCCGCACGTGGTCGTGGCCCGCGTGGAGTCCCAGGACTCCTGAGCCCCGCGGGCGGCGCGCCGACGCCACCGGTCCCGCCCCGCCGCACCCGTCACATCCGTTGCCAACCTCCTCACCGTCACGAACCAGAAAGCAGGCTCCTCCCATGGACACGATGCGTGACCGTTTCGCCCCCGTCGTATCTCGGCTCCTCGACGAGGACCCCCGGGTCGCCGTCGTCCTCGCCGTCATCGGGTCCGACGGTTTCGCCGAGGCCGCGCGCCGGCATCCGGACCGGGTCGTCGACGTCGGCATCCGCGAACAGCTCCTGGTGGGGGTGGGCGGGGGCCTGGCCCTGGCCGGGCTGCGGCCGGTCGTGCACACCTTCGCCAGCTTCCTCGTGGAGCGGCCCTTCGAGCAGGTCAAGCTGGACCTCGGCCACCAGGGCACGGGTGCCGTCCTGGTCAGCGCCGGGGCCTCCTACGACGTGGCGGCCGGCGGCCACACGCACATGGCCCCCGGTGACGTCGCGCTGCTGGACACGCTCGACGGCTGGACCGTGCACGTGCCGGGTCACCCCGACGAGGCGGAGACCCTGCTGCGGCACGCCGTCCGCGCCGGGGACGACAAGGTGTACGTGCGGCTGTCGACGCAGGCGAACCGCGAGGGGCGCCCGGTCGACGGGGCCGGTTTCCGCACCGTCCGCGAGGGGCGTCGCGGGACCGTGGTCGCCGTCGGGCCGACCCTCGACCCGGTGCTCGACGCGACCCGGGGACTCGACGTGACCGTCCTGTACGCGACCACCGTGCGCCCGTTCGACGCCGGGGCGCTGCGCGCCGCCACCCGGACCGCGGGGACGGACGTCGTCCTCGTGGAGCCGTACCTCGCCGGGACCTCGACTGCCGCCGCGAACGACGCGCTCAACGACCTCCCGCACCGCGTACTGGGGCTCGGCGTCGGCCGGCGCGAACTGCGCCGCTACGGCACCCCGCAGGAACACGCGATTGCCCACGGCCTGGACGCGGCAACGCTGCGGCGGCGCCTCGACGGCTTCCTCGGGAACGGCGGAACGGAGACCGCGGCACCCGTACCGGCAGCGGCCGCCGGCTGAACCGCCCACGCCCCGCCGCCGGTTCGGGTCAGTCCGTCAACGGCCTTCCCAGGTACGGGTGTTCGTCGCAGAGGCGGGTCGGTGCGGCCTGGCGCCAGGAGTCGGCGAGGATGTCGTCCAGTTCGCCGTCGTCCTCAAGTGCCTTCAGGCGCACGCGAATCCATGCGAAACCGGCCTCGTGGTGCGCGACCCAGAACTTGTCCGGCTCCGCGAGGACGAGTTCGTCGCGCTCCTCCTTGGGGCAGCGCACCGCGATCGAGGTCTCCTCCTCGGGGAGGGTCGCGAACATCTTTCCCGCGACCCGGAACGTGGGCATGTTCCAGGCCGTCTTCTCGGTCGTGTCCGGCAGGGCGAGGGCGAGGCGGCGTACGTCTTCGGCGTCGGGCATGGAACGCACCGTAGCCAACGGCACTGACACTCAGGCGCCGTCGCCGCCGGGCGGGGGCAGCCGCTTGTAGTAGATCGTCGTGGGCCGCAGTTCGCCGTCGGTGTTCGCCGCGTAGTCGGGCACGACCCCGGCCCGGGTCCAGCCGCAGGAGCGGTAGAGGCGCTCGGCGGGGCTGTCCGTCTCGGTGTCCAGGTGCAGCAGCGTGACGCCGTCGCGGGCGGCGTCCCGTTCGGCGGTCGACAGCAGGAGGCGTCCGACGCCCCGGCCGCGCGCGTCCGGGTGGACCATCAGCTTGACGATCTCGGCGCGGTGGCGGCTGTTCGCCTTGTCGGCCGGGACCAGGCCGATGGTGCCGAGGATCCGGTCGCCGTCCCGCGCCGTCCACACGGCGAGGCGACCGGCCGCGGCGAGCTCGGCCCGTTCCCGCCACCACGCGGTGGCGTCCTCGTCGGTGAGTGGCGCGAGAAAGCCCACGGAGGCGCCCGCGCCGACCGTGGCGACGAGCAGTCGGGACAGGTCCGGAACCAGGGAGCGCACCGCGGCGCCGCCCTCGCGCGTCACTTTCACGGCAGGACCACCGCCAGGACGTACCGCACGTCGTCCGGCCCCGGGCAGCGGAACCGGACCGGCCCCCACACCCGCCACCGCAGGCAGTCCCCGGCGGTGAGGCGGTGTTCGACGTCCGCGGCGGTCAGGTCGAGGGTGCCGTCCAGCACCCAGAGGTGCTGTTCGAGGCCCGGCACGGAAGGGCGGTCGTACGCGACGTCGGCGCCCGCGACGAGGCGGCACTCGACGAGTTCGCCGCGCAGGCCGGGGTGCGGCGGCGAGACGGACCGCCGTACGTAGCCGGTCCTCCGGTCCTCCCAGCGGGTCTGCTCGGCGGCACGGACCAGGAGCGCCGGTTCCGTCTCGATCTCGCCGAGCAGCCTGGACATCGTCCGCCCGTAGACGTGGCACAGCCGGTTGAGGACGGACGCGGTCGGACTGGTCTCGGCGCGCTCGGCACGCGACAGCGTGGACCTGCTCACACCGCTGCGGTCGGCCAACTCGCCCAGGGACCAGCCCTGTTCGGCCCTCAGCTCGGCCAGTCGCGCGGCCAGCCTGACGTCGACGGGGTCCGGGGCCGGCGAGGCCTCGGGAGGGGGCGGGGGCGCGTCCGACCGGCTTCTCATATCCGGGACAGTATCCCGAATGCGGGACAGCAGGGAAGCCCCACCCGGCTCACCGTGGCACGACCGCGGACCGCACCGCGTGCCCGTCACCGCGCCTGTTCGACCGCCGCCTCTCCCAGCGCGTCCAGGACCGGACGGATCAGCGGGTGCTCCTCGGCTCCCCTGCGCACGGCGGCGAAGACGCGGCGGGTGGGCGCGGTGCCGTCCACGGGGCGGACCACGACACCCGTGAGGTCCATGCCGCGCAGCGCCGAACGGGGCACGAGGGCCACCCCCGCGTCGGCCGAGGCGAGGGCCACGACCGCGCGGAAGTCGTCCGACGAGTGCGCCAGGGCGGGCTGGAAACCGGCGCTCTCGCAGGCCAGGACGACCACGTCGTGACAGGGGTTGCCGGGGTACGGACCGATCCACGGGTCCTTCGCCAGCTCGGCGAGCGGCACCTCGGGGGCGTCGGCGAGCCGATGCGTGAGCGGCACGACGGCGTCGAACGGCTCGGCGTACAGCGGGACATGGGTCAGCCGGGGGTCGTCGGCGGGCGGGGCGCCCCGGTACTCGACGGCGACCGCGACGTCGACCTGCCGGTCGAGGACCATGAGCAGGCTGGCGTCGCCCTCGGCGTCCCGCACCCGGACCCGGATGCCCGGCGAGGTCCGCGCGAGCGCGGCCAGGGCGGGGGCGACGACCTGGCCGATGCCGGTCGCGAAGGAGGCGACGGTGACCGTGCCCGCCGCGCCGGAACCGTAGGCGGCGAGTTCGGCCTCGGCCCGCTCCAGCTGGGCGAGGACGGCGTTCGTGTGCGCGAGCAGGATCTCACCGGCCGCGGTGAGCCGGACGCCCCTGGCGCCGCGTTCGACGAGCCGGTGGCCGGTCTCCTGCTCCAGCGCGGCGAGCTGCTGGGAGACCGCGGACGGCGTGAGGTACAGCGCCGCCGCGGCCGCCGTCACCGTACGGTGGTCGGCGACCGCCCGGAGAATGTGGAGCCGCCGTGCTTCGATCACGTGCCCGATTCTCTCAGCTCGGCGGGGCGGCTCCGACGCCGGTCGGCCCCGGAGCCACCGGTGGGGGCGCCGCTCAGGCCGCCAGTGCCGCCCGCGCCGCCACGAAGGCGTCCACGGCGCGGTGCACGTCCTCGGTGGAGTGCGCCGCCGAGAGCTGCACGCGGATGCGCGCCTTGCCCTGCGGCACCACCGGGTACGAGAAGCCCGTCACGTACACGCCCCGCTCCAGGAGCAGTTCCGCCATGCGGCCGGCCACCGCCGCGTCGCCGATCATCACCGGGGCGATCGCATGGTCGCCGGGCAGGACGTCGAAGCCCTCCTCGGTCATCCGGCGGCGGAACAGCTCGGTGTTCGCGGTCAGCCGCCCGCGCAGCTCCCCCGCCGACTCCAGCAGGTCGAGGACCTTCAGGGACGCGGCGGCGATCACCGGTGCCAGGGTGTTCGAGAACAGGTACGGGCGCGAGCGCTGGCGCAGCAGTGCGACGATCTCGGCGCGGGCCGCGACGTAACCGCCGGAGGCGCCGCCGAGCGCCTTGCCCAGGGTGCCGGTGAGGATGTCGACGCGGTCCATGACGCCGTGCAGCTCGGGAGTGCCGCGGCCGTTCGGGCCGACGAAGCCCACGGCGTGCGAGTCGTCGACCATCACCATCGCGTCGTAGCGGTCGGCGAGGTCGCAGATCTCGGCCAGGGGCGCCACGTAGCCGTCCATGGAGAACACGCCGTCGGTGACGATCAGTCGGCGGCGCGCGTCCTGGGACTCCTTGAGCCGGGCCTCCAGCTCGGCCAGGTCGCGGTTGGCGTAGCGCAGGCGGCGGGCCTTGGAGAGGCGGATGCCGTCGATGATGGAGGCATGGTTGAGGGCGTCGGATATCACCGCGTCCTGCTCGCCCAGAAGGGTCTCGAAGACGCCGCCGTTGGCGTCGAAGCAGGACGAGTAGAGGATCGTGTCCTCCTGGCCGAGGAACGCCGAGAGCCGGGCCTCCAGTTCCTTGTGCACCTCCTGCGTTCCGCAGATGAACCGCACGGACGCCATGCCGTAGCCCCAGCGGTCCAGTGCCTCGTGGGCGGCGGCGACCACGTCGGGGTGGTCGGCGAGGCCGAGGTAGTTGTTGGCGCAGAAGTTGAGGACCTCGCCGGGCCGGCCCCCCGAGCTGACGCGCACGGTCGCGGACTGCGGTGTGCCGATGACGCGCTCGGGCTTGTGCAGTCCGGCGGCCCGGATCTCGTCGAGGGTGGCGCGGATGTCGTCGCGCACGGAGTCGAACATGAGGGGCTCCTCGAAATGGCTCGCGCAGAAAAGAAGTCGGGGAGACGGAACGACCCCTGGGGTCGGGATCCGTCGGGGGTCGGGATCCGTCGGACGGCGGCGTGGGCCGTCAGGCCGCGGCCGTCCAGTCGAGGACGATCTTGCCGCTGCGGCCACTGGCCGCGTCCGCGAACGCCGCCTCGTGGTCGCGGTGGTCGTACCGTCCCGTGATGACGGGGGCGAGGTCGAGGCCGCCTTCGAGCAGGACCGACATCGCGTACCAGGTCTCGAACATCTCCCGGCCGTAGATGCCCTTGACCGTGATCATCGAGGTGACGATCCGGGACCAGTCGACGGCGAACTCCTCGGCGGGCAGGCCGAGCATCGCGATCCGGCCGCCGTGCGTCATGTTGGCGAGCATGTCCCGCATCGCCTCCGGCCGGCCGGACATCTCCAGACCGACGTCGAAGCCCTCGCGCAGGCCCAGGGAGCGCTGGCCGTCGGCGATCGTGGCCGCGGACACGTCGAGCGCGAGGCTCACGCCGATCTTCCGGGCCAGTTCGAGGCGTTCCTCGCTGACGTCGGTGATCATGACGTGCCGCGCACCGGCGTGCCGGGCGACCGCCGCCGCCATCAGGCCGATCGGGCCCGCGCCCGTGATCAGCACGTCCTCGCCGACGAGCGGGAAGGACAGGGCGGTGTGCACGGCGTTGCCGAACGGGTCGAAGATCGCGGCGACGTCGAGGTCGACGGGCACGCGGTGCACCCACACGTTGCCGGCGGGCAGCGCCACGTACTCGGCGAACGCGCCATCGCGGCCGACGCCGAGGCCGACCGTGGAACGGCACAGGTGCCGGCGGCCGGCCAGGCAGTTGCGGCACTTGCCGCACACCAGGTGCCCCTCGCCGCTGACCCGGTCGCCGACGGAGATCTCGGTGACGTCCCGGCCGGTGGCCACGACCTCGCCGGCGAACTCGTGGCCGACCACGAGCGGGGTCCGGACGGCCTGCCGCGCCCACCCGTCCCAGGCACGGATGTGCAGGTCGGTGCCGCAGATGCCGGTCCTCAGCACCTTGATCAGGACGTCACCGGGACCGACCTCGGGCTCCGGGACGTCGACGAGGTCGAGTCCGGGCTCGGCGTGCTGCTTGACCAGCGCCTTCAACGACGGCTCCTGTACGTGCGGTCCGGGTCCTGGGCATGACGAAATCGCCCGGACCGGGACAGGGGTGGGATCAGGAGCAATCTGCCCTACCCGGGCCGCCGGGTCCATCGAGGTTTTCTTAAGCGGCGCAGCAGCTCTGCTTCACACGCCCGGAACGGTCGTGCCGGGGAGCGCCCGTGCGGCACCGGCACGGGGCGTCCCCGTGCGGCGCCCCGACCGCGGTCCGGCCCCCTACAGCGCGAACCCGTCGGCGTGCCGCCGCTCCAGGCGCACGGAGAGGTCGGCGGCGGCGGCCTTGATGGTGTCCAGGTCCTCCGGGCCCCAGGGCCGCGGGCGCACGTCCGCGACGCACACCGTGCCGAGCGTCATCCCCGTACTGTCGATCAGGGGCGCACCGAGGTAGCAGCGGATGCCGAACTCGTCGACGACCGGGTTGCCCGCGAAGCGCGGGAAGTCGCGCACGTCCTCCAGCGCCAACGCCCGCCGGCGGACGACCACATGGGGGCAGAAGCCGTGGTCGCGGGCCATCGCGCGGCCGAACTCGGGCCGGGGCACCGGCCGTTCGGAGGAGTGGCGCGCACGGGGCGGGGCATGCAGCCCGGCGAAGAACTGTCCTGCCACGTCGATGAAGTTGACCATCGCGTAGGGCGCGCCGATGAGATCGGCGAGGCGGTCGGCGAACGCGTCGAGGTCGGGGTCGGGCCGCTCGCCGAGCCCCATCCGGCGCAGCCGCAGGGTGCGTTCGGGCGCGTCCTTGTCGTCGGGCGTGAGCAGCAGACGGCCGACCGGACGCGGCGGGTCGTAGCTCATGGGCGGGCTCCCTCGCCGGGGGCGGACCTCGCGGGCGGGCCCGCGGGCCGGGGCTCGCGGCTCACCGGGACACACCGTGGCTGGGTGCGGGAGCCGGGGCGTGGGCGATGAGGTGGCGGACGAGGGTCAGCAGGGTCTGCACGCTGGAGCTGGAGATCCGCGCGTCGCACCGCACGACGGGGATCTCCGGCGGCAGGTCGATCGCGGCGCGGACCTCGTCGGGCGCGTAGCGGTGGGCGCCGTCGAACTCGTTGACGGCGATGATGAATCCGAGGCCGCGCTGCTCGAAGAAGTCGACGGCGGCGAAGCAGTCCTCCAGGCGGCGCGTGTCGGCGAGGATGACGGCGCCGAGCGCGCCCTCGGACAGCTCGTCCCACATGAACCAGAACCGTTCCTGGCCGGGCGTGCCGAAGAGGTAGAGCACGTGTTCCGGGTCGAGGGTGATGCGGCCGAAGTCCATGGCCACGGTGGTCTCGACCTTGTTCTCGATGCCGTCGAGACTGTCCGTGCCGGCGCTGACCGTGGTGAGCAGTTCCTCCGTGCTCAGCGGCGCGATCTCGCTCACCGCGCCCACGAAGGTCGTCTTGCCCACCCCGAACCCGCCCGCCACCAGGATCTTCAGGGCGGTGGGGAAGGGGTCACAGCTGTCGTCGTAATCCATCGAGCACTGCCTCCAGCAGAGACCGGTCAGTGGGGTTGTGGTAGCGGGCGGGGGGCCTCGCGGTCAGCGCCCCGCAGTCGACGAGGTCCGACAGCAGCACCTTGGTGACCGCCGCCGGCAGCCGGAGATGGGCGGCGATCTCGGCCACCGGGAGGGGGCCGCGGCACAGGGCGAGTGCCTGCGCGTGCTCCGGACCCAGGTAGCCGCGCGGTGCGCGTCCGGTCGCCATCACCTGCGACATGAGGTCGAGCGCGGTGCTCGGACGGGTCCGGCCGTTGCTCACGGTGTACGGACGGACCAGGCGGCCGGCCGCGTCGTCGAGCCACGGCCCGTCGCCGGCCGTCGCCACGCTCAATGCCTCGTCGCCGAGGGTTCGACGGCCTGCTGCCGGGGCGCGGTCACCAGGTAGGGGCGAACGCTCTTGACCAGCATGGCCATTTCGTAGCCGAGCACCGCCGCGTCCGCCTCGCGCTCGGCGAGCACGGCGAGACAGGTGCCGGATCCGGCGGTGGTGACGAACAGCAGCGTCGAGTCCAGTTCGACGACGACCTGCCGTACGTCGCCGCCGTCGCCGAAGCGGATGCCGGCGCTGCGGCCCAGGGAGTAGAGGCCGGAGGCCAGGGCCGCCATGTGGTCGGCGCTGTCGGCGTCAAGCCCGTGGACGGACTTGACCAGGCCGTCGCAGGACAGGAGCACCGCGCTGCTGGTGTGGGGCACGCGCTGCACCAGGCCGCTGAGCAGCCAGTCGAGGTCGGATGCACGGCCGGTCGGCGCGTCGCTCGCCATGGTCGATCGACTCCTTGGGGTACGAAGTCCTGCGCGGCGGGCGCAGGTTGTGGGGGTGGACGGGCGGATGGCGGACATCTGGGCGGCTGGGGTCATCCGGCGGGGGTGCTCCCGTCGCTCCGGGCGTCCGCGTCGGGGCGGGCGGCCCTCTCCGGCCGGACGGCCGACTCCGGTGCCGCCGGGGCGGGTTCGCCGCGGCCGGTGCCGGCGCGGTACGCGGCAGGTCCGCGGCCGTCGTACGCCTCGGCCGGTACGGACGCGGACACGGGCGCCTGCACGGTGGGCGGTTCGCCGGGGACCGGTACAGACGGGCGTGAACTGCCGGGCAGGTGCTGGAGGTTGGAGCGCCAGGGCCGGCCCGCCCGGAGGGCCGCGAGCGCGGAGCCACCGGGGGCGTCGAGCGGGTGGGCGGCAACGGGCACCGGCGCCGGGGGCTCCGGCGCCTCCTCCACCGCGTCGCGCCCGCGCACGTCGGAGTCGCGGACGGCTGCCGGTGGCCGGGGCGCCTCCGGTACCCGGACCGGCAGGGGTTCGGGGGCCGCCGCCGGGGCCTCGGCCTCCGTCTCCGCCCTCTCCAGGTCCTGCTGCGTCTCCGCGAGTCCGACTCCGCGCCTGAAGGCGGCCACGAGCCCCGGGTCGTGCAGGGCGGGCACATCGTCGTCCGGGCGCGGGGCGGGGGCTTCGAGCAGTTGCGGGGCGAGGTGCTCAAGGGCGCGGCGCCGGGGCAGATGGGGCCTGTGCATCGTCCCGCGCAGGGCCTCCGCGCGCGGTACGGGCGCCTCGCCCGCCCGTTCGGCGACGGCGGCCCGGTCGTCGGGCCGGATGCCGGGCACGGCGTCGGCCGGATTGTGCCGCCCCTCCTGGGAGTTGCGCCGCGGCAGCGGTGCGGGGGCGGCGCCGTCCCGGGACGCCGGGAAGGGCTCGCCGCCGTGCGGCGCCGAGGCCGCGGGGGCGGCGGGAGCCGTGGCCGGGCCCCGCTCGGCAGGGGGTGCCGCGGCGGGCCGGGACGGCGGCGCGGCGGCGGCCGGTGCCGTCCGCCGGGGCGGCGCGAGGCGGTCCTCCCCGGTGCCGCGGTCGGCGGCGGCGGGCGGCAACTGCGGTACGGCGGAACCCCGTTGGAGCGCGGGCGCGGCAGGGGGCAGCGCGGCCGGGGAGTCGTCCGCGCCGACCGCGGGTGCGGCCGCCGCCCCGTCGGGCACCCCGGCACCGAGGACCGCCGGAGGCAGGACCAGCACCGCCTGCACGCCGCCGTAGATGTTGCTCTGGAGCCGGACGTTGATGCCGTGCCGCCGGGCGAGCTGGGAGACCACGTAGAGACCGATGCGGCCGTCCGCGAGCAGGCCCGCGACGTTCACCTGGTCGGGGTCGGCGAGGAGTTGGTTCATGCTGTGCTGCTCGTCCACCGGCATGCCCAGTCCGCGGTCCTCGACCTCGACGGCGAGTCCGGCGGTCACCACGTTGGCGCGGAGCAGGACCTGGGTGTTCGGGGCGGAGAACACCGTGGCGTTCTCGACCAGTTCGGCGAGCAGGTGCATGACGTCGGCGACCGCGTGGCCGCGCAGGGTGCCGTCGAGGGGCGGGACGAGTTTGACCCTGGAGTACTGCTCGACCTCGGCGATGGCGGACCGCAGCACCTCGGTCATCGGCACCGGGTTGCTCCACTGGCGGCGGGAGACCGCGCCGCCGAGCACGGCGAGGTTCTCGGCGTGCCGGCGGATGCGGGTGGCGAGGTGGTCGACGTGGAACAGGCCCTTGAGGAGGTCCGGGTCCTCGATCCGGTTCTCCAGCTCGTCGAGGATGGCGATCTCGCGGTGGACCAGGGACTGGAGCCGCCGGGCGAGGTTGACGAAGACCTCGACCTTCTGTTCGTGGCCCGCGCGGGTGGAGAGCCGGGCGGCCTGGACGACGGCGGTGACGGCGCCCTCGCGCTCGCGCGCCAGGTCGGCCGCGAGCAGCTCGAAGTCGTCGGCGTCGCTCGGCGGGCCGCCGCCGCGCGCCTTGCGCCGGGGCGGCGCCTCGCCCTGGCGCAGCGCGTCGAGGAGGGTGCGCAGGTCGGCCTCGCCGCGGACGCTGCCGGAGCGCAGCGCGTCGACCCGGTCGCGCACGGAGCGGGCGGCCCGGTCGGCGGCCACCGCCGCGATCGCGACGGCCGCGAGCGTCACGGAGACGGCGCCGGCCAGCACGGCGGACAGGGTGAGACCCGGCCGCACTCCGGTGGAGCGGGCCATGAAGAGGACGGCGGCCGCGGCGGCCAGGGCGACCGCGACGGGCGGCAGCACCGCGAGCCGCAGAAGCTGGGGGCGTACATGGGCCTCGGGCAGCGCGGGGGCGTTGCGGTCGACCGGCCGGCCGTGCCGTCCGCCCTCACGGCGGTCTGCGCGGGCGGCCGGTGCGCGGAGCTGGGACATCGGTGTCCTCGTACGGGAGGCTGGTGCGTCGGGGCGGGAGGGTCGTGCGGGGCGGGGCCGTGGGGACGGCCCGGGGCGCGCCTTCGGACGGGGTCCGGACCGCGCCGCCTTCGCGCGGCGCGGCGGTTCGCCGTCCGCCGGGGGGCGTGCGCCGTCGGGGAGTTCGGACCCGGTGCGGTCCATGACGACACCCCCTCGGTGTGAACGGTGAACCTCGCTGCGAGCACGGTCCGCGCGTCGTGTCCGGACGATCGCGCGCCGCCGGTCGCGGGAGCGGAAAAATCTGCCCTCTGTGGACCAACGGCGACTCACAGTAGTCGCCGACGTGTCAGGTGCGATGTGCAGTTGACGAACTCCCCCGCACAGCGTCCCGCTCTGGTATGAGAGTTCGTACGTCAGCGCGAGGGCACGTCTCGGTCAACCGCTCCAACTCGCAACCCGCTCAGGCGTTTTCGATCACACGCGGTCACTTGCGAACGCCGGGCGTCGTGCGCGGGATGCCGTGCGCGGGACGTCGTGCGCGGGCGTGCACCGGACGTCGAAAACGCGCGTCGCCCCGTCCCGCGCGGTTGGGCGCGGGACGGGGCGACGCGGTGCGGTGCGTATTACTGGTCGGCCGTCTGGGTGCTGCTCTCCTCGGAGCCCCGGGAGGACACCGGACCCGGGTCCTCGCCGCCGGAACGCGCGCCGGCCGTCTCCACCGCGGACACGACGGCCGCCTCCACCAGCAACGGCACCTCCGGCCAGCCGCCGGCGGGCGCCTCCGCCGCGCTGCGCCACCAGGGTGCCGACGGCGGTGCGACGGCCGGTTCGAACGGCTCCCCGGGCTCGGGTGCGGCCAGGGTGACGCCCGCCTCCCGGGTCGCCCTGAGCATCCACTCCCCCGGCTCCTCCCACGCGTGCGGCGCCAGGCTGAAGGTCCCCCAGTGGATCGGCAGCAGCACGCCGGCCCCGGCGTCGCCGCCCTGGAGGTCGACGTGCGTGCGGACGCCCTCGTCGGGGGTCATGTGGATGTCGGGCCAGAACTCGGAGTACGCGCCGACCTGGATCATCGTCGCGTCGAACGGCCCGTGCGCGGCGCCGATGTCCCGGAAGCCCTCGAAGTAGCCGGTGTCGCCGCTGTGGTAAACGCGGTGCTCGGGGCCCGCGACGACCCAGGACGCCCACAGGGTGTGCTGGGTGTTGCGCAGTCCGCGTCCGCAGAAGTGGCGCGCGGGCGTCGCGGTCAGGGTGAGTCCGCCGACCTCGGTCGTCTCGTGCCAGTCGAGTTCGCGCAGCCGGTCGGCGGGCACGCCCCAGTGCTCCAGGTGCGCGCCGACACCGAGCGGCACCGCGAACAGGGTGTCGGTGCCCGCCAGTTCACGGATCGTCGGGGTGTCGAGGTGGTCGTAGTGGTCGTGCGAGATCACGACGACGTCGACGGGTCCCAGGGAGGCCAGCGGCACCGGGACGGGGTGCAGCCGCTTGGGGCCGGCGAACGCGAACGGGGAGCACCGCTCGCCCCACACCGGGTCGAAGAGCACCCGTTGCCCGTCGATCTCCACGAGGACGCTGGAGTGCCCCATCCAGGTCACCCGCAGTCCGCTCACCGGAGGCTTCTCCAGGTCCGCGAGGGTGGTGGGGTGCACGGGGACGGTGCTGCGGGGGGCGCGGCGCGCCTTCAGGTCCCGGTCGAAGTAGGTCTTCGCGAGGTCGAGCTTCGACCCGGTCGGGCCGAGGCTGGAGGGTCCTCCGGGGTTCTGGAAGACGCCGTCCTTGAAATGGGGGGATCTGCGGATGCGCGCCAGGCGCTCACCGCTGGGGTCCACGCCGAAGGCTGCGGGCTGCAGCGCGCGGAGCCCGGAGCTCGATGAACGGGAACCGGCCACGGTGCCTCCAGGTCGAATCGGTCAGGTATTCCATTATGGCCGGGCGGCCCAGGGGTCGCCCGGCCCTCGACCGGCACGCTACGGCACGGGCGCGGTCTCCCGCCGGGCCGTCCCCCACCGTGCGCGGCCCGCGCGGACGCGGCGGGCACGACGGGGACGGTCCGGCGGGAGACCGCGGCGGCGTCAGGCGACCTTGGTGATCCACGTCTTGATGTCGTCGGGCGACAGCGTGCCCTTGGCCGTCACGTGGTCCCCGGAGGACTCCCCGCGCAGCCGGCGGCCGATCCACGGCACCAGGAACTCGCGCGCCCACTGCACGTCGTCGCGGCGGATGTCGAGCGTGCCGCGCGGCGGCAGCGGCGGCCAGGGCTGCTCGGGGTCGGCGGGGAGGTCGATGCCGAGGAGCCGGCCGGCCCGCAGCGCCACCCGGGTGTGCCCCTCGGGCGAGAGGTGGAGCCG
This sequence comes from Streptomyces sp. NPDC008150, assembly GCF_042956945.1. Taxonomy (NCBI): domain Bacteria; kingdom Bacillati; phylum Actinomycetota; class Actinomycetes; order Kitasatosporales; family Streptomycetaceae; genus Streptomyces; species Streptomyces sp. NPDC008150. Next base: position 187,981 of record NZ_JBIBHJ010000010.1, on the reverse strand, counting down.
GTCGTCGCCCCACGCCCGCCGGTCCTGGAGCGCCTTGAGCGACCAGAGGTCGAGCACGGGGCAGCCGTAGCGGTCGGCCACCGCGCGGACGTGACCGTTGTACGTGGCGATCTTGCCGCGCAGGTGCTTGAGCACCGGGACACCGCGGGTGTCGAAGCCAGTCGTCACCACGACCGTGCCGATGGCGGCGGTCAGCTTCGCCACGGCGTCCTCGAACCGCTCGGCCACCTCGTCCGGGTCGGTGCCGGGCCGGATGATGTCGTTGCCGCCCGCGCAGAACGTGACGAGGTCGGGGGCCAGTTCGACGGCCCGCGGCACCTGGTCCGCCACGATCTGGTCGAGCAGTTTGCCGCGCACCGCGAGGTTCGTGTACTTGAAGTCGCCCTCGGGGCGCCGGTCGGCGAGCACCACCGCGAACCGGTCGGCCCAGCCGACGTACGAACCGTCGGGACCGGGGTCGCCGACGCCCTCGGTGAAGCTGTCCCCCACCGCCACGTACGACCCGATCACCGCTCTGCTGTCACTCTTCGAATCGTTTGCCACGTCGCACCATGATTCACCTCCCGATGTGACTTACGCGACCGTAGGAAGGGGTTGACGAACGGTGAGATAAGCCACTCGTAAACAGTTTCCCAACTCGGAAATAACCTTCGCACCAAGGGCGTTGAAGCGACGATTTGCGCACCGGGGACGAACACTTCGCGGGCACTGCCTTAAGGCGGACGCACCGAGGGCCGGACCCCGGGATCGGGGTCCGGCCCTCTGCGGTCCGCGGCGGCGTCAGCCGACGGTGACCCCGTGCTCGCTCAGGTAGGCGACCGGGTCGACGTCCGAGCCGTAGTACGGCGTGGTCCGGATCTCGAAGTGCATGTGCGGGCCGGTCACGTTGCCCGTGGCGCCCGACAGGCCGATCTGCTGCCCCTCGGTCACGGTCTGCCCCGTGGAGACGGAGAGCTGCGACATGTGGGCGTACTGGGAGTACTTGCCGTCGGCGTGCTTGATGACGACCTCGTTGCCGTACGCGCCGTCGTAGCCGGCGGAGACGACCGTGCCGGCCGCGATGGCCTTGACGCTGGTGCCGGTCGGGACGACGAAGTCGACACCGGTGTGGTAGCCGCTGGACCACATGCTGCCGGCGACGTGGTAGCCGGTGCCGATGGTGGCTCCGGTCACGGGGAGGGTGTAGCCCGTGGACGTGGAGGCCGAGTCGGCATGCGCGCCGGAGTCGGTGGAGGTCGTGGCCGCGGTGGCGTCGGACGAGCCGGAAGTGGCCTTCTGGGCCGCGGAGTTGGACTCCGTCGACGAGGAGGTCGTCGCCGTGGTGGAGGCGCCCGCCGTCGCGGAACCGGTGCCGAGCGTGAGCTTCAGGCCGGCGTGGATCAGCGATGGGTCGGAGCCGACGGCCGCGCGGTTGTCCTGGTAGAGCTTCTTCCAGCCGCCGTCGACGTGGTGCTGCTCGGCGATCCGCGCGAGCCAGTCGCCGGACTTCACCGTGTAGGTCGTGGCGCCGTGCGCGGCGGACTGCTGCGCGGGGGCGCTCTGCTGCGTCGCCGCGTGCGCTCCGGCGGCGCCGATCAGCGGCAGGGCGAGCGCCATGCCGCCGGTGGTGCCGGCGACGGCGATGGTGCGGGTGAGGCGCTGGGCCTTCGAACGGCGGTGCTTACCCTGTGCGGGCATGGCTGTTTCCTCTCCGGCGCCTGCGGGGCGAGCTGTCGGGTTCGGGCTGGAGATGCCCGGCCGCGAGAGAGCGGCTTCACCCCGAGCCGTTCCGGGAACCGGAACAGGCGGTCGTGCCTGTGGGTCCCCCGCTCCTGCCGTGCACGGGTGGGTGTGTGGAGTTCCGGGCGGCGGCAGGATTGGGCGTCCGTCCGGATCGGAGGTGAACGTAGGCGAACCGAACGTACGGAAACAAGCACGACCTTGTCCGCCATGGCCCTTTCTTGATCCTTTGCCCGGAATTCCGGTGACCCTGTGTGCAATTTCGCCGGATGCGGCATTTCCAATTGCCGCGGAACTCAACGGAATTCCGAGAGCGGAACCCGCCACGGACGGTCACGAATATGACGCTCCTCACCAGGACCCGGTGAACCCCTCTTTATCTGCGCCTCATTCGGGGCGAATGCACCATTGCGGACACATCGGCGATGTCGCGCACCGGTGCGGAAATCGGGCCGTCCCGCGGGCGGCGGGCCGTGTCGTAGGGTCGGAGCGCCACCGTCGGCGACACGTGGAGCCGCGCCGCCGGGGCCGTATGGAGGGAGTCCCCGTGACGCAGCGAGTGCCGTCGACCGAACCCGAGCTGACAGGCGTCCGCAACTTCCGCGACGTGGGCGGACTGCCCACCACGGACGGACGCACGGTGCGCCGCGGCGTGCTGTTCCGCAGCGGTCACCTGGCGCACGCGACCGGGGAGGACGCGGTGTTCCTCGGCTCCCTGGGGCTGCACACGATCTTCGACTTCCGCAACGAGGCCGACCGCCGCCTGGAGGGCCCGGACGTCGAGCTGCCGGGCGTGCGCAACGTGAACCTGCCGCTGAGCGACCCGGCGGACGGCTCCGGGTTCTGGAAGATGATCCGCGAGGGCGACGTCGACCAGCTCCGCTCGCTGCTGGGCGACGGCAAGGCGGAGAACCGCATGATCGCGTCCTACCGCGAGATCGTGACGACCCGCACGGCCGAGCACTCCCGGGTGCTGCGCGCGATCGCCGAGGACAGCGTGCCGGTGCTGATGCACTGCGCGGCGGGCAAGGACCGCGCGGGCCTGTCCGTCGCGGTGACCCTGCTGGCGGTCGGGGTCGAGCGGGACGCGATCCTCGCCGACTACCTGGAGTCGAACGCCAAGCACAGGCGCTACAAGGTGCGCCGCAGCGGCACGTCCGCCGATGCCTACTCGCCCGAGGTGATGGAGCTGCTGAGCCCGCTGTTCGACGCGCGCGCCGAGTACCTGACGGCGGCGCTGGAGACGGTGGAGCGGACGTGGGGCGGCACCGACGCCTACCTGGAGGAGGGCCTCGGCCTGGACGCGGCGGCCCGGGAGCGGCTGCGCGAGCGGCTGCTGGACTGAGTACCGCGGTCCGGTTCCGCCGTCACTTCGCGCCGACCGAGAACAGCAGGTAGATGAACCCGGCGAAGAAGTGGCCGACCGCGATGTAGATGAGCAGGCGGATCCACAGGGCGCGGGGGAACTTCTCTTCCATGTCGGTCATGACGTCTCTCCGGGGAGGGAGTGCCCCGCGGCCGGGCCGAGGCACAGGGCGGCGGTGGGGCTCTGGAGCAGGGTGTGGACGAAGAGGAGGTCGACCCCGTCGGCGTCCTCCGCGGCGATGCGGTGCGGGGTCAGCGAGTCGAAGTGGGAGCTGTCCCCCGGTGCGAGCAGGTGCGTGGTGTCGCCGAGCCGCAGCCGGAGCCGCCCGGTGAGGACGTACAGCCACTCCTCGCCGGGATGGACGCGCACGATGTCGCCCTGGGAGCCGTGCGGGACGTGGACCCGCAGCGCCTGCATGGCGCGGCCGTGGGCGCCCGCCTGCCAGTACGTCCAGCCGCCCGCCCGGGTGGGTTCCATGGCGGCGGCGCGCACGACGGAGTCGCGGTCGGCGACGGTCTCGCCGAGCAGTTCGGAGACGGTGGTTCCGTACACGCGGGCCAGCGCGAGCAGCATGGGCAGCGACGGCTGGCGGCGGCCGGTCTCCAGGCGGGAGAGGTGGGCCGGCGAGAGCCCGGCGGCGCGGGCGGCGGCCTCCAGCGTGAGGGCGGCGCGCCGGCGCAGCGCCCGGAGCTGGGGCGCGACGGCGGGGAGGTCGCCTGCGGTGCCGTCCGCGGGCGGATCCGGGGGCTCGGGCCGCTCGGACTGTTCGGGGTGCTCGGAGGAGCTCATGCCTCCATTGAGCCGCAGGCGTTGCCTCTGAGGCAAATTTGTTGCCTCAGAGGCAAAAACTGTCGGGAGCCGGGTCGGCTAGCGGTTCGCGACCGCCTGCTTGACCAGTGTCCTGCCGAAGTCCCACATGAGTCCACCGCCGCTGTGTGCGTCGTCCATCACGGCGGTGAACGCGTCGACGAACCGGTCGACCTCGCGCTCGCCGATGGTCAGCGGCGGGATCAGCTTGATCACTTCGAGGTGGTCGCCGGAGACCTGGGTGAGGATCCGGTGCCGCTGGAGCAGCGGCACGACGACCATCTGCGCGAACAGGCCCTTGCGGGCGGCCTGGAGCATGGTCCAACGGCCGCGCAGCTTGAGCGACTTGGGCCTGCCGAACTCGATGCCGATCATCAGGCCGCGACCGCGCACGTCGGCGAGGAGTTCGTACTTGTCGGTGAGCGCGGCCAGCCTGTTCTTCAAAACCTCGCCGGTGGCACGGGCGTTGGCGACGATCTGCTCGTTCTCCATGACCGACAGCACGGCGAGGCCGGCCGCCATGGCCTGCGCGTTGGCGCCGAAGCTCGCCGAGTGCACCAGCACCCGGTCCATGGAGGAGTAGACCTTCTTGAAGATCCAGTCCTTGCCGAGGGTCGCGCCGACCGGCACGTAACCGCCGGACAGCGCCTTCGCCACGCACACCAGGTCGGGTTCGACGCCCTCCTCGTGCTGGTAGGCGTAGAAGTCGCCGGTGCGGCCCAGGCCGGTCTGCACCTCGTCCGCGATGAGCAGCGCCTTGTGCTTGTGCAGCAACTCCTGGGCGGCGCGCAGGTATCCGGGCGGCGCCTCGTACACGCCCTTGCCCTGGATCGGCTCGACGACGAGGGCGGCGACGTCGCCCTTCTTCAACTCCCGTGCCAGCGCGTCGACATCACCGAGGGGGACGGCGGTGTCGGGCAGCAGCGGTGCGAAGCCGTCGCGGAAGCCGTCCTCGCCGTTGACGGAGAGGGAGCCGGTGGTCAGCCCGTGGAAGGCGTGCTCGCAGTAGAGGATCCTCGGCCTCCCGGTGGCGTACCGGGCGAACTTGAGGGCCGTCTCGACGGCCTCGGTGCCGCTGTTGCCGAAGAACACCCGGTCCAGGTGCGGACTGTGGGTGAGCAGCTTCTCGGCGAGCAGGCCGGGCAGCGGCTGGCAGTCGAAGCGGGTGAGGTCGGCGAGGCCGGCGTCGAGGACGTCGTGCAGCGCCTTGCGGACGACGGGGTGGTGGCGACCGATGCCCATCACGCCGAAGCCCGCGAGCATGTCGAGGTAGTCGTTGCCGTCCGCGTCCCAGAAGTACGCGCCCTCGGCCCGCTCGTAGACCCGGTCGAAGCCGATGGTGTGGAGCATGCGCGGGAGTTGGTGGTTCAGGTACTTGGTGTGCAGTTCGTAGCGCTCGGCTCCGCGCTCGGACAGGACCGCACCGAGGTCGAACTCCTTGGTCATTCGGGTTTCTCCTTGCCTGCGAGACTTGCGCTGATCCGGCCGGCCACCTCGACGGGGGTGAGACCGATGTCCGCGAGCAGTTCGCCACGCCGCGCGTGCTCCAGGAACTGCTCGGGGATGCCGAACCGCCTGACGGGGACGTCGACCTCGGCGTCGCCGAGGGCCAGTGCGACGGCACTGCCGACGCCGGCCGCGCGGCTGTTGTCCTCCACGACGGCCACCAGCCGGTGGTCCGCCGCGAGCGGCGCGAGCGCCGGGTCGACGGGCTTGACCCAGCGGGGGTCGACGACCGTGCAGCCGATGCCGCGCGCTTCGAGCAGCTCGGCGGCCTGGAGGCAGACGGGCGCCATGACGCCGACGGCGACGAGCAGCACGTCGGGGTGCGCGCCGCCGCGGCGCAGCACGTCGAGGCCGCCGATCCGGTCGACGGCGGGGATCTCGGGGCCGACCGACTCCTTGGGGAAGCGGACGAGGGTGGGGGCGTCGTCGACGTCGACGGCCTCTCGGAGCTGCGCGCGCAGCTGGGCGGCGTCGCGCGGGGCGGCGATGCGCAGGCCGGGCACGACCTGGAGCACGGACATGTCCCACATGCCGTTGTGCGAGGCGCCGTCGACGCCGGTGACGCCGGCCCGGTCGAGGACGAAGGTGACTCCGCACCTGTGCAGGGCGACGTCCATGAGGAGCTGGTCGAAGGCGCGGTTGAGGAACGTGGCGTACACGGCGACGACGGGGTGCAGTCCGCCGGTGGCGAGGCCGGCCGCGGATACGGTGGCGTGCTGCTCCGCGATGCCGACGTCCCACACCCGCCCGGGGAACCGTTCGGCGAAGGGCCCGAGTCCGACGGGGTGCAGCATCGCGGCGGTGATGGCCACGACGTCGTCGCGCTCCTCGCCGATCCTGACGATCTCGTCGCCGAACACGGAGGTCCAGGACGGTCCGCCGGCGGGGGTGAGGGGCTCGCAGGTGAGCGGGTCCATGGCGCCGACGGTGTGGAAGCGGTCCTCGTCGTGGGCGAGGGCGGGCTCGTAGCCGCGGCCCTTCTCGGTGATGCAGTGGATGAGGACGGGCCCGTGGAAGCGCTTGGCGCCGCGCAGCGCGGCCTCGACGGCGGCGATGTCGTGGCCGTCGACGGGGCCGACGTACTTGAGGCCGAGGTCCTCGAACATGCCCTGCGGCGCGAAGGCGTCCTTGAAGCCCTTCTTGGCGCCGTGCAGGGAGTCGTAGAGGGTGCCGCCGACGACGGGGGTGCGCTGGAGGACGTCCTTGCCCCAGGCGAGCACCTTCTCGTAGCCGTCGGTGGTGCGCAGCACCGACAGGTGCGCGGCGAGGCCGCCGATGGTGGGCGAGTAGGAGCGTTCGTTGTCGTTGACGACGATGACGAGCGGGCGGTCCTTGGCGGCGGCGATGTTGTTCAGCGCCTCCCAGGCCATGCCGCCGGTGAGCGCCCCGTCACCGATGACGGCGACGACGTGGCCGTCGAGGCCGCGCACCTCGTTGGCCTTGGCGAGGCCGTCGGCCCAGCCGAGCACCGTGGAGGCGTGGCTGTTCTCGATGACGTCGTGCTCGGACTCCGCGCGCGAGGGGTAGCCGGAGAGGCCGCCCTTGCTGCGGAGTTTGGAGAAGTCCTGACGGCCCGTCAGCAGCTTGTGCACGTAGCTCTGGTGGCCGGTGTCCCACAGGATGCGGTCCACCGGGGAGTCGAACACCCGGTGCAGGGCGACGGCGAGTTCCACCACGCCCAGGTTGGGGCCGAGGTGGCCGCCGGTCCTGGCGACCGCCTGCACCAGGAACTCCCGTATTTCCTCGGCGAGTTCACCGAGTTCCGCCTCGGACAACGCTTTCAGGTCGCGTGGTCCCCGAATGGTCTCCAAGATGGTCACGCCGGCCCCCTCTCGGTTCGTGCCGTGTCTCGTCCCGACTTCACCACGGGTGCCCCGTGGCACCCGGCGCACCGCTCTTCGCGGCCCGCCGGCGCCCCGGGGAGTGCCCGGGGCGCCGGCGGTCGGTGCGTCAGCCCCCGGCGACCGTCTCGCGCATGGCGCGCAGGGACTCCTTGAGGGAACCCATGGTGGCGAGGACGGCGGTGGGCTCGTAGCCGCAGTGCGCCATGCAGTTGGCGCAGCGCGGGTCCTTGCCGCGGCCGTACTTGTCCCAGTCGGTCTCCTCGATGAGCTCCCGGTAGGTCGGCACGTAGCCGTCGCTCATCAGGTAGCAGGGGCGCTGCCAGCCGAAGAGCGAGTAGTTCGGGATCGCCCAGGCCGTGCACGGGAAGTCGGCCTTGCCCTCCAGGAAGTCGAGGAACAGGGGCGAGTGGTTGAGGCGCCACTTGGCCCGGTTGCCGCCCGAGAACGCCTTCTTGAAGAGTTCGCGGGTCTGCTCGACGCCGAGGAAGTGCTCCTGGTCGGGCGCCTTCTCGTAGGCGTAGGCGGGCGAGATCATCATCTCGTCCACCTTCAGGTCGTCATTGAGGTAGTTGAGCACCTCGATGATCGTCTGGGGGGTGTCGGTGTTGAAGAAGGTGGAGTTGGTGGTGACGCGGAAGCCGCGCCGCTTCGCCTCCTTGATGGCCTCGACCGCCTCGTCGAAGACACCCTCCTTCGCCACGGACTCGTCGTGACGCTCGCGCAGACCGTCGATGTGCACGGCGAAGGCGAAGTACGGCGAGGGCGTGAACTTGTCCATCTTCTTGCGCAGCAGCATGGCGTTCGTGCACAGGAAGACGTACTTGCGCTTGGCCACCAACTGCCGCACGATCTCGTGGATCTGCGGGTGCATCAACGGTTCTCCACCGGCGATGGACACCATCGGGGCACCGGACTCCAGGACCGCTCCGACGGCCTGCGCCACCGGCATGCGCTGCTTGAGCACCCCGGCCGGGTGCTGGATCTTGCCGCATCCCTCACACTTCAGGTTGCAGGCGAAGAGGGGCTCGAGCTCCACGATGAGGGGGAACTTGTCGCGCTTGCGGAGCTTCTGTTCAGCCAAGTACGTAGCGACCTTGATGGTCTGACGCAGCGGCATGGCCATGGGGCTCACCTCCTGGGGAGAAGCACATTTCGGTGCCATTCAAAAAAAGCGGGCAGTACGGAACGGAGTACGCGAAAAGCTGATATTCCACCGCGCACCGTGCCGATCCGGACGAGTTCGTGTTCTGGAGCGTCCACGACCACCCGGACGGCCGCAACCGGGCGCGGGCCCGTGCGGACGGCGCCGAGCAGCGTGGCCGCCGACTCCATGTCGACCGCGAGGGCGCCGGTGGCCCGCAGGGCGGACCGTTCGGGTCCGCGGACGACGTGGTCGGAGCCGGTCATCGGCCCCGTGTGCACGGCACGGCCCGGAAGGGCGCGTGTCAGTTCCTTGACCAGCAGCTCGGTCCCCACGCACGGCGTGGTGCCGCGCGGGTCCCGGGTCTCCTCGGCGACCACCAGGTCACCGGGGTGCATGCCGGGCGCCAGTCCCGCGCAGAACCCGGTGGCGAGGACGGCGGCGCCGTCCAGCACCGGATCGGCCAGGGCCCGGCCGACGGCGCGTTCCGCCGCCTCGGGCCCCATCCCGGTCCGCAGGACCGTGACCGGTCCCGCCGCACCGCCGCGGTCGCCCAGACGCAGGGCGGCGTGCTCGATGCCGAGCGCGCAGGCGATCAGCAGCGGAGCCGCGGCGGGCCGGGTGCTCACCGGCGTCCCGCGGGCTCGGCGAACGGGTCGCCGTGCACGTAACGGCCGAGAGCGGTAAGGGGAAAGACCTGTCGGTAGAGGTTGTAGTTGATGGAGAAGTCCCAGGGAAAACCGGTGCCGGTGAAGTAGGGCTCGTCCCACGAGCCGTCCTCCCGCTGGGTCTCGGCCAGCCACTCGACGGCGCGCTCGACGGCCTTCGACTCCCGGTCGCCGGCCGCGAGCAGCGCCAGCAGCGCCCAGCCGGTCTGCGAGGCGGTCGAGGCACCGCGCCCGCTCCAGTTCGCGGCGTCCTGGTAGGAGCGCAGGTCCTCGCCCCAGCCGCCGTCGCTGTTCTGGACGTTCTCCAGCCAGGTGACGGCGCGGCGCACCGCGGGGTGCGAGCCGGGCAGTCCGGCCGCAACCAGTGCGGGTACCACGGCACCGGTGCCGTAGACATAGTTGACGCCCCAGCGTCCGAACCACGAGCCGTCGGGCTCCTGTTCGGCGAGGAGCCAGTCGACCCCGCGCCGGGTGCGCGGGTCGTCGGCCAGGCCCTCGATCGCCAGCATCTCCACGACGTGCGCGGTGACGTCCGCGGACGGCGGGTCGATCACCTCGCCGAAGTCGCAGAACGGCAGGCGGTTGGGGAACGGGCTGGTGTTGTCGACGTCGAAGGCGCCCCAGCCGCCGTTCTTGGACTGCATGCCGAGGTTCCAGCGCACGCCCCGTCCGATGGCCTTCTCGATCCGCTCCGGGTCGTGGTGCTTGACCCGGCGCAGTGCGAGGGCGACCTCGGCGGTGTCGTCGATGTCGGGGTAGTTGTCGTTGTGGAACTCGAACGCCCAGCCGCCCGGCGGGAGTTCGGGTCTGCGCACCGACCAGTCACCGGGCCGGACGATCTCCTCCCCGAGCATCCAGTCGGCGGCCTTGACCAGTTGGGGGTGGTCGGCGGGCACGCCCGCGTCGGCGAGCGCGATGGTGGCGAGGCAGGTGTCCCACACCGGCGACTGGCACGCCTCGATCATCCGGGCACCGTCCTCGCGCCACACGGCGAACCGGTCGAGGGACTCAAGTCCCGCGCGCATGACCGGGTGTTCGAGGTCGTAGCCGAGCAGGTGCAGGGCGATGACCGAGTAGACGGCGGGTGGCTGGATGCCGCCCCAGCAGCCGTCGTTCTCCTGGCGTTCGATGATCCAGCGTGCGGCCGAGTTCATCGCGGACCGGCGCAGCTTGCCCGGCACCACCTTGCGGAACGCGTGCAGCGCCCGGTCGATGCGCTGGAACGCGCCGTCCCAACTGGCCACCGGGGCAAAGGGCTTGGCGGGGTTGGGGTTGTCGGGGTCGGTGTGCAGTTCGTCGAGCGGGAACGGCGCGGGACGCACCGGGCGGATCGCCGAGACGATCGTCAGCGGTACGACGGTCTGCCGGGCCCAGCACCCGAAGTCGTAGATGTTCAGCGGCATCCACGTCGGGAAGTAGATGATCTCCGGCGGGAGTTCCGGCAGGTCCTCCCACTTCCACCAGCCGAACAGGGCCAGCCAGATCCTGGTGAAGACGCGGGCGGCGACGATACCGCCCTCGTCCCTGATCCACGCGGACGCCCTGGCCATGTGGGGTTCGTCCGGCGCGTCGCCCGCCAGTCGGAGCGCCACGTACGCCTCGATGGTGGCGGACAGGTCCCCGGGGCCGTTGTAGAAGTTGGCCCAGGTGCCGTCCTCGCGCTGCTCGCCGCGGATGAAGAGCGCGGCGGCACGGGTGGTGGCCTCGTCATGGATGCCGATGAACTGACGCAGGAGCAGGTCTTCCGCGTCCATCGTGACGTTGGTTTCGAGATCGCCCTTCCACCAGCCCTCGGCGTCCTGCCTGGAGAGCAGGAAGTCGGTGGCGCGCCGTACGGCGCGGGTGGCTGCCTCGTACACCCCGGCCGCCTCGGGGGTGTGGGTTTCGCGGGCCGCGGCAGCGTGGGGCGGCAGGGCCCCGGTGCTTCCGTCGGTCGTCGCTGTCATGGCTTCCCCTTCTTGCAGTTGTGTCTCTCTGCTTGGGTCCGCCGTCGGCCGGTGCTCCCGCACCGACCGGCGACTACGCGAGGGTTAATCGACCGATAATGATCATCTCTTTCGTACGACGACGAAGTCGGCGAGCGCCGTGAAGCCGGCCCGGACGTGGTCCGGCATGTCGATGGCGTCGAGGGCCTCGATGGCGGTGATGTGCTGGCGGCGCGCCTCCTCGGCGGTCCATTCCCGGCCGCCGGCCTCCTCGATGAGGGCGGCGCGGGCGGCGAACTCCTCCTCCGAGAAGCTGTCGAAGTCGGTGCTCTTGGCGTCGGCGGCGAGCATCTCGCCGAGCCGCTCGGAGGCCGGTCCGCCGGCCGCGAGGGCGGCGACGACGGGCAGGGACTTCTTGCGCTGGCGCAGGTCGCTCCAGGTCTGCTTGCCGGTGGAGTCCGGGTCGCCCCAGATCCCGAGGAGGTCGTCGACGGCCTGGAAGGCCAGGCCGAGGTGGTAGCCGTACTTCTCCAGCGTGTCGGCGGTGCGGTCGTCCGCCCCGCCGAGCACGGCGCCGATGGAGCTCGCGCAGGCGAGCAGGGCGCCGGTCTTGTTGCCCTCCATCTCCAGGCACTCCGCGACGCTGACGCGGTCGCGGTGCTCGTAGGAGATGTCCTGGGCCTGCCCGTCGATGAGGGCGCGGGTGGCACTGGTCAGGCGCCGGGTGGCGCGGCCGGCCTCGACCGAGCCCAGTTCCAGGATGACCTCGTTGGCCAGCGCGAACAGGGCGTCGCCGACGAGGATGGCCTGCGCGGGGCCGTGCACCTTCCAGACGGTGTCCCGGTGGCGGCGCTGCTCGTCGCCGTCCATGAGGTCGTCGTGCAGCAGCGAGAAGTTGTGGACGAGTTCGACCGCCACGGCGCCGGGCACGCCGGTCTCCGGCTTCGCGCCGGTGACCTCGGCGGACAGCACGGCGAGGGCGGGGCGCACGGCCTTGCCGCCGTCGGCCGCGGCGGGGTTGCCGTCGGCGTCGATCCACCCGAAGTGGTAGGCGGCGACCGTGTCCATGGGAGGGGCCAGGCGGTCGACGGCGTCTCGCAGGACCGGTGCGGCCAGCGTCCGGCCGCGCTCCAGGAGCGCGGTCACGTCCACCGCGTCGGCAGCCTTCGATGCCGGGGGCACAGTGGGCACAGTCTCTCCTCTTGTTGCGGTACCGGTGGTGCGGGGGTGTGCCGCGTTCTGATGGAGCATCAGGCCGCCTCCTCGAACCGGAAGAGGTGGTCGCGGGGACGGCCCAGGGTGCTCAGCGCGGCGTCCGCCGCACCGATTCCGCTGCGGACCGCGCTCTCCATGGTCGCGGGCCACCCGGTGGCGGTCCACGCGCCGGCCAGGTAGAGGCCGGGGGCATTGGTGCGGGCGCCGGGCCGGAGCCGTCCGACGCCGGGCGTGGGGGCGAACGTCGCGGTGCGCTCGCGGGTCACGAAGAAGTCCCGTACCTCCGCGCCGCGCGCCAGCGGCAACAGCCGTTCCAGCTCGGGCAGATACCGCTCGCGCAGCACGGCGACGGGTTCGTCGATCTCGTCCTGCACCGCGGACTGGGACAGCGCGAGGTACTGGCCCTCGCGCAGTCCGGACGCCTCGGTGCGGTCGAAGACCCACTGCACCGGGGTGCCGAGCGCGGCGACGAAGGGCCGGTCGAGGACCTTGCGGTCGTACACGACGTGGACGTTGAGGATCGGCGCGGTGCCGATCTCCAGCAGGTTCCCGGGGGCGTCGAGCGCGCCCTCCGGCAGCAGGTCGTGCGCCTCGCGCTGCGGCACGGCGAGGACGACGGTGTCGGCGTGCAGCGTCTCGCCGGGAACCTCGACGGCCCACCGTCCGTTCGGCAGACAGGAGACGGAGGTGACGCGTGTACGGACCTCGGTGCGCACGCCCGCGGAGTCGAGCGCCTTGCGGGCGAGCCGGTCGTGCAGTTCGCCCAGCGGGACGCGGGCCCAGCCGATGTCGGCCGCTCCCGGGTCGGACAGCAGACCTGTTTTGAACACCGTCGCCGCGAGGCCCAGCGAGGCCTGCGGGGCGAAGGCGTTGAGGGTGGCGACCCCGACGAGGTCCCAGAGCGCCTCGATGGCGCGGGGCGACTGGCCGTGCGCGGCCAGCCAGGTGGCGAAGTCCGTGTCGTCCAGGGCGGGATCGGCGAGGTCGAGCCTGCCCAGCGCGAGTGCGGCGCGTCCCACGGACGCGCGTTCGGCGAGCGAGAGGTGCGGGTAGGTCGCGAGGCTGCGGCCCAGGTGCAGCGGGACGGGAAGCGCGTCGCGGCGCAGTCTGCCGAGCCGTCTGCCCTCGGGTTTGTCCACGTCGACGACGGGCACGTCGAGGCGATCCTGGAGCGGGGCGAGCGCGGCGGCGTCGATCCGGTCGAGGAACCAGCGGTACGCGGTGCAGCACCGCAGGTAGACGTGCTGCCCGTTGTCGACGGTGAGCCCGCCGCGGTGGAAGGAGAACGCGAGCCCGCCGAGGCGCGGCCGGCCCTCCAGCAGGGTCACGCGCACTCCCGCGTCGGCGAGCGAGAGCGCGGCGGTCACGCCGGCGAGCCCGCCGCCGATCACGACCGCCTCCTTGGCGGGACCGCCCGGCCTGCCGGACCGTTCCGTCGTGTCGCCCCGCAGCCCTGTGGGCCGCGTGCCGTCGGTCATCGCACGTCCTCCCCCGCGTGCCCGTCGCGCGGAAGGATCTCCGCACGCCGGGTCGTCCCACACAGGGACGCCGCTCCACGGCGGAGGGTTGCGTGCCGCATGTCCGCGACCGGGCCGTCGTGGCCCACGTGCACCATCAGGCGCGCCTCCTGACGGTGCGGCGGGTGACGTTGCGGGTGTCCAGGCCGGACAGTCCGCGTACGGCGACGTACGCCTTCTCCCGTCCGGGCAGCGAGACGCGGCCGCGCAGGACCGCCTCGGGCTCGCGCTCGATGCGGTCGAGCAGCCGGCGGTAGATGCCGGCCATCGCCGCGACGCAGGCGCCGCTGCGGCGGTCGAGCAGCGGGAGCAGCCGGTAGCCCTCGGCGAACAGGGCGCGGGCGCGGCGCACCTCGAAGTGCACGAGTCCCGCGAAGTCCGAACCGGCGGGCGGCAGCGGCCCGTTGAACCCGGCCGAGCAGCCGAACTTGGCCAGGTCGTCGGCGGGCAGGTAGGTGCGGCCGCCCTCGGCGTCCTCGCGGACGTCGCGCAGGATGTTGGTGAGCTGGAGCGCGAGGCCGAGGGTGTCGGCGTACTCGGCGGCGTGCTCGGCTCCCGGGGCGCCCTTCTGGGGGCCGAAGATGCCGAGCGACAGCCGCCCGATGGCGCCGGCCACGCAGCGGCAGTAGACCTTCAGGTCGTCCCAGGTCTCGTACGTCTCGCCGCGGACGTCCATGAGGACGCCGTCGATGAGTTCGTCGAGCCCGCCGAGCGGGATCGGGAAGACGTCGGCGGCGTGCCGCAGCGCGACCGCGACCGGGTCGGTGTCGTCCTCGTCGACCGCGCCCTCGCGCACCCGCCCGAGCAGCGCGCGGGTGTCCTCCAGGCGCTTGGTCTTGACGTCGTCGCTCAGCGTTCCGTCGCCGATGTCGTCGACACGGCGCGAGAACGCGTAGAGCGCGGACATGGCCCGTCGCTTCGGTGCCGGCAGCAGCCTGATGCCGTACGCGAAGTTACGTGCCTGCTGTCCGGTCACGGCCTCGCAGTAGCTGTAGGCGGCGAGTACCGGCGGGGACACGTGTTGTTCCGACTCCACGGTCCGGATCACCCCTCTCCTCGCAGAGTCAGGCCCACCTCACGCAGCAACTGGATCTTGCCGGGCTTGGGCGGGCCGGGAAGCACGTCGTATTCGGCGGCGGCGATCGCTCGGACCGCCGCCCTTCCCCCCGCCACGAATCCCGCGAGCAGCAGCTTCAACCTGCCGTGGACGCTACCCACGAGGGGGATGCCTTCATTCAGCAGAGCGCGGGCGCGTTCCGCTTCGTATGCGACCAGCGCGCGCAACGATGCGCCCGCCGTGGCCGCCTGGAGATCCGTTTCCTGGACGTGAAAGCGTTTCAGGTCCGTACGGGGCAGATAGACGCGGTCACGCTCCAGGTCTTCCTTGACGTCCTGGAGGTGCTCGACGATCTGCAGTGCGGTGCACACCGCGTCGGAGTGACGGATCCGCTCGGGGGTCGAGGTGCCGGTGACGGCGAGGACGAGCCGGCCCACGGGATTGGCGGACAGCTCGCAGTACGCGAGCAGGTCGTCGTAGGTCTCGTAGCGCTTGACGAGCTGGTCCTGGCGGTTCGCGGCGATCAGGCCGAGGAACGGCTCGACGGGCAGCGCGCGCCGGCGCACCGTCGGCTGGAGCCGGCGCAGCAGCGGGTGGTTCGGGGTGGAGTCGTAGACGCGGCGCAGGTCGGCCTCGAACGCGTCGAGGAGGACGAGGCGGTCGTCGGCCTCCGCGGGGGAGACGCCGAGCAGCCGGGCGTCGTCACCACCGGGGGCCAGGTCGCCGTCACCGATGTCGTCGACCAGCCGGGCGAATCCGTAGACCGCCATGAGGTCGTCGCGCCAGGGGCGGGGCAGGAAGAAGGGGGCCACGGGGAAGTTCTCGTCCGCCGCCTTGTCGAGGGTGCCGCGCCCGGGTTCGTCGGTGCGTGCCATGCCAGTTCCCGTCACCGTGCGCTGCCCGGCGCGGGGACGGCACATTCTGCGCGGAGCTGGGGAGTTTCCGTAGCCATTGCCGTCACATCTCCCGTTCTACACTGCCGACGCAATACACACTATTTCGGACACGCCGCCCGGCTGTCCGCGCGGAAACCCGGTCGAGGGTGCCGCGCATTATCGCCCATCCTGCCGGGCGTCAGCACCGTTACAGCTTACGTTGTACAACGCAGGCACCTTCGGCGGGGGTGTCCCGCGCATCACAACAACACACCGATTGGCTTCAAGATTCCCTGGACGGGCGCGAGTTGACCCTTCCTTTACAGACGCAGGGCCCCGCCGGAGCAGTTCCGGCGGGGCCCTGAAACGGACAAGTCACCTGCCCGTGAATTTCTCGTATTCCTTGAGAACCTCTTCGGTCGGACCGTCCATCCGCAACTCGCCGCGCTCCAGCCACAGAACCCGATTGCAGGTGTCCCGGATCGACTTGTTGTTGTGACTGACCAGAAACACCGTTCCGGCCTCCTTGCGCAGTTCCCGGATGCGCTGCTCCGAGCGCTTCTGGAACTTGCGGTCGCCGGTGGCCAGCGCCTCGTCGATCATCAGGACGTCGTGGTCCTTGGCCGCCGCGATGGAGAACCGCAGCCGCGCCGCCATGCCGGACGAGTACGTCCGCATCGGCAGGGTCACGAAGTCGCCCTTCTCGTTGATGCCCGAGAAGTCGACGATGTCCTGGTAGCGCTCGCGGATCTCCTCGCGGGACATGCCCATGGCGAGGCCGCCCAGGATGATGTTCCGCTCCCCCGTCAGGTCGTTCATCAGGGCCGCGTTGACGCCGAGCAGCGAGGGCTGGCCCTCGGTGTAGACCCGGCCGCTCTCGGCGGGCAGCAGTCCGGCGACGGCACGCAGCAGGGTCGACTTGCCCGAGCCGTTGGAGCCGATCAGGCCGACGGCCTCGCCCCGGCGGGCCACGAAGGAGACGCCCCGCACGGCGTGCACCTTGCGCACCCCGCGCTCCTCGCCGCCGCGCTTCACGATGCGGCTGAGGGCCGCCGTGGCGCTGCCCTTGCCGGTCTTCGAGCCGTTGACGCGGTAGACGATGTGCAGGTCGTCCGCGATGACGGTGGGCCGCGGGTCCTGCGGCGCCTGTCCGGTCTCAGCCACGGCCGTACCTCTCCTCGGCCTTCCAGAAGTAGACGAAGCCGCCCAGCACGAAGAGCAGGGCCCAGCCGCCCGCCACCGCCCAGACGTGGCTGGGCAGGTTCTCGCCGCCGTAACCGTCGATGAGCGCGAAGCGCATCAGGTCCATGTAGATCGCGGCCGGGTTCCACTGGAGGACGTTCGCGAGCCACTGCGGCTTGTCGGCCAGCAGGATCGGGATGGAGAACATCACGCCGGAGGCGTACATCCACGTCCGCATCACGAACGGCATGAGCTGCGCCAGGTCCGGGGTGCGCGCGCCGGCCCTGGCCATGATCATCGCGAGCCCGGTGTTGAACAGGAACTGGAGGAACAGCGCCGGGACGATCAGCAGCCACGACATGCTCGGGTAGCTGCCGAACGCGCAGGCCACCACGAACAGCACGACCATCGAGAACAGCAGCTGCTGGAGCTGCTGGAGGGCGAAGGACACCGGCAGCGCCGCCCGGGGGAAGTGCAGGGCGCGCACCAGCCCGAGGTTCCCCGAGATCGCCCGCACGCCCGCCATCACGGAACTCTGCGTGAAGGTGAACGTGAAGACCCCGGTCACCAGGAACGGGATGTACACGTCGTGCGGCATGCCGCGGCTGGCGTTGAGGATGATGCCGAAGATGAAGTAGTACACGGCCGCGTTCAGCAGCGGTGTGGCCACCTGCCAGAGCTGGCCCAGCTTGGCCTGGCTGTACTGCGCGGTCAGCTTCGCCTGGGAGAAGGCGAGGATGAAGTGACGGCGGCCCCAGAGGCGGCGGACGTACTCGCCGAGCGAGGGGCGCGCGCCGCTCACGGCGAGCCCGTACTTGTCCGCGAGCTGTGCCGCCGTCAGGCCGGCGTCGGAGGACGGGCCGGTGTTCAGACCGACGGTCCCGTCCTGCGTTGTGTCAGTCACTAGTGGAAACCTTCGTCGTCTTCGGAATGCCCGGCCGGTGGGGCGGCGCGGACCGGACGCGGGGTGCGCGTCCGGTCCCTCGGCTGCGAGCCTGTCAGATGACCGGGGGGCGGCCCAGTCGGGTCAGCCGCCACACCGTGCGCCACTTCATGGGCCGGCGCGGACCGCACGGAGTGGACCAGCCTTCCCGGAAACCGCCCAGCCACGCCTTCAGCGCCGGCTTCGAGGGGCGGCGCGCCAGGGTGAGCAGCGCCCACACGCCCAGGTAGACGGGCACGAGCAGCGCGGGCAGGTTGCGGCGGGCGAGCCACACGCGGTTGCGGGCGACCATGCGGTGGTAGACGGCGTGCCGGGACGGGGCGGTCGTCGGGTGGTACAGGACCATGTCGGACCGGTAGTCGATCATCCAGCCCGCGTCGAGCGCCCGCCAGGCCAGGTCGGTCTCCTCGTGGGCGTAGAAGAACTCGTCGGGCAGTCCGCCGACCTGTACGAGAACCTCCGTACGCACGGCGTTGGCGCCGCCCAGGAAGGTCGTCACCCGCGACGAGCGCATCGGGTCGGAGGCGCGCAGCCGGGGGACGTGCCGGCGCTGGGTGACACCGGTCTCCGGGTCGGCGATGCGGAAGCTGATGATGCCCAGCTCCGGGTCGGCCGCGAAGGCCTCGCGGCACAGCTCGGCGGTGTCGGTGCGGGCCAGCAGGCCGTCGTCGTCCAGGAACAGCAGGATGTCGACGTCCCGGCCGCCGGGGCCGAACGCCTCGATGCCGACGTTGCGGCCGCCGGGGATGCCGAGGTTCTCGGGCAGCTCGACCGTGCGGACGCCCTCGGGGACGTCCGGCACCGGGGAGCCGTTGCCGACGACGACGACCTGGACGTGGTCGCCGTCCTGCTTGGCCACCGAGTCGAGCAGCGCGCGCAGCTCCTCGGGGCGGTTGCCCATCGTGATGACGACGGCGCCGACCTTCATGCCCGCGCTCACCGGAGCCTGCTCGAAGCCAGGATGGACACCAGGTGCAGCAGCGTCTGGAGTACGGCGATGCCGGCCAGGACCGCGATGCCGAGGCGGGTCCAGAAGAGGTCGCCGCCGATCAGGTCGAGGACGGCGACCAGCAGGATGAACAGGCTGGCCTCGACGCCGCCGACCAGGCGGTGGAACTTGAGCGCGGCCGCCGCCCGCCGGGCCAGTGCCAGCCCGGAGGAACGCGGCGCCGCGGCCTCGTCCCGGACGGCGGGCAGGCCGCTGCGGGCGCGGGCGACGTCGACGAGGTCCGTCTCGGCCTTGATGAGGATCGCGCCGAGCGCGGCCACCGTGCCGAGGAACGCCCAGAGCCACTCGGGGCCCTCGGCGCCGTCCCAGAGGTCGGCGCCGCGCAGGCCGAAGCCGACGAGCAGGGCCGCCTCGGAGAGGTAGTGGCCGACGCGGTCGAGGTAGACGCCGGTGATCGACGTCTGCCGGCGCCAGCGCGCGATCTCCCCGTCGACGCAGTCGAGCAGCAGGTACACCTGGATGAGGACGGCGCCGAGCACCGCCCCGCCCAGACCGGGGATCAGCAGCGCGGCGCCCGCCAGGACGCCCGCCACGACCATCAGGTACGTGAGCTGGTTGGGCGTGATGCGGGTGTTGGCCAGGAAGGGGTCGACGCGCAGCGACACCTCCCGCATGTACAGGCGTCCCGCCCAGTGCTCACCGCTGCGGCGGTCCTTCACCCCTTCGGGGTGCACGACCGGCCGGAGTTCAGCTACCGATGGCCTTGACATAGTCGGCGTAGGTGTCCTTGATCTGGTCGGTTTTCAGGTCGAGGTGTTCGAGGATCGTGAAGCGGCCGGGCCGGGTCTCCGGGGCGAACTCCACGGCGCGGACGAACTCGTCCACCGTGAAGCCGATCTCCTCGGGGAGCACGGGCAGCCCGTGGCGGCGCAGCACCTGGGCCATGTAGGCCGACTCCTCGTGCGCCCCCCGCAGGTACATCGCGAAGGCCGCGCCCAGGCCGCACTGCTCGCCGTGGCTGGCAGCGCGCTGGGGGAACAGCAGGTCGAAGGCGTGGTTGATCTCGTGGCACGCGCCGGAGGAGGGCCGCGAGTCGCCGGACACCGACATCGCGATGCCGCTGAGGACGAGCGCCTCGGCGAGCACCTGGAGGAAGCCGTTGTCGCCGATGCCGCCGGGGTGGCGCAGCACCGCCTCGCCCGCCTGCCGGGCCATGGCCGCCGCGAGGCCGTCGATCTTCTCGCCCTTGACGCGGTGGGCGAGTTCCCAGTCCGCGATGGCCGAGATGTTCGAGACGGCGTCGCCGATGCCGGAGCGCACGTAGCGGGCCGGGGCCTCGCGGATGACGTCCAGGTCGATGACGACGGCGATCGGGTTGGGCACGCCGTACGAACCGCGGCCCGCGTCGTTGTCGAGCGTCGCGACCGGCGAGCACAGCCCGTCGTGCGCGAGGTTGGTGGGGACGGCGACCAGCGGCAGCCCGACCCGGGCCGCCGCGAACTTGGCGCAGTCGATGATCTTGCCGCCGCCGAGGCCGACGACCGCGTCGTAGTGGCCGCCCTTCATCTCGCCGGCCAGCCGGATCGCGTCGTCCAGGGTGCCGCCGCCGACCTCGTACCAGGTCGCGCCGGGCAGGGTCGGCGCGATCCGCTCGCGCAGCCGGGCGCCGGAGCCGCCGCTGACGGCGACGGCGAGCCGGCCGGAGTGCGAGATGCGCTCGTCGGCGAGGACGCAGCCGAGGTCGTCGAGGGCACCCGGGCGGATGTCGACGACGACCGGTGAGGGGATCAGCCTGGTCAGTACCGGCACGCGATCTCCCGTCCACGGGCGAGGTCGTCGTGGTTGTCGATCTCGACCCAGTCGAGGTCGCCGATGGGCGCCACGTCGATCCGGAAGCCGCGGTTGACCAGTTCCTGGTAGCCGTGCTCGTAGAACTGCTGGGGGTCGGTCTCCCAGACGGTCTTCAGCGCGTCGACGAGTTCCGGGGCCGCGTCGCCCTCGATGAGGGTCACCCCGATGTACTCGCCGGTCGCCTCGGCCGGGTCCATCAGCTTGGTGATCCTCCGGACGCCCTTGACGGGGTCCACGACGACCTTCATCTCCTCGTCGGCGAGGTTCTTCACCGTGTCGAGGGCGAGGATGATCTTCCGGCCCTCGCCGCGGGCGGCGAGCAGCGTGTGCTCGACGGAGACGGGGTGCACGGTGTCGCCGTTGGCGAGGATCACGCCGTCCTTGAGGGCGTCACGTCCGCACCACAGGGAGTAGGCGTTGTTCCACTCCTCGGCCTTGTCGTTGTCGATGAGGGTGAGCTTGAGGCCGTACTTCGCCTCCAGCGCGGCCTTGCGCTCGTAGACGGCCTCCTTGCGGTAGCCGACGATGACCGCGACCTCGGTGAGACCGATCTCGGCGAAGTTGCCGAGGGTCAGGTCCAGGACCGTGGGCTCTCCCTCTATCCCCGCGGGCCCCACCGGCACCAGCGCCTTGGGCAGGCTGTCGGTGTAGGGGCGCAGACGCCGTCCGGCGCCGGCCGCCAGCACGAGGCCGATCATGCGGGTTCTCCTTCGTCGTGTACTGCGGGCGCCCCGCCCTTGTGGGCGGACACCCAGTAGGTGACGCTCTCGGCGAGCACCACCAGGGCGACGGCCACGGCGAGAACCGTGAGCGCGACCTTGAACTGTTCGGCGGTGAGCAGCGCGGCCAGGACCGCGACGGCCAGGGTGCGGCCCTCGTGACCGCCGACCGCCCGCACCAGCCAACGCGGCGGGGCGCCCGCGTTGCCGCGGATGCGGTAGACCGTGTCGTAGTGATGGTAGGCGACCGCGGACACCAGCCCGAAAGCCGCCGGAAGCACTCCGTTCATGTCCGCCTTGGCGGCCAGGATCAGCACGGTGCCGTACTCGGCCGCCCGGAAGAAGGGCGGGACCAGCCAGTCGAGGGCGCCCTTGAGGGGGCGGGCGACGGCCGCGCCGGAGAGCACGGCGTAACCGGCGGCGCATCCGGCGGTGGCCCACGAGGCGCCCCACACGGCGGCGGCGATCACCACGAGCAGGCCGCCCACCAGGGCGAGGACGGGCGCCGGGAGGCGCACCGCGCGGGTGACGCGTGCCACCGCCCCGGCGAGGGGACCGCTGTCGGTCAGGTCCTTGAGCGCCTGCGCGGCGCGCTCGGTGCGGCGGGCCTTGCGGGTCACCGACCGCAGCAGCCGCCCGCCGGTGGTGTACGTCGCGGCGAAGGCGCAGCCGATCAGCAGGACGTAGAAGGTGATGCGGGGCGTGGTGACCGCGGTGAGCACGGCGATCAGCGCCCAGCGCTCGCCGATGGGCAGCACGATCATGCGGCGCAGCCACACGGTCCAGCCGACGCTGTCGAGGCGGTCGGAGAGGGCGGCGGTGGGGCTGGTGTTGGCGGTGGCGTCGTGGTTCGCCTCGTTGAAGGAGAAGTCGACGACGTGCCGGCAGGTCTGGAGGACCATCGCGCCCAGGGCGAGCGCCCACACGTCGTCGCCGCCGCGGGCCGCGCCGAGCGCGAGCCCCGCGTAGTAGGCGTACTCCTTGGCGCGGTCGAAGGTCGCGTCGAGCCAGGCGCCGAGCGTGGAGTACTGGAGGGAGTAGCGGGCGAGCTGGCCGTCCGTGCAGTCCAGTACGAAGGAGGCGAGGAGCAGGACGCCGGCCGCCACGTACCCGGCGCGGGTGCCGGTGGCGGCGCAGCCGGCCGCGATCAGCGCGGTGATCAGCGAGGCGGTGGTGACCTGGTTCGGGGTCAGCCCGCGGCGGGCGCACCAGCGGGCGATGTAACGGGAGTACGGGCTGATGCAGTGCGTGGTGAAGAAGCCGTCGCGGGCCTTGACCGCCGACTTCAGGCGTATGGCCTCGTCGTCGACGGCGGCGACCGCGCGGCGCGTCTCCTCGCGGTCCTGCGGGAGCGAGGGGGTGGCGGCGACGAGACTGCCCAGCTCGGGGCGGTACACGTCGGTGCCGTCGGTCTCCAGGGAGGTGACCACGCGGTCGGCGAGGCTGTCCACCGCGAGGGCGGGGGCGCCGCCCTGCTCGGCGGGGGCGGCGGCGCGTACCGCGCCGGAGGTCTCGCGGGCCATCGCGCGGGTGAGCGCCTGGCGGCCCTCGGGCCGGGCCGTCACGGCGCCGGGCACCGCGGCGAGCGGGAACCGGGGGTCGGTGAGGCCGAGGCGCAGCGCGTGCACGTGGCCGACGAAGCGGCTGTCCACGACGGCGACGCGTTCGGCGGCCGGGACCCGCGCCAGGAGCGTCTCCGCCTCGGCGGCGTCGGCCGCGGTCCGGACGTCGAAGCCGAGCGTGCGCAGATCGCCCTCGATCGACGATCCGGGGGCCGGCTGACCGGTGAGGATTGCGGTCGACAACCGAACTCACTCCCTGGGTGCCGACGCGTACGCGCCGGTCGTGTGCATGGTGCGACGCCCACGGCCTGCGGCGTCCGGACGGCATGTCGGCAGAGGCTATCGGATGCGGGCCGCCCCGCGTTCACCGCCCGTTCACTGCCCGATCAACGGGCTCTGCCAGGGCCTTTGCCGAGATCATCATCGGCGATCCGGGGCCCGCGCCACAAACCACACCCCCAGACCCAGGCATACGCGGCAAAGGGCGCGACAGCGGCGAGCGGGGACGCTCCGCCCGTCGCGCCCCCGTCGCCGCGACCGCTCCCGGCGGCCGCGGCGACGGGTCCGGACCACCCTGACCTGCGCTTCGTTTGCGCAGGTCAGGGCAGACGACAACGGTGTTCAGTGCCGCATTGCCGGATACCCCCGGCCCGTAGTTGACTGTGATCCCGGACGGCGAGAGGAGGGGTGCGACATGGGGGCAGGACACAGCCACGGTCACGGCCACGACCACGGTCACGCGCAGGGCGCCCCGACCACCGGCACGGCCGCGGCGGCGTACCGCGGACGGCTGCGGACCGCCCTGGCGATCACGCTCGGCGTGATGGTGCTGGAGTTCGCGGGCGGTCTGCTCGCGAACTCCCTGGCCCTGCTGGCGGACGCGGCGCACATGGCCACCGACGCCCTCGGGCTCGGCATGGCGCTGCTGGCCATCCACTTCGCGAACCGTCCGCCGAGCGAGAACCGCACCTTCGGCTTCGCCCGCGCCGAGATCCTGGCCGCGCTCGCCAACTGCCTGCTCCTGTTCGGCGTCGGCGGATACGTCCTCTACGAGGCGGTCAGCCGCTTCTTCACCCCCGCCGACACCTCGGGCGGCCTGATGGTCGTACTGGGCGTGGTCGGTCTGGTCGCGAACTCCGTCTCGCTGGCGCTGCTGATGCGCGGGCGCCAGGACAGCCTCAACGTCCGCGGCGCCTTCCTGGAGGTGGCGGCGGACGCGCTGGGCTCGCTCGCGGTGGTGGTGTCCGCGACGGTCATCCTGACCACCGGCTGGCAGGCGGCCGACCCGGTCGCCTCGCTGGCCATCGGCCTGCTGATCGTGCCGCGCGCCTGGGGCCTGCTGCGCGAGACGCTGGACGTCCTGCTCGAAGCGGCGCCCCGGGGCGTCGACATGGCCGAGGTCCGCCAGCACATGCTGGCGCTGGACGGCGTGGAGGACATCCACGACCTGCACGCCTGGACCATCACCTCGGGCCTGCCGGTGCTGTCCGCGCACGTGGTGGTACGTTCCGACGTACTGAGCGCGGTCGGGCACGAGAAGATGCTGCACGAACTCCAGCAGTGCCTCGGCGTCCACTTCGACGTGGAGCACTGCACCTTCCAGCTGGAGCCGAGCGGGCACGCCGAGCACGAGGCCCGCCTCTGCCACTGACCCGCCTCTGCCACTGACCTGCCTCGCGGCGGCCGGCCCGGACGGGCCCGTACGTCTCGCGTCGGAGGGGCGGCGCGGGACCGGCCGGACCGCGCGCCGCGCACCCGAGGACCGTTAGAACACGGGTACGGGTACCCCGCCCGGTTCTCCGCCCGGCGCTCCGGGCACGATCAGTCACCGGGCCCCGCTCCCGGCGTCCCCGCGGCCCCGCCCACGCCCCGCGCCCCGTCGCGCGGGACATGCGGGCGCGCCCGAAGCGCCGGGAGTGCCGGTTCTGTACGGCAGACTGGGGTCCGAAGACCGACGTGAAGGATGGGTATGCCGATCACACCTGCCACCGCGACGCACAGTCCGTCGAACGGCGCCGCAGACGCGATTTTGCTGGAACTGGTCGACGAGAACGGTGCGACGATCGGCACCGCCGAGAAGCTGGCCGCCCACCAGGCGCCCGGGCAGCTGCACCGCGCGTTCTCCGTTTTCCTCTTCGACGAGCAGGGCCGGCTGCTTCTCCAGCAGCGCGCCCAGGGCAAGTACCACTCCCCCGGCGTCTGGTCCAACACCTGCTGCGGCCACCCCTACCCGGGCGAGGCGCCGTTCGCGGCGGCGGCCCGGCGTACGTACGAGGAGCTGGGTGTCTCGCCGTCGCTGATGGCCGAGGCGGGCACCGTGCGCTACAACCACCCGGACCCCGACTCGGGCCTGGTGGAGCAGGAGTTCAACCACCTCTTCGTCGGGCTGGTGCAGTCCGCCGTGCACCCGGACGAGGAGGAGGTCGGCGCGACCGCCTTCGTGACCCCGCAGGAGCTGGCGGAGCGGCACGCGCGCGACCCCTTCTCCGCGTGGTTCATGACGGTGCTGGACGCCGCCCGTCCCGCGGTGCGCGAGCTGACGGACCCCGCCACCGGCTGGTGAGCACCCGTCGGTCCGAGTGCGTGTCCGCCGGGACGGGCCCCCGCCCGGCGGCGGCCGTCACGGCTCGCTCGTGAGCGGCAGGACCGCCCAGATCACCTTTCCCCCGCTCGCCGTGTGCTCGACGTCGCACATCCCGCCCGCCTCCCGGGTGATCTCACGGACCAGGAGCAGCCCGCGCCCTCCTTCGCCGTGATCGGTCTCCAGGGCGGTCGGGCGGTAGGGGTGGTTGTCCTCCACGCACACCCGCACCCACTGCGCGCCGACCGCGATCTCCACCGCGAGGGTGGGCGACAGCA
Source organism: Streptomyces sp. NPDC008150 (assembly GCF_042956945.1). Taxonomy (NCBI): domain Bacteria; kingdom Bacillati; phylum Actinomycetota; class Actinomycetes; order Kitasatosporales; family Streptomycetaceae; genus Streptomyces; species Streptomyces sp. NPDC008150. The sequence continues at coordinate 162,276 of NZ_JBIBHJ010000010.1, read as the reverse complement.
GGGCGGCGTGCCGCACCACGTTCGTCACCAGCTCCGAGACGATCAGCAGCAGCCCGTGGACCGTGTCCTCGGACGCGGGCACCCCCTGCCGCAGCAGCAGGTCGCGCACCGCGCGTCTGGCCTGCGGGACCGACGCCTCGACGGAGGGGGCCGTGAACCGCCAGACGCCCTCGTACGGCAGGGGCCCCGTCGGCCGTTCCGGTCCCGGGAGCGCGTCCGCCTCGCCTGCTGAGCGTGGACCGGGCCCACGCTCATGGTTCTCCATCGTCCGGTCGCCACCCTTGCGCTCGATTGTCACCACACGTCGAGTGTTGGTAACGGACCGCTCCGCTCCGCAGGACTGAACAGAAGTCAGCCGATATCGAGCGTTCCCGACCGTTCCGGGACGCTTCGACCGCGCACATGATCGCGTCTGTCGCTGCGGTGCCGATTTCGGACGTGTTGGGGCGAGGGGCGGGAGGACGGCACGGTCCGGCCGGCCGCGCCCTCCTCGATCGTCCGCGCGGCACGGCGGATAGCATCCGGCCCATGGAGCCGCAGTTGCTGCACCGGGTCGCCGACTCGGTCGCCACCGTCGTCGTCCACCGCCCCGACAAGCGCAACGCCATGACCGCCGCGATGTGGCGCGCCCTGCCGCCGCTCCTCGACACCCTGGCCGCCGACCCCGGCGTGCGGGCCCTCGTGCTCACCGGCGAGGGCGACACGTTCTGCGCCGGCGCCGACATCTCCACCCTGCGCGGCTCCCCCGCCGAGGCCCAGCGGCTCGCGGTGGCGGCGGAGGAGGCATTGGCCGCCTTCCCCCGGCCGACGCTCGCCGCCGTGCGCGGACACTGCGTGGGCGGCGGCGCCCAGCTCGCGGCCGCCTGCGACCTGCGGTTCGCCGCGGGCGACGCCCTGTTCGGCGTGACCCCGGCGAAGCTCGGCATCGTCTACCCGGCCTCCTCCACAAGGAGGTTGGTGTCGCTGGTGGGTCCCGCTGCCGCCAAGTACCTGCTGTTCTCGGGCGAGTTGATCGACGCCGAACGCGCCCTACGCACCGGACTGGTCGACGAAGTGCTGCCGGGCGGCGCCGAACTCGATGCACGGGTGGCCGAGTTCACCGCGGTGCTGGCCTCGCGCTCCCAGCTCACCCAGGCCGCGGCCAAGGAGTTCGCGAACGGCCGCACGGACCGGGACGACCACTGGGCGCGGCTGGCGGACGGGAACGCCGACACCGCCGAGGGCGTCGACGCCTTCCTGGAGCGCCGGCGGCCCCGCTTCACGTGGCGCACACCCGCCGCGGACGGTTCCCGGGAGCCGAGCGCAACGAAGACACGCCCACCCATGGAGAAGAAACCGACCAGTCGGTAACGTGCGGGCATGACTACTGCCGCCACCGATCACCGTGCGGGACGCCGCTGTCACAACGTGCTCAACTCCCTGCACGCCACGCACTACTTCGCGCCCGAACTGGGCGCCGAACTGGGCGCCGTCGGCATCACCAGCCCGCGTGCCGTCAACTTCGCGGTACGCTCCGCCGCCCTCGGCGCGGTCGGGGCCGGGACGGTGACGGCCACGTTCTACAACTACAAGTACGAGCTGGTCGCCCGGCACGTGCCCGCCGTGTGGCGGACCGCCGCACCCGAGCAGGTGCTGGCCGCGCGCCTGCGGGCCGTCGACGCGTCCGTGCGGCGCCTGCTGGGCGCGGACGCGGTGGCGTCGGACGAGATGGCCGAGGCGGCGGCCCTCGCGCTGCGCGCCGCCGAGGCCTGCTCCCGGACCGCCCGCCCCCTGTACTCCGCGCACGCCGACCTGCCCGTGCCCGAGGAACCGCACCTGGCCTACTGGCACGGGACGACCCTGCTGCGCGAGCACCGCGGGGACGGCCACCTCGCCGCGCTGATGTCGGCGGAACTGGACGGACTCGAAGCCGTCGTCACGCACACCGCGACCGGCCGCGGCATGACCCCCGCCTGGGTGTCCGCCACGCGCGGCTGGACCCGCGAGGACTGGGACGCGGCCGCCGCACGGCTGCGGGACCGCGGACTGCTCGACACCTCGGGGGAACTCACCGAGCGGGGCGTCGCGTTGCGCGCGGAGATCGAGGCGGAGACCGACCGCCTCGACCGGGCGCCGTACGCCCACCTGGGCACGGAGGGCGTCGCCCGTCTGACGGAGCTGGGCACGGCCTTCGCCCGCGCGGCGGCAGCGGCCGGCGCCTTCCCGGCGGACCTGGTCGGCAAGGCCTGAGCCGGCCGCCGGGGACGCGGCCGGCGACCGGACGGCAGGGACCCGCCGGCCGCCGGCCGCCGGCACGCACGGGGCCGGGGCGAGCGGGCGGCACCGGTCACGCGGCCGTCGGCAGGCACGGGCCGGGGACGAGCCGGCGGCACGGGCCACGCGGCACGTACGAGCCCGGCACGAGCGGACGGCACAGGCCACGAAGCCGGCGGCACGCACGAGCTCGGGACCAGCCGACGGCACCCGCCCCCGGTCGTCGGCACGGGTCCTCCGGACCTCGGCAAGTACCGACCCCGGACGAGCGAGCCGCACGGATCTCCCAGCCGACGGCGATCACCGCCCGGAAGGGCGGGCGGCACCGGGCTCCCAGTCGTAGGCACGGCAATCCGGACCTCGGCACGCATCGACCCCGGACGAGCCAGCCGCACGGATCTCCCAGCCGACGGCGATCACCGCCCGAGGGGAGCGGCGGCGGCCCCGTGCGCCCCCGGCACGCGCGAGCCCCGCGTGAACGGGTGGCGCAGGGCATCCCGCGTCGGCCGACGCCGGCCGGCGCCGGGCGTCCCGCGCGGGCCGGCGCCGGGCGGCGCAGGTCACCCCGCCCCCGGCACGCATGAGCCGGGGCTCGCGCGGTACTCGTACGGTGCCCTCCCGGTCGTCCGGACCGGGGACAGCACAGGGAGGCAACCGTGTTCCGTGCCATCGCCGACGTGCTCCGCCAGATCGGCGGCGCCATCGCCACCGTCGTCACGCTTCCGTTCCGCGCGCTCGCCCGGCTGTTCGGCGGGGCGTCCTCCTCGACGCACGGCAAGGCCTGACCGCGAGGTCCCCCGCGCGAATCGCGCGGAACCGCCCAGATCCCACGGCGCCGTCGTCACCTGCCACAATTGCGGCGCAACCCGAAGTGGAGAAGGCGGTACGGGAACGTGACGACACCCCTCGTAGGGTCCATCGAAAGCAGGATCGCCGACGAACTCGGCGTACGGGAGCGGCAGGTGCGGGCCGCCGTGGAGCTGCTCGACGGCGGTTCGACGGTGCCCTTCGTCGCCCGCTACCGCAAGGAGGCGACCGAGTCGCTCGACGACGCGCAGCTGCGGACGCTGGAGGAGCGGCTGCGCTATCTGCGCGAGCTGGAGGAGCGGCGCACCGCGATCCTCGACTCGGTGCGTGAGCAGGGCAAGCTCACCGAGGAGCTGGAGACGCAGATCCGGGGTGCCGAGACGAAGGCACGCCTGGAGGACATCTACCTGCCGTTCAAGCCGAAGCGGCGCACCAAGGCGCAGATCGCCCGTGAGGCGGGGCTCGAACCGCTCGCGGAGGGCCTGTTGACCGATCCGTCGGTGGAACCGCTCGCCGCGGCCGCCGCGTTCGTCGACGCCGACAAGGGGGTCGCCGAACCGCAGGCCGCCCTCGACGGGGCCCGCGCGATCCTCACGGAGCGGTTCTCGGAGGACGCCGACCTGATCGGCGAGGTCCGCGAACGCATGTGGCGGCGCGGCCGGGTGGCCGCCAAGGTGCGGGAGGGCAAGGAGGAGGCGGGCGCCAAGTTCGCCGACTACTTCGACTTCACGGAGCCGTTCACCGCGCTGCCCTCGCACCGGGTGCTGGCGCTGCTGCGCGGCGAGAAGGAGGAGGTCCTCGACCTGGTCCTGGAGCCGGAGGAGCCGACGGAGGGCCCGTCCTCGTACGAGGGCATCGTGGCGCACCGCTTCGGGATCGCCGACCGCGGCCGTCCCGGCGACAAGTGGCTCCAGGACACGGTCCGTTGGGCCTGGCGGACCCGCATCCTGGTGCACCTCGGCATCGACCTGCGGCTGCGGCTGCGCACCGCCGCCGAGGACGACGCGGTGGGTGTCTTCGCCGCGAACCTGCGCGACCTGCTGCTCGCGGCCCCGGCCGGCACCCGCTCGACGCTCGGCCTGGACCCCGGCTTCCGTACCGGTGTGAAGGTCGCGGTGGTCGACGCGACCGGCAAGGTGCTCGCGACGGACGTCATCCACCCGCACGTCCCCGCCAACCGGTGGGACGAGGCGATCGCGAAGCTGGCGCGGCTGTCGAAGGAGCACGCGGTCGACCTGATCGCGATCGGCAACGGCACGGCGTCCCGGGAGACCGACAAGCTCGCCGGCGAACTGATCACCAAGCACCCGGAGTTGAAGCTCACCAAGGTGATGGTGTCGGAGGCGGGCGCGTCGGTGTACTCGGCGTCCGCGTACGCGTCGCGCGAACTGCCCGACATGGACGTCTCGTTGCGCGGCGCGGTCTCCATCGCGCGGCGTCTTCAGGACCCGTTGGCCGAGCTGGTGAAGATCGACCCGAAGTCGATCGGTGTCGGCCAGTACCAGCACGACCTGTCCGAGGTGAAGTTGTCGCGGTCGCTGGACGCGGTGGTCGAGGACTGTGTGAACGGAGTCGGTGTCGACGTCAACACCGCGTCGGTGCCGCTGCTGGCCCGGGTGTCGGGCATCTCCTCCGGCCTCGCGGAGAACATCGTGGCGCACCGCGACGCCAACGGCCCGTTCACGTCGCGGAGTTCGCTCAAGGGCGTGGCCCGGCTCGGCCCCAAGGCGTACGAACAGTGCGCCGGCTTCCTGCGCATCCGCGGCGGTGACGACCCGCTGGACTCCTCCAGCGTGCACCCCGAGTCGTACCCGGTCGTGCGCCGCATGGTGAAGACGTCGGGCCAGACGGTGGCCTCGCTCGTCGGCAACACCGCCGTGCTGCGGTCGCTGCGGGCGGACGACTTCGTCGACGACACCTTCGGGCTGCCGACGGTGACGGACATCCTGAAGGAGCTGGAGAAGCCCGGCCGCGACCCGCGCCCCGCCTTCAAGACCGCCACCTTCAAGGACGGCGTGGAGAAGCTCTCCGACCTGGAGTCCGGCATGGTGCTGGAGGGCGTGGTCACCAACGTCGCCGCGTTCGGCGCGTTCGTCGACATCGGTGTGCACCAGGACGGCCTGGTGCACGTGTCGGCCATGTCGAGGACGTTCGTGAAGGACCCGCGCGACGTCGTGAAGCCCGGTGACATCGTCAAGGTCAAGGTGCTCGACGTCGACATCCCGCGCAAGCGGGTATCGCTCACGCTGCGCCTCGACGACCAGGCGGCGGCCCCGGCGGAACCCGGGCAGCAGCCGCAGCGCCAGGGCGGTGGCGACGGTCGCCGGCAGCGCACCGGCCGCCCGCCGCAGCAGCGTCAGGGCCGCGGCGGCGGCAGCACCGGCGGGGGCGGCGGTGGCGGCGGCGGCAACGCGCGTCAGGCCCCCGCGCCCTCCAACAGTGCGATGGCCGACGCGTTGCGCCGCGCCGGACTGGTCGACCCGAAGCAGGGCGGCAAGCGCTGAGCAGCGCCGGGCGCTGAACCGGCCGGGCCCCGGCCCCCGTTGACGACGGGGGCCGGGGCCCGGCCAGTTCTGCCTTCGCACCCGGTGACGGCCTCCTGGGAGGCCGTCACCGGTCACCGTCGGCCCCCGGCGCACGGACGGTCCGATCCGATCCAGTCCGGTCCGGTCCAGTTCGGTCCGGTCCGGTCCAGTTCGGTCCGGTTTACGACGAGCGGGACGCCCCGGTCCCGGCTCCCGGCCGCCGCCCCGACTACCGCGCGGTGTCGGGCAGTTCGCCTCGGGCGTCGTCCGCGTTCCGCGCGACCCGGCCGCGGACCCGGAACCAGCCGCCGACCAGCAGGAGCGCGATGAGCGGGACGAGCAGCAGGGTCTTGCGGCCCACCTCCGGGTCGTTCCACATCAGGCCGAGCACGGCCAGCAGGAACAGGATCGTCACCACCTCGGTGACCGGACTGCCCGGGAGCCGGAAGGAGGGGCGCGTGACCAGACCCTCCTTGGCGCGCCGGACGAAGGCCAGGTGGCAGACCATGATGATCACCCAGGTGCTGACGACGCCGAGGGACGCCACGTTGAGCACGATCTCGAACGCGTCGGCGGGGACGAGGTAGTTGAGCCCCACGCCGAGCACGCAGACCCCGCAGGTCAGCAGGATGCCGCCGTACGGGACCTGGCTGCGGTTCATCCGGCCGGTGAAGCGGGGCGCGGAGCCCGCCGTCGACATGGAGCGGAGGATGCGGCCCGTCGAGTAGAGGCCGGAGTTGAGGGACGACATGGCGGCCGTGAGCACCACCAGGTTCATGACGTCACCGGCCGCCGGGACGCCGATCTTCGACAGGACGGTGACGAAGGGGCTCTCCCCCGCCGAGTACGCCGACCCCGGCAGCAGCAGCGCGAGCAGGACGACCGAGCCGACGTAGAACACCGCGACCCGCCACATGATCGAGTTCACGGCGCGGGGCACGACCTTCTCGGGCTCGGAGGTCTCGCCCGCGGCGACACCGACCAGTTCGAGCGCCGCGTACGCGAAGATCACGCCCTGCATCACCAGGACGACGGGCATCACGCCGTGCGGAAGGACACCGCCGTGGTCGGCGAGGACGCCGGTGCCGGGGATGGTGCCGCCCACGGGGTGCCGGGTGGCGAGCAGCCAGATGCTGATGAGCATGAACGCGACGAGGGTGGTGACCTTGACGATGGAGAACCAGAACTCCATCTCGCCGAAGATCTTCACGGAGATCAGGTTCACCGCCAGCACCACCCCCAGGGCGACCAGCGCCAGCAGCCATTGCGGCACGCTCGTGAACAGGCTCCAGTAGTGGGCGTAGAGCGCGATGGCGGTGATGTCCGCGATCCCGGTCGTGGACCAGTTCAGGAAGTACATCCAGCCGGCGACGTAGGCGCCCTTCTCGCCGAGGAACTCGCGCGCGTACGACACGAAGGACCCGGACGAGGGCCGGTAGAGCACCAGCTCGCCCAGGGCCCGCACGACGAAGAAGGCGAAGATCCCGCAGACGAGGTAGGCGAGCGCGAGGGCCGGTCCGGCGGTGTTCAGGCGGCCGCCCGCGCCGAGGAACAGGCCGGTGCCGATCGCGCCGCCGATGGCGATCATGTTGACGTGCCGGTGCTTGAGGTCCTTGCTGTAGCCGGCGTCGCCCGCGTCCGCGGGCGCTGTGGCCGCGTCGCGGCCGACGGCGGCCTGTGCCGTGTCCACGGCTTGCTTGCTCACGGAGGCTCCACTTGCTGTCCGGTGCGCCCGGGCCGCGGCCCGGGTCCTTGCGTACGGCCGGCGCCCGTCCGGCCCCGACCTCCGCGCCGCCTGCCCACCCCACCTGCGGTTACACGGTGCGGAACGTCACACCGCCCGATCTCCGCACAGCCACCACGCCCCCTCCCCGGACGACCCCGGGACGCTCACGGGATCTCCGTCGGCGCCGCCGGCCGTCCGCCTCCCGCCCCCGTCGCCGGAGGTGTCGCGGCAGTGGTGGGACAGCGATACTGCTGCGCATGACCACCGACACCGGGGAGCCGGTCCTCACCATCGACGAACTGGCCTCCCGTGCGGGAGTCACGGTGCGCACCGTCCGCTTCTACAGCACGCGGGGGCTGCTGCCGCCCCCGGTCATCGGGCCGCGCCGGGTCGGGCACTACGGACGTGGTCATCTGTCGCGGCTGGCGCTGATCGAGGAGTTGCAGCAGCAGGGGATGACCCTCGCGGCCATCGAGCGCTACCTCGGGCAGCTGCCGGCGGACCTGAGCCCCCAGGACCTCGCGATCCACCGCGCCGTCGTGGCCTCCTGGGGGCCCGAGGCCGTGGAGCGGCTCGACCGGGCCGAGCTGGACCGGCGTGCAGGACGGAAGCTGTCCGACGAGGACGTGCGGCGGCTCACGGCGATGAGCGTCGTCGCGCCGGACGGCGACGGCGTCTTCCGCGTCGACTCGGGGCTGCTGCGCCTCGGCGTGCGGCTGCTCGACGTGCCGCTGTCCCAGGAGACGATCCTCGCCGCCCGCGGCGTTCTGATCGACCACTCCCGTGCCGCCGCGCAGGCGATGTCGGGGCTCCTGCGGGACGCGGTCGCCGAGCGCGCCGCCGAGGACGTGAAGTCCCTGTCCGCGCACATGCAGCCACTGGTCGTGCAGGCGCTGCTGACCGCGTTCCAGCGCTCGCTCAAGGAGGAGCTGCGGGAGTGGCTCGGGGAGCAGCCGGGGGCGGAGGCCGCGGGCGGCTGAGTTCGCGGGGCGGCTGGGTCCACGGGGCGGAAAACGCGTGCGGCGGGACGGTGCCTCGGGGCACCATCGGCGCATGGACGCACCGGACGACACCTGGATCACCGCGCTCGGCTACGAGAACCTGCCCGGCCGCCTCTCGCCGCAGGCCGCGCTGCGCGCCTGACTGCGCGAACGCGGGATCGACTGGGCGCCCTTCGCGCCGGACGAGGTGTGCGGGAACCTGGCCTGCGGCATCGGCGCCGACGGGCACTGGCGCGGCTTCTTCGACGTACGCGTGCGGGCGGACGCGCTGCGGCGGCTGGGGCTGCACCCCGACCAGCCGTTGTCGGCGGCCCGTGGTCCGTCGCCGCCCCGCTGGTGGCACGCGGAGGCGGAACAGCACCCGTACCGGTGGCGACCCGACGGCCGGGCCGTACGCGCGCGCGTACGGCCCGGCCGTCGGGTCGCGGGGCGGCCGGTCCGGCCGTCAGCGGCCGTCAGCGGCCGTCCGTGAACGTGTCGCCCTTCTCGGCCTTCGCCACCAGCAGCGCGGGCGGCGTGAACCGCTCGCCGTAGCGCTCCGCCAGTTCCCGTGCGCGGGCCACGAAGCCGGGCAGGCCGCCCGCGTAGCCGTTGACGTACTGGAGCACGCCGCCGGTCCAGCCGGGGAAGCCGATGCCGAGGATCGAGCCGATGTTGGCGTCCGCCACGGAGGTGAGGACGCCCTCCTCCAGGAGGCGGACCGTGTCGAGGGCCTCCGCGAACAGCATGCGTTCGCGCATGTCCTCGAACGGGATCTCGTGGCCCGGCTTGGTGAAGTGCTCGCGCAGGCCCGGCCAGAGCCCGGCACGGCGGCCGTCCGCGTACTCGTAGAAACCGGCGCCGCCGCTGCGGCCGGTGCGGCCGAACTCGTCCACCATGCGGTCGACGACGGCCTCGGCGGGGTGACCGGCCCAGGTGCCGCCGGCCTCCTCGACGGCCCGCCGCGACTCGTTGCGGATCTTGCGCGGCAGGGTCAGGGTCAGCTCGTCCATCAGCGAGAGCACCTTGGCGGGGTAGCCGGCCTGGGCCGCCGCCTGCTCGACGGAGGCGGGCTCGATGCCCTCGCCGACCATCGCGACGCCCTCGTTGATGAAGTGGCCGATGACGCGGGAGGTGAAGAAGCCGCGCGAGTCGTTGACGACGATCGGCGTCTTGCGGATCTGCCGCACCAGGTCGAACGCGCGGGCGAGCGCCGCGTCGCCGGTGCGCTCGCCCTTGATGATCTCGACCAGGGGCATCTTGTCGACCGGCGAGAAGAAGTGCAGCCCGACGAAGTCGGCCTGGCGTTCGACGCCTTCGGCCAACGCGGTGATCGGGAGCGTCGAGGTGTTCGAGCAGAGCAGCGCGTCGGCGTCCACGACGTGCTGGATCTCCTGGAAGACCTTGTGCTTGAGCGCCGGGTCCTCGAACACCGCCTCGATGACGGCGTCGCAGCCGGCCAGGTCCGCCGCCTCGGCGGTGGGGGTGATGCGGGCGAGCAGGGCGTCCGCCTTCTCCTGGCTGGTGCGTCCGCGTCCGACGGCCTTCGCGCACAGCTTCTCCGAGTACGCCTTCCCCTTGGCGGCGGCCTCCGGGGTGACGTCCTTGAGGACGACGTCGATGCCGGCGCGGGCGCAGGAGTACGCGATGCCGGCGCCCATCATGCCCGCGCCGAGGACCGCGACCCGGCGGACCTCGCGGGGCTCGACGCCCTTCGGGCGGTTGGCGCCGGAGTTGACGGCCTGGAGGTCGAAGAAGAACGCCTGGATCATGTTCTTCGAGGTCTGGCCCGCGGCGAGTTCCGCGAAGTAGCGCGCCTCGATGACCTGGGCGGTCTCGAAGTCGACCTGGGCGCCCTCGACGGCGGCGGCCATGATGTTGCGCGGGGCCGGGTAGGGCGCGCCGTTCGTCTGCTTGCGCAGGTTCGCCGGGAAGGCGGGCAGGTTGGCCGCGAACCTCGGGTTGGCGGGGGTGCCGCCGGGGATGCGGTAGCCGGGCCGGTCCCACGGCTGCTGGGACTCGGGGTGGGCGTCGACGAACGCGCGGGCCTTGGCGGTCAACTCCTCGGGAGTGGCGGCGACTTCGTCGACGAGGCCGTTCTCCAGGGCGCGCGCCGGGCTGTACTGGGTGCCCTGGAGCAGCACCTTGAGCAGGGCGTCGGTGATGCCGAGCAGCCGCACGGTGCGCACCACGCCGCCCCCGCCGGGGAGCAGGCCGAGGGTGACCTCGGGGCAGCCGATCTTGGAGCCGGGCGCGTCGAGGGCGATCCGGTGGTGGCAGGCCAGCGCGATCTCGTAACCGCCGCCGAGGGCCGCGCCGTTGAGGGCGGCGACGACGGGCTTGCCGAGGGTCTCGATGCGGCGCAGGTTCCGCTTGATCGCGAGGGTGCCCTCGAAGAGTTCCTCGGCGGTCTCCGGGGTGACCCGGATCAGGTCGCGCAGGTCGCCGCCGGCGAAGAAGGTCTTCTTCGCGGAGGTGACGATCACGCCGCGGATGCTGTCGCGTTCGGCCTCCAGGCGGTCGGCGACGGCGGTGAGGGACGTGGTGAACGCCCGGTTCATCGTGTTCGCCGACTGGTTCGGGTCGTCGAGGACGAGGGTGACGACACCGGTGTCGTCCTGTTCCCAGCGGATGGTGGTGCTCTCGGTCATGACTGCTCTCCGTTGAGTCTCGTGAGTCTCGTGATCCGCCGGGTCAGACGCGTTCGACGATCGTGGCGATGCCCATGCCGCCGCCGACGCAGAGGGTGGCGAGGCCGTACCGCTTGTCCTGGCGCTCCAGTTCGTCGACGAGGGTGCCGAGGATCATCGCGCCGGTGGCGCCGAGCGGATGGCCGAGCGCGATGGCGCCGCCGTTGACGTTGATCTTGTCGAGGGACAGGCCCATGTCCTTCGCGAAGCGCAGCACGACCGCCGCGAACGCCTCGTTGATCTCGACGAGGTCGATGTCGTCGATGGTCAGGCCGGCCTTGGCGAGCGCCTTGCGGGTGGCGGGGGCCGGGCCGGTGAGCATGATGGTGGGTTCGGAGCCGGACACCGCGGCGGACACGATGCGGGCGCGCGGGGTGAGGCCGTACCTCTCCCCCACCTCGCGCGAGCCGACGGCGACGAGGGCGGCGCCGTCGACGATGCCGGAGGAGTTGCCCGCGTGGTGGACGTGGTCGATCTTCTCCACCCAGTGGTACTTCTGCAGGGCCACCGCGTCGAAGCCTCCCAGCTCGCCGATGTCGGCGAACGACGGCTTGAGCCGGCCCAGCGACTCGGCGGTGGTGCCGGGGCGTCCGTGCTCGTCGTGGTCGAGGACGACGAAGCCGTTGCGGTCCCGCACCGGGACGACGGACCGCTCGAAGCGGCCGTCCTTCCAGGCCGCGGCGGCGCGTTCCTGGGAGAGGGCCGCGTACTCGTCGACGTCGCGGCGGCCGAAGCCCTCGATCGTGGCGATCAGGTCGGCGCCGATGCCCTGCGGCACGAAGTTGGTCGCCAGGTTGGTCATCGGGTCGTTGAACCAGGCGCCGCCGTCGGAGGCCATCGGCACCCGGGACATCGACTCGACGCCGCCGGCCAGCACCAGGTCCTCCCAGCCCGAACGGACCTTCGCGGCGGCCATGTTGACGGCTTCGAGGCCGGACGCACAGAAGCGGTTCTCCTGCACCCCGGCCACGGTGTCGGGCAGTCCGGCCGCGATGGCGGCGATGCGGGCGATGTCGGAGCCCTGGTCGCCGACCGGGCCGACGACACCGAGCACGACGTCGTCGACGGCCGCCGGGTCGAGGCCGGGGAAGCGCGCGCGGATCTCGTGGAGGAGCCCGACGACCAGGTCGACGGGCTTCGTGCCGTGCAGCGCGCCGTTGGCCTTGCCGCGCCCGCGCGGGGTGCGGATCGCGTCGTACACGTACGCTTCGGTGCTCACTGACAAGCCTTTCGACGAGGGGTGCGGTGCCGGACGGCGGTGGCGGCCGGGAGGGTCCGGGGCGCCGTGACGGTGGGGAGGGGCGCGAACGCGCCCCGGGGGAAAGGGCGTTGAGGGTGACCTGCGGCCCGGACCGCGCTCACCGGGCGGGCGCCCCGTCCGCGACGAGCCCCGGCACGTCCCAGTCGCGCGCCACGGCGGCCGTGTCGGCGCCGGGCAGCACCGGACCGCTGCGGACCGCTGCCGGGGTGGCGGAGAAGCGGGGCGCGGGGGCGGGCTGGGTGATCCCGTCGTGCTCGACGAACGTGCCCCGGGCCGCCAAGTGCGGGTGGTCGGGGGCCTCCAGGAGCGACAGGACGGGGGCGACGCAGGCGTCGGAGCCGTCGAAGACGGCGGTCCACTCGTCCCGGGTGCGGGTCAGGAAACGGGCGCCGACCGCGGCGCGCAGGTCGTCCCAGCGGGCGGGGTCGTCGCGTTGGGCGGCGCTCTCGTCCCCGAGGTCCAGCAGGCGGGCGAACTCGGCGTAGAAGCGCGGTTCGAGAGCGCCGACCGTCATGTACCGCCCGTCGGCCGTCTCGTACGTGCCGTAGTAGGGGCAGCCGCCGTCGAGGAGGTTGACGCCGCGGCGGTCCTGCCAGGCACCCGCGGCCAGCATGCCGTGCATGATCGCGGTGAGGTGGGCGGTGCCGTCCACGATCGCGGCGTCCACCACCTGGCCGGTGCCGGTGGCACGGGCGTGGTGCAGGGCGGCGAGGATCCCGACGACCAGGTAGAGCGAACCGCCCGCGTAGTCGCCGAGGAGGTTGGCGGGTACGGCGGGCGGACCGTCCCCGGCGCCGATCATGCCGAGCGCGCCGGTGACGGCGACGAAGCCGATGTCGTGGCCGGCGGTGGGGGCGAGCGGCCCCTCCTGGCCCCAGCCGGTCATCCGCCCGTAGACGAGCGCGGGACGGAGCGCGTGGCAGTCGGCGGGCCCGACGCCCAGGCGCTCCGCGACGCCGGGACGCAGTCCCTCGATCAGCACGTCGGCGCGCGCGGCCAGTTCGCGGACCCGCGCGGCCCCCTCGGGCGTCTTCAGGTCGACGACCACCGAGCGCTTGTTGCGGTTGGTCACGTCGTACCGGGCCGGGACCGCGATCACCGGGTCGCCGGGGCGGTCCACGCGGACGACGTCGGCGCCCAGGTCGGCCAGGAGCATGGCGGCGAAGGGACCGGGCCCGATGCCGGCCAGCTCGACCACGCGCACGCCCGCGAGCGGGCCGCGGCCCGGCGCCGTCGTCCCTGTCATCCGGCCCCCAGTGTTCGACACGACATGCTTGGACACGAACCCGCGCGGGCACACCCGCACGGGCACGCCCCGTGTGAACGCGGCCCGCTCGCACGCGGCGCACTGTGACACAACCGCTGTAACACCGATGATGCTACGAAGCCGCCCGACCGGGCACAAGGTCCGGGCGAGCAAGCGCTTGGTATCACGCTAGCCCCGTCCGCGCGCCGGCACACGGACCACCGAACCGAGAGGCGTCATGAACAGCCTGAGCACCTCCGAACTCCCCCACCCGGACCGGCCGTACGACGTGGTGCTCCTCGGCGCCACGGGCTTCGTCGGCGCCCTCACCGCCGCGTACCTCGCGGACCACGCCCCGGCCGGACTGCGCTGGGCCCTCGCCGGCCGGAACACCGGGAAGCTGGACGCGCTGCGCGACTCGCTGCCGGGCGGCGAACGCCCCGACGTGGTGCGCGCCGACGTCACCGACCCGGCCTCGCTGCGCGACCTCGCCGCCCGCACACGCGTACTGGCGACCACGGTCGGCCCGTACCTGACGTACGGCGAGGCGGTCGTCGCGGCGTGCGCGGAGAGCGGCACCGACTGCCTCGACCTCACCGGCGAGCCGGAGTTCGTGGACCTGATGTACCTGCGGCACCACGCACGCGCGCGGGAGACCGGCGCCCGCCTGGTGCACTCGTGCGGCTTCGACTCCGTGCCGCACGACCTGGGCGTGCTGTTCACCGTGCGGCAGTTGCCCGAGGGGGTGCCGCTGACCGTGGACGGGTACGTGCGCGTGAGCGGCGCCCCCTCCGGCGGGACGCTCGCGTCCGCGCTGACCCAGGTCGCGCGCGGACCGCGGATGCTCGCCGCCGCGCGCGACCGGCGCCGCCGCGAGCCTCGGCCGACGGCGCGGCGCACGTCCGCGCCGCTCGCCGCGCCCCGCTTCGCACCGGAGGTCGGTGCCTGGGCGCTGCCGCTGCCGACCGTGGACCCGCAGGTGGTGTGCCGGTCCGCGCGGGCACTGGACCGCTACGGCCCCGACTTCCGCTACCGCCACTACGCGGCCGTGCGCCGGCTGCCCGTGGCTCTCGCCTCGGTCGCGGGTACGGCCGCACTGGTCGCGGCGGCCCAAGTCCCGCCCGTGCGGCACTGGTTGTCCGGGCGGCTGGCCTCCGGCGACGGGCCGAGCGCCGAACGCCGGGCGCGGAGCTGGTTCTCGGTGCGCTTCGTGGGCGAGGGCGGCGGCCGCCGGGTGTTCACCGAGGTGACGGGCGGCGACCCCGGCTACGACGAGACGGCGAAGATCTTCGCCGAGGCGGCGCTCGCCCTGGCCTTCGACGACCTCCCGCCGACGTCCGGGCAGGTCACGCCCGCGGTCGCGATGGGCGACGCGCTGACGGACCGGCTGCGTGCGGCCGGCATCGGCTTCCGGGTGGCCGCGAGCCAGGACCGCTGACCGGCCGCCCTCCGCGCGGACGCCGAACTGCCCCTCCCCGCAAGCCCGTTGCCCCCGTACGTGTCAGGCGGTGGCCTCGCGCAGCGCGCGGCGGCACAGGGCGTCGGCGCGGCGGGTGGTCTCGGGCAGCCGGAAGCGCGGGGTGAGCGCGAGGGTGTGCGCGCAGGCGGAGTCGAGGCTCGTGCGGTGGCCGACCGAGACGTACACCGGCTTGACGCCGTCGCGCGTCCGCAGCGCCCGGCCGACCTCCTCGGTGCCCGCGAGCAGCGGCGCCCAGGAGCCGCGCGGGGCGTCGGGGTCGCGCGGGGCGTCGGGGCCGGCGTGGGTGAGGACGAAGGGGTTCTTGGCGACGCCCACGGTCGGCAGACCCGTCAGGACGCCCAGGTGGGAGGCGAGGCCGAAGCGGCGAGGGTGCGCGAGGCCGTAGCCGTCGCACACCACCAGACCGGGGTCGCCGGGCAGTTGCTCCAACGCGGCCAGGACGGCGGGCAGTTCGCGGAAGGCGAGCAGCCCCGGCACGTACGGGAAGGAGACCGGGCCGACGGCGGTGGCCTCGGCGACGACGTCGAGGGTCGCCGCGTCCAGGACCACCGCGGCGGCGGCCACGACGCCCCGTTCGTCGTCGTAGGCCACGTCGACGCCGGTCACCCGCCCGGTGCCCGGCGCCGGACCGGTCTCGTCGAGGACGACACGGCGCCTCAACTCGTCCTGCACGGCGCGCGCGTGCTCCTCCGTGGCGGGCCAGTCGTCGGGGGTGCGCTCGGTCGTCGTCATGGTGGGCACGAGGGTACGGGGCGCGGCGGCCCGAGCCGTCCTCGACCGGTGCGCGCGCACCCGGTCGAGCCGGACGCCCGTACCGGTTCGAGGACCCCGTGCTTCGCTGACGCCGGGCAGGACGGAGATCCTGCTCACAGGCGGGATTGAAGACGGTGACCGAGGTCACTAGCGATACGTGTGCACGGATGGGCTCGTTCCGTCGTCTCTCCCAGTGACCGGCCTCATCCACCGACGTCCGTCAGCCGTCACGAGGGAGCAAGGCGTTGTCCACCATCGAGCAGCCCGTACAGGCCCGTCTTGTCGCCGCCGCCCCGCGGATGCAGAGCATCCCCGCGACGCTGCACTACGACCGCCACGACCCGTTCGCCGTCCACATGGCCTTTCCCGCGGCGGCCACCCTCGAGGGCGAGGAGGTCCGCTGGTCCTTCTCCCGCGAGCTGCTCGCGAGCGGCCTGCACCGGCCGGAGGGGGACGGCGACGTCCGGGTGCGGCCGTTCGGCTACGACCGCACCGTGCTGGAGTTCCGCGCCCCGGAGGGCACCGCCGTCGTGCACGTCATGACCGGGGAGCTGCGCCGCTTCCTGCGGGCCACGCGGGCCGCGGTGCCCGTCGGCCGCGAGCGCCAGAACCTCGACCTGGACCACGGCCTCGCGGAACTGATGCGGGACGCGTAGCGCCGGGAGGCGTACTGCGCGGCGCGTAGTGCGCGGCGCGTGAGGCGGGACGTCCCGGGCGGGACGCGTCCGTGCCGGGCGCCGCCCGTTGCGGGCCGCGGGGCACGGCTCGCCCCCGGGACCCGCGGGTCCCGGGGGCGGTGGTGTGTCCGTCAGGCCGACGCCGTCGCGGAGGCCGTGGCCGCCGCCGTCGCCGCCACCATCGCGGTGCGCACCTCGCGGACCACCTTCCGCAGCGCCGGCGCGGGGGCACCGCTGCGTTCGGTCAGCTCCTCGATGCGCGCCCGGTGCCGTCTGCGGTCCTTCGGCGCCAGCAGGGTGCGCAGCTCGGCCGCCGCCGCGAGTGCCACGACCGCCGCGTCCGTGGCGGAGACGGCGGAGACCGGCACGTCCTCGTCGAGCGCCCGGCGCGCCTGCTCGCGCACCGCGTCGGCGACGGCCGGAGCGGCCAGGCCGTAGTCGAGGGACGGGAAGATCCCGAGGACCCGCTTCTTGTCGACCCGCAGCTGGCCCCCGGCCGCGAGCTGCTCCCGCACGGCGTCCAGGGTGTGGCGCGCCCGCAGGTTCACCCAGGTCTTCCAGCGGCGCGGCATCGACTCGCGGACCAGGTCGAGCAGACCGTCCAGGACGATGTCGCCGGTGCGGGCGTCCAGGTCGACGGGCGTGGCGATGCCGTCGTCGTCGACCAGCAGGCCGCGCTGGGCCAGTTCGGTGAGGGCGCCGGCCCGTACCAGGTGGTGCAGATGGGCGGCCCCGGTGATCCTGAGCCGGTCGGTGTCCCAGGCCAGCAGGTACAGCCTGGCCGGCAGCGAGAACGAGCCGTCTGGCACGGGGCCTCCTTCGTGCGGTGAGGTCGGGCTCAAGTTAATCCTTTGACAGCGGGTCCGGCATTTTCGTAGCGTTGCCGGTGGTTCTGTTGCCGTCGATGGGAGAGGGACGTTGCTCGTCTGAGGTCTTGAGACACCGCGCACACACTCGTGGAGTGTGTGTCCGTCGTGTGCGACCTCGGCGTACGAGCCGTCCTGCGGTCCCCCGGTCCCGGTGACAGGATTCCTTCCTCCTGCTCCCCGCTCCGGTCTTCCGTTCGTCCGGCCCCTCGCCCCGCGGTGTCTCGATACGCGTCTTCCCCCGACCGCATCGAACAAGCCGAGGCCCGCATGACCGCATTCGTCACGTGTACGTCCCTCTCCTTCACCTGGCCCGACGGCACCCCCGTCCTCGACGGCCTCGACGTCGCCTTCGGCCCCGGCAGGACCGGCCTGGTCGGCGTCAACGGGACAGGAAAATCAACCCTGTTGAAGCTCATCACCGGTGAGCTGACACCCACCCGCGGCACCGTCCGGGTCGCGGGCGAGGTCGGGTACCTGCCGCAGAACGTCACGCTGGACACGGCCCTGCGCGTCGACGAGGTGCTCGGCGTGGCCGAGCGCCGCGCCGCCCTGCACGCGATCGAGTCGGGCGACCCGGCCCCGGAGCACTTCGAGACCCTCGGCGACGACTGGGACGTCGAGGACCGCGCCCTCGCCGTGCTCGGCGAACTCGGCCTGGAGGCAGTGGGGTTGGACCGCACCGTCGGCGAGGTGTCCGGCGGCGAGGCCGTGCTGCTGCGGCTGGCGTCCCTGCTGCTCGCCCGCCCGGACGTCCTGCTCCTCGACGAACCCACCAACAACCTCGACGTGTACGCCCGGCAGCGCCTCTACGCGGCCGTGCGGTCCTGGCCGGGGGCGCTGGTGATCGTCAGCCACGACCGCGGGCTGCTCGACCTCGTCGACCGGGTCGCCGACCTGCGCCGGACCGGCAGCGCGGGCCAACAGCACCCCGGTACCTGCGAGATCGCCTGGTACGGCGGCAACTACGCGGACTACCAAGAGGCGTTGGAGACCCAGCAGGAGGCCGCCGAACGCATGGTGCGCGCCGCCGAGACCGACGTGCGCCGGCAGAAGCGCGAACTCGACGAGGCGCAGAGCAAGTTGGCGAAGCGCAAGAGCTACGGGCAGAAGATGGCGGCCGAGAAGCGCGAGCCGAAGATCGTCATGGGGGCGCGCAAGCGTGCCGCGCAGGTCTCGGCGGGAAAGCACCGCATCCTGCACGAGAAGCGGCTCACCGACGCGCGGGAACGGCTCGACGACGCGGTGGAGGCCGTGCGGGACGAGGACGAGATCCGCGTCGACCTGCCGGGCACCGCGGTCCCGCGCGGCCGCACGGTCCTGACCGTCCGCGACCTGCGGCCGGCCCACGGCGCCCGGTTCGCGGGCACCTTCGAGCTGCACGGCCCGGAACGGGTCGCCCTGGTCGGGCGCAACGGTGCGGGCAAGACGACGCTGCTGCGCACGATCGCGGGCCAACTCGCCCCGGAATCGGGCGAGGTGACGGCGCACGTGCCGTTGCGGTTCCTGCCCCAGCGGCTCGACGTCCTCGACGGCGGCCTGACGGTGGCCGAGAACGTGGCACGGCACGCGCCCGGTGCGACGGACAACGCGATCCGGGCACGGCTGGCCCGGTTCCTGTTCCGCGGGGCCGACTCCGACCGCCTGGCGGCCACCCTGTCGGGCGGCGAGCGTTTCCGGGCGTCGCTGGCGGCCCTGCTCCTCGCGGAGCCGCCCCCGCAGTTGCTGATGCTGGACGAGCCGACCAACAGCCTCGACATCCCGAGCGTGCAGCGCCTGACCGCCGCCCTGGACTCCTACCGGGGCGCCCTGCTGGTGGCGGGCCACGACATCCCGTTCCTGGAGTCGATCGGTGTCACCCGGTGGCTCCTGCTGGACGGGGACGTGCGGGAGGTGGTGCCGGGCGAGGAGGGATTCCCCGGGTGAGGGGCGGGCGGGGCACGTCCCGTGTCAGGTGGGACACAGCCTGACAACGGGGGTTCTCCGGGCGCGCGTGCGCACTGCATGATGGGGCACCGGCACCCGTACGGGGGGCCGGTGCCGTCCCGCGGAGGGCGGTCGCCCCCGATACGGAGACCCGGACGTGCCCAGCAAGAAGGCCCTCATCCGTCACCCCGGACCGCTGCTCGCCGACGGTCTCGTGACGCACCTGGAGCGGGCGGAGATCGACGTCGACCTCGCCGTCCGCCAGTGGGAGGCGTACGTGACGGCGCTGCACACCCATGGCTGGGAGACCGTCGAGGTGGAGCCCGCCGACGACTGCCCCGACGCCGTGTTCGTCGAGGACGCCGTCGTCGTCTACAGGAACGTCGCGCTGATCGCGCGCCCCGGCGCCCGGTCGCGGCGCGCGGAGACCGCCGGCGTGGAACAGGCCGTGGCCCGCCTCGGCTGCTCGGTGAACTGGATCTGGGCGCCGGGCACCCTCGACGGCGGCGACGTCCTCAAGGTCGGCGACACCGTCTACGTCGGCCGCGGCGGGCGGACCAACGCGGCCGGGGTGCAGCAGTTGCGGGCCGCCTTCGAACCGCTCGGCGCGCGTGTGGTGGCCGTGCCGGTCAGCAAGGTGCTGCACCTGAAGTCCGCGGTGAGCGCGCTGCCCGACGGCACGGTGATCGGGCACATCCCGAAGGTCGACACCCCGTCGCTGTTCCCGCGCTTCCTGCCGGTGCCCGAGGAGTCCGGCGCTCATGTCGTCCTGCTCGGCGGGGACCGGCTGCTGATGGCGGCGAGCGCGCCGAAGACGGCGGAACTGCTCGCCGACCTCGGCCACGAGCCGGTCGTGGTCGACATCGGCGAGTTCGAGAAGCTGGAGGGCTGCGTCACCTGCCTGTCGGTGCGGCTCAGGGACCTGTACGCCTGAGCCGTGCGCGGCGCCCCGGCCCTCCGCCCGTCACCGGCGGACGAGCCGTCAGCGGCGCGCCCCGCGCCGCAGTGCCAGGCGCTCCTTCTCCGACAGGCCGCCCCAGACGCCGAAGCGTTCGTCCTTCTCCATGGCGTACGACAGGCACGCGGTACGGATCGCGCATAGGCCGCAGATGCGTTTGGCCTCGCGCACCGAGCTGCCGGGTTCGGGGAAGAAGAAGTCGGCCCCGGTCTGCGCGCACAGCGCCTCTGTCTGCCAGTCGCTGTCGGCCGGGGTGATCGTGTCGCTGGACATGGGCGTGATCGTGCCGGGCGGCGAAAAACGTCCGATCAACGCGCGCTCAACGACCGGCCGCCGCCCGTTTCGGTGCCGTCCTCACGGCGGCCGGCGGCACCCGGTGCGAGACTCGGCGGTGCAGACAACGGGAAACTGTCGAGGAGGGCGTTCATGCTCACCACCCGTTTCGTCAACGGCGCTCCGAACTGGCTGGATGTCGACACCCCCGACGTCGAGGGCGCCGCCTCCTTCTACGGCGGCCTCTTCGGCTGGGAGTTCCGGCCGGCCGGGCCCGGTTCCGGGAGCCACGGCCTGTTCCGGCTCGACGGCCGGACCGTGGCCGGCGCGGTGCGGATCCGGCCCGAGCAGGGGCCGCCCGCGTGGACCGTCTACTTCCGCACCCCGGACGCCGGGGCCGCCGCCGAGGCGGCGCGGAAGGCGCATGGCAGCGTGCTCGTGCCGCCCGCGGACGTCGCGGGCCCGGGGCAGGTGGCCGTTCTCGCGGACCGCGCGGGCGTGCCGTTCGGCGTCCGGCAGCCGGGCCGCGTCGAGGGGCTGGACCTCGCGGGCGCGACGGGCTCGCTCTGCTGGGCCGAGCTGTACACGCCGGACGTCGCGGCGGCGGCCGCCTTCTACCACTCGGTGCTCGGCCTGGAGACCTCCGCGGTGTCGTTCCCCGGCGGGACCTACACCGGTGTAGGTCCCGCCGGCGAGGACGAGGACGCCATGTTCGGCGGTGTCGTGGCGCTCGGGGACGACCCGCTGGAGTCCAAGGACGGCGCGTACTGGCTGCCGTACGTGGCGGTCGCCGACGCGGACGCGGTCACCGCGCGGGCGGAGGAACTCGGCGGCACCGTCCGGCTTCCGGCGACGGACGTGCCGGGCGTGGGACGCATCGCCAGGCTGGGCGACCCGTACGGCGCGCGGTTCGCGGTGCTCACCCCCTCGCCGCCCGCGTAGCGGGACGGGGGGCGGGTGCGGGGGCGGGTGCGGCACCGCCGGGCGGTGGGCGACGGCCCGGCGCCCGGCGTCACGCGGAGGCGCGCCGCACGAGGGTGGTCGGCAGGACGACGCCGGCCGGCGAGCCCGCCCCCGCACGGTCGCCGCCCCGCCGCTCGGGCCCGCTCAGCAGCATGCGCGCCATCAGCCGGCCCATCTCCTCGATGTCCTGCCGGATCGTGGTCAGCGGCGGGTCGGTCTGCTCGGCGACCGGCAGCATGTCGTCGAAGCCGACCACGGCGACGTCGTCCGGCACCCGCAGTCCGCGTTCGCGCAGCACCCGCAGCGCGCCGGACGCGGCGAGGTCGTTGGCGGCGAACACCGCGTCCAGGCCGGGGCGCCGGTCCAGCAGCGCGCGCATGGCCCGCTCGCCGCCCGCCGGGGTGAAGTCGCTCTCCTCGACGAGCCCCGGGTCGGCCTCGCCCATGACGTCCCGGTAGCCCTCGTAACGGTCCACGGCGGACGTCTGGTCGAGGGCGCCGGTGATGTGCGCGACGCGGGTGCGCCCCAGCCCGACGAGATGCCGCACCGCGTCCCGGGCACCGCCCCGGTTGTCGCTGTCGACGTACGCCGCGCCCCCGGTGCCGTCGCTCCAGCCGGGGCGGCCGCCGAACACCGTCGGCACGCCCGCGTTGCGGATCAGTCCGGGCAGCGGGTCGTCGAGGTGCAGGGAGAACACCAGCGCGCCGTCGACGTGTCCCCCGGCCAGATAGCGCCCGACGCGGGCGTGGTCCGCGCGCCCCTCGGTGAGCAGCAGGACGAGTTGGGCGTCGTGCGCGGTCAACTCCTTGCTGATGCCGCGTAGTTGCAGGGCGAAGAAGGGGTCCGCGAAGACGCGCGTCTCGGGTTCGGCGACGACGACGGCGACGGCGTCGTGGCGTTTGGTGACCAGGCTGCGGGCCGCCTGGTTGGGGACGTAGCCGAGTTCGTCGACGGCCTGCCGGACCCGCTCGACGAGGGGATCCCGCACGCCCGAACCGCCGTTGACGACGCGGGAGACGGTGGCCCGGGACACACCCGCAAGGGCGGCCACGGCCTCCAGGGTGGGGCGCGGCACTGTCTCGCTCACGTGGTGAACTCCTCGTCCGGGGCTGCGGATCAGAATAGCGCCGCGGCGGGAACGTCAGGTCAGCGCGCCGGGAACGTCCGGACAGGAAGGCCGCCATGTGTCTCGCGCCGCACCGTCGCGTCGGCAGCCGGGTGGGTTGGGCCCGGCCGAGCCCAACGCACCTGGGAAGAGCGCGGGTTCGCGGTCGCCCACGGCGAGGAACGCCGCTTCGAGGAGGCGGGCGTGTTGTCCGGGCAGCGTGTCCGCGAGGCCCGGCGGGGCGTGCGCGACCGGGCGTCCGACAGGCCGGGCCGGCAACCCGGGCCGCGCACCGGCGACTTGGTGCTCACCTTCACCATGTGGGCCTCGCCCGGCCCCGGCCCGGCGGTCAGTCCCCGCCGGGGCCCGTGCCGTCGTGGGTCTCCCCCTTGGCCCTGCTGGGCTGCACGCGGGTGGGCTCGCCCGGCATCTTGGGGTACTCCGGCGGGTAGGGCAGATCGCCGAGTCCGTGATCGTGCTCGTCGCGGCGCGCGAGTTCGAGCAGGGACTCCAGGGAGAACCGGTGGTCGTCCATGTCCGCGTGCACGTCGCCGAGTTCGGCGAACCGGGCCGGCATGGTCCCGAGGTCGAAGTCGCGGGGCCTGGCGTCCTGGACCTCGTCCCAGCGCAGCGGCGCGGAGACCGGGGCGTGCGGGTGCGGACGCACCGAGTAGGCGGAGGCGATCGTCCGGTCCCGGGCCGTCTGGTTGTAGTCGAGGAAGATGCGCTCGCCGCGCTCCTCCTTCCACCACTTGACGGTCACCCGGTCCGGCATCCGCCGGGCGAGTTCGCGCCCCACGGCGATCGCGGCGCGGCGGACCTGGGTGAACGTCCAGCGCGGTTCGATCGGCACGAACACGTGCAGGCCGCGTCCGCCGGACGTCTTGGGCCAGCCCCGCAGACCGCCGAACTCCTCCAGCACGGACCGCAGTTCGTGCGCGACGACGACCGCGTCCGTGTAGTCGGTCCCGGGCTGCGGGTCGAGGTCGAGGCGCAGTTCGTCGGGCCGGTCGACGTCACCGCGGCGCACCGGCCAGGGGTGGAAGGTGAGCGTGCCGTACTGGGCGGCCCACAGCACGGCGGCCTCCTCCGTGGGGCACATCTCGTCGGCGCTGCGGCCGCTCGGGAAGGTGATGTGGGCGGTCGGGATCCAGTCGGGCATGTTGCGCGGGGCGCGCTTCTGGAAGAAGGACTCGCCGGTCACCCCGTCGGGGTAGCGCTGCAGGGTGGTGGGGCGGTCGCGCAGGGCGCGCAGGATGCCGGGGCCGACGGCGACGTAGTACCGGGCGAGGTCCAGCTTGGTGTACCCCGGCTCCGGAAAGAACAGCTTGCCGGGACTCGACAGCCGTACCGTCCGGCCGGCCGCCTCCAGTTCCACCGCTTCGCCCATGCCAGCCACCGTAGGCGCACCCCGTACCCGCCGCACCCGCGCGGAGCGCACCGCGTGCGGACGACCGCCCCGGCGCCTTGGGACGGCGTGCGGAACGGCGCGCACCGGTTCCGGGCGGCGCACACGCCGGGCGCGCGGGGCCGGACGGGCCCAGAATCGGAGCATGGACCTGCCGGTGATGCCGCCCGTGAAGCCGATGCTCGCGAAATCCGTGAAGGCGATCCCGCCGGGCATGCAGTACGAGGCGAAGTGGGACGGGTTCCGCGCGATCGTCTTCCGCGACGGGCCCGACGTGGAGCTGGGCAGCCGTACCGGAAAGCCGCTGACCAGGTACTTCCCCGAGCTGGTGGACGCCCTGCGGGAGCGGTTGCCCGATCGCTGCGTCGTGGACGGCGAGATCGTGATCGCGCTCGACGGGCGGCTCGACTTCGACGCGCTGAGCGAGCGCATCCATCCCGCCGAGTCCCGGGTGCGGACGCTCGCCGAGCGGACCCCGGCGTCGTTCGTCGCCTTCGACCTGCTGGCCCTGGCCGACGAGTCGCTGCTCGGCACGCCCCTCACCGACCGCCGCGCCCTGCTCGCGCGCGCCCTCGACGGAGTGGACGCCCCGGTGCACCTGGCGCCCGCGACGACGGACCGGGACGTGGCCCGGCGGTGGTTCGACCAGTACGAGGGCGCGGGCCTCGACGGTGTCGTCGCCAAGCCGCTCGACCTGGCCTACCAGCAGGACCAGCGGGCCATGTTCAAGATCAAGCACGAGCGGACGGCGGACGTGGTGGTCGCGGGCTACCGTCTGCACAAGAGCGGCCCGGTCGTCGGGTCCCTGCTGCTCGGCCTCTACGACGGCCGGGGCGTCCTCCAGCACGTCGGGGTGTCCGCGGCGTTCACGATGGCGCGGCGCGCGGAGCTCGTCGAGGAGCTGGAGCCGCTGCGCCTGGCGGACGCCTCCGAGCACCCGTGGGCAGCCTGGTCCGACGAGAGCGCGCACGAGACGGCCCGGCTGCCCGGCGCGCCCAGCCGCTGGTCGGGCAAGAAGGACCTGTCCTGGGTCCCGCTGCGGCCCGACCGGGTCGCCGAGGTCGCCTACGACCACATGGAGAACGGGGCCCGCTTCCGGCACACGGCCCGCTTCCGCCGCTGGCGCCCGGACCGTATTCCGGAGAGCTGCACGTACGAGCAGTTGGAGGAGCCGGTCGGCTACGACCTCGCGGAGATCCTCGGGCCCCCGTCGGCCTGACGCCCGCACCTCCTGCCCCAGTCGGGCCCCTCTCCCGGAGTTGTCGGCCCGGCCTCCGCCTCTGTTCGCAACTGAGCGGGTATGACCGGCGATGACGGCGATGAGCCGATCAACCGATCAGCACACGAACAGTGACGGCACCGGCCGACAGGCACCGGCAGCAGGCGACGGCGACAGGGGACACGGGTGACCAGGGTGAGCACGGGACGAGGGGCGCGGTCACCGCGCGCGGCGCGGACGACGGCGCTGCTGGCCGTGGCGGCGTTCGCCCTGACGACGGGCTGCACGTCGCGGTCCGGCGGGTCGGACGACGGGCGGGGCGAGACCCCGCGGGCGAGCGCGGACACCCGTTCGCCGTCCGCCTCGGCGTCGGACGACGGCGTCGCCGCGGGCCCGGTGCTCGCGGTCAAGATCGACAACGTGCGGGCCGCCCGACCGCAGACCGGTCTGGACGCCGCGGACGTCGTCTACGCGGAGCAGGTCGAGGGCGGCCTCAGCCGGCTGATGGCGGTATTCGCCGGTGACCTGCCGAAGGTGGTCGGCCCCGTGCGCAGCGCCCGCGAGTCGGACCTGGAACTGCTGCGCCAGTTCGACCGGCCGACGCTGGCCTTCTCCGGGGCCCAGGCCAAGCTGCTGCCGCTGATCGGCAAGGCCCCGCTGACCGCGGTCAGACCGGACGACGACCCCGGGGCGTTCTTCCGCGGCACCGACAAGCAGTCCCCGCACAACCTCTATCTGCGCCCCGCGCGACTGCGCTCCTCGGCACCGGACCAGGGCGGGCTGACCACCGGATTCCGGTTCGGCCCCGCTCCCGAGGGCGGCCGGCCCCGAAGCTCCGTGACCGTGCGCTATCCGGCGGCCTCCTTCGCCTTCCGCTGGTCCGCGGACAAGCACCGGTGGCTGGTCTCGACGGACGGCACGGACACGGTGACGA
Organism: Streptomyces sp. NPDC008150; assembly: GCF_042956945.1. Classification (NCBI taxonomy): domain Bacteria; kingdom Bacillati; phylum Actinomycetota; class Actinomycetes; order Kitasatosporales; family Streptomycetaceae; genus Streptomyces; species Streptomyces sp. NPDC008150. Next base: position 136,226 of record NZ_JBIBHJ010000010.1, on the reverse strand, counting down.
CCGACGGGAAGCGGGTGGCGCCCGCGACGGTCGTCGTGCAGCACGTCACGATCCGCAGGTCCGGCTTCCACGACGTCCTCGGCAACAACACGCCGTACACGGAGACCGTCGGGTCGGGGACCGCCGAGGTGCTGCGGGACGGGAAGGCGTACGACGCCCGCTGGAAGCGCGAAACCCCCGACAGCGGAACGGAGTTCACCAACCCGGACGGCACCCCGATGGACTTCGCGAAGGGCCAGGTGTGGGTGGTGTTCACGAAGGCCCGGTGAGCGGGGCCCCGTTGTCCGGTGCCCGGCCTCAACGGGGCGCGGCCACCGGCTCCGTGGGATTGCGCAGGCCCTCCGCCGCGTCGGACACGCGGCGGAGCAGGTCGAGGAACTGGGACTGCTCCGCCGCGGAGAGCGGGGCCAGGAAGACCTGGTTCATCCGGGCGGTGCGCACGCTCAGCCTGCGGTGGGCGCGGGAACCCTCGTCGGTCGGCCGCAGCAGGAACCGGCGGCCGTCGTCCGGGTCGCGCACCTTGTCGAGGAGGCCCCGGCGGCCGAGCCTGCTGATGACCTCGGCGATCGTGGAGCGGTCGAGGCCGACCCGCTCCCCCACCGTGCGCTGGTCCAGGCCGGGTTCCGCGACGAGCGCGTTCAGGACCGCGAACTGCGGCGAGGTGATCTCCTCGGAGACCATCGTGTTCCACAGCAGGTAGTGCGCCTGCTGGAGGCGACGGGCCAGGTGCCCGGGGTGCATGGAGAGGTCCACCGCGGCCATGTGTGCTCCCGAATTTCGTTGGTGCACTGAACGATACCGTCCGCCCTCCTTCCTGCCACCCCTCCGCGAGGAGTCTCCGACAGTCGCTTTCAGGACTCTTGACGACTCCGGCGTCCGATGGCAGCGTGAGGGGCACCTCGCAGAAATAGTCAGTGCCCTGACTAAAAGCGAAGAGATGAGGCTTCTCGATGGACAAGGTGGTGGCCACGGCCGCGGAGGCGGTGGCCGACGTCGCGGACGGGGCGTCGCTCGCGGTGGGCGGATTCGGCCTGAGCGGTGTGCCGAACGTACTGATCCAGGCCCTGCACGAGCGCGGCGTCAGCGGTCTGTCGGTGGTCTCCAACAACTGCGGGGCCATGGAGTCCGGCCTCGCGGTACTGCTCGCCGCCGGGCGGATCGCCCGGGTCACCGGTTCGTACATCGGCGCCAACAAGGAGTTCGCACGCCAGTACCTGGCCGGTGAGCTGGAGGTCGAGCTGATCCCCCAGGGCACCCTCGCCGAGCGGCTGCGCGCGGGCGGGGCCGGCATCCCCGCCTTCTACACACCGGCCGGCGTGGGCACCCAGGTCGCCGACGGCGGACTGCCCTGGCGCTACGACGGCTCCGGCGGCGTCGCCCTCGCCTCGCCGCCGAAGGAGGTCCGGGAGTTCGACGGCACCGAGTACGTCCTGGAGCGCGGCATCCGCACCGACTTCGCGCTGGTGCGCGCGGCCCGGGGCGACCGGCACGGCAACCTCGTCTTCAACAAGTCCTCCCGCAACTTCAACCCGCTGGCCGCGACCGCCGGACGGATCACCGTCGCCGAGGTCGAACAGCTCGTGGAGCCGGGCGAGTTGGACCCGGACGCGGTGCATCTGCCGGGAATCTTCGTGCAGCGCGTGGTCGCCCTCACGCCCGCCCAGGCCGCCGACAAGGGCATCGAGAAAAGGACGGTGCGCTGACCATGGCGTGGACACGCGACGAGATGGCGGCCCGCGCCGCCCGCGAGCTCCGGGACGGCCAGTACGTCAACCTCGGCATCGGCCTGCCCACCCTCATCCCCGGCCACCTCCCGCCGGGCGTCGAGGTCACCCTCGAATCCGAGAACGGCATCCTCGGCACCGGCCCCTACCCCGCGGACGACGAGGTCGACCCGGACCTGATCAACGCCGGCAAGGAGACCGTCACCGTCCTGCCCGGCGCGTCCTTCTTCGACTCCGCCCTCTCCTTCGCCATGATCCGCGGCGGCCACATCGACGTCGCCGTGCTCGGCGCGATGCAGGTCTCGCAGGGCGGCGACCTCGCCAACTGGGCCGTGCCGGGCAAGCTCGTCACGGGGATCGGCGGCGCCATGGACCTCGTCCACGGCGCCCGCACCGTCATCGTGGTGATGACGCACACCGCCAAGGACGGCTCCCCGAAGATCCTGCGCGAGTGCGCGCTGCCGCTCACCGGGCGCGCCTGCGTGAACCGGATCATCACCGACCTCGGCGTCGTCGACGTCACCGGCGAGGGCCTGGTGCTGGTGGAGACCGCGCCCGGCGTGAGCGTCGCCGAGATCACCGCCAAGACCGATGCCGAACTGCGTGTTCCCGAGGAGATCCAGGCATGACAGCCGTCAAGGACGTGTACGTCGTCGACGCCGTCCGCACCCCGTTCGGCCGCTACAACGGCGCCCTCGCGAGTGTGCGGCCGGACGACCTGGGAGCCCACGTCATCCGCGAACTGCTCGCCCGTACCCCCGGGTTGGACCCGGCGCGGATCGACGACGTGTACTTCGGCAACGCGAACGGCGCCGGCGAGGAGAACCGCAACGTCGGCCGGATGGCCGCCCTGCTCGCCGGGCTGCCGACCTCCGTGCCCGGCGTGACCGTCAACCGGCTCTGCGCCTCCGGGCTGGAGGCCGTCGTCCAGGCCGCCCGCGCGATCGCGCTCGGCGACGCGTCCGTCGCCGTGGCCGGCGGCGTCGAGTCGATGACACGCGCGCCCTACGTCCTGCCCAAGAGCGACCGGCCGTTCCCGGCGGGCAACACCGAGCTGTACTCGACCACACTGGGCTGGCGGATGGTGAACCCGCGGATGGACCCGCAGTGGACCGTGCCGCTGGGCGAGTCGGCCGAACTCATCGCCGACAAGCACGGGATCGGGCGCGAACAGCAGGACGCGTACGCGCTGGAGAGCCACCGCAGGGCCGCGCGGGCGCGGGCGGCAGGCGCGTTCGACGGCGAACTGGTGCCGGTGAACGTCCCGCGCCGCAAGGGCGATCCGCTCGTCGTCGACGCGGACGAGTGCGTGCGCGAGGACGCCTCCCAGGAGGCCATGGCCCGGCTGAAGCCGTCCTTCCGCACCGAGGACGGCACCGTCACCGCGGGCAACGCCTCGCCCCTCAACGACGGCGCCGCCGCGCTGCTGCTGGTCGACGAGGACGGCCTGCGCGCGACCGGCCGCGAACCGCTCGCCCGGATCTCGGCGACCGGGGTGGCCGCGACCGAGCCGCAGTACTTCGGACTCGCCCCCGTCGAGGCCGTCAACCGCGCGCTCGCCAGGGCGGGCAGGAGCTTCGCCGACCTCGACGTCCTGGAACTGAACGAGGCGTTCGCCGCCCAGGTCCTCGGATGCGTCGCGGAATGGCCCGAGTTCGACCCGGCGGTGCTCAACCCGCAGGGCGGCGCGATCGCCCTCGGCCACCCGCTCGGCGCGTCGGGCGCCCGGCTCGCCGGAACCGTCGCCCACCAGCTCGCCCGGCGCGGCGGCGGCACCGGCGTCGCGACCCTCTGCATCGGTGTCGGCCAGGGCCTCGCCCTCGTCCTCGAACGCTGACCGGCACGGGCCAGCGCGCAGCAGCCGCGCCCGCCGAGCCAACAGGCCCTCGCGACAAAGGAGTTCAGGACCATGCCCCTCACCCAGCACGACATAGACCGCGAGATCTCCGAGCGGCACGACGCGTACGAGAAGGGTGTCGCGGGCGGCGCGCCGGTCGAGCACCACCCGCGCCGCGACTACCCGCCCTACCGCTCGTCCCTGCTGCGCCACCCCGAGCAGCCGCCGATATCCATCGACGTGACCAAGGACCCCGAACTGGTGGAGCTGGCCTCCCCCGCGTTCGGCGAACGGGACATCACCGAGATCGACAACGACCTCACCCGGCAGCACACCGGTGAGCCGATCGGCGAGCGGATCACCGTCTCGGGACGACTGCTCGACCGTGAAGGGCGCCCGCTGCGGGGGCAGTTGGTGGAGATCTGGCAGGCCAACTCGGCCGGCCGGTACGCGCACCGGCGGGAGCAGCATGACGCTCCGCTGGACCCCAACTTCACCGGCTCCGGGCGGACGTTGACGGACTCCGAGGGGCGCTACCGCTTCACCAGCGTCCAGCCGGGCCCGTATCCGTGGCGCAACCACGTCAACGCGTGGCGCCCCGCGCACATCCACTTCTCGCTGTTCGGCCCGGTGTTCACCCAACGCCTGGTCACGCAGATGTACTTCCCGAACGACCCGTTGTTCCCGTACGACCCGATCCTCCAGTCCGTCACCGACGACGCGGCACGGCAGCGGCTGGTCGCGACGTACGACCACGACCTGTCGGTGCCCGAGTTCTCGCTCGGCTACCGCTGGGACATCGTGCTGGACGGCCCCGCCGCCACCTGGATCGAGGAAGGTCGCTGACCACCATGACGAAGACCGACAGCAGTACCGGCACCAGCAGCGGCACCAACACCGGCACCGGCAGCCCGGACGGCGTGCCGCTGCCCACCCCCTCGCACACCGTGGGCCCCTTCTACGGCTACGCACTGCCCTTCCCCGGCGGCGGCGACATCGCACCGCTCGGCCACCCGGACAGCGTCACGGTGCGCGGCTACGTCCTCGACGGCGCGGGCGACCCGCTGCCGGACGCCCTCGTCGAGCTGTGGGGCCCCGACCCGGACGGCAAGCTGCCCGCCACCGACGGCTCCATGCGCCGCGACCCCGCGAGCGGCGGCTTCCTCGGGCGCAACGGCGTGGAGTTCACCGGCTGGGGACGCGTGCAGACGGACGCCGACGGCCACTGGTACGCCAGAACGCTGCGGCCGGGCGCACGCGGGCGCAACGCCCAGTACCTGAGCGTCTGCGTGCACGCGCGCGGGCTGCTCGTGCACCTGTTCACACGGATCTACCTGCCGGGCGATGACGCGGCGCTCGCCGCCGACCCGCTGCTGTCGGGCCTGGCCCCCGATCGGCGCGCCACGCTGGTCGCCGCCGACGAGGGCCGTCGGACGTACCGTTTCGACATCCGCCTTCAGGGCGAGGGCGAGACGGTCTTCCTGGAGTACCAGTGACATCTGCCGACCCGGCCACCCCGCACGGCGCCGACACCGAAGCCGCCCCGGAGGCCGACACCGACACCGTTGGCAACGCCGACCCCGTTGGCAACGCCGACCCCGTTGGCAACGCCGACGCCGGGCTGCTGGCCCCCGGGTGGACCGGGTCCCGTGCCGCGACGACGACGAGCGACAGCGCCTTCCTGCGCGCGCTGCTGGATGCGGAGGCCGCACTCACGCGCGCCCAGGCCGCACTCGGACTCGCGCCCGCCGCGGCCGCACGGGCGGTCACGGCCGCCGCACACGCCGGGCACTTCGACGCGCACTCCCTCGCCGTCCGGGCGCGGGCGGGCGGCAACCCCGTCATCCCGCTGGTCGCCGACCTGACGAAGGCGACCGGCGAGCAGTACGGCCCGTACGTCCACCGGGGCGCGACCAGCCAGGACATCATGGACACCGCGACCGTACTGGTGGCCGTGCGGACCCTGGAACCCCTGCTCGCGGACCTCGGCCGCACCGCCGACGCACTGGCCGTCCTCGCCGCCGCGCACCGCGACACCCCCATGCCGGGCCGCACGCTCACCCAGCACGCGGTCCCCACCACGTTCGGCCTCAAGGCGGCCGGCTGGCGCTCGCTCGTCCTCGACGCCCGCGACCGCGTCACCGCCGTACGGGACTCACTGCCCGCCCAACTGGGCGGCGCGGCCGGCACACTGGCCGCCTTCACCGCGTACGGCGCCACCGACGCGACCGCGCTGCCCGCCGCGTACGCCCGCGAACTGGGCCTCGCCGCACCCCTGTTGCCCTGGCACACGCTGCGCACCCCGCTGGCGGACCTGGCCGGGTGCCTCGCCCTGACGGCCGGCGCGCTGGGCAAGTTCGCGGAGGACGTCCTGACCCTCTCGCGCACCGAGATCGCCGAGGTCGCCGAGGCGGGCGGCGGCGGTTCGTCCGCGATGCCGCACAAGGCGAACCCGGTGCGGTCCACGCTGATCGCGGCGGCGGCCCGGCGCGCACCGCAGCTCGCAGCCACGCTGCACGGGTCGCTGGTCGCCGGGGACGAGCGACCGGCCGGCGCCTGGCACGCGGAGTGGGAACCCCTGCGCGACCTGCTGCGCCTGACGGGCGGAGCCGCACGCGACGCCGCCGAACTCGCGGCGGGACTGCGGGTGTTCCCGGACACGATGCGCCAACACCTCGACAGCACACACGGGTTGATCGTCTCGGAACGGCTGTCGGCGGAGCTGGCACCCGTGCTGGGCCGGGCCCGCGCCAAGGAACTGCTCACCGAACTGGCCCGCCGCGCCCACGCCGAGGGGCGCGACCTCGCCGGGCTGCTCGCCGAGAGCCTCGCCGGGGAGGACGTCCCGGCGGACCTCGACCCGGCCGCGCTCACCGACCCCGCCCGCTACACCGGTTCGGCGGGCACCCTCACCGACCGCGCCTTGGAGCGACGTTGACCGAGAACCTGCTCAACCACCGCGTCGAGGGGCCGACTTCCGCACCCCCGCTGCTGCTGGGACCCTCCCTGGGCACCTCGTACGCCCTGTGGGACCAGGTCGCACCCGAGCTGTCCATCAGCCACCGGGTGGTGCGCTGGGACCTCCCCGGGCACGGCGGTTCGGCCGCCGGTCTGATCGGGCCCGGCGCCACGGTCGCCGACCTCGCCGGGCTCGTCCTCACGCTCGCCGACTCCCTCGGCATCGGCCGGTTCGCCTATGCGGGCGTCTCGTTGGGCGGCGCGGTCGGCCTGCACCTCGCCCTGCACCACCCGGAGCGGGTCTCGTCGCTGGCCGTCGTCTGCTCCTCGGCCGACTTCAACGGTGCCGAGCCGTGGCGCGAACGGGCCCGCCTCGTCCGCGCGGAAGGGCTCGCCGGGCTGGCCGAGAGCGCCGACTCGCGCTGGTTCACCCCGGGGTTCACCGTGCCGGAACTGGTCCGCGACCACCGGGACGCCGACCCCGCGGGGTACGCCGCGTGCTGCGACGCGCTGGCCGCCTTCGACCTGACCGACCGGCTGGGCGACATCACCGTGCCCGTGCTGGCCATCGCGGGCCGCGAGGACCCCGCGACGCCTCCCGCGCACCTGCGGCGGATCGCGGACGGGGTGCCGGGCGCCGCCCTCGTCGAGATTCCGGGCGCCTCCCACCTGGCGCCGGCCGAACGTCCGGAGGCGGTACTGGCCGCGCTGCGCGCACACTTCGCCGGTGCCCCGGCCGACCCGGAGTCCGGGACGCGGCCCGGGGCCGCCCAGTCCGGGACGGGGTCAGGGATGCGGTCCGGGATGCGGGTGCGGCGCGAGGTCCTCGGGGACGCGCACGTCGACCGGGCGCAGTCACGGCAGACCGCGTTCACGGCCCGCTTCCAGGACTTCATCTCGCGCTACGCCTGGGGCGAGATCTGGACCGACCCGACGCTCACCCGGCGCGAACGCAGCATGATCACGATGACGGCGCTGGTCGCCCACGGCCACCACGACGAACTCGCCATGCACGTACGAGCGGCCCGGCGCAACGGTCTGACCCCGGAGGAGATCGGCGCCGTCCTGCTCCAGAGCGCCGTGTACTGCGGCGTCCCGGCGGCGAACTCCGCGTTCGCGGCGGCACAGCGGGTGCTGGCGGAGGAGGAGAACGACGCGGGGGCGTGAGGGCGCGGGGGGGGCGTGAGGGCGGGCTGGGGTGCGCTGTGTGGGGCCGCGCGAGGTGACGCGGGGCGCGGCGCGCGGCCCGAGGCTGCGCGGGACCCGGGATGACGCGCAGGGCCAGGGGTGACGCGCGAGGTCGGGCGGGGCGCGAGCGGTGCTCTCCGAGGTGAGCAGCGCTCACGGACGTGATCCCCGCTCCGGGCTGTGAGCGGCGCTCCCTGTCGCGAGCAGCGGTCCGCATCGCGATCGACGCTCCAAACCGTGAGCACCGCTCTCCAAGGTGAGCGGTGCCCCACCCTGTGAGCAGCGCCCTCCAGCGTGAACACTGGTCCACAACGAGAGCACCGCTCCGATTCGCCAGCAGCGCTCCAAAGCGTGAGCGGCGCTCCGAAGGGTGAACAGCGCTCTCCGGGGCGAGCGGTGCCACACTCAGCGAGCACCAGTCCACAACGAGAGCACCGCTCCGAACCGGGAGCACCGCCCCACCTAGCGAGCACCGCTCCGAACCGCGAGCGCCGCCCCACCCAGCGAGCACCGGCCCGCCCTGTGAGCACCGCTCTCCAACGCGAGCACCCCTCAGCGCACGCGAGCCCCGCCCCACTCCGTGAGCACCGCTCGCCCCAGCGAGCAGCCGCCCCCTCCGCGAGCACCGCTCACCGACCAACGCCCCAGAGCCCCGCCCTCATCAGCGCGCGCGAACGAACCCTGCCCGCCCTCAGCGCGCGCGAACGAACCCTGCCCGCCCTCAGCGCGCGCGAACGAACCCTGCCCGCCCTCAGCGCGCGAGCGAACCTCCCCGGCCTCGGCGCGCGCGAGCGAACCGTCCGCCCACGCGAGCACCGCCTCGCGCACGCACGCCCTCACCCCTGGCCGTTCTCCGCCTTCAGTGCCGTCAGCGCCTGCTCCGCCAGGCCGTCCGCGCCGCACGAGCGGGCCAGTGCCAAACCCCGCTTGAGTTCGGAGACCGAGCGGGCGGCGATGCCGTACTCGACGCGGGCCGCGGCGTGTTCGTACTGGCAGGGCGAGGCCTCCAGGTACGCGACGGCCTGCCGGGCGAGTTCGACCGCCCGGCGGCCGGTCTCCAGGGAGGCCGCGCAGCGCAGGGACTCGCCTATGGCCGTGTCGGTGCCGAACCGCTCGGCGCGGCGGCGCAGGTCGGCGACGAGTCCGGCGGCGCGGGACGGGTCCTCGGTGGCGAGGGCTCCGGCCAGGTCCACCGCCCACGGCACCATCACCGGATTGTGGTGGCCGCGGACGGACGCCTCCTTCTCGGCGGCCTCCAGCTCGTTGATCGCGTCCTTGGTGCGGCCGACCGCGAGCAGCAGCCGTCCGCGCACGGAGTGCGGGTCGGGCAGCACGATGGTGGACGGGTAGGGCGGTCCGAACCCGTACTGCACGGACACCGCCCACGCCTCGTCGACGTGGCCGCGGGCGAGCAGGGTGTCGACCAGGTTGCAGGTGGCGGACCAGTACAACGGCAGCCCGCGGCCGACGCGTTCGGCGTGCCGCAGGGATTCGCGCAGCGACTTCTCCGCCTCGCGCAGCCGGCCGCGCCTGCGGTGGCCGAGCCCGAGGTAGGCGTGGGCCAGGGAGAGGTGGCCGCCGCTCCAGCCGGCGCCCTCGTAGGCGCGCAGGGCCTCGTTGAACAGGCTCTCCGCGCGGTCGAGCCGGTCGGTGTAGGCGTACGAACTCGCCAGCATCATCAGCGGTTCGATGCCCCACTCGGTGTCGGTCCAGCCGAGTCCGGGCGCGAGGCGGCCGTTGACGAGGGCCCGGTCGCACAGTTCGACGACCTCCTCGGCGTTCTCGCCGTGGGTCATGGCGTCGAAGCCGCGCAGGATCAGCAGGGCGCGCTCGGAGTTGTCGCGGCCGGTGCAGCCGCGAGCGAGCCGGGCGAGCCGTTCGGAGCGTCCGGGAGAGGAGGACTGGCCGGCGTGGATGCCCTCCCACATGTACTGCACGGCCTGGAGGCGCATGCGTGCCGGGCCGGGTTCCTGCCGGGCCGCCTCGTCCTCGACGGTGCGGACCGCGTCCTCCAACTGGTCGTTGTGCATGAGCGCCTGGGACAACCGGCAGACCGCGTCGACGCGGGTGTTCTCGTCGAGTCCGCTCATGGAGAGGGCGGCGCGCAGATGGCCGATGGTGGTCGCGGGGGCGGTCAGCAGGGTGGCGCAGCCGAGTTCGTAGAGGACCTGGGCGTGGGCGCGGGGGTGCGGCGGTTCCTTGAGGGCGCGTTCCAGGCAGCGGCGGGCCGCGTCGGGCGCACCGACGGCGAGGTGTTCGCGGGCGGCGTCGCGCAGTTGGGCGACGACTTCCTGGTCGTCGTCCGGGTGGACCTGGAGCAGGTGGCGGGAGGCGGCGGCCGCGCCGCGTCCGGAGTCGGTGACGATCTGTGCGGCGATGCCGTGCATCGCGGTGCACATCCCGGGCGGTATCGAGTTGTAGACGTCGGTGGCGATCAGCGGGTGCATGAACTCCAGGTCGCCGTCCGCCGCGCTGCCGTCCGACGCGTCCGGTGAGGTCAGGATGCGGGCGGAGCGCAGGAGTTCGGCGCAGCGCAGGGCGTCCCGGCGCTGCATGGTGGCGAGTTGGGCCGCGAGGTCGACGGAGATGCCGGTGCCGAGGATCGCGGCCGCCCAGGCGAACCGGGTGGCGTCGATGCCCAGTTCCTCCAGCCGGGCGACCAGGCCGCCGCCGCGGGCCGCGCGGTTCAGTTCGCGCAGTTCGGCGGCCTCGGCCTCGACGGGCTCGATCCCGCTCTCCTTGACCTTGGCGAGGAGTTCCACGGCCTCGTAGGGGTTGCCGTTGGTGACCGCCCACACCTCGCGGCAGAACGCGTCGTCCGCGCGGCGGCCGAGCCGGGCGCGGGTGAGGTCGGCGGCTGCGTCGGGGGTCAGTCTGCTGAGGGTGCCGACGGGCCGGCCCACGGCGGTGATCCGGTCGAGGTGCCCCGCGCTCGCCCCGCCGACGTCGCCCGGCCTGCGGGCCACGATCACCAACACGGCGAGGTCTTCCAGGCGTTCGGCGAAGTCGGCGAGCCAGTGCAGGGTCTCCTGGTCGGCCCAGTGGGCGTCGTCGATCAGCAGCACCAGGGGCCACTCGGCCGTCGCAAGCCGGCGCACCGCCTCGACCATGCCGTCGCACACCGCCTGCGGGTCGGCGTGCGAGCCGCCGGGTTCCGCTATGCCGAGGGCGGGGCCGGCGATGTCGTACCAGTCGTCGAGGTACTGGCGGGCCTCGTCCTCCGTGAGCGAGACCAGCGCGGGCTGGAGCAACTGCCGTACGACGTGGAACGGTACGGACCGCAGGGTCTCCGCGCCGCGTGCCGTCCAGACCTTGCAGCCGCGGGCCTCGGCGATGCGGCGCGCCTCCGACAGGAGGGCCGTCTTGCCGAGTCCCGCCTCGCCGCGAACCACCAACACCCCGCCGGATGCGGCCTCGTCGGCGCACAGAGCCTCAACTGCCGCCACGACGGCGCCCAGTTCGCGCTCACGCTCCAGCAGGGGAGCCGAGGCGGTCGCGGCCGGCCGTGCCTGGGTCATCCCGTCCCCTCCCGAGTCGCCCGAAACGACGTATCGACCTTGAGAGTAGTCCTTGGCCACCGGTCCTGGGGCGGGTCCCCGGACCTCTTGCCGTAATGGGTGACGACGCGGTATGGGGGCCGGATCCGCGGACGGGACGGGCTGCCGCGAGGACCCGCCGCGCGGGGAACCGCGCGGGGAACGGGGTCCTCTCATCCGCCTTTCACCGACGCCTCATACGGTGGTGTCATGACGCAGGCGACTCCCCCCGGCTGGTACCCCGACCCCGGGCAGACAAGTGACGGTCCCGCAGCCGAGCGCTGGTGGGACGGCAACACGTGGACGGACCGGACCCGGACCGCGGACGCGGCCGGTGCCTGGGGCCCTCCCGCACCCCCGGCCCCCGGGGCGTATCCGGACTACCTGGCGTATCCCGCCAAGCCCCCGGCCTCCCGCAGGGGCCTGCGGACCGGCATCGCCGTCGTGGCGGCCGTCGTGGTGCTCGCGGCCGTCGGTGTCTCGGTGTACGCGCTCGGCAAGGACAGCGGGAACAGCGACCGGGCCGGCAGCTCGCAGCAGGTGCCGGGCGGCCAGAACGGGGCGGGCGGGCAGGAGGGTTCCGGCGGGCAGGGCGGGCCCTTCGGCGGCCAGGGCGGTACCGACGGCCAGGGCGGCACGGGCGGCACGGGCGGTTCCGACGGGTCCGGCGGCACGGGCGAGTCGCCCGCCCCGGAGGGCTCCGAGGCACCGAAGATCGAGAGCGGTTCGGTGACCGACCCGGTCTCCGGGATCAGCCTCCCCATCCCGGACGACTGGTACGGCCAGCAGCTCAGCGTGGGTGCCCAGGTCACGTCGAACAGCTCGTACAAGTGCCCCGGGGACACGTCGAAGTCCTGCACCAAGGGCGGCGCGTACTCGGCGCCCGCGCAGGTTCTCGGCACGTCCGGCAGCACGGCCGAGGCGGTCGCCAAGGCCGACATCGCGGCCAACGCGAAGGAGTCGTACGGCGGCACGACCTACGGCAGGATCAGCTCGCACCAGGTGCTGGACTCCAAGGCCGTGACGGTCGCGGGGCAGAAGGGCTACCTCGTGCGCTGGAAGGCGGTCACCAGCAAGGGATCGGACGGCTACGTCGAGTCGCTCGCGTTCCCGTCGCCCTCGGTGTCCGGCGAGATGGTCGTCGTCCGCTTCGGCGTGGACGTCGGTGAGGAGCAGTCGGTGATCGACACCATCACCAACGGCATCAAGCAGGCGTCGACGGGCGGCGGCGACGGCCAGAAGGTCTGACGGCCGCCGGCACGGAAGCGGACGGACGAGAAGCGGGGCCCGGCGGCAAGCCGGGCCCCGCTTCCGTTCGGCCGGGCCGGGTTCCTCTCCGCTCCAGAGGAACCCGGCCCGGCCGGGGGTGCGCGCCGCCCCCGTCCCCACGGTGCGGCGCGGGCAGGCCGCCGACCGGTCATCCCGGGTTCGGCGGCCTGAGTCCTAGGTGAGGCCGAGTGCCGGCAGCACGGCGGCCTCCACGAACCGGAGCAGGTACTCCGAGTCCGCGTACTTCCCTTCCAGCACGGGCCGCACGCGCAGCACGCCGAACATCTGCGCGGGCACGTACTCCAGCGCCGGCTGGTCCGCCGCGATCTCGCCGCGGGCGACACCGCGCCGGACGATCTCCTGGAGCGCGGCGATCTCCGGTTCGACGACCGCCTCGCGCAGGGCGAGCGCCAGCTCCTTGTCCTGCATGACCGCGTGCCCGAGCGCCTGGAGGAGCTTGGTGTCCTTCACCGACCAGTCGCCCGCGGCGCGTGCCGCGAGCCGCAGGTCGTCGGCGAGCGAGCCGGTGTCGATGCCGTCGAAACGGACCTGCCGTCCCGACCGCAGGGCGGCCGCCACGAACTGCGGTTTCGTCTGCCACTGCCGGTAGAGCGTGGACTTGCTGCACCGCGTGGTGGACGCGACGCCCTCCATGGTGACGGCTTCGTAGCCGCATTCGCGGATCTGGTCGAGAACGGCGTCGAAGAACTCCTGCTCACGCTCCCGCGTCAGCTTCGAGCGGCGCGTGGCGACAACCGATTCCGGTTCCTCCGCGGCCTGCGACGTCATCGACTCATCTCCTTGTCCGGGGCCCGTCCCGCGAGCTCCAAACTCAAGTGTGCCTGTATCGATACGCCAGTGTACCGGTACACAATCGTATCGGTACACTGGCGTATCGGTACGTCCTCGTATCGATGGTTCGTCCGCTCCGCGGCGGTCCAGTTCCACCCACGCACGACCGTCAGCAAAGGGGCGGGGGATGACATCCCGATCCGAGCCTGCAGGGGCACTGCACGATGCCACGGCCAGGCCGCCGCTCGTCCGGGAGCTTCTGCTCGTCACCGGACTTCTCCTCGTGTACAAGCTCGGCCGCCAGCTGGTGGCCGGCCACACCACCGAGGCCTTCCGCAACGCCCACCACGTCTGGGACCTGGAACGCACGCTCCGGCTGCCCGGCGAGGGGTCGGTGCAGTCGCTGCTGCTGCACAGCCACACCCTCGTACGCGTCGCCGACACCTACTACGCGACCGTGCACTTCCCGGCGACCCTGGCCTTCCTGGTGTGGCTCTACCTGCGGCGCCCCGGGCACTACGTCTGGGCGCGCCGGGTGCTGGCGGCGCTGACCGCGGCCGCGCTGGTGCTGCACCTCACGTTCCCGCTCGCGCCGCCGAGGATGCTGGCCGCCGCGGGCCTGGTGGACACCGGGCACGTGTACGGGCCGTCGGTGTACGGGCCGCCGCAGACCGACCACCTCTCCAACCAGTTCGCGGCGATGCCGTCGCTGCACTTCGGGTGGGCGCTGATGGTGGCGATCGGCCTGATCGCCGCGACGCGCTCGCGGTGGCGCTGGCTGTGGCTGCTGCATCCGCTGGTCACGCTCGTCGTGATAATCGGCACGGCCAACCACTACTGGGCCGACACGATCGTGGTGACCGCCCTGCTCGGGATCGCGCTCGCGGTGGTGCACCCGCCGCACCGCCCGAGCGGGTCCGCCCGGCCGCCCGGGAACGAGCGGCTGCCCGCCGAGGCCGTCGGCCGTGACCTCGTGGGGGTCGGCCGGTGAACGCCACCCTCGTCGCCGTGGTCCTGTCGCTCTTCTCCGCCGTCGCCTACGCCGCCGCGGCCGTCGCCCAGGAACGCCTGGCGTCCCGCTCGCCGGGCGCGGGCGTGGGCCGGCTGCTGGGCGCGGCCGCCTGGTGGTGGTCGGTGGCGCTCAACGCCTCCGCCGCGCTGCTGCACGTCGTGGCCCTCAAGTACGGGACGCTCACGGTCGTCCAGCCGCTGGGCGCGCTGACCCTGGTCGCCGCCGTGCCGATGGGTGCCCGCGTGGCGGGCCGGCCGGTGCTCGCCGCCGAGTGGCGGGGCACCGCGCTCACCCTCGCCGGACTGTCCGCGCTGCTGGTCTCGGCGTCGGGTTCGGCGCCGGACAGGGTGCTGGGCGTGCCCGAGGCGCTGACCGTCGCGGGGACGACGGCCGCGTTGATCGGCCTGCTGTGCCGGCCGGGCGCACGCCCGGGACTGCGGCACGCGTCCGCGTCGGGCTTCGCGTCGGGTGTCGCCTCCGCGCTGACCCAGACGGTGACGGTCGCGGCGACCGACCGTTCGCAGTCCCTGCTGAGCTGGCAGGTGGTCGGGGTCGCGGTGCTCGTCGCGCTGTTCGCGGCGGGCGGTCTGCTCCTGTCGCAGGTCGCCTACCGGGGCGGTCTCGGCGCACCGCTCGCCGTGGTGACGCTGGCCAACCCGGTGGCCGCCGCCGCGATCGGCATCTGCCTGCTGGACGAGCGGCTGCGGGGCGGGGCGGCCGGTGTGCTGCTGGCGCTGGTGGGCGCGGGGCTCGCGTCGTGGGGCGTGGTCCTGCTCACCCGGGTGACGCCGGCCGCGGTCCAACTGGCGTCCGGCACCGCGCCGGTGACCGCCCCGCTCCCCGCAACGGCAACGGCAACGGCAACGGCAACGGCAACGGCAACGGTGCCCTCCCCCGGCCACGGCTCCCCCGCGGCCGAGGAGGCCCCCGGTCCGCTGGAGGACGCCGAGCACCCGGTCGCCGCCGTGCTGGCGCTCGAGGCTGGTGCCGCGCCGACCGAGCGCGCCGCGAACACCGCCGCCGTGCCGGGCGCCACCGTGCCGCGCCCGCTGCTGCGCCGGCCGTCGCAGGACCACGTCACGACGTCCTGAACCCCCTTCCGGCACACGGGAGTCGGAGCCCCGGCCCCGCCCGGGACGCGAACGGCGGCCGGGGGGCCCCGCGTTTAACCCGGGCCCCCGGCCCCCGGGGCGGCGCGGGGGGGGGGGGGGGGGCCGGGCCCCGGGGCCCCGGGCCCGGGCGCCGGCGGGGCAGCCCCCGCC